>JAUYAK010000018.1 GCA_030693515.1 Opitutaceae bacterium
CACCCCGCCGGTCGTTCCACCCGGCCCAAGTCCACCCCCGCAACTTCCCTGCCCATGCCACTCGCCCGTTTCCATTCGCAAAAAAATCCCCTCGCACCCATCGGCCGGATTAAACAGTGAGTTTTTCAGAGGCTCCTTAAGTGTGAAAAGGATTCCAAGTGGGAGCCGGAAAACTTCGGTGGCCGCACCGAGTGGTTCGGTATGCGACAATCAATAAGCTTGGAGACGATTGCCGCTGAAGCCGATCAAGTAAAAGCGGCCCAGAAATTCATGCTTACGGCGATGAGCGACGCGGAAAACTGGATGAACGAAAACCCGAACCTGCGCATTCGTGAGAAATGACGGGTTTGTTTGTCTGGCTGTGTGCAGGCTTCACGGGGCTGGTGTCTGGCACTATCCTTTGGCGCCGTTTGACACGCTTGGTTAGCCCCCTAATCGTTCGCGCCTCATCACGATGCCTTACACTGAAGATCGCGCCACCTGGTTCGAGGGCCAGGGCCTTTGGCAGCATATCCCGGAGCGCGACTGGCGCGACTGGATCTGGCAGCTCAAGAACCGCCTCACGACCACCGAGCAGTTGGAGCGGCTGATGACGCTCACGCCGGACGAAAAGGCTGGCTGCGAGCACGCCAACCAGAAGCTGGCCCTCGCGATTACGCCGTATTTTTTCAACCTCATCGACCGCGACGATCCGGACTGCCCGATCCGCAAGCAGGTGATCCCGCGCGCGGGTGAACTCGTCGTCAGTGAGGGCGAGATGCTCGACTCGCTCGACGAGGACGGCCACTCGCCGGTGCCCGGCCTCGTCCACCGTTACCCGGATCGCGTGCTGTTTCTCGTGACGGATCGGTGCGCGGCGTATTGCCGCTACTGCACGCGGAGCCGGCTCGTCTCCAACGCGCAGGACTACAATTTCCATCCGGAATACGAGCAGGGCCTGCGCTACATCGAGGCGCACCCGGAAGTGCGCGATGTGCTGCTCTCGGGCGGCGATCCCCTGCTGCTTTCGGACAAGAAACTGGAGCACCTCATCTCGCGGTTGCGGGCGATCAAGCACGTGGAGTTTATCCGCATCGGATCGCGCATCCCGGTGTTTCTGCCGCAGCGGATCACGCCGGAGCTCTGCGAGATTTTTAAAAAATACGGGCCGATTTGGATGAGCATCCATGTGAACCATCCGAAGGAGGCGACGGCCGAGCTGAAAGCCGCGTGCGAGCGGCTGGCGTTTGCGGGCGTGCCGCTCGGCAACCAGAGCGTGCTGCTCAAGGGCGTGAACGACGACGCCGAGGTGATGAAGGCCCTCGTGCACCGCCTGCTGCGGATGCGCGTGCGGCCCTACTACCTCTACCAGATGGACCTCATCACCGGTGGATCGCACTTCAAGGTCGATGTCCGCAAAGGCCTCGAGATCATCAAAGCGCTGCGCGGCCACACGACGGGTTACGCGGTGCCGCAATACGTGATCGATGCGCCCGGCGGCGGCGGCAAGGTGCCAATGAACCCGGACTTCGTGGAAAAAATCACGGACGAGGAAATCATCTTCCGCAACTACGAGGGTCAGCGCTTCACCTATCCGCTGAAAGCCGAGCCGCGTGCCGTGCCGGCGGAGCCGATCGTCGAGGCGCGCGTGTTGGCGTAGCGCGGTGCTTCAGCGCAACGAGAAGGTGGCTGCGACGGTGGCCGTGATCGTTTTCTCGAGGGAGCTGCGGTCGTTGTTGCCCTCCCAGCTCGTGGAGCCGGAGTGGAGCGGGTTGATTTGCACGACGCCCATGCGCGCGGAGCGCAGTTCGTGCAACGCGCGGCGGCCTTGCGCGGCGATCTGCTCGGCGCGGAGGCGGGCGTCGCGGGTGGCCTCGGCCATCATCTCGACCTTGGCTTCGCCGGCCTTGGTGTAGATGAACTCGAGGCCGTCGGACACCAACGCGATGCCATCGCCAAGCAGCGCGGAGGAATCGGTGCCGAGACGCGGCACGCCGTCGATGTCATCGGAGCTGACTTCGAGGCGTTGAATGAGCCGGTAACCGATCCGGCGCTGGACGGTCTCGCCGTCGTCGTCCTTGGCCCGCGCGGTGACTTCGCGGAACTGCACGGGAGCGATGGTGAATTCGGCTACGCCGCGGCCACGGAGGAAGCGCTCCACCTTGGCGAGATCGGCGGCGAGTTTCTCGTGGGCGCCAAGGAGCGAGGCATCCTCGGTCGCGAAGCTCGCACGCCAGATGACGAGATCGGAGCGGACGTTCTTGCGGGCGGAGCCGGTGACGTTGACGACCTGGGTCTCGGCGATGCGCGTCCAGGCGCCGGCGACAGTGAGCGAGGCGAAGGCGAGGCCGCCGGCGAGAAAGAGGCCGGCGAGCAGGCCGAAGAGGTGAGGGCGGGAGGAAGTTTCCATGATGGGTCGGGTGCGCCACGAGACGTCGTGGAGCGCATCGCCGATGTCCAAGGAAACTCGTTCACAACGGCGCGGTGCGGCGGTGGACAAGTGGGCGCGTTTCGCGCTTGCGTGGCGCGAGGCGACTCAGGCCTCGCGCCGCCGGCTCACGGCACCTCGTAAATCTCGAGCAGCGCGACGCCCTCGGCGCCGGCTTTGCCCTTGACCTCGACGGTGTAGGGGCCGGGAGGCAGCGTAATGAGCATCGCGGCGTCTTCACTGCCGCCGGCAAGTTGGAAGGCGCCGGCCCGGGTGCTGGCGGCGACGATGGCGGCGGCATTTTCCGCCGCGCCCCAGCGGTCATTGGCCGCGATCGGGGTGGAGCCGGAGTAAACGGTGAGCACGGGATCCGCGAGCGTGCCGGCGACGCCGAAGGCTCCGAGCGTGGGGCCGACCGCGCGGATGAGCATGCGTTTGCTGGCCGCGCCTTGGACGACGAACCCGCCGATGAGCACACCGGCGCCGGAGCGCACGCGGGCGCGAGTGGAGAGGTTCACCGTGCGGCCGGTATCGTCGAGTTCGTAGAGTTCGGCGAGGCTGAGGCCGGGTTGGCCGGAGGCCGGCGTGACCTCGACCGTGTAGGTGCCGGAAGGCAGTTCAGGCGACAGCGCGGAGTCGCGCACTCCGGTCGAGAGAGGGAAGGCGCCCACGGCCTGAGCGTAGCCGCCCATGCTGAGGGCGCTCGAACCTGTTTGCCAGCCGAGGTTGCGCGCGAGTTCGCGGCCGGTGCCGGTGGAGACTTTCAGCAGAGGATCGGGGAGCGCGCCGGGGACGCCGAAGGCGGTGAGGCCCGGCCCGATGCCACGCGCGAGGTAGCGCTTCGCCGTGGTGTCGGCGACCACGACACCGGCCACAAGGGCATCCTCGCCGGTGCCGGCGATGGCGCGGCTGGAGAGATTGATGAGGCGGGAGCGCGGGGTGAGCGGCGTCGAGGCGTCTCCACCGACGGCGGAACTCCACGGGCTGCCGGGGAAAGTGTCGCGAAGGTCCTCGCGGTAGCTGCGGACGTGGACATTGGTATTGGCGGCAACGGTGAGGCTGGCGGTCGTCACCATGGCGCCGGGCGCGACATCGCCGCCGAGCGAGCGGGGATCGGAGCCGTCGAGCGTGTAGACGAGCTTGGCGCCGGCGGGAGCGGTGAAGGTGATGGTCGACCCGGAGGCCATGACGGCCGGGGCGGCGAGGAATTGGCGATCGATCCACTGCGCACGCACGGTAACCCAGCCCTTGAGGTGATCAATTTGGCCCGTATGGGTGCCGTAAACGGCGGGGGCATTGTCCGGCCAGCGGGCGGCGTCGCGCGCGGCGGCTTCAGGCCCGATTTCGGCGCCTTGTTCACCGACGAGTTTGATCAGGCTGGAGTTGGAGAGCTCACCTTTGCGCAGCGATTGCCAGCGGTCGACCCACTCCTGCATGAACTCGGGATCGCGGGCGAGGACACCCCACCAGCCGGTGTTCCAGACATCGGTGCCGCCGAGGCCGAACCACGTGTCCCAGCGGAAGGAGCGCTCATCCCAATAGGAGCCGAAGGCGCGATCGAAATCCCAGATGGGGCCGGCGGCGAGCTTGCCGCCGCGATCCTTGGTGAAATAGGCACTCTTAACCAAGGCGTCAGGATTGCACGAGAAGGTGTTCAGGATGTGATGATCCACCCAGGAGGAGCGGTCGAGGTAGTCCAGATAGGTGCGTTGGGCGAAGCCGGTGGCGCTGTCGGCGTAGAGGGCGTCCTCCATGCTTTGGACGTAGTTGCGGATGTAGTCGACCTGCGCAGGGGCGGCGTCGCTGGCCTTGGGGTAAACGAGGACGACGGAGGACTGGCCGTTCTCGGGGATGCCGCGATGGGTAAGCCAGCCGATCTCGTCGGGGTCGCGGCTGTCGATCTTCAGGATGTAGCCGCCGGTGATGGCCGGGGCGGTGAGGTCGATGCCGGAGAGGGGCTTGAGGTTTACGCGATCAGCACCGAGTTCGATGCGCTCGGTGAGGACATAGATTCCGGCGTAGTCGGTGGGGTCGAGGTCGCCCCCGTTGGCGTTGAAAAAGACCTCGGCGAATTTCGTGCGCGGCGCCCAGCGGCCGATGCGATTGGAAAGGGTGTAGAGGAACGAATTGTTGATGTAGCTGAAATCAAAGGACCAGGGTCCGATGAGGGCCCATTTGTTGTTGGCCGGCAGATTAAGCAGCGGGTGATCAGCCGCGGCGCCATTCGAATCGGTGAGAGAGAGGGTGTAGCTTTTCTTGGGGAACTCAGCCGAGGATGAACCGCGAACCGTGGCTGTCAGCGGAGCAGTGAACGAAGGACCGTCGCTGAATGAGGGCCATCCGCTGGTTTGAGGATCGTAGACGTTCAGCCAAGACGCATGGTTGATCCCGTCTTTTACGAGCGGGCCGGAGCCCATGGTATCGAGGACCAACAGCGGCAGTTTGCTCGAGAAACCCGCAAGTCCCGGGCTGATCTTGGTGTAGGCGGCAGTGGTGGTGCGGCTGGTGTTCGTGCCGTCGGCCGAGAACACGGCGGCGCGAATGACCACGGAAGTGTTCACCGGGATCGGGCCGGTGTAGATCGGAGAGGTGGCGGTGGGCTCTGCCAACACAGCGCCGGAGGTCGGCTGAGCCATGATGTAGCGGATGTGCTGGCCGGAGTGGGCGCCGGAAAGCTGCAGGGTGAAGCCGCTTGTGAAAGGTCCGGAGACTCGAGAGAATGCGGCGGTTTCAGACATCGCGCTGCTGCCCGCGGGGGCATTTGCCGCGCCGGGAGTTGGGCGGCTCAAATAGGCGGGGTTCCCGAGTGAACCGTTTGCGTTAGGTGCCAGGCCGTAGGCGACATCGGGGGTTTGTTGGGGAAACTTGGGGGCGAACTCGGTGGTGACAGTCGAACCATCGGGCCGCACGAGGGCGAGATACTCGCCTTGGGCATTGAGAGAAAAATTCGTGTGCAACATCGCGCCCGGGATTCGGCGGTCCTTGCCGGAGGCGAAGACCACTAGGTGTCCGCCAGCCGGCAAGACTACGGAAGGAAACTGCCATTTGGTCTTGTTCGTTGCGGAATCAGTGAGAAACCAGCCTGACAGGTCAGTGGCGCCGCCATCTGGGTTGTGAATCTCGATCCAGTCCGAGTAGGCTCCGTCCTCGTCCGCGAGTGTCGTGGCGTTGGATGCCATGAACTCACTAATCACCGGGGCTGCTTGTAGGGAAGCAGTGGCCAACGTGAGCAACAGGATGAGGCTCGAGCGGACCCGATGGAATTTTGAAACGTGACGCATGGTTGATTGAAGTCGTTCCAATGACGACCGGACTCGCGACTTGGTTAAAGCCTGTGCCTAATAAAAACATGCGAATTCAAAAAAGTGAGATGGCACGTAGTATGGCAACGGGTAGTCTCGCGCATTTATTCTTTCCATTCATGCGTTTGCATACGTAGCTCACATCAGCCGTTCGCAAGAAATTTACTTGCCGCTAGGCGAGAGGCGGGAAAGATAGGGGCTATACCCCGATGACGTTTCTTCGCTCCATCTCAGCCGCTTTCCTCGGAACGATTTGCGCCACGGGTTTTGCCCAGTCGGCCGCATCGTTTATAGGTGGCGCGTGGTCGGGAAATGTCAGCACCACTACGGCTACAGTCGCGGTGCGGCTAAACACGACGGGCGTGAAGGTGCGGCTGCAAGTGAGCGAAAAAGAAAGCCTCACCCCGGCGGTTTTCTCGTCTACGGTCACGACGGCGGCTAACAGTGGCAACACCGCCAAGCTCTCCGTGCAGGGCCTTAAGCCCGACACCGATTACTATTACGGCATCGAAGTCGCGGGTGTGCTTCGCAGCGAGACGGTCTCGCGCGGCCGCTTCCGCACATTTCCTCTTGGCAAGTCTTCCTTTCGCATCGCGTTTGGCTCGTGCGGTGATTTCCGCGCACCCGATCAGAGTGTGTATGACGCCATCATGCGCGAGCGTCCGCTCCTGTTCATCAACATGGGCGACATGCACTACAGCGATACCAACAGCGCCAATCCCGACGAGTATCGCTGGAACTACGACAACGTCTCCGGTCACCGTGAACAAGGTGCTCTCTACCGCAGCGTCCCCATGGCCTACATGTGGGATGACCACGATTTCGCCGGCAATGATTCGGACACCACCTTTGTCGGCCGCGATGCCGCCCGTCAGGTTTACCGTGAACGCGTGCCGCACTACGCGATCGGGCCCACCGGCGGTTCGATTGGGCAGGCTTTTACCATCGGTCGCGTGCGCTTCATCATGACGGATCTCCGCAGCGCGTCGTCCCCCGCCACGCTCCGCGACACTGCTTCCAAGACCAAGCTCGGCACAGCGCAGAAGGCATGGTTCAAGCAGGAACTCATCAATGCCCGCGACAGCGGTTTCCCGCTGGTTGTCTGGGTGAATCCTGATCCGTGGATCGGCGCGGCTGAGGTCGGCGAGGACACGTGGGCCGGCTACACGACCGAACGCACCGAGATTGCCAATTTCATCCGCGATAATCGTATCAACAATCTCGTCGTCCTTTCGGGTGACATGCACGGCCTCGCGGTCGACGACGGCACCAACTCGGACTATGCCACCGGCGGCGGCGCCCCCCTCACCGTGCTCCACGCGGCGGCCCTCACCAGCAACGGCTCGCTGAAGGGCGGCCCCTACTCCGCTGGTGTGATTCCCGGCACGCAGCAATACGGGATTCTTGAGGTATACGACAACGGCAGCGACAGCGTGGCCTGCCGCTTCCTCGGCAAGAAGGTCGGCGAGGGTGCCAAGCTCACGCACATCTTCAGTGGTTCGACCAAGGGCTCCAAGGATCACGCCATCGTCAACATCTCCACCCTTGCTCGGCTCGCGTCGGGCGACGACGCGCTGGTGAGCGGTTTTGTCATCTCCGGTGCGTCTGAGCGCCGCGTGTTGGTCCGCGCCATCGGGCCCACGCTCGCCGCGTTCGGCATCAATGATGCGCTGGCTCGTCCCGTCCTGACGGTCCATCAAGCTGGGCGGCTCATCGCGACAAATTCCGCTTGGGCTGGTCCTACGCCTGCCGCGACCGAGGCGACGCTCGATGCCTTTGACCGGGCCGGAGCCTTCCGTCTCGTGGACGAAACCAGCCGCGACACCGTCTTGCTCCTTTCGTTGTCGCCCGGGCCCTACACGGTGCAGGTGAAGAGTGGCGATGCCACGCCGGGTGCCACGCTCCTCGAAGTCTACGACTTGCCCTGAGGCTGGAAGCCGAGGGCTGCGTTTCGGCGCCGCGATCTCGTGCTGACACAGATTCCGCTTGCGCGGTCCAGTCACCCTGTCGTTTTGTGCCCGCGCCTGTAGGGGAGCCTCGCGCGCGAGGCTGAGATTTGTGGCACGCCCGGCCGCTCGACCCTTCGAACCTGAACGGATCATGCCGACGAAGGAAACAGCAGGCGCCGCGGTCGCGCCATTGGGTGCGGGGTGAGCGCCCCTTTTTTCGGGAGTCTTGTCCGGGTTCACAGGCTACCACGCCCATGCACCTCCCGCTCCGCCTCCTCCCACTTGCCGTCCTTCTCGTCGCCGGCCCTTTGCTTCGTGCGCAGATTTCTCCGCCGCCAGTGACTCTGTCGCCGGTCGTCGTCACCTCGGAACTGTGGGCGACTCCCCTCGAACGCTTGCCTGCGAGCGTGACGGTCTTTGATGAAGCCGCCCTGCGCGCCGGTGCCGTCAGGCATTTTGCCGACCTCGTCGATCAGGTGCCCAACCTCACTTGGACGGGTGGCACCTCGCGTCCGCGCCACCTTCAGATCCGCGGCATTGGCGAGAATTCCCAATTCGAGGGCGAGACACCCGATTCCGCCGTCCGCTTCCTCATCGACGATCTCGATTTCACGGGGCTTGGCACGCTCGGCGGCGCGTTCGATGTGCGGCAAATCGAAGTGTTGCGCGGTCCCCAAGCCGGAGCCTTCGGCGCCAACGCCGCCGGCGGTCTGGTGCGCCTCGTCACCCACGCCCCCACGCCTTTTTGGACCGGACGCATCGAGGCCGGAGTCGGCGGGGACGCCCTGCGCGAGGCTGGCGTGGCGGTCGGCGGCCCGCTCGCCGGCGAGCAGCTCATGGCGCGCCTCGCCCTGCACACCCACCGCAGCGACGGTTTTCGCCGCAACCTCACCCTCAACCGCGCCACCAACGCCCGCGACGAATTCTCCGCCCGCCTCCGGCTCGCCGGCCAGCCGGCGGCGCATCTGCGCTGGGACGCCGCGTTGCTCTTTGCCGAACTGAACAACGGCTACGACGAATTCGCACTCAACAACAACGGCCGCTTCACCTACAGCGACCAGCCTGGGCACGACGAGCAACGTTCTCGCGCCGCGAGTTTCCGCGCCGCATACGACGGCTTTGCCGGCGCGCGTCTCACGAGTGTGAGCGCCGTCAGCGGCACGCACTCACGCTATAGCTACGACGACGACTGGACCGCCGCCTCCTACCGCGGTTTCAGCGATCTGCTGCGCGATCGCACGGTCTTCAACCAGGAGCTGCGGCTCGATTCCTCCGCTACGCGCGGAGCGTTCGGCGCGATTGATCGCTGGACGATCGGTGTGTTCGGCTCCACCACGCGCGAGACGAGCGCCTACACCAACGAGGACCCCGCCAACCTCCGCGGCTTGCGCACCCGCTACGCCTCGGACCAGCTCGCGCTCTTTGGCCAGGCGGCGCACCACTTCGACGCGCACACACGCATCACCCTCGGGCTTCGGACCGAACGCGTCGTGCTCGACGGCCGCGGCACACGGACCCGCTTCCGCAAGACCCGTGGCACGTTCGATCCGGTCGCGACGTTTGCGCCCGCTTTTTCCGACACGCTGCTCGGCGGCAAGCTCACCCTCGAGCGTGATCTCGCGGCGCACATCGTCGGCTTCGTTTCCCTCACGCGCGGCTACAAGGCCGGCGGCGTCAACATCGATGCCCGCATCAACCCGCCCGCCGACCCGCTCACCTACGGCACCGAGACGCTCTGGAACACCGAGGTGGGCCTGCGCGGTCACTGGCTCGATCGCCGGCTCACCGGCGAGTTTACCGCGTTCCATCTCGCGCGCCGCGACACGCAGGTGCGCGACTCCGCTGGTTTCGGCGGCAACTACCGCTTTTTCACCGCCAACGCCCGCGCGGCCCATGTGACCGGGCTCGAGGCCGCCGCGCGCTATGCCTTGACCGATGCCCTTTCGCTTCACGCCACGCTCGCGCACATGGAGTCCGGACTCGACCCTTTCCGTCTCACGAATGGCAACACCGGCGGCGGTCGCCGCCTCGCCAATACGCCGCGCTACGGCTACACGGTGGGCGTCCGCCACCGCGATCCGTCGGGCTTTTTCGCCCATGCCGAGCTCGTTGCTCGGGCGAGCCAGTTCGACTCCAACAACCAGAACGAAGCCCGCCGCGCACTCCACGTCGTGCACGCCAGCCTCGGTTATGCGTGGCGCGCGTGGACGTTCACGCTCTGGGGCCGCAATCTCCTTGATGCGCGCTATGAGAAGCGCGTCTATTTCTTCGGCAACGAGGACCCGAACTACGTTCCCGCGCGCTACGAGACCCGCGCGGACCCACGCCAGATCGGCGCGAGCGTGGCGTGGGGCTTCTGATCGGCGCGGCCCGCACTGCACGGTTGCCCGCCGCGGTGGGGTGCGTCACGGTCACGCCACCCCATGCACCCCGCGCGTCTGCTTGCCTGTTTTGCCCTGCTCCTGCCTGCGTTCGCGCCGGCCGCCTCCGCCGATCCCAAGGCCAGCCGCCGCGAGTGGCAAATCTACCACGGCGACTACGGCGGCTCGCACTATTCCGAGCTCGATCAAATCAACAAAGCCAACGTCAAGCGCCTCCAGCTCGCCTGGACGTGGCGCACGGGCGACGTCGGCACCACCATCGAGTGCAACCCGATCATCGTCGATGGGGTGATGTTCGTCACCACGCCGCGTTTGCACGCCGCCGCGCTCGACGCCGCGACCGGCCAACTCCTCTGGCGCTTCGATCCGTGGGAGGGCGCGCGCGGCGGCGGCCTCAACCGGGGCGTCGCCCACTGGACCGACGGCCGCGGCGACGCGCGCATTTTCCACTCCGCCGGTGACTGGCTCTACGCGCTCGACGCGAAGACCGGCCAGCCGGTTCCGTCCTTCGGTCGCGACGGTCGCATCAGCCACCGCGACGGCTTCGACACCGATGTGTTCTATCTGCGCGTCGGCAACAACACCCCCGGCCTCGTCTGGAAAGACCTGCTCATCCTCGGCTCCACGACCGGCGAGGGCCCGCAGCCCACCGCGCCCGGCCACATCCGCGCGTTCGACGTCCGCACTGGCGAGCGCAAATGGATCTTCCACACCATCCCGCACCCCGGCGAATTCGGCTACGACACCTGGGCGTCCGATTCGTGGAAGAAGAACGGCAGCGCCAACGCCTGGTCCGGCTTCACCCTCGATCACGAGCGCGGCATCGTGTTCATGGGCACCGGCTCACCGGCCAACGACAAATGGGGCGGCAATCGCCCCGGGAAAAATCTCTTCGGCAACTGCACGCTCGCCCTCGACGCCGCCACGGGCCGGCGCCTCTGGCATTTCCAGGCCGTGCATCACGATCTCTGGGACTACGATCTGCCCACGCCGCCCGTGCTCGCTCAGCTCCGCCGCGATGGCCGTCTGATCGATTGCGTCGTGCAGCCGACGAAGATGGGCCACCTCTTCGTGCTCGATCGCGTGACGGGCGAGCCGCTCTTTCCCGTCGAGGAACTGCCCGTGCCCCAGAGCGATCTCGCCGGCGAGATCAGCTACCCCACGCAGCCGTTTCCGCCACGGGATTTTCGCCTGACCAAACAAGGCTTCACCCGCGACGACGTCACCGACCTCAATCCTGCCGCGACCGCCGCTGTCCTCAAACAGCTCGAGACCATCCAGCCCGCGCCGATGTTCACGCCGCCCTCGCTGCAGAAGAAAGCCGTGCTGCCCCAGTTCAACGGTGGCTGCGAGTGGGGCGGCGCCGCCTTCGATCCGCAGTCGCGGCTCGTTTACGTCAACACGAGCAACGAGGTCGAATACACCGCGATGGTGCCCTCCAAGCCCGAGACGCGCGTCTCGCTCCACGATCTCGGCAAGCGCAGCTACCAGGGCGTGTGCGCCTCGTGCCACGGCACGGGTTCGCCGCTCAATCCCGCCTCGCCCTCGCTCGAACGCGTGCGCGAGCGCCTCACGCGCGAACAGGTGCTCGCGCTGCTCGAGGCCGGCCGCGGGCAGATGCCGTCCTTTGCCAGCTTCAGTGCGCAGGAGAAGCGCGCGGTCGTCGCCTTTCTCTACGGCGACGGCCAGGAAGAGATGATCGAGGCCCGCGACATCCAGGTCAGCTACGCCAACGAGATTCCCTTCGTCATGACCGGCCACCACGAGTGGAAGGATCCCGAGGGCTTCCCGGTGAACAAGCGCCCCTGGGGCCAGCTCCACGCCGTCGATCTCGACGCTGGCCAGGTGAAATGGTCCGTGCCGCTCGGCACCTATCCGAAGCTCGAGGCGCGCGGCCTGCCGGCCACCGGCACCTTCAACATCGGCGGCCCGATCGTGACCAAGGGCGGCCTCGTTTTCATCGGCGCCGCGATGGACGAGCGGTTCCACGCCTTCGACAAGGATACGGGCGAGCTGCTCTGGGTATTTCAAATGGAGTTCGGCGGCTACGCGACGCCCGCCACTTTCGAGATCGCCGGCCGCCAATACGTCGTCATCGCTGCCGGCGGCGGCGGTAAACCCGAGACCAAGGCCGGCGACATGTTCTACTGCTTCACGCTGCAGGAGTAGGCGCGGCCGCCCGTTGCGGGTTGCGCGCGGCTCCGCCGCACATTTTTTCCTCCCATGAAATCCACTCAACATCTCCCGGTGGTCTGGCTCGTGACGATGATGCTCGCCACCGCCGCCGAATCACCCGCGCCCACGCGCGACGCGGCCGGCAACACTCCGCTGCACCTTGCCGCGCTCAACCACGATGTCGCTGCCGTGAAGGCGCTGCTCGCGGCCGGCGCGGAGGCGGACGCGAAGAACGCCGCCGAGGCCACGCCGCTTCTCTATGGCGCCGGCCACGCCGAGATTGTGCGCGCCCTTCTGGCGCGCGGCGCGAATCCCAACGCGGTCTCGGCGCTGAAGAACACGCCGCTGATGGCCGCGGCGTCGCATGCGGACTCGTTTGAGGCGGCGCGTCTGCTCCTCGAGGCGGGCGCGGATGTGCAGGCCGTCAAGCAGCCGGGGCAGGAAATCATGCTCAGTCGCGCGGTCGAGGCCCGGGATCGCCGCACCGTCGATTTGCTGATCGCGCGGGGCGCGGCGAAAAATCCGCAGTCGGTCTCCGTCGCGCTGCAGTCGGCGGCGTGGCTCGGGGATGCCGCGCTCGTGCGCCTGCTGGCGGCCCGCGGGGCGAATCTCAACCACAGCGACGGCTTTGCCGGCCATGCGCTGAACCTCGCGCTCTACGGCGGCCATCCCGAGGTGGCGCGCCTGCTCATCGAATTGGGCGCGGACCTGAACCTGCGCTCGCCGCGCGGCCATGGCATGCCGCCGATGGTGTGGTCGGCCTACAACGACACCGGCGATCCGTCCTTGGCGCGGGCGCTGGTCGCCAAGGGCGTCGACGTGAATGCGGCCAACGACGCGGGCGCGACCGCGCTCTCGTTTGCCGAAAAGGTCGGCACCGACACGCCGTTGATCCGTTTTCTCCGGGAGTCGGGGGCGAAAGCGCCCGAACCCGCCCGCGTGCGGCAACTGCCCGACCGGGCCGTGCCACCCACGCCGGCGGCCCGCGCCGCGCTCGCGTGGGAGCGGCTCCAACCCACGCTTGATCTGCTGGCGCGCGGGTCGGGGGCGTTTTTGGACAACGCCTTTGTTCAGCGAGCGAAATGCACCTCGTGTCATCAGCAGGATCTGCCCGTGGTCGCGTTTGAATTGGCGCGCCTGCGCGGGTTTCGCGTGGACGATGCGGCGGCGGGCCGCTCGCACGAGGTGCTGACTGGCCGGTGGAACGCCCGCGCCGAGCGCGCCCGGCAGATGACGCAGCCCGTGCCGGATCCGATGGTGAGCATCGGCTACGGGTTCTTCGGCCTGAAGGCCGCGCACTACGCGCCCGATGAAATGACCGACGCACTGATCCGCTATCTCCTGCGCGTGCAGCAGTCCGATGGCTCGTGGGCCGGCTTCGATCGCCGTCCGCCGATGGAGGACGGCCCGGTGATCGCGACCGCCTGGGCGGCGCTCGCCGTGCGCGACTATCCGCCCGCCGCGCTCGCGCGCGAGGTCGCGGCGTCGCAGGCCCGCTCGGCGCGCTGGCTCGCGGCTCGGACGCCCGCGACGCACAACGAGGCGGTCTTTCAACTGCTCGGCCTGCACTGGAGCGGCGTGCCAGTGAGCGGCAGCGTGGCCGCCGCGGAGCGTGTCATCCGCTCGCAGCGGCCCGATGGCGGCTGGGCGCAGCTGCCCGGGCTCGCGAGCGACGCGTGGGCGACCGGCAGCGCGCTCTACGCCTTGCACGAGGCCGCCGGCATGAAGCCGACCGACGCGGTCTATCAGCGCGGCGTGGCGTATCTCCTGCGGACGCAGTTTGAGGACGGCTCATGGTGGGTGAAGAGCCGCACGTGGCCGTTTCAGCCGCACTTCGACGGCCAGTTCCCCCACGGCAAGGACCAGTGGATCTCCGCCGGCGCGACCGCCTGGGCCGCGATGGCGCTGCTCTTCACGATCGAGCCGGTGAAACCCGCGGTGCCGGCGCCGACGGCGCGCGAGCTGATGGCGACGTATGCTCAGTCGCCCGCTGCGCAGCGGAACAAGGCGGGCGTGCCGCCGGACGCCGCGACTGCCATGGCATCGGCCAAGATCGATTTCACCCGCGACATTGCGCCGATCTTCGGGCGCTCTTGCACGGGCTGCCACGGCGGCGAGAAATCGCGCGGCGACTTCACCCTCGTCTCCCGTGAGGCGCTGCTCAAGGGCGGCGGGAGCGGCGAGCCCGCCATCGTCCCCGGCTCCGCCGCCGGCAGCGCGCTCATCCGCTACGTCACCGGCCAGATCGAGGACCTCGAGATGCCCCCGCTTGACCGCCGCGAAAAATATCCCGCGCTCACACCCGCCGAGGTCGACGTGCTCCGCACCTGGATCGACGCCGGCGCCCCGTGGGCACCGGTGAAAACGGTCTCGCGCTGAAGGCGCGTGCCCTCGCGCCGAGGGCTTGTCCGCGACTGCCGGCTCAGTGCGACTCCGTGAAGCTCGTGATCGAGTGCCACTCGAAGACTTCCTGGAGCAGCACGCGCTCGGCCTTGGCGATGGCGCGCTCCAGGCCGGCCCACGTCTGGCTGTGCGCGATTTCCTTCCGCACCGTCTCCAGCCGGATGCTCATCTCGCGGTAGCGCGCCACGCGCCGGTGCAGGTCGTTGATCGAGATGAGCGACATGAAGGCCGCCGCCAGCACCGGCAGCATGATGGGCCCGAAGTAGAACGCCGCCGCCGCCACGCCCGCCGGCAGCGGCCAGTGGAACGTCTCCTGCAGCGCGTAGCCCGCGGTAAAAACGATGGCGGCGACCGAGCACACCGCGAAGCCGGCCCGCAGCCGCGCGAGCAGCGGGTTCGCCTTGGCCTCCTGCCGCGCGAAATACGCGAGCTGGTCGTCGATGCGGCCGGCGAGATAGCCCTGCTTGAACGTGTCGAAATCCGGCGGCGCCTCGCGCGAGGCGCGGCGGTGCAGCACATCGAGCGAACGCCGCAGGGGCTCGAGGCCCGCCCAGTCGAAGTCCGCAAACAGCCGCGTCGCGCGCGGCAGTCCCCAGATGGCGAGCGCGGAGCGGGTGATTTCGGCGGCGAGGCGGCAGCGCGTCCATTGGTGCTGCGTATGGCGGTAGCGCACGACCATCGCGACCACGAGGGCGCCGATCAGGCAGGCCAGCTTGCCCCAGGGCAGGGCGCTCCAGTGCCAGCCAAAGGCCAGCGACGCCGTCGCGAGCGCGGTGGCGGTTACGTGCAGCGCGAGGGTGAGCGCGATCAGCCGGCGGAAATGCGGGGAGCTCTGCGTCGCGGCATCGTCCACCTTTTGCTGAAAGGCCGCCACCCGGTCGCGCGGCGAGGCCTCGGCCGGGGCCGTCCGGCCCGGCACCGCGTTGAGGTAGCGCAGATTCGCATCGTGCAGCCGGAGGCGGTCGAAATTCTCCCGCCGCACGACCTTGGTCTCCGGGTTTATGATCACGAGCGGCCGGCCCATGGCGCGCGCGTAGGCGACCACATCGGCCGTGCCGCCCTTGCCGCGCGCGGGCAGGCCGTCCCAGACCGCGAGCAGCACGTCGGTGTTGTTCACGATTTCAAAGCCACCCGTGAGGTAGGCCTCCTCGCGCGAGCCGGGCTCGGTGGCGACTTCGATGCGCTCGGCCCGCGCGAGCAGCGCTTGCACCGGCCGCCACTCCTCCGGGGAAAAATCACGCTCGAAATCCACCAGCGGCAGCGGCAGCACCGCCTCCCAGCCCAGCCCCAGATCGAGCGCCGCGTGCACGAAAAGCAGGTCCGCCCCGGCCGCCGCCGACGACAGCGCGATCCACTCGCCCGGCGCCTCGCGCTGCAGTTCGCGCAACACATCGGCGATGGTGCGGGCCACGCCCGGCTCGTCCGCGAGCAGCCGGTGTCCCGTGAAACCCACGACATGAAACAGCGGCAACTGGCTGGCGGTGGCGGGAGCGGTGGACATGCGGGCGAAGCGGCGTGTGCCACGGGTGCCAGCGCGAGTTTGGACTGGCAAGGCCGAAGCCGGGGCGGCTAGCTCGGATAAAGCGCTCAACGCCGAACGTTTAACTCCCCATGCCTGAGTGATGAAACCGAATCGCGCCAACCGCCAGGGGAGGGCCGTGCCTTGAACGATGAGCGTTCCGGTGGGGTCGGGCGCGCGGTTTTCTTGAGCTACGCGTCGCAGGACGCGGAGGCGGCGAAGCGCATTGCCGAGGCGCTGCGCGCCGCGGGCGTCGAGGTGTGGTTTGACCAGAACGAACTGGTCGGCGGCGATGCGTGGGATGCGAAGATCCGCGGGCAGATCGCGAGCTGTGCGCTGTTCGTGCCGGTGATCTCGGCGGCGACGCAGGCGCGGCTCGAAGGGTATTTTCGGATCGAGTGGAAACTCGCCGCGCAGCGCACGCACGCCATGGCCGAGGAGAAGGCATTTTTGTTGCCGGTCGTCATCGACGCGACGCGCGATGCCGAGGCGAAGGTGCCGGGGGAGTTTAAGGCCGTGCAGTGGACGCGGCTGCCGGGCGGCGAGGGGGCGGAGAAATTTTGCGCGCGGGTGAAGCAGTTACTCGGTGGCGATGGGGTGGAACCGGGGCGCCCGCGCTCCGGAGAACGCGGCGAGGGCGCCGCGTCCCCCGTCAAACCTGCGGCGACCCGTCGCCTATGGCTTATACCAGCGGCGCTCGGACTCGCCGCCGTGCTCGCAGTCACCACCTTTCTCGCGCTCCGCCCGATGTCCGAGCCGGGCACGGGCGGGAGCGCATCCACCGCCGCGAAATCCGCGCCGCTCACCGAGGCGCAGCAGCTCGTCGCGAAGGCGCGAAAAGTGTTCGAGGAAGGCGACCTGTATAACCGGGAGACGTATGCGCTCACCGAGGCCTTGTTGAAGAAGGCGGAGGAACTGGATGTCGGCGAAGCCGAAGCGTGGGCGCTGCACGCGTCGGTTTCCGGATGGATCAAGGATTTTGGCTTCGACAACTCGACCGACCGCGCGCCGGCGCTGAAGATGCAGGCGGAACGTGCGATCAAGCTGGCGCCGACGTCGGTCGCGGCGCGGCTCGCGTATGCTACCGTTAACGAGGACGAAGCCGAATCCATTTTGCCCGGGCTGCTGGCTGAGCGGCCCGATGACTGGCGCGTGCTGCATGGTCTCGCGCGGTTGCGCCGGCGGCAGGAAAAGACCGACGAGGCAGTCCAACTCCTGCAACAAGCGCGCCGGCTCTCTGACGATCACCAGGCGGTAACCGGCGACTTGCTGACGGTGCTCGTCTACGCCGGGCGCTTCGCCGAAGCGGAAGCCGTGGTGGAGGAAGTTCTGCCGCGCCGCAGTTGCGGCCGCGTGTTGGAATTCGATGTGCGCTTGAAACTGAACTGGCGGGGCGATGCGGCCGCGGCAGCCGCGGCCTTGGAGCGCTGGCCGGCGTGGCTGTTGAAGGAGGACCGTGGGGCCCATTGCGCCGCACAGGTCTGGATGTGGAACCGGCAGCCTGCGAAAGCGCTCGCCATCCTCGGCGGGTTTCCGCGCGACTACTTTCGCCACCACCGTTTCACGGGTCCGCGCGCCGCGCTCACCGCGTGGCTGCACGAGTTGGCCGGGAACACCCAGGCGGCACGCTCGGACTGGCGGGTGGCGATTCAGGTGGTGGATCGCGAGTTGGCGGCGATGCCGGCCAGCACGCCGGCCCTGCATTGGAAAGCGTGGGCCCTGGCCCGGCTCGGCGATCGCCCGGCGGCCGAGCCGATCTGGCGTGAACTGATCGAGCGGCGAGCCGGAACGTTCCGCGCGAATGATACGACCGGCGGACTGGCCGGTCTCGCCCTGACGGTCGGCCACATCGACGAAGCGTTCGCCGAACTGGAGCGGCTGTTCACCGGCAAGCAGGCGTTTCAGGGTTTTCTGCCGACCCGCGCGACCCTGGATTTGAATCCGTGCTTCGACGGCATCCGCACCGACCCACGATTTGTGGCGCTGCGCGCGGCTGCGCCCGCCCCTGAGGAAAAACCGGGAAAAAAAACTTCGGCGGTTCCAACTCCGGCCCCGAACGACAAATCCCTCGTCGTCCTCCCGCTCGAAAATCTCAGCCCCGATCCGGAGGACGCGTTTTTCACCGGCGGGATGCATTTCGAGATAATCCAGACGCTGTCGCGCATACCTGATTTGAAGGTGATCTCCCGTGATTCTGCGCTGGCGTTAAGGGAGTCCACCCTCTCGCTGGCGGAAAAGGCCCGGAAAGTCGGTGTCACCAACGTGGTCATTGGCAGCGTGCGCCGGGCCGGCGCACGCGTGGTGATCGCCCTTGAGCTCCGCCGAGCCCGCGACGAAGCGCTGCTGTGGACCAAAACCTATGAGCGGGACGCCAGCGGAGCCTATGCGATCCAAGGCGAGGTGGCGGCGGAGGTGGCGCGCGTGCTGCAGGCGCGGGACCAACGGGGCTCGTTTGCCGGCGCGCGCTATCATACGCAGAATGCGCAGGCCTACCGGCTTTTTCAAAAACTGCGCGACGCGCATCTCTACGAAAACAGCCTCACTTCCGCCGAGCGTATCGCCCAAGCGGAAAAAATCGTGGAGCTCGATGCCGAGTTCATGCCCGCGGTGACTTTGCTGTCGATGGCCCACGCCTCTAAGTCGAGCGGGACGCGCGAAGCGGCTGAACGAAAGAAACACGCCGACCTCGCTCGCCAGTGGGCGGAAAAAGCTGCGGCGTTGGTGCCGGGCGGAGCCGGGGACGGGGCGCTCGCGAATTTTTACTCTGTGACGCGCGATTATGAGCGGGCTCTCCTTTACGCCGAGAACACGGCGCGCGCCTCGCCGAACGATGCCACCTCGCACGCCTTTGTCGCCTCGGCTCTGGAGGGACTCGGTCGGAACGCCGAGGCGCTCGCTGCCTACGAACGCGCGCTCGCACTCGATCCGATGAATGTCGGGCTGCATGGCAACCGGCTGGAACTGCTGGTCGCATTGCGCCGGCCGGACGGGTTTGAAGCCGCTTGCGCGAAGTGGCGGGAGATCCAACCCCAGGTGAGCCCGACCCTCTTTTTCCCCGGCCGATTTCGACTCTACGGGGAGATTCCGAAGGAGCTGGGCGGCTTGCGCGTGTATGACACCGCGCTGTGGCTTTGGCGGACGCGCCGCTTTGCCGATCTGATCTCACTGCTCGATGCTGAACTGGCGCGAGGCGATATGGCGGTCCGTATGCGCTTCGATGTCCTTGAGAAAAAAGCCCAGGCGTTACGGAGAACAGACCGGTTGAACGACCTGCAGACAGTGGCGCAGGAGATGAACGGAATCGCCGGACAGTTATTGGACGATGACGATGCCGAATACGCCTACGACTCGTCCCGGGTGGCGAAAGCCAAGGCGTTCAACGGTGAGGTGGACGCCGCCGTTTCCACGCTACGAAGAGCCATCGCGACGACGAACTCCGCCCAGCAGATGTGGCAGGCACGCGTGCAACGGACCTACCTCGCAGAAATCCTGGCCGCCGCCGGACGGTCCAAGGAGTGCGTCGCGCTGCTCGTCGAGATTCTCGCCACCGGCAGCCCAACGCTCTCCGTGCCCTCGCTGCGACTCGACCCCACGTGGGACAACGTGCGCGAGGACCCGGCGTTCAAAGCGCTGCTCGCCGACCCCAAAAACTCCGCGCCGCTGTGATGAGTTCAGCTGAAAACAAAGCCGTATTCCTATCCTACGCGTCGCAAGACGCTGCAGCGGTGTTGCGCATCTGCGAGGCGCTGCGCACCGCGGGCATCGAGGTGTGGTTCGATCAGAACGAGCTAGTGGGCGGCGATGCATGGGATGCGAAAATCCGTGGGCAAATCGCGAGTTGTGCCTTGTTCGTGCCGGTGATCTCGGCGGCGACGCAGGCGCGATTGGAGGGCTATTTTCGGATCGAGTGGAAACTCGCGGCGCAGCGCACGCACGCGATGGCGGAGGAGAAGGCGTTTGTGCTGCCCGTGGTGATCGACGACACGCGCGATGCCGAGGCGAAGGTGCCCGTGGAGTTCAAGGCCGTGCAGTGGACGCGCCTGCCGGGCGGCGAGGGCGCCGAGAAATTCTGCCAGCGGGTGAAAAAGCTGCTCGGAAGCTCGGAGATTGATGTAGGCCCGGTCGCCGACCGGGCGCCCGGCCAGCGGCCGGGCCTACAGCCAATCCCTGTCCGCAGGAAATCTCCCTGGTCCGTCTACCCCATCATCGCTGTCGCCGCCGTCGTTGCCCATGCCTTCTGGCAGCCGTGGAAATCGAACGCGCCGCCCGCCGCGCCCGCCACTGCGTCGCCTCTCACCGCCAGCCCGTCACCGGCGGCGGCTCCCGTGGCGGACCAGAAATCCGTCGCCGTGCTGCCGTTCGTGAATGGCAACGGCGACAAGGAGAACGAATTCTTCTCAGACGGAATCAGCGAAGAGTTGATCAACGCGCTCCTAAAGATCCCGGGGCTCAAGGTGCCCGCTAGCACCTCGTCGTTTCACTTCAAAGGCAAGGACACCCCGATCGCCGAGATCGCGCGGCAGCTCAACGTCGCCCACGTGGTCGAAGGCAACGTGCGCAAGGTCGGCACACGCGTGCGCATCAACGCGAAGCTCATCAAGGTCGCGGACGGTTTTCCCGTGTGGTCGTCGGGCAACATCGATCTCGATCGCGAGTTGAAGGACGTGCTCGCGTTGCAGGAGGAAATCGCCGGGCGAATCGCTCAGGCGTTGCAGCTCAAACTCGGCGGGGTCGCCGTCACCGCGACGGTGAATCCGGAAGCGTATCAACACTTGCTGCAGGCACGCTTCTACAGCCGCAGCCAGGACAACGAGGGCTGGCGGAAAGCCGTGGCCGAGTGTCGCGCCGCGCTTGCCCTCGATCCGAACTACGCGGCGGCGGCGGCGGAGATGGCACGCAGCTATATTTTTCTCTGCCGCTTCGGCGGCATCCCCCTCGCCGAGGGATTTCTGGCTGCGCGCCTCGCGGCCGAGCGTGCCATTACGCTCGATCCCGAATCGCCTGAGGCGAACAACGCGCTGGCGTGGGTGCAGCGCACGGCCGATTGGGACTGGCAGCGTGCGGACGCTTCGTTTCGGCGCGCCTACGAACGCGCACCGCGCAGCGCGGACATGATTCTCGATTACGCCGTCATCCGCAACAATCTCGGCTTCCTCAGCGAAGCCGTCGAGCTCGGCCGCCGCGCCGTCGAACTCGATCCGTTGAACGCCTACACTCACGCCTGCCAAGGGCTCTTCCTCGCGTGGAGTGGCCGCTTGGAGGAAGCATCCGCGGAGATGAAGCGCGGCATCGAACTCGCCCCGACCGCGGTCGAGTGGCCCTCCTACCAGACGCGCTTTCTCGTGATGCTCGGCCGGATCGACGAAGCGGCGGCGATGGCCGAACTCGAGCCGAGCGAAAGCTACCGGCTGTTTTCCCGCGGGCTTGTGCTGCTCGGCCGCAAGAACCGAGCCGCTGCCGATCACGTGATTCGTGAGCTGAGCGAAAAGCACGGCGAAACCATGAACAACTACATCGCGGAGCTCTTCGCGTTCGCCGGCGAAACCGATCACGCATTCGAATGGCTGGAGCGCGCCCGTGTGCGGCGCGAGACGGCGATGGTGTGGCTTCGTGCGACGCCCGCGTTTCGTCCACTCCACCCGGATCCGCGCTGGACGGCCCTGCTGCGCAAACTGGGAATGCCCGACGGGCCGACGAGATGAGCGCCGCAAACAAAGCCGTCTTCCTCTCCTACGCGTCCCAAGACGCGGGCGCGCCGCATCTGCGAAGTGCTGCGCGCGGCCGGAGTGGAAGTGTGGTTCGACCAGGGCGGAATCAGGGCTTGCTTGCATAATAGAAACAGATTTCTAATTTGCAAATGATTGCGCGTGAGATGACCGCGTTGGTGCGGGCCCGGCTGAAAGATTATCCGGCGGTGGGGCTCGTCGGGCCCCGGCAGACGGGCAAGACCACTCTGGCCCGGGAGCTTTCGGCCGTGTATTTCGATCTGGAGCAACCGGCCGAGCGCATCCGCCTCGATTTGCAGTGGGATGGTTTGATGAAGCAGAAAAAACTCGTCGTGCTCGACGAGGCGCAGGCCTGGCCCGAGGTGTTTCCCCGGCTGCGCGGGGCGATTGATGCGGAGCGGAAGCGGGTCGGCCGGTTCTTGTTGCTGGGCTCGGTGTCCCCCGCGCTGATGCGGCAGGTCTCCGAATCGCTGGCCGGGCGATTGGGACTGGTTGAGCTGGCCCCGCTGCTCAGCTCCGAGTTGCCCGACGTGCCGCTCGCTGAACGCTGGCTCCGGGGTGGATTTCCCGAGGGCGGCGTGGCCGGGGGCTCGCGCTTCCCGCAATGGCAGCTGGATTATCTCACGCTGCTGGCGCAGCGCGATCTGCCGGTCTGGGGTCTGCCCGCCAAGCCGGCGGTGACGGACCGATTGTTGCACATGACGGCGGCCGTGCATGGACAAATTTGGAATGCCAGTCAGGTGGGGCAGAGTCTCGGGCTGAGCTATCACACGGTGAACAGTTACGTGGATTTTCTTGAGGGAGCTTTTCTCCTTCGCCGGTTGCCGCCGTGGCTGCCCAATTTGAAAAAACGCCTCGTCCGCTCACCGCGCGTTTACTGGCGCGACAGCGGTCTGTTGCATGCCTTGCTCGGAGTGCGCGAGGCCGATGAACTGCTCCACCAGCCTTGGGTGGGTGCCAGCTGGGAAGGGTTCGTCATCGGGCAGGTGGTGGAAACGCTGGCGGCGCGTGGCGTCGTGGTGATGCCCCACTATTTTCGCACCGCCGATGGCTATGAGGTGGATTTGGTTTTCAAACTCGGCCGCCGCCTCTGGGCGGTGGAGGTGAAGCTGACGTCGAGCCCGGCCGAGAGGGATTTTGCGCGCTTCAACGCGGCGGCCGATTTGATTGGCGCCGACCGCCGAGTGCTGGTGGCGCAGGTGGCCGAGACGACATTTAACGGCAAAGCCGGCGTCGCCACGTTGCCTGGCCTGCTGGAACTTCTCGCGAAGGAAATCGCATGAGCGGCGCCACCAACAAAGCCGTCTTCTTGAGCTACGCGTCGCAAGACGCGGAGGCGGTGCGGCGTATCGCGGAGGCGCTGCGTGCCGTGGGCGTCGAGGTGTGGTTCGACCAGAACGAACTCGTGGGTGGCGATGCGTGGGATGCGAAGATCCGCGGGCAGATCGCGAGCTGTGCGCTGTTCGTGCCGGTGATCTCGGCGGCGACGCAGGCGCGGCTTGAAGGGTATTTTCGGATCGAGTGGAAACTCGCCGCGCAGCGCACCCACGCGATGGCGGACGAGAAGGCGTTTTTGCTGCCCGTGGTGATCGACGGCACGCGCGACGCGGAGGCGAAAGTGCCAGGGGAATTCAAGGCCGTGCAGTGGACCCGGCTGCCGGGTGGCGAGACGCCGGAGAAATTCTGCGCGCGGGTGAAGCATTTGCTCGGCGAGGACGGGATCGATGTGGGCCCGGTCGCTGACCGGGCGCCCGGCCAGCGGCCAGGCCTACAACCAAGCCGCGCCACCAAACGCAGCTGGTTCGTGCCGGCGGTCATTGCCGCAGCCGTGCTCGCCATCGCCGCCGTCGTGATCCTGCGTCCGCGGACTGGTTCCGAAGCGCGGCCACCCGCGCCCGCGGACGCCAGGCAGGTCCCGTTCTCCCCCGCGCGCCAGCTCGCGGAGAAGGCGAACGCGATGTCGCTGCAGAAATACAATTCGACGGCGGATGACTTTGCCGCCGCCGAGGGGCTGCTCAAGGAGGCGCTCGCGCTGGATCAGAACGACGCGGAAATCTGGGCGATCGCGTCGCTGTTCAACACCGCGATCCGCACGCGCGGCTTCGACGACGCGCCGGCGCGGCGCGAGGCGGCGCGCAGCCAGGCGGAGCGGGCGCTGAAGCTGGACCCGCAGTCCATCGAGGGCCTCTTCGCCCTCGGCCGCTGGCAGCGCGACAACGATTCGGATCGCACCGTGGCGGAGAAGACGTTCCTCGCCGTGCTCGCCCGTGCGCCGGAGCACGAGGGCGCCATCGGCAACCTCGGCACGATGTATGGCCGGCAGGATCGGGTCGAGGAGGCGCTCGCGATGTTCGAGCGCGCGGCCCGCACCCCAAGCACGCTCGCTCTCGCGCGTTACAGCCAATACCTCGTCTACTTCAACCACGGGCGGATGGAGGAAGCCGAGCGTGCCGTGCGCGCCTCAATCGCGGCCGAGTCTTCGGCGAATTCCGTGTGCGGGCTCGCGATGGTGCTGCTGACGGCGAAGGGCGATGCCGCCGCCGCCGGGCGCGCGCTGGCCGACGTGCCGGCGGCGAACCGCAACGAGCATCGGGCGGTGTGGATGACGGCCTTTGCTCACCTCGCGGCGCGCGAGCCCGAAGCTGCGCTCACGGCCCTGCGCCGGCTCTCGGCCGACTTTGTGCAGGACAACTGGTTCATCGGCCCGACGGCATATTGGACCGGGCGGGCGCACGCCCAGGCGGGCCGGGCGGAAGCGGCGCGCATCGCGTTCGAGTCGGGCGTGGCCGTGATGGATGCGAAGCTGAAAGCGACGCCGAGCGATTTTGCGCTGCACGTCGCGCGGGGCGAGCTGCTCGCGTGGCTCGGCCGAACCGACGAAGCCCTGCGCGCCGCGCGCACCGCGACGGAGCTGATGAACCCCCGCGAGGCGACCCTGTGGTTCGTCTCACCCGCGCGGATTTACGCGGCATTGGGCCGCGCGGACGAGGCGCTGCCCCTTTTGGAAAAACTCTCCGCCCGCGATTCGCGCGCCGTGCAATGGCCGCTCACACCCGCACTGCTGCGAATCGATCCCTTGTGGGACAAGCTGCGCGGCGACGCGCGGTTTCAGGCTCTGATCGTAGAAGCGAAGCCGGTGGAAAAACAGTCAGCGATCACTCCGACCGCTCCAAAGATCGCCGACAAATCCGTCGCCGTGCTGGCCTTCGCAAATCTCTCCGACGACAAGGGCAACGAGTATTTCTCCGACGGCATCAGCGAGGAACTGCTCAACGTGCTGGCGAAAGTGCCGGGACTGAAAGTTTCGGCGCGGACCTCGGCGTTTCACTTCAAGGGCAAGGACACGCCCATTCCCGAAATCGCGCAGCAGCTCGGCGTGGCCTACGTCGTCGAGGGCAGCGTGCGCAAACAGGGCGACAAGGTCCGCATCACCGCGCAGCTCATCAAAGCGGCGGACGGTTTCCACGTGTGGAGCGACACCTTCACGCGCGACTTGAAGGACATCTTCGCCGTGCAGGATGAGATCGCGGGGCTGATCGCGAAGAATCTCTCGCTGAAACTCGGGGCGAGTTCGTCTGGGGCGAAGGCCGCGATCAACCCCGAAGCCTTCGAGCTCTATGTGCAGGCCCGGCAGGCGTGGAATCTCCGCACGACCGAGGGCTTCGACCGGGCGGAGGAATTGCTGAACCGGGCCTTGGCGCTCGAACCGGATTTTGCCCGCGCCCACGCCGCGCTGAGCGATGTCTGGGGCACGCGCGGCTCGGAGATCGGCCAGTTCGGTCGGCGCGAGTCGCCCCTGATGCGCCGGATCATCGCGGCCGCCGAGCGGGCGGTGGCGCTCGATCCGAATTCCGGCGAAGCCCATGCCTCGCTCGGCAACGCCTACCTGAACTCGTGGAAACTGGCCGAGGCCACGCGGACCTTGCGTCACGCCGTAGCGCTCAATCCCAATTATGCCACGGGCCGCCAGATGCTGGGCCGGGCGCTCCTGGCGCAGGGCTACTTTGCAGAGGCCGCGGCGGAAATGGCCCGGGCGACGGAGTTGGACCCGCTTTCCCACCGCATCATCGACAACTACGCCATTGCCCTGTTCGCAATGGGACGCCCGACCGAGGCTTTGGCCGCGACCGAGCGCGCGCTGGCGCTATGGCCGGATTCCGTCCAAGCCGGGAGATGGCGGGCCCGGTGCCTCTCAAAATTGGGACGGCACGAGGAAGCCGTGGCCCAAGCCCGGCGGGTCAAAGAGGACGACGTCCCAACCTCAGTTTATCTCGTGGAAGTGTTCGTCGCGGCGGGGCTGAAGTCCGAGGCCGAGGAAATACTGGCCAAGCTGGACCGGAATTTTGCGGGCAGGAGATTCGTTGGCCTGTTGGAACTTGGCCGCTATGAAGAGGCGCTGGCAGCGATGAACCCCGCCGAGATGAACCCCCAAAGCTTTTATCAGACGAACCTCGACCCCGTCCGCGACGATCCGCGCTTCAAGCAGGTGCTCGCGACGCTCGGCCTGACCGACACCGACGCCCGAGTCCGCGCCTGGCACCAGGCGCATCCGCCGGAAAAACCGGCGGCGAAGAAATGATTTCAACCAAGACGACAAACCTTTCGACACAGAGTTCACGGAGAGGCCAAGCCGAGCGCACAGAGATTTCCTCCGTGGTCTCCGTGAGTCTCCGTGAGTCTCCGTGTTCTCTGTGACTCAACTCCAGTTTCTGAGCATGAGTGATCCCACCAAAGCCGTCTTCCTCAGCTACGCGTCACAGGACGCTGAGGCGGCGAAGCGCATTGCTGAGGCGCTGCGCGCCGCAAGCGTGGAGGTGTGGTTCGACGTAGAAGGCGGCTTGGAGACCGGCGACGAGTGGGATCAGAAAATCCGGCGTCAGATCAAGGAGTGCGTGCTGTTCATCGCGGTGATTTCTCAAAACACGCAGGCGCGGCACGAAGGGTATTTTCGGATCGAGTGGGAACTTGCGGCACAGCGCGCGATGGGATTCGCGAGCGGCGTGGCGTTTATTTTGCCCGTGGTGATTGACGACACCCGCGAACCGGAGGCGCTCGTGCCGGATCGTTTCCGCGCGGTGCAGTGGACGCGGCTGCCAGGCGGCGTGATGGCGCCGGAGGTGGTGGCGCGGTTCGTGAAGCTGTGGTCGCACCGGGCGGGAGTGGTGAAGGCTGACCGGGCGATTGAAGTAGGGCGGGTCTCTGCCCCGCCCATGAGTCAGGAGGGGACAAGGGCGGGTCAGAGACCCGCCCTACCACGGAGGCGCGGGCTCAGCGGAGGCGTCGTGGTTTTGTTCGCGGCCGCACTCGCGGTGGGCGGGTATTTTTGGCTGAGGCGGCCGGCGGAGCCGGCGACGAATGCGGGCGCGGGGACGCGCCCGCCCACCGCAGCCACTGCGGTCTGGCCGCGCGATCCGGAACTGAAGCGGGCGATGGCGTTGGTGAACGGCCTCGAGGCCAACCCCGAGGACTTCACGCTGGCGGAGGACATCGCGAAAAAGGTGCTCGATAAGAATTCCACCGCACCAGAAGCGGTGACCGTGATGGCCCGGGTGCAGGTGGCGTTTCTCTTTCGGGGCTTCGACCTGAGCGACGAACGATTCGCGGCCGCTCGCCGCTACGCCGAGCGCGCCGTGCAACTCGGGCCCGAAGATCCCGAGGCCGTCGCGGCGCTGGGCATCTGCTTTCTCATGCGCGCCGCCGATTATCCGCGCGCGCGCGAGTTGCTGGAGCGGGCGGTCGCGCTCAGGCCCGGCGAACCTCTTTTCCACCGCTTCCGCGACCGGGCCATCTTTGGCGACTTGAAGGTGCCGACCGCCGAGGCTCTGGCGGCATCGGAAAAAACCGCTGCGCTTTTCCCCGGCGACGCGCTGGCGCACTACGAACTTTCGCGCCACTACCGCGACGCGGGCCGCATCGCCGACATGGAGCGTGAGCTGGACCGCACCCTCGCGATCACGCCGCTGACCAACGCCATTGTTTGGAAAGCGCGCATCGCCCTGCTCGTGCGGGCTGACGCCGCCGAGATGAAAGCGCTCCTCGACCAGGTGCCCTCGCGCACCCGCTCGGGCGAACGGGTCGTCTTCAGCCGTTGGATCCATGGGATGGTGACGGGGCAGGCCGAGGACGGGCTCACGGCCCTCGGCAGCCTCACCACCAAATGGATTGACGACTTCGAATACACCGGTCCGACCGCGCTGCTCACGGCGCAGTTGCTGGAACTGCAGGGCAAACCGGCCATGGCCCGCGCGCAGCACGCAGTGGCGCTCGCCGAGGCGCAGACGCGGAAGGCGCGCAACCCGGCCGACTACTACGCGCGCGTGGCCGAGGTGTGGGCGTTGCACGGGCTGAAGCGCGATGCGGAAGCGCGGGCGCTCCACCCGGCCACGCTCGAGGGGCTGCGTCGGCCCTATCGCTACGGGCTGATGGGTGATTGGTGGTTCAACGCGATTCCGGCCAGCCTGCTGCTCAGCGAACGCGCCACTGCCCTCGACCTTATCCGCGAAGCCGTGACGGCATCGGCGGAGGGCGTTGTCTCGCGCCGCGTGATGCTCAGCGACGGCGACGTGGCGCGCCGGCTGGCGGGCGCGGTGGGCGGCGAGAGTTACGCCGCCGAAGCGCGCGCGGCGCTGCGGCTGCGTTTCAAACAGGATCCGCGCATGGCGCCGTGGCGCGACGATCCGGAAATCGTCGCGCTGCTGGCCGAGCCTGCGGACGGTGCGGACAAAAAAACTGTCGCCGCACCGCCCGCCCTGAGCTCGCCGAGTGGGTTGAGTGAAGGCGCGCAGCTCGCGGCGCGGGCGCTGGCGTTGTTCGCCAAGACGAGTTTTACCCGCGACGATCTCGGGCCGGCGGAGGACTTCGCGCGCCGCGCGACCGACAAAGAGCCCGATAACGCCGGCGCGTGGGGCGTGCGCGCGGGCGTGCAGGCGGCGTGGATTTATCGCAACTGGGATGTGAGCGAGAAACGCCGGCAGGAAACGCAGACGCTCGCCAACCGGGCGCTCGCCCTCGACCCCAACGAGCCCGAGGCGCTCCTCTCGCTCAGCCATGTGCTGCGGAAGCAGGGGGCGCTCGATCAGGCTGAGGTCCATCTGCGGCGTTCCATCGCGGCCAACCCGCATCACGTCCGCTTGGTGCGGGCGCTGGGCTTCACGCTGATCAGCGCGGGTCGCGCGGCCGAGGCCCGCGCGGTGTTGCAGGAACTCGCCCAACGCTTCCCGCGCGAACCCATGGTGCGCTACGAATTGTCGATGAGCTACGCGAACTATGGGGCGGGCGGGGCCAATCCGGAAGACCTCGCCGCGGCGCTGGAGCAGCTCGACACCGCCATAGCCCTCCAGCCCTTTGCGTCGGCGCTGCTGGCCAAGGCGGCGCTGCTGGGCGGTTGGCGGGGAGATTTGTCCGCGATGCGGTCCACGCTGGATCAGTTGGACAAGTTCCCCCTCGGCGAGCGCTCCGAAGATCGGGCGGTCTGCCTGGCCATGTGGGCGGGGTTGCTCGAGCGCCGGCCCGACCGCGTCGCGGCGACCGCGACGTTGACGGCGCGAACTTATTTCGAGGACGGCATCTTGCCGCTGCGGCCCAAGGCCTGGTCGCTCGCGCTGGCCTACCGGATCGCCGGCAAGGAAAATCTGGCCCGCCGCGAATGGCAGGCGGCGGAGACGGTGCTGCGCCAGCGGCTGAAAGACGAACCCGCCAACGAGACCTACCAAGTTGAGCTGGCGATCACGCTCGCGTGGCTGGAGCAACGCGAGGAAGCCACGCGGTTGATCGGCGCGGTCGAGCCGATGTGGCGGGAGGAATTGGTGCGAGGACGCCCATTGCTGCTGGCGCGCTACTACGCGGCGGCCGGTGACGCGGTGAAGACGGCGGCCTATCTGTCGCTGGCGATCGACCACACGGTCTTCTTTGCACGCAAAGCGATCGCGCTCGATCCGTGGTGGGACAACGTGCGCGGCGCGCCGGAGTTCGCGGCGGCACTGAAGGCGCCGGCGGCGAAATGACGGCAACGCTTAACGCTTAACTTTTAGCGCTCAGGTGGCGGCACCGATATCGCGGCTCAGTCCCTGGGCGTTGAGCGTTGGGCGTTAAACGTTGAGCGTTGATCACGCTGCCTCCGCCCGCACAGTGGCCGGTCAATGATCGGTCTCCACGAAGGCAAGGGCCCCCGGGTGCGCGCGAAGAAGCCCACCGAGCGCACGCTGCTGCTGCGCCTGCAGGTCGTCGCCTGCGAGCCGCCGGTGTGGCGCCGCCTCCTGGTGCGCGAGTCGATGTGGCTCTCCCGGCTGCACGACGCCATCCAAGTCACCTTCGACTGGTTCGACTACCAGACCCACGCCTTCAACGTGGACGACCTCCGCTACGGCAACCCGCTCAAGCGCGACGAGCTCACGATCGAGGATGATCGCGACATCACGCTCGCCGAGCTCGATCTCGAGCACCGGGCGCGCTTCACCTACGGCTACCACTTCGGGGAGGGCTGGCAGATTGAGATCAAGCTTGAGAAGGTCGGCACGGTGGAAAAGGGCCATTTCTATCCCGCCTGCCTCGGCGGCGAACGCGCCGGGCCGCCGGAGGATTGCGGCGGGCTCGACGCCTACCACGACATGCTCGCCTGCCTCAAAGAGCCGCACACCGAGCTGGGCCGCGAGTGGCGCGAGTGGCTCGGCCCCGACTACGATCCCGAGGCGTGCAGTCTGCCGAAGCTCAACCAGGCGCTGAAAAAACTGCGGAAATAGCGGCGCCGGGGCCGCCGCTGGCTCATACCTTGGCGGAAGGAACCGTCGGAAAGAACGGCGCGAGGCCGTCGATGAAGGGCTTGAGCACGACGGGTTCGGTGCGGGTCTGCGTCCAGTGCATCACGAGCACGGCCACGAGCAGCAGCAGCACGAAGCCCACGAGCGCCGGGCTGATGCTGCGAAGAAACTTGTAGAAACTGATCGTCATGAGCAGGGCGAAAAACCCGCACACGATCGTGATGAAATGATGCTCCGCGAACAGCGTCTGGATTTGGATCCAGAGCGGTTCGACGGCTTTTTGTAGCGGTGTTAAATCGGCATTCATCTGCGGTGGGAAAAAAGTGGGGCCGGTGCATGACCCCGCAATGGCTAATCGGTGCGCGAAGCGTCAACGCCGCGTAAAGTTTGGACGGAGCTTGGGGAGGGGAGCCTTCGCTCGTGAGAAGGGAGACTCCAAGATAGCCCGAGGCTTCAGCCTGCGCAGGGAGGTGAACTCACATTTGGCGCGGGCTGAAGCCTCGCGCTCCCTCAAACATCACTTCGCCGCGGGCAGCGTGCCGGCGAGCACCGTGACCATCTTGTCCGGGTCGAGACGCTGCCGGATGGCGGCGTTGACCTCCGCGAGGGTGAGGGCTTGGAGCTGGCGCGGATAGTCGTCGATCCACTCGGGTCCATAGCCGCGGCGCAGTGCGTTGAGCAGCGCGGAGGCGACCCCGCCGGTAGTCGCGAGCGTGACTTGGTGCGTGCCGGTGAGCGTGACCTTGAAATTTGCGAGTTCCTCGGCCGTGACGCCTTGCGCGTGAAAGCGCCGCAATTCGCGGAGCGTGGAGGCGAGGCCTTGGTCGAGCAAATCGGGGGCAAACGTCGCTTGGATGGCCCACGAGCCGTCCGCGTGTGCGTCGGAGCCAAGCTGCGCGCCGATGCCGTAGGTGAGGCCTTCCTGATTGCGGATGATGTCGAGCAGACGGGCGGAGAAGAAACCGCTGCCGAGCACGGCCGTCGCGAGGTGCAGCGGCTGGTAGCCGGCATCGCGTGCGCGCAGGCCCGAGGGCTGGCCGATCACGAGGGAGACGCTGGTCTTGCCGGGCATCTCGACCTGCTCGCGGCGGCCGGCGGTGAGCGCGGGAGCCGGAGTGGCCGCGGGCAGGGTGCGGCCGCCGGTCCAGCCGGCGAAACGCTCGGCGATCGATCGATCGATCACAGCGTCGTCGAGGTCGCCCACGAGCACGAGGCGCGCGGCGGCGGGGCCGTAGTGGGCGGCATGGAAGGCCTTCACTTGTCCGAGGGTCGCGGCCTCCAGATCGGCGAGGTAGCGCTCATCGGCTGGCGGGCGGTTGGGGTGGCCGACGGGGAAGATCGCCCGGGCGAAGGCGGCATCGGCGCGGAAGCCGGGGTCCTCGAGCTGGCGTTTGAAGCGGCCGGCGATCTGTTTCTTGAGCTTGGCGAACTCCTCGGCGTCGAAGCGCGGGGTGCGGAGCTGCTCGGCGAGGAGGCCGAGCACCAGCGGCAGATCCTGGCGGAGGCACTTGCCGGCGATGTTGAGCGCGTGCGAGTCAGTGCCGAAGGCGAGGGTGGCGCCGGCTTGTTCGAGCTGCGCGGCGACGGCGAACTTGTCCTGCTGGACCGTGCCCTTGTCCAGCATCCCCGCCGCGAGATCGGCGATGGCGGAGTTGCCGGGCGGATTGAACACATCGCCCGCGCCCACGATGCCGCGGAGGGTGACGACCTCCTTGATCGAGGTGCGGAGGGTGACGACGTCGATCCCGGCGATGGTGCGGCGGCGGACGTGGGGCGCGATGGCGGCAGCGGAGCCGGGGCCGCCGGCGGGAGCGGCGTCGCGTGCGAGGCCTGCGCGATGGCGGGAGAGCGGTTCGTCGGGAGTTCGGTAGTAGCGCGGCCCACGGGCGTGGCCCGCGTGCGAAGCGTCGTGCGGCAACGCGCTCGTGGCCTTGCCCGGTGCCTCGGCCTGCGGGATGAACCAGCCTGTGGTGCTCTGGTCTTCGAGACAGTAGGTTTTCGCGACGCGCTGCACATCGGCGGGCGTCACGGTTTTCAGTTGATCGAGGAGCGTGTGGTAGGCGGTCCAGTCGCCGACGGCGATGGCCTCGTTGAGCTGGCCGGCGATGGCGAAGGAGCCGTCGCGGCGGTAGGCGTGGCCGGCGAGCAGTTTGTTGATGGCGCGACCGACTTCGGCGGACGTGGCGCCGTCGCGCTGCACTTTGGCGATCTCAGCGAGGAGGGTCTGCTCGGCCTGCGCGTGCGTGGCGCCGGGGGCGAGGACGGCGGTGAGGTTGAAGAGCGTGTTGTCGCGGAAAAAGCCCTTCGCAGCGTCGGCACTGATGGCGAGGTTGGGGTCGATGAGGGCGCGGTAGAGGCGGCTGGTTTTGCCGTCGCTGAGGACGGCGGCGAGCACGTCGAGCGCGGCGTGATCGGCGTGGAGGGCGCCGGGGGCCTTGAAACCGATCTGCACGACGCCGACTTCGCCGGGGCGTTTGACGGTCACGCGGCGCGGGCCGGTCTGCGCGGGTTCCTCGGTGTAAACCTGCGGGATGGGCTTGGGCGCGCGCGGGATGGGGCCGAAAAACTTCCTGATCAGATCGAGCGCCGCGGTGGGCTGGAAGTCGCCGATGACGGTGACGGTCGCGTTGTCGGGCCAGTAGAACGTGTCGTAGAACTCGCGGAGTTTCTCGATCGAGACCTTCTCGATGTCGGAGCGCCAGCCGATGGTCGGGTGGTGGTAGGGGTGGGCGAGGTAGGCGGCGGCGCTGACCTCCTTGTCGAGGGCCTCGCTCGGATCGTTTTCGCCGCGCTCGAATTCGTTGCGGACGACCGTCATTTCCGGCTGGCGATCCTCCTCGCGGAGGAGGAGGCCGCGCATGCGGTCGGCCTCGAGTTCCACGGCGAGCGCGAGGTGCTGGCTGGGGAGATTCTCGTAGTAGTTGGTGCGGTCGAGCCAGGTGGTGGCGTTGTTGATGCCGCCGATGCGGTCCATGAGGGTGTCGAAGCCCTTGCCGATTCCGGGATGGAAATTTTTCGAGCCCTTGAACATGAGGTGCTCGAGCAGGTGGGTGGCGCCGGTGGTGCCGGTGACCTCGTTGCGTGAGCCCACCCGGTAGGTGACCATGAACGTGAGCACCGGCGCCGAGTGGTCCTCGAGGAGGAGCACGTTAAGATCGTTGGCGGCGAGTTTGTATTCGGCGATGCCGCCGAGGGTCTTCACGTGGGTGAACCCCGCGGGGACGGCGGCGTGGGCGACGGGCAGGAGGGCCGACGTGGAAAGGCAAAGGGCCAGGAGGCGTTTCATGGGAGCAGGGTGGGTCACTGATACTGCCGGGAAGGTTTCCACAATTCCCGCTCGGTGAAGGCGGGCTTGGTCATCGCGTCGAGCGGGTGATTTTTGCTGCCGAGGAGCAGGGTGCGGCGGCGGGAGGTCTCAGGGGCGAAGGCCCGGGTGAGCAGATCGACCGCCTGCTGCTGGGTGAGCGACGCCAGCGCGGCGAGCGAGGCCTGCTGCCGATCCCACTCGCCGCCGAAGGTGTAGGCGCGGCCGAAGAAGATCTCGGCCTTGTCGCGGATGCTCTTGGGCTTCTCCTCGAAACCCGAGCGCGCGCCGGCGACGAGAGTGGCCCACTGCTCGGCCGAGACCGCGGCGAGTGTGGCGGGCAGCGTGGCGATGAAGGCTTCGGCACGGCGCTTCAGCTCCTCGGGCGGGTAGCCGCTCGATTGCACGACGAACGTGAAATAGCGGTGCCGCAGCGAGCCGCTCGCGGAGGAGCCGACGATGTAGCCGAGCTGCTGCTTGGTCCGCAGTTCGCTGAAAAACGGATCGCCGAAGAAATTGCCGGCGACGGCGGCCGCGACGCGCAACGCGGGCGAGTCGTCGCCCAGCAGGTAGTCGCCGATGTAGGCGGAGTTCACGCCCTCGATGAGGCCGGCATCGACGATATTCTCGCCCGGCGCGATGGCGAGGTGGCGGCGGCGGAGCAGGTCGGCGGGCGCGGCGGGCTGCGCGCCGATTTTCTGCGCGAGCGCTCGCGTCGCCGCGATGGCTTGCTCGGCGGAGAAGTGGCCATGCACCACGGCCTCGACCGTTCCGCGCGCGAAGAATTTCTGGGCGAAGGCCTGCACGTCGGGCCACGTCGCGGCTTCCGTGAGGCCGATCAGTTCGCTGGGGAGGTAGTGGAATTCGCGCATCAGCGCGTCGCGCCGGTCGCGCGCGAGAACGTAGGCCTCGGTCTGATTATAGCTGCGGAGACCGCGGAGCACGGCCTCCTTGATCGATTCGAAGCGGCCGGGGGCGAGAGTGAAGGTGCGGAGGTTTTCCGCGGCGTGCGCGAGGTAGCGCGCGGCGGAGTCGCCGTAGCCGGCGGCGGAAAATTTGGCGCCCTCCAGCGTGAAATCGGAGGCGAGTTCGAGGCCGGCGAGCTCGGCATCGGCGCTCGCGGGCGTGAGGAAATCGCCGAGGCACGCGGCGTAGAGCCGCAGCAGCGCGGCGGAGCGCGCGGTGCCCAGCTCGCGCACGGGGACGAAACGCACGCTGAGGGCGGTCTGCGGCCGCTGGAACTCCGTGTCGGGCGCGTAGTGCAGCACGAGGCCGGGCTCATTGATGAGTGCGACCGGGCGCTCGGCGAGCAGCGGGGTGTCGCGGGGCATGAAGGGATTGGCTCCGGGCAGGGCGAACTTCGTCTTCGACACGGGCCGCGCGATCGCGTTGTAGGCGGGGCCAGTCTCCTCGCGGTAGGAATAGGCGGTGCCGTAGATGCGCTCCTGCTTGTCGGTCGGCACACCTTTGGCCGAGAGCAGCACGAGCACGTTGTCGGCCGTGAGCGTGTTGAGCAGGCGGCGGTAGGCGGCCTCGTCGGGCGCGCCCCAGACATCGGCGGCGCGCTCGGCGATCTCGAGCGGGTAGAAGAGCGCCTGGTTGGCGAGGCGCGTGGCGAGCGCGGCGCCCTCGCCGCGATTCTTGTAGGTCTCGTCGAGCGCCGCGATGCGGGCGCGGTCGCGGTAGAAAGCCGCGGGGAAGGGCGAGGCGCGCAGATGCGCGAGGTAGGCGAAAATCTCCGTGAGCACGCGCGCATGCAGCTCCTGCCCGGCGGGCGTGAGATCGATGCTCAGGAGAAAGGAACCGTAGACGGGCGTGCGCTCCCAGATGCCGCCGCTGAGGCTGTTGATCAGGCCGTCGCGCTTGAGCGCCTCGATGAGGCCGCCGGGGCCGGGATAGCTGATGAGTTGGGAGAGCAGTTCGTCCGGCTTGCTGGCGAAATCCGCGCGCGTGCCGGGCACGAGGAACTCCAGCCCGAGGAAGCGGACCTCCTTGACGGGCTCGATCTGCGCGAGGCGCAGGGCGGCCTTGCGCGGGAGAAAGCGCGCTTCCCGGACCGGCGGGGTGACAGGGCGCTTCGGCACGGGGCCGAATTTTTCACGCGCGAGTTTCTCCAGCTCATCGAGCGGGGCCTTGCCGCCGATTGCGAGGGCCATGCGGTCGGCGGTGTAGGTGGCCTCGTAGAAGGCGCGCACCTGCGCGGGCGTGGCGCCGGCGAGCGTGTCCTTGTTGCCGGTGCCGAACTTGTTCTCGGGGCTGCCGGGCGCGTAGAGCTCGGCGGCGACGAGGAAGCGGCGGCGGAGATCGTTCTGCACGTGGCGCATGGCCTCGTTATGCACGGCGTTGATCTCGCGGCCGGTGAATTCCGGCGTGAAGAGCGGCGCGATGAAGAATTGCGCGAGCCGGTCGAGGCCCTCGGCCAGCGCCTCGTGGCGCACCTCGAACTGGTAGTTGGTGTGGTCCGAGGCGGTGTAGGCGTTGTGGTAGCCGCCGTTGGTCTGCATGAAATTCCCGTAGGCGTTTACGTCGGGATACTTTTCCGTGCCGAGAAAGAGCATGTGCTCAAGGAAGTGCGCCATGCCCTCGCGGTCCGCGGGATCGTCGCCCGCGCCGATGGGCACGACGAGCGCGGCGCCGGACTTGTTGAACTTGGCGTCGGACACGAGGAGCACGCGCAGGCCGCTCTCGAGCACGAAGCGCCGGAACTGCGCGGTGTCAGTCGGGGCCTGGATGCGCGGCGGCAGCTCAGGGACGGGGGCGCTGGCGGCGAGGAGCGGGGCGGCGAGAATGAGCGAGAGGCTGAGAGGGCGGAGGAGCTTCATGCGACGGGAGGATGGGTAGGGCAACGAACGCGCCGCGACGCTGGCCGCAAGCCGCGGCGAGGCCAAGCCGTTTGCGACGAAGGGCGGGCTCGCAGAAAACGCGCTGGCTTCGCCGCCGAAAAACGAGCCAACGTGGCGGCATGAAACTCCCCTTCATCCCGATGGTGGCCGCGTGGGCGCTGGTCGCCGCCTTCCCCGCCATGGCCCAGCCGCGTCCGATGGTCCTCGAAGATATTTTTAGTCTGAAACGGGTCGCCGATCCGCAGATTTCGCCGGATGGGGCGCGCATCGCCTATGTCGTCACCGAGGTGCTGAAGGAGGAAAACCGCACCAACGCCGATCTCTGGGTCGCGAAGGCCGACGGCACCGGCGAGCCGCGCCGGCTGACCGCCGCGCCGAAGCGCGACGCGAGCCCGCGCTGGTCGCCCGATGGCCAATGGATCGCGTTTGAGTCGGCGCGCGACGGCGAGACTCAGATTTTCCTGCTGCCCGCGACCGGCGGCGGCGAGGCGCGCAAGCTCACCACAATCTCGACCGGCGCGGCCCAGCCGGTGTGGTCCCCCGATGGCAAATCGCTCGCGTTCGTGTCGGCGGTGCTTCCCGAATTTTCCGCCCAGCCTTTCAAGGAGGCCGACCGCCGCAACAAGGAGAAGGCCGACGCCCGAGAAAAATCCAAGGTCAAGGCCCGCGTGATCGACGCGCTCCTCTACCGACATTGGGACTCGTGGGTGGACGACAAGCGCCAGCATATCTTCGTCGTCGGCGTGAACGCGGATGGCAGCGCGGCCGGCGAGCCGCGCAATGTGACGCCCGGGGACAACGATGCGGTGCCGACCTCGAGCACCTTCAGTTCCGGCCTTGAGTTTGCCTGGTCGCCCGACGGCCGGGAGATCGCGTTCAGCGCGCCGCCGCTGCCGCTGCGGGAGCAGGCTTGGCGCACCAACCACGACGTGTGGACGGTGAATCTCGCCACGGGCGAAAAGAAAAATGTCACGACCACCAGTCCCGGCGCCGACGGCCGCCCGCGCTACTCGCCGGACGGGAAATGGCTCGCCTATCGCGCGCAAGCCCGCGCCGGCTTCGAGGCCGACAAGTGGACGCTCCATGTGATCGAGCGCGCGACGGGTCGCGCCCGCGCCCTCACCGCCGCGTGGGATCGCTCCGTGGACAGCTTCACCTGGGCGCCCGACAGCCAGACGATTTACCTCGAGGCGCAGGATCAGGGCACGCGGCCCCTGTGGCGCGTCGCCCTCGCCGGGGGCGAACCGCGGCCGCTGATCACGGGCGGCGCGAACTCCGAGATCGCGGTGGCGCCGGACGGCCAGTGGTTCGCCTTCCTGCGCGCCTCCTTCACGCAGCCGCCGGAGATTGCGCGCTGGCGCGTGGGCGACGGGGAACCGGCTGCGCTCACGAAAACCAATGCCGCCGCCGTCGCGGCGCTCGCGCTGCCGCGGCCGGAGAGTGTCACGGTCGCGGGTGCCGGCGGCACGCCGGTGCAGATGTTTATCCTGAAGCCGCCGGGCTTCGACGCTGCGAAGAAGTATCCGCTTGTCTTCTGGGTGCATGGCGGGCCGCAGAGCGCGTTTATCGACGCGTGGTCCACGCGCTGGAACCCGCAGCTCTGGGCCGCGCAGGGCTATGTGATCGCGCTGCCCAATCCGCGCGGTTCGACGGGCTTTGGCCAGCAGTTCACCGACGAGATTTCGCACGACTGGGGCGGCAAGGTCTTCACCGATCTCATGGCCTGTCTCGCGCATCTCGAAAAGCAGCCCTACATCGACACCGCGCGCATGGCGGCGGCGGGCGCGAGTTACGGCGGCTACATGATGAACTGGTTCCAAGGCCACACGGACAAGTTCAAGACCCTGGTGACGCACTGCGGCGTGTATGACTTTGTCAGCATGTATGGCGGGACGGAGGAGACGTGGTTCGACGAGTGGGACCACGGCATCCCGTGGGAGAATCCGGACTTTGAAAAATGGTCGCCGCACCGGCACGCCGCGAAGTTCAAAACGCCGAATCTGGTCATCCACAACGAACTCGATTTCCGCGTGCCCATCGGCCAAGGCCTGAGCCTCTTCACGACGCTCCAGCGCCGGGGCGTGCCGTCGAAGTTCCTCTATTTTCCGGACGAGGGCCACTGGGTGCTGAAGCCGCAGAATAGCGAACTGTGGCACCGGACGATCTTCGACTGGCTGGCGGAGTATCTCAAAAAGTAGAAGCTCCACCCAGGCCGAAACTCGCTCACTTTACGGCGTGGCAAAGGGCCGCTGGGCCGAACTCGGCGGCATGAATTCGCCAAAGGGCAGCGGCTGCGCGAGGCCCATGAGTGCGTAGCCGAAGAGCAGGCGCCGCTGCTCCGGCGAGAGGCCCGGCTGCACCATCGCGATCCGGTAGTGCGTGTAGAGGACGGAGGTGCGGCCGAAGGTCTCGAACTCCGCCATCGAGGCCGCGTGGACGCGCAGCAGGGTGTCGGCGCTGAGTGGCTGGCCAGTCCTCCGATCGACCTGATGCTGCGCGAGGATCGCCAGGCTGTCACGGATGGCGCGGTATTGCGCCTCCAGGATGCCGAAGCGCTCCGCGTGCGTGCGTTGAAACTCAAGCGCAGCGGCGCGCTTCACCTCGGCCCGGCGCGCCTCGAACTGCCGTTCCTCGTCACCCCTTTTTTCCGCAGGCCGCGGCAGTTGATCGGCCGCGAGTTCGACGGCGATTCTCATCGCGTGGAAATAATCGTCGCGGTCCGCGTTGTAGCGGTGGATGGCCTCGAAGATTTCGGCCGGCACCCACGGGGGAGCCGGCGGCGGCGCGGGCGCGAGGCGGGCGGCGAGTTCGCCCCGCATCTCCTCCGCGAGCGCCTCGAGGGCGACGATCTCGGGCCACTGGCGATCGGCGAGCGCATCGAAGGCGGCGCTGCGGGTCTCCGCATCGGCCTTGTCCTGCGCGACGACGGTCTCGAGGAGGGCGCGCTTCAAGGCGGCCTTGCGGCCGTTGTAGGTGGCGAACTTCGCGCGGAGCTCCAGCGTGACGCCGGGAGGCAGGCGGAAGCGGGCGGTCTCGGGCGAGAAGAAAATTGCGTCGCTTTCGGCGCGGTTGGCCGGGAGTCCGCGGGCTCTGCGCGCCTCGTCGCGCAGATCGATGGCGAGCTCGGTCAGGAGCCCGCGCTGCGCCGGGAGCAGGCCGGTCTGGTAGTGGGCCGTGGCGCGCACGACCTGGAACCGGGCCTCGGCGTCGACCGCGTTGGAAAAATCCTTCCTCGGATCGAGTTTCCAGCGCCGGCGGCCGTTCCAGTCGCCGTCTGAAAACCAGCCGCCCGGAATCAGGTCCGCGCGCAGTCGCTCCTCCTCCTGCTCGAGGGCGGCGAGCCGTGGGGTCTGTTCGGCCGCGAGAGCTTGCAGCGCCGCTGGATTCGCCGGGGCAAGACCGGCCTCGGCGGCGAGGAGCAGATCGAGGAGGGCATTCGTCTCGCGCTGGCGCGCGGTGCGGTAGGCGTGGAGCCGGGTCTCGATGCGGCGGTCCAGCTTGAGGTTGAAGAGCCGCGTGCTGAGCGCCGGATAGAACGACTCGGCCACGAAGTCTGCGAGCCCGTCGGGCGCGGTCAGCGGGCGGTTGTCGATCCAGTGCGGCCGCAGGCCCGTGCGTTCCCCCACGGGCGCGCCGAAGACCGGCGGCACGGGCGGGAAAAAAGCGACGCGGGCGAACGGCGTGTCGCTCCAGAACTGCGCGGGCAGCGGACTGGCGCACGCGACCGCGAGCGCGGCGGCGCGAAGCAGACGCGGGCGGACAAGCGAACGGGCGGTGGATATGCGCAGGGACATCGCGCCGGGGCGGGTAACCTCGCCGACGATGCCGCCGCGGCGCGGCGCGGCGACGCCAAAAAAAAATGCACCGACCCGACTGGGCGGGCCGAGCTTAACGCTACTTTTTGAACATCGCGTCCGCGGGATTTCCGCCGCTGAGGAGGTAGGCGAGGAGGTCTTTCAGCTCCTCCTCGTTGAGCGAGTTGATCAGGCCGGCGGGCATCATCGAGGTGCCGAAGGCTTTTCTCGATTTCACGGCGCTCGTCTTCACGCGGACTTTTTCGTCGGCCATGAAAGGGTTGGCCATGATGAGCAGCTCGCCGTTTTCCTCGCCGACCACGCGGCCGACGATCGGGTCGCCGTCGGTGCGCTCGATCTGCTCGCTGCCGAACTGGTCGCTGATGACGGCCGAGGGATCGATGATGTTTTCGAGGAGGTCGCGGATACTGTAGCGGCCGCCGGCGCCGCTGAGATCGGGGCCGGCGGCGCTGCTGCCTTCGCTGCCGAAGCGGTGGCACATCACGCAGGCGGTGGCGGTGAACATCGCCTGGCCGCGGGCGAAGTCGCGGCCCGTGAGCTTGGCGGGCATCGTGGCCATGGCGTCTGGCACGGTGTAGGCGCGGCCGGGACCCTTGGGGGTCATCGTGGGCACGGCGAAGCCGGCGGGGGCGGGTTTCGAGAGGGCATCGTAGGCGGCGCGCTCGGTTTTGTCGGGCACGGTCGCGAGGGACTCGGTGCGGATATTCTGGATGAAGCCGCTGAAGCTGTTGCCACCTTTCCAATTTCGCGTGCGAGGAAACCAAGCGTAGAACTCGGTGCGGAGCTTGGGGGTCCAGCCGGCGGTGGCGTGGCGCAGCGCATAGGCGTAGGCGATCTGCTGGCGGTCGGGGCGGCTGGCGGCGACTTCGGCGACGGTGGCGCCGTAGCGATCATTGCGCGCGATGAGAGCGGCACCGCCGAGCTCGTGGGCGTTGGCGTCGGCGGGCTCGGAGACGCTGAGGAGCGGGACGGTCTTCGCGACGACCTGCTTGGAATCGAGATAGATGAGCAGCGAAACAAGCTCGCGGTTCACGAGTGCGTCGGCGTGCGGGAAATTGTCCTCCAGTTTCGCGACGACGGTGGCGCAGGCTTCGGCGGAGGGCTTGCCCATGCGGGTAAACGCAAGCTGCCACGCGCGGAGGAGCGGCAGGCGCAGGGCGGCGGGCACCGTGGCGAAGTCGAGCCGGCCGAGCGACGCGATGATTTTCGGCTGGAGCGTCTTGTCGCCCACGCGGGCGAGTGCAATGAGCGCCTCGATGGCGGCCTGCGGCTGCAATTCGGCGAGCGCGCGGTCGGCCCATTTATCGGCCGGCTGCCGTTCGATGGCGACGCGCGCGGCGAAGCGCACAAAGCGATCCGGGCTCGCGAGGTGCGGCCAGGCGGTGTCGATGGCCTCAGGGCCGGTGCCTTCGGCGTGGAGCGCCTCGAGGGTGCGGCGGAGCTGGGCGGCCTCGGTGGGGGGCGCGAGCTTCGCGGGCGCGGTGCTCTCGCGACCGGTGTAGGTCACGCGGTAGAGCGCGGACTGCGTGCGCCGGCCGCCGACAGCGAAATACATCGCACCGTCTTTCGGGTTGATCACGACATCGGTGAAAGGCAGCGGCTTGCCGGAGACGAACTCGGTGCGCTCGCCGCGAAAGCTCGCGCCGTCGGGCGTCAGGTGGATCGCGTAGAGCGTGCCGAAGGTCCAGTCGGCGGCGAAGAGCGCGTGCTGGAACTTCGCGGGGAATTTCGCGCCTGTGCCGAAGGTGACGCCGACCGGCGAGCCGGGGCCGATGTTGACGACTTCGGGGAGAGAGTCGGCGTAGTAATTGGGCCAGCGGCCGGCGCCGGAGCGCCAGCCGTAGTCGCCGCCGCCGATGGCGTGGTTGATGCGCGTGGGCATATACCACGGGGAGCCCTGGTCCCACTCCATGTCGGAATCGTAGGTGAAGAGTTCGCCGTTCTGGTCGAAGGCCATGTCGTATTGGTTGCGGAAACCGATCGAGAAGAGCTCGATCGATTTGCCGTCGCGATCGGTGCGGGCGATGTAGCCGCCAGGGGCGAACTTGTTGCGGGCGTGGCCGCGGGCGTCCCACATGCGCGGGAGGAGATGGTCTTCGCCCCAGGCGACCATGCGGGCGCGCTCCATGGCTTTCGGGAGATCGGTGTGGTTGCCGTTGGCGAAATAGATCGACTGGCCGTCGGGCGCGAGGACGAGGGCGTGCGTGCCGTGCTCACCGGAGCCGTTCATCGCGCGGAGAAATTCGATCTGGTCGAACTGGTCGTCGCCATTGGTGTCGCGCACGCGCCAGAGGCCGGACTTGCCGCGCTGTTCGTTGACCATGACGTAGAGACTGTCGAAGGCGTAGAGCAGGCCGTGCGCGCCGACCTGCATGCGCGGGCCGAGGTCGACTTTCTTTTTCCCGGCATCTTTGGCGGAGGCGGCAGGCTCGGCCTCGGCCGGAGCGCCGGCCTTCACGGCAGTGAAATCGATCGCGAGGTGCTCGATCTTAGTGCCGGTGCTGGTGCCGACGGCGGGCAAGGTGAGGCGGTAGAGGCCGCCGTATTGATCGCTGGCGAGGAGGCGGCCCTTGGGATCGAGGGCGAGGGCGACCCACGAGCCCTGGTCGCCCTTGGGCACGGTGTAGAGCAGCTCGACCTTGAAGCCCGGCGCGACGGTGATCGCGGAGGGTTCGGTGGCGGTGGCGAGGGCGGCCATCTCGGCCCGCGATTTCTGGCCGGCGGTGGCTGGCTCAGCGGCGGGCGCGGCGTTTTCCTTTTTCGGCGCCTGGGCGAGAGCGGACGAGACGGAGAGAAGGAGGGAAAGGGCGACGGAGCGCCGGAGTGAAGGCATGACGGGAAGATTGAGGAACAGAGAGACGGAGAGAAGGGAGCGGGATTCCGCGCGCGGGAAGGTAGGGCGAACCGTCCGCGGTGGCCGCGGCTCGGCGGGACGCCTCGCCCTACCTGGGGCCGGATCGATGCGTCAGAATTTCTGCGTGAAGGTGATGAAGTAGGAACGCGGCTGGACGGGGACGTATTGGAGCATGGTGTCGCGGCCGGTGGCGGGGAGCGAGGTGTAGCTCTGGCGGTCGCCAGGGTTTACGCCCCACCCGCGCCACGTCATCACACCTTCGCTGTCGAAGAGGTTGTTGATGTTGAGGCCGAGAGAGCGGGTGCGGCTGATGGTCCAGCCGGCGTTCAAGTTGAACTGATTGAAGCGCGGCAGCGTGATCACGTTGGGGATGTTGCCGGCGCGCTCGCCCATGTGGCGCCACGAGACATTGACGAAGCCATTGCGCAGGCGGTAGTCGAACGTGGTGTTGAGAATGAAGTCGGGGTTGTTGTCCGCATCACGGCCGGAGTAGTCGAGGTAGGTGTCGTCATCGCGGCCGTTGGAGCCGGCGACGAAAACTTTCCAAATGGTGTTTTCGGCTTTCTGGGCGGTGAAGACGGAGCGGATGCGGAAGCGCTCGGTGAAGCGGACCTCGGCCTCAAGCTCGAGGCCAAAGGTGGTCACCATGTTATAGATGGGATCCGGGTAGTAGAGCGTGATGCCGTCGGCCTCGGTGGCCTGGGGATTGGAGTTGATGTTGCCGAGCCGGCTCCAGAAGGGCGTGGCGGTGAGCGTGACGCCCTTATGTTTCCATCGGTAGCCGAGCTCGACCTGCTCGACGGTCTGGGGGCGCGGGCGGAGATTGGCCAAGCGGAAGACCGAGTTGTAATTGCGAAAGAAGGCGTAATCGGGCGCCTTCTCGCCGTCGGCGTAGCGGATGTAGAAGGAGTTTTCGTTGTTGATGACGAAGTTGCTGGCGGCGGACCACGAGAAGCTGCGCACATCCTTGTCGAAGAACCATTGGGCGTTCGGATTCGGCACGGTGAACCGATTGTCGAACATGGTAAGCGGATTGCCGTCGGCGCCACCATAGGTGGGATCCCAATTGCCGCGGGGGTTGAGGGAGCCGGATTGGTTGAAGCCCTTCACGCGGAATTTCTCGCCGCGGAAACCCCAGTCGATGCCCCAGCGTTGGTTGATGTCCCACTTGTGGCCGAAGAAGTAGGCGAACTGGCGGGCGATGGCGAGATCGCGGGTGTAGCCGTTGCCGAGGGAGGTGAAGCCCTCGGGGTTGGTGAGGAGGACGGGCTGACCATTCCAGCCGGCGACGGCGGCGAGGGCGGCGGCGGGCGTGCCGGCGGGTTGGTTGGCGGCGGTGGCCGGAATCCAGGTGATCGCGACGGGCTGCGGTTGCTCAGTGAGCGGTGAGGCGGTGCGACCGCCGCTGGTCTGGCGGTCGGAAATGTCGTCATAACCGAAATAGCCGCCGGCGGTGAACGAGTGGCTGCCCCACTTCTTGGTGATTGAGAAGCGCTGCATGATTTCGTCCATGTGTTCGTTGGCGACGCGGCCGGTGTTGGTCCAGAAGGCGCTCGGCACGATCTGGCCGTTGGGCAGGTTGGCGAAACGCACGACCTGGCCGGCGTTGAACAGGGCGTTGGCATTGACGGTGTAGAAGCCGGTGGAGGTGACCTCGGCGAGGACGCGGCCGGTCTGGCGGTCCGAAAAACGGTAGAGGCCCGCGGGCACACGGCCGTTCTGCGTGCCGCCGCTGAACTGGATGGCCATCGACGAGAAGAAATTCGGCCACTCGAGCGAGCGCGGCGTGACGCCGGCAGAGGAGTTCCAGTCGGCCCAGTTGCGGGAGAACTTCACGTTGTGGTTGAGCGACCAGCCGTCGCCGAAGTCGTGCTTCCACTCGATGCCGGCGTAGCGCTGGCGGGAGCGGACGGCGTCGGCGGTGTCGAAGGTGGCGAGGGTGGTGTCGGACTCGCGCGGGTATTGGTGGGAGCTCTTCGGAAACAAGTTGGTGCTGTAGCGGCTGAGGCCGGAAAACTGCTTTGGGTCCTGCGGATCACGGGCGAGGAGGTATTCATACCAGTGATTCCGGTCGTCCATGTATTTGCCGTAGATTTTCAAGGAGCCCTGGCCGTAGTCCTTGAACAGGTTGCCGCGGACGACGAAGCCATTGTTCATCGGGTAGCCGTCCGCGGGGCGATGGCCCACCGCGTAGCGGTAGAAACCGCCGAGGCTGTAAACCCAGCCCTTCTGGCCGAGCGGGCCGCCGTAAACCAGATCGGCGCGGTAGTGCGGCTCTCCGCGGCCTTCGAGGCCGAAGCGGGAGCGCACCTCGCCGCCGGCCGTCGCCGGGCCGGTGCGGCTGATGTAGTTGAAGGCGCCGCCGGGCGAATTGGACGAGGTGATGGAGGCGCTGCCGCCGCGCACGGCCTCGACGCGCTTGAGCGTGATGTCCGGGCGGTTGAAGTAGGAGGCGTTGTAATTGCCGAAGGCGATGTTGGTGATCGGCAGGCCGTCCTCCTGCATGGAGACGTAGTATTGGCCGGTGGCGCCGTCGGAGCTGTCGGCGGAGATGCCACGCGAGTAAACCATCCCGCGGATTTCGCCGAGGGAGGAGTTGACGAAGACGCCGGCGACCTCGAGCAACATATCGTCGGCGCTGAGATAGACCTGCTCGGCGAGATAGTCGGCCGTGAGCGTGGTGATGGCGGTCGTGGCCTTCTTGGCCTCGGTGGCGTTGAAGACACCGGTGACGACAAAGTCGTCGAGTTTGACCGCTGTGCCGGCCGCAGGCGCAGGGGTGGAAGGCGCGACTTGAGCGGTGAGCGGAGCAGCCAGCGCAAGAGCCAGCGCGGCGAGGAGCAGGGGGGCAGGTTGGGGGTTGTTCATGGCAGCAAATGGACTGGCCGCAGGGTGAGAGCGGCGATGGCGGCGAACAGGAGGGGTGACGGAGACCGGCAGCCTCGGGGGCGTTATTGAGCGGCGGCTTTAAGCTCTGCGAAACGGGTGCGGAGGGCAGCGAGGCGCGGAGCCTGCGCGGGATCGGCGGCGAGGTTGTGCTCCTCGAACGGATCGGCACGGAGGTCGAAGAGCTGCTCGTGCTTGAAGTCGGGCCACCAGACATACTTCACGTCCTTGCGCACGAGGGCCTCGGAGGAGGGGATGAAGTTGATGTTCCGGATCGTGGCGTGCTCGTAGAAAAACTCGGTGCGCCAGGCGGGCGCGGATTTCGCGAGGTAGAGCGGGGCGAGGTCACGGCCCTGCATGCGCGCGGGGGCGGGGTGGCCGGTGGCGGCGAGGATGGTGGGGGCGAGATCGACGTTGAGGGTGAAATCCTCGTTGGTGGTGCCGCGTTGGGCGGCCGGCATCCGCGGGTCGCGGATGATGAGGGGCACGCGGATGCTCTCCTGGTAGGGATACCATTTGTCGGCGAGGCCGTGCTCGGCGTGGAAGTAGCCGTTGTCGCTGGTGAAAATCACAAGAGTGCGGTCCAGCACACCCTGCTTTTTCAGCTCGGCGAGCACGCGGCCGCAGGTGGTGTCCACTTCAGTCGCGAGCCGATAATAGTTTTTCATCATCAGCTGGAATTTATCCGGCGTATCGAAACGCCAGTGCCAGCGGACGCGGCCCTCGTTCTCCTCGTTGGCGAGGAAGGGAGGGAGGCGGCGAAAATGCCCGTTGGTGGCCGTCTTGGGCACGGGCACGATGTCGTCCTGGTAAAGCGCCATGCTGCCGGGCTGCGGCAAAAATTGGAGTGGGTTCTGGTCCTCGGCGTGCGTGGCGAAAAACGCGAGCGTCAGGACGAACGGTTTTTCAGCGGGGCGGGTGCGGAGAAACTCCAAGGCGTCGTTTTCGTTTTTCTGGGTGACGTGGATTTTTGTGCCGTCGGGCTCGTTGATCCAGTGGGTGCCGCTGTAGGCGCGGCCGAAGTCGAAATGCTCCTGCGGGAATTTGCCATTGTGCCACTTGCCCACGTGGCCGGTGTGGTAGCCGGCGGCGCGGAGGAGGCCGGGATACGTCTCGGCCCACGGCGTTTTGAAGGCCGCGAAAGCCGGGTTGCCGTGCCGCGCCATCCACTGGCCGGTGAAGAGCGTGGCGCGGCTGACGCCGCAGATCGCCGTCGTCACGCAGTTCTGCGTGAAGCGGACGCCGTCGCGCGCGAGCTGGTCGAGCACGGGGGTCTTGACGGTCGGGTTGCCCGCGATGCCGAGCGTGTCGTGGCGCCAGTCGTCGGTGTAGAGGATGAGGATGTTCAGCGGTTTTTCAGCGGCGCGGGCCCAAGCGAAACCGGCCAGCGTGAGAACAAAGGTGAAAAAGAAGCGCGGATGCATGGACGAGGGTTAGAACCGGCCGTTGATCCCGAGGGTCAGCGTGGTGCCGTTGATGATCACGTTCTGCATCTGGTCGGGGATGCCGCGGTAGAAGGCCTGCGGCTCGTTGCCGAGATTGGCCACATCCAAGGTGAGCGTGGCGGACGGGCGGAGCTGGTAGGAGACGCCGACGTTCACGGTGGAGTATTTGTAGCGGTAAATGTTTCGGCCGACACTCGCGGCGGTGTAGCTCGTGATATACTTCCCGGTGAAGTTGTAGAGCGCACGAGCGCCAAATTTTAGGTAGCGCCAGGAGAGGCTCGCATTGCCGGTGCGGGGGATGAAGCCGGCGACCTCGTTGGTGCTGCGCGAAACCGTGCCGCCGAAATCGCCGTGCGTGGCGATGAGGGTGTAGTTCGCTGAAGCGCCGAGCCCCTTCAACAGGCCGGGGAGAAACGGGAACTGCTGCTGATAGCTGAACTCCCAGCCCTGGACGTAGGCGGTGCCGGCATTGGCGGACGTGAGGCGCGTGAAGCCGGCGTATTCGCCATTGTAGCCGTTGTCGTTGCCACCGGCGATTGTGCCGGTGGCGATCCCGGGCACGATGTAGTCCTTGATGCGCTTGCGGAACCAGCCGACCGAGAAATTGCCGACGGGCTCGAAATAATACTCGAGCGTGGCGTCCCAGGTGTCGGCGAGCTGCGGGAGCAGCGCGGGGTTGTTCACGGTGAGGGTCTGGTTGGCCTCGCTGATCGTTTCGTTGGGGAGCGCGTTGTTGAGTGCGGGACGGCCGAAGCTGGTGGACCAACTCAGCCGGGCTTTCAGGTTCGGCGTGAGATCGTGTGAGAGGTGCGCGCTGGGAAACCATTTCCGGTAATCGCCGCTGAGGTTGCGCTGCGTGCCGGCGTAGTCGCGCTGCGCGGAGCCGACCGGATCGGCGGTCTGCTGGGCAGCGGTGCTCCCGGTGCGGGTGCGGACCCAGCCCCAGCTCGATGTCTCGGTGGTCTCAGTGCGGACCCCGGCGAGGAACCCCGTGCGACCCACGCGCCCTTGCGTCATGGCGTAGGCGGCGAGGACATCCTCGGTCACGGCGCGGTTGGCCGTGTAGTTGTTCTGCTCGCTGAAGTAGCGGTCCTCGCGCCAGAGCGCGGGCGTGATCGGCTGGCGGTCGGCGAAGAACTGGATCGCTTCCCACTGCGGGATGCGGCGGCCGGTTTTCACGGAGTCCTGGGTGATGATCGTGGGGTCGGCGGGGAGGGCGGTGGTGCCGGCGTAGTTCCAGCGGCGGGCGAAGCTCTTTGCGGCGACGTAGCGGGTGCGCCATTGCCCGCCGGCCTTGAGCGCGAGCGGGAAGGGCGTCGGCAGCGTGTAGCGGGCGTTGGCGCGGGCCTCGCGGATCATGTCGTCGCTCTGGAGAATCGAGTTCGTGTAAGTGGTGGGGCGGTAGTTGGCGGCGTTGGTGAAATCGGGCCCTTCGGTCTGCACGAAACGCGGATGCAAATCGTCCAGCGTGCGGTCGAGGAGCCAGCCGATGCCGGTGATGCGGTTGACCAAGATGCCGCCGCGGCCGCCGCCGCCGCCGTTGATGTTCGTCTGCGTGTAGAGGGCATTGTAGTCCAGCATCAGCGGCCCGAAGGTGTGCTCCGCGCCCAGATCGACGCGGCGCAGCCGGTTGTAGAAATTACCCGGGCCGGTGGTCGTCATGTCGATGGTGGAGCCCGGGGCGGCGCGGACCTGCGTGATGCGATCGGTGAAGCCGGGGAGGATGCCGGCGGTGCCAGTCGTGCCGATGGTCTGCGTGGTGAAGGCGCGCGTCTCGTATTGGCGGCGGAAGGTCTCGACGGCGTCGTTGAGGATGGTGTTGAGCGAGAGCTTGGTGTTAGGCGAGAGGCGGTAGTCGGCCTTGAAGTTCACGCTGCCCTGCTTGCGGTTGTTATAGTTGTCCCACGTGCGGTAGTCCCAGAGGTAGGCGGGCTGCGCGGTGGTGTTTTGGAAATCGCGCGTGGTGCGGAAGCCGCCGACGGCGTTTTCGCTGTAAAAGAGGTTGAGCGAGACCCCGAGGTTGCGCTCGCCGCCGAAGACATCGAACACCTCCTGCCACTGCACGTTGAAGAGCGGATGCGCGCGGTGCTTTTCGCGCGTGGGCGTCTGCTCGGTGAACGGCGGAGCGTAGCGCACGCTCGAACTGTAGCTAAGGCGGCGTTTTTCCCTCATGCTGAGGGGCGAGCGGCTCTTCAGGTTGATCGTGCCGCCGATGGAGCCGGCCTCCTTGTCGGGCGTGTGTCCCTTGGTGAGCTCGAGCTGGTCGAACATCGTGCCGGTGAGATTATTGATGTTCGACGCGCGATTGAGCGCGCCCTGGCTGGTGAGCTGCGCGCCGTCGAGGGTGATGGAGTTGAGGCCGGGGCCGATGCCGCGGATGGTAAAGCCATCGACGAGATTTTCGTCGCTGAGATTGCCGGCGACGCCGGGGAGGCGGATGGCGACCTCGCCGGCGTTCATGTTGGGCAGGTTGCCGAACGAATCCATCGCGACGATGTTCTTCACGTTGTCGGCGTTGCGCTGCGCGGTGATGGCCGCGGCGCCGCCCTCGCGCTCGCCGGTCACCTTGAAGGCGTCGAGTTTGTAGATCCCGGTGGTGAGATCGAAGTTGCGGACGGCGCGCTGGCCGGCTGCGACGGCGATGGAGGCGCGCGACGAATCGAGGCCGATGTAGGAGACGAGAATCTCGTGCGAGCCGGCGGGCAACGCGGTGATCGCATAGGTGCCTGTGGGATCGGTGAGCGCGGTGAGCCCGAGGGAGGGAATCGTGACGCGGGCGCCCTCGAGGAGATTGCCGGTCGCGACATTGGAGACCGTGCCGGTGAGCGTGGCCGTGTCGGCCGCGCGAAGCACCGCGCAGCTGAACACGAGCAGCAGCGCGATGAACGGGAGGGGTTTCATGGGAGCTTAGAAACGTCCGCTGAGGCCCACGGTGAACGTCGTGCCGGGGTAGTTGTAATACTCGACCTGGTCCGCAGTGCCACGGTAGCGCTTTTGGCCGACGTTGTTCAGGTTATCGATATCGAGGGTGAGGTTGAGCGTTGGGCGCACCTGGTAGGCGAAGCCGACGTTGATCAGGTTGCGTTTCACCCGGTAGAGATTCCGCCACGGCGAGGCGCCGCCGTAGTTCGTGAGGAAGGTGGTCGCGTAGTTCGACAGGATGCGCGTGCTGAACGCGCGGTAGCGCCACGAGAGGCTGGCGTTAGCCGTGCGCGGCACGAAGCCGGCGACTTGCCCGGAAGTCAGCGTGGTGTTGCCAGTGAATTTGCCGTGGGTGTCGAGCATCGTGTAGTTGAGCATGCCGCTGAGGCCCTTGAGCACACCGGGGAGAAACGTGAACTGCTGCTGGTAGCTGAACTCCCAGCCCTGCACGATGGCAGTGCCGGCGTTCTGCGAGGTGAGGATGGTCCAGCCGGGATATTCGCCGTTGAAGCCGTTGTCATTGCCGGTGCCAATCTTGCCGGAGTCGATGCCGCTGACGATGTAGTCGCGGATCTCCTTGTGGAACCAGCCGACCGAGAGATTGCCGACGGGCTCGAAATAATACTCGAGCGTGGCGTCCCAGTTGCGCGAGGTCCGTGGGCGCAGCGAGGGATTGTTGATCGTGAGCGTGGGGGAGCCGCCAAAGTTGGCATTGGACTCGTTGGGCGTCTCGCCGGGAGTCAGGTTGCCGAAGCCGGGGCGGCCGAAGCTCGTGGACCAGCTGAGCCGCGTCTTCAGGTTGGGCGTGATGTCGTGGTTGAGGTGGATGCTCGGGAAGTATTTCGTGTAATCGCCCTCGGTCGTGCGGCGATTGTCGGCGTAGTCTGCTTTTGCGGCGGCGACGGCGGCGGCCTCGGTGGCGGTGGCGCCGGTGCCGCTGAGGCGGCGGGCGCGGACCCAGCCGTAGGCCTCGTTCTCGGTGCGCTCCGCGCGCACGCCGCCGAGGAAGCCGGTGCGGCCGAGCAGGCCGTCGCGGCCGAGCTTGCCCTGGGCCATCGCGTAGGCGGCGGAGACGGTCTCGGTGGCAGCCGTGAAGCCGGTGTATTTCGTGGTCTCGCGGAAATAGAAATCCTCGCGCCAGATCGTCGGGTCGATGACCTCGCGGGCGCGAATGAAGTGCGAGGCTTCCCACTGCGGGAGCGCGCGTCCGGTCTTTACCTGATCCATCATCAGGAGCGACGGCTCGGGGCGCAGCGGGCCGGTGCCGATGTAGTTCCACCGGCGGGAGGCGCTGGTGGCGCCGACGACCTGCTCACGCCACACGAAGCCGCTCTTGAGCATGACGGGAAACGACAGCGGCAGGGTGTAGCGGACGTCGCCCCGCAGCTCGGTGACTTCGTGGAGCTGCGTGTTGTTGCCGTTCGTGAGCGCGTTGGTGGGCGAGGGACGGTAGTTGGCGGGGTTGGTGAAGTCCGGGCCGCCGTTCTGGATGAACTTGGGAAACAGATCTGATTGCGTGCGATCGAGGATCCAGCCGGCACCGGTGAGGCGGTTGACGAGCACGCCGCCCTCGCCGTTGCCGATGTTGATGTGGGTCTGGGTGTATTTCCCGCCGTATTCGATCTGCCACGGGCCCCAGTTGTGCTCGGCGCTGAGGTCGGCACGGCGCAGGCGGTTGAAGAAGTTGTTCGGGCCCGTCATCGTGAGGTCGATCGTCGAGGCGGCGACGGGGCGGACGGTCGTGATCCGATCGGTGTAGCCAGGGGCGATACCGGCGCCGGTGTTGGCGGTCGTGTTGAGCGCGGGATTAAAGACGACCTGGTTGGTGAAGGCGCGCGCGTCGTATTGGCGGCGGTAAACCTCCGAGTGGTCGATGTAGCTGGCGAGAAAGGAGAGCTTGGTCGCGGGCGAGAGGCGGTAGTCCACCTTGGTGGTGATGTTTTTCTGGCGACGGTGATTGTAAACATCGCCGGTGCGGTAGTCCCAGAGGAAGTTGGGTTGGGCGGCGGTGTTTTGGAAATCGCGCTGGGTGGTGAACCAGCCGAGGGCGGTCTCGGAGTTGAAGATGTTGACGACCACGCCGAGGTTGCGGCTGCCGCCGAAGGCATCGAACACCTCCGTGTAGCCGAGGCTCGCGAGCCCGTGCAGGCGGCGATCCTCGCGAATCGGAATCTGCTGGGTGAAGGAGGGCGCGATGCGGGCGCTGAGCGTGTAGGTGACGCGGCGCTTCTCGCGCATCGAGAGCGGGGAGCGGCTCTTGAAGTTGATCGTGCCGCCTAGGGAATCGGCGCCCTTGTCGGGGGTGTGGCCCTTGATCAGCTCGACCTGGTCGAACATCGCGCCGGTGATGTTGTTCACGAAAATGGAGCGGCCGGCGCCGCCCTGGCCGGTGAGCAGGCCGCCGTCCATGGTGACGGAGTTAAGGCCGGAGGTCATGCCGCGCACCGTGAAGCCGGAGAGATTGCCGCCGGCGTCGAGCTCGCCGTAGATGCCGGGGAGGCGGATGGCGACTTCGCCGGCGTTCATGTTGGGGAGATTGCCGAAGGAATCAGTGGCGGCGACGTTCTTGAGGTTCTCCGCATTGCGCGCGGCGGTGATCGCGGCCGCGCCGCCCTCGCGCTCGCCGGTGACCTTGAAGGCATCCAGTTTGTAGATGCCGGTGGAAAGGTCGAAATTGCGCGTCGCGATCTGGCCGGCGGCGACGGCGATCGGGGCGCGCGAGGTGTCGAGGCCGACGTAGGACACGACGACCTCGTGTGTGCCCGCGGGCAGGCCGGCGAGGACGTAGCGGCCGGTGTTGTCGGTGAGCGTGCTCACGCGCAGCGCCGGGATCTCCACGCGCGCGCCCTCAAGGTTGTTGCCCGTGGCGATGTTCGAGATGTTGCCGGCGAGCGTGCCAGTGCCGTCGGCGGCGCGGGTTGCTGTAATCAGCGGAAAGAAGGCGAGCGCCAGCCGAAACATGACGGTGGCGAGGGAGGGGAGTTGAGGGACCATGGTAGTAGAGGATCAGGGTTGAAAAAAGCGCATAGGCGCTCCGCGGCCCGGCAGGCGGGCGGCGTGGGGTGGTGGGGAGGAAAAGATACTCCAGATGCGCGGCGGTGCCTAGGAGCCCAGCGGCGTCTTTTTGTGAAATCGCGCCACGACGGACGGAGGTATAAAGGCGGGTGACCGAGCGGTTGCGGGCGTTGCCGGGGCTGAAATCAAAAACGGCCGTTGACGCCGGCGGTGCTTGCTCCTGTCGGGAAAAGCTCAGCGCTGGGGGTGAGGAGGAGGAAAGGGAAGGTGGACTAATCGCGATCAACTTGGCTCATCAAGCAATGATGCGGTGGATGACCTGGCCGAAGACGTCGGTGAGGCGGAACTGGCGGCCGTTGTGCAGGTAGGTGAGCCGCTGGTGGTCGAGCCCGAGCAGATGCAGGATCGTGGCGTGGATGTCGTGCACCGACACGGCGTCCTCGACGGCGCGGTGGCCGATTTCATCGGTGGCGCCATGATGGTAGCCAGGGCGCACGCCGCCGCCCGCCATCCACATGAGGAACCCCTCGGGGTTGTGGTCGCGGCCGCCGTTGGTGCCTTGCGACTGCGGGAGGCGGCCGAACTCGCCGCCCCAGATGACGAGCGTGGTGTCGAGCAGGCCGCGGCGCTTCAGATCGGTGATGAGGCCGGCGACGGGTTGATCCGTCATGCCGCAGAGTTTGCCGTGGTTGCCCTTGAGATCGCCGTGGGCGTCCCACTGGTCGTTGGGGTAGGCCTGGATGAAGCGCACGCCGCGTTCGACGAGCCGGCGGGCGAGCAGGAGTTTCGAGCCGTAGTCGCGGCTGCGTTCCTGATCGAGGCCGTAGAGCGATTTGGTTTCCGCGGTTTCCTCGGCGAGGTTTACGGCGTCCGAGGCGGCGAACTGCATGTTGTAGGCGAGCTCGTAGCTGGCGATGCGGGCCTCGAGATCGCGCTCGGCGGGGTTGCGCGCGTAGTGCGCCTCGTTGAGTTCGCGGAGGAGATCGAGCTGGCGGCGCTGCTGGGCGTCGGTGACATCGGCCGGCCGGCGGAGGTTGAGGATGGGATTGTCGCCGGCGCGGAAGAGCGTGCCTTGGTTGGCGCCGGGGAGAAAGCCCGCGCCCCAGTTGAGCACGCCGCCCTTGGTGCCATCGCTCTTGGGCATGACGACGAAACTCGGCAGGTCCTGGCTCTCGGAGCCGAGGCCGTAGCTCGCCCAGGCGCCCGCGCTGGGAAAGCCGGGGCGGGTGAAGCCGGTGTTCATCTGATACATCGCGGGCGCGTGGCTGTTCGAGTCAACGTGGCAGGCTTTGACGAGGCAGAGCTCGTCGATGACGCGGCTGGTGTGCGGCAGTTGATCGCAGACGGAGGTGCCGCTCTGGCCGTGGCGCTTGAAGGTGAACGGCGAGCGCATGATGGGCCCGAGGTTGCCGAAGAACGGCTCGATCGTCGTGGCGAGGCGCTTGCCGTGGTAGCGCTCAAGGGCGGGCTTCGGATCGAAGAGATCGAAGGCGCTCGGGCCGCCTTCCTGAAACAGCCAGATGACCGAGCGGGCCTTGGGCGCGAAATGCGGCGGCTTCGGCGCGAGGGGGTTGACGAATTTTCCGGCGGCCGGCGTCGCGGCGGCGCCGAGCATTTTGTCGGTGCCGAGGAGGCCGGAGAGGGCGAGCAAGCCGAAGCCGGTGCCCGCGCGCCGGAGCATCTCGCGGCGGGAGAAGGGGCGGGAATCCTGGACGGGGGAGCAGCGGTTGTTGCAGAGGGCCATGGCGGGGAGGCGCGCGGTCGCGTCAGTTGACGTAGATGAACTCGCTGAGGTTGAAAACGACTTGGCAAAGATCGCTGAGGGTGCGGCGGGTGTCGCCGCGGCGCAGGGCCAGCTGATCCTGGTGGAAACGGGCGAGGCGCGCGTGTTCGTCGGAGGTCGGAGCGCGGCCCAGCGCGAGGGCAAAGGCGCGCGTGAGCTGTGCGTCCAGGCCGCCGGGTGCCTCGCGCAAGATGCGGTCGGCGAGGTCGGCGCTGCGGGCGAGCACGGCGTCGTTGTTCATCATCAGCAGCGCCTGGGTGGGGACGGTGGTGTTGAGCCGCTGGCCGCAACTGGCGCTGGCGTCGGTGCCATCGAACAATTGGAGGAGCGGCACGGGCACGGTGCGTTTGGTGTAGGCGTAAACGCTGCGCCGGCGAATCCAGGCATCGTCCTTGATGTCGGCCGGATACGGCGCGCCGGTGAGCGTGATGATCGCCTCGGGCGGGACGGGCAGCACGACGCTCACGCCGAAGCGCTGGGGATTGAGCTGGCCGCTGACGGCGAGCATGGCGTCGCGGAGATTCTCCGAGCTGAGCCGGACCGGGCTGCGTCGCCACCACGTGCGATTTTCCGGATCGAGGGCGGCGCGGGTCGCGTCGAAGGTCGTGTCCTGCCGGTAGGCGGCGCTGAGCAGCATCCGCCGGTGCAACGACTTCAGGCTCCACCCGCTGGCGATGAAATCGCGGGCCAGCCAGTCCAGCAGTTGGGGCAACGCCGGGGTGTCGCCCGTGGTGCCGAAGTCGCTCGGCGTGCGCACGAGGCCCGCGCCGAAATGCTGCTGCCAGACCCGGTTCACCATCACCCGTGCGAGCAGGCCGCCGGCGCCGGATTCGGGGTCGGTGATCCAACGCGCCAAGGCGGCGCGCTGGTAGGTGGTCGTGGAGCCGGGTGCCGCGATGGCGGGCTGGCCCGTGTCGGGCGTGTAGCCTTGGGCCGTGAGCACATCGATGAAACCGAGGGCGACGGGCTCGCCGGGCAGGGTGACGGAGCCGCGCTTGAGGATGGTGGTGGCGGCGGGCGTGGCGGCGACGTCGGCATAGACCAGCGTCTTGTCCTGGCGGGTGAAACCGCGGCGTTCGAGGTCGGTGCTGCGCCGGACGACTTTCTGGTAGGAGGCGACCGCCTCGGCGGACAGCGCGGCGCGGACTTCGCGGACGACGAGCGGATTGAAATTGCGGCGCGGGTCGGAGAGGCGCTCCACGTCACGGCGGTTGCCAGCGAACTTTGCCTGCACATCGTAGAGGAAATATTTCTGGGCGATGGGATTCTTGTTCAGGTTCGAAATCTCGCGGGCCAGATCGGCCTCGGTCGCCGCCGGATTTTGCTGGAAGAACACCTTGCGCACGTGGGCGAGGTCGGCGTCGAGCTTCGCCTTCTTCACCGCGAGGATGGGGCCGATGACCGCGCCGTGCCGTTCGAACCAGGCGACCGCCTCATCCTCGATGGCCTGCTTCTCGGCGAACCACTCGCGCTGCATCGTCTCCTGCTCGGGGGTGAGGGGCCGCGCGCCGTCGATGACAGTGCGCTCGCCGGCATTGAAGACGCGAACCAACTGGTAGTATTCGCGGGTGCTGATCGGCTCCGTCTTGTGATCGTGGCAGCGTGCGCAGCCGAGGGTGAGGCCGAGCAGAGCCGAGCTGGTGGTGGCGACGATATCATCCAGTTCGTCGTAGCGGATCTGCTTGCGCACGTCGGGCGGGCCCTCGTCGCGCTCCTTGGGCCCGATCGCGCAGAAGCCCGTGGCGGCCTGCGCGTCGATGTTCGCCGGGGCGAGTTCGTTGCCGGCGAGCTGCCAGCGGACGAATTGATCGTAGGGGAGGTCGGTGTTGAGGGCGCGGATGACGAAATCGCGATAGTGGTAGGCCTCGGGCTGATCGTCGTCGTAGCGGTAGCCGTTGCTGTCGGCGTAGCGCGCGACATCGAGCCAATGGCGGCCCCATTGCTCGCCGTAGTGGGCGCTCGCGAGCAGCCGATCAACGAGGCGCTCGTAGGCTGCGGGAGCGCGGTCGTTGACGAAGGCCGCGACCTCTTCCGGTGTCGGCGGCAGGCCGGTGAGTCCGTAGGCGAGCCGGCGAATCAGGACCGCGCGCGACGCTTCGGGGTTAGGCGTGAGTCCGCGCGCCTCCTGCGCGGCGAGGATGAACCGATCGAGATCGTTGCGAGCCCAGCCGGTGTTCTTCGCCGCGGGCGCGGCCGGGCGGGTCAGCGGTTGGAAGGCCCAATGGGTGGAGGCGCGGACCGGCGGGCGTGCTTCCGCCGCGAGCCCGGCTGCGGCCAAGGCGACGAGGGCGAGACCGCTGAACAGCAGTGCGGGGGGGCGGGGTGTTTTCACGGCGGGGAGGGATTCCTACTTGGCGCGGTGCTGCGCGTGGCACGACTTGCAGTCCACGGCTTGCTTGAACTCATCGTCCGCCCCGGGCGTTTTCGCAAGCAGCCCCTTGGTGGCGGCAATGAGCGTGTGGGTCAGGGCTTGGAAGTGGGCCTTGTCGCCTTGGGGCGGGCTCAGGCCGGCCATGAGGCCATAGAGTTCCAGCATCTGGTTGAGGTCGTCGTCGCTGAGCTTGCCCTGCGGGGCGAGCTGGGCCTTCGAGTTTTTGCCCTCGTGGATCGCCTTCATGATCTCGGCGATGGTCATCCCTTTCGGGGCTTCCGCCTCGCTGGCTTCGGGACCGGTTGAGGCGTTGGCGACAATCTCGACGCGCAACGCGTCGCGGGTGTGCTCGAGCGCGGCGATCTGCAGGCGCAGCCGCTCGGCTTCGGCGGCGCGGTAGAGCGAGGCCTGCAACGTCTTCACGCCTTCGGCGGTCACCGCGGTCTCCCATAGATAAATCTTTCGCAGCGCTTTCAGCCGGCGCAACGGCTCCAGCCCCTGATCGGTTACGCGCGTGCCATTGAGATTGAGCGACGTGAGCTGCTGCAGCGGCGCGAGCGCCGCCGCGCCTGCGTCGGTGATCCCCGTGTGATCGAGACGGAGGCTTTGGAGATTCGTCAGTCGGCCGATGGCTGCGAACGCGCGGTCGGTGATCGGGGCGCGGGTGAGATCAAGGACGGTGAGATTCTCGCGCACGGCGAGGAGGCGCTCGATGTCGGCGTCGGTGGCGCGGCTTGAGCTGGCGTGCAGCGCACCGGACTCGAGCGACACGAAGCGGACGGCAAACGTCGCCGGCACCGTGCCCGCGGCGAGCGCGGCCTGCACCTCGGCCCGGGGTTTCGGGCGGAGAATCTCGCGGGGGGCGAAGAGGGGCGCAAGCGCGGCGGGGACCTTGAGCCCGGCGACGCGGGCCTGCGGGTCGGCGCCTTGATCAATCCACCAGCGGAGCAGCTGCACCAACTCGGGGGCGGGCTGCGGCTTGTCGCGCGGCGGCATGTGGTCCTCGTCGTCGGCGGGCAGCAGCAGGCGCTCGACGAGGGCGCTGCGCGCACTGTCGCGCACGACGAAGGCCGGGCCGCTCTCGCCGCCCTTGAGCAGCTGCTCCAGGGAATCCAAACGCAGGCGCCCCTTTGATTTTTCCTCGCCGTGGCACGACACGCAGTAGTCGGCAAAGATCGGCTGGATGTGCGCGGCAAAGATCGTCGCGTCTGGCGTGGCGGCGGAAGCGGAGCCGAGACTGAGCAGGAAGGCGCAGGCGAGCCGGTTCATGGGGCGGGAGGAGGCAGGGCGGGGTGAAACCGCCCCCGGCGTTAAAAGGTGCCTTTGACCCCGAAGGTGACCAGCGCGCCGACTTCCTCGCGGCTGCGGAAACGCGCGTGGGACGGCGTGCTGGGGCCGAAGATTTTGTTGTCGGTCGGGGCGGAATCGCCGAAATTCCGGATGGCCGCGAACAGGGCCAGCTTCCGGGTGAATTTGTAATCGGCCTGGAGGTCCACGTAGAGCTGCTTGGCGTTCCAGTTGTAGGTGCCCTCCCCGATGCTGCGGCCGGTGACCGCGGCGCCGCGCTGGACACCCCGGTAGTTCCAATTCGCGCGCAGCGTGTATTTCTCGCGGGAAAGACTCACGCCCCAGTTGTAGGTGCGCGGGGTGAAACCGTTGAAATTCGCCGCGCCGTCGCCCTGCGTGCGGAGGGCGTTCGCGTTGGCGAAGACCTGCACGCCGCGCGCCCAGTGCGGGAGGAAGGTGAGCGCCTGCTTGTATTCGAACTCGAGGCCGGTCATCCGCACGGTGGTCTGGACATTGTGCTGCGTGGCCACCGGGTAGTCGCCGTAGGTGGCCGCATCAAGATCGTAGAGCGCGAGGAACGCCGGCGTCGCGGGGAAGGTGATGTTGCCGAAGAAATTCTCGAAATCGCGGCGGAAGGCGCCCACGGAGAAGTTGCCGACGCGCTCGAAGTAATACTCGAGCCGCACCTTGGTCGTTTTCGCGCTCCAAGCCTTGATGGCGGCGTTGTTCACGCCGATCCGGCTGTTGGCGTTGCTGGCGTTGGGGGCGTTTTCAGTGTCAGGCAGCGTGAGCGCGCCGGCGTATTGGTTGAAATTGGGCCGGCCCACCGAGGTGTAGAAGGCGGTGCGCAGGATCAGGTTTTCGCGAAGGTTGTAGCTCGCGTTCAGGCTCGGAAAGAGCCGGAGGTATTCCTTCTCGGCGCGCAGCCCGCGATCGATGTAGGTGAGCTGGGAGTAGGCGAGGCCGGCATTCGTCGGCACCTGCAGCAGTGGCGTGCCGTTGGCCGCGCGGAGGATCTGGCCGGCGGCGTTGCGCTGGAAGGCGCGCGTGGGATCGGTGAGCGGGCCCTCACCCTGGACATTGGTCTGCTCGGCGCGAACACCGCCCACGAGCTTCAGCCGTCGTTCAAAAAACGCCACGTCACCGCGAAAGTAACCGGACGAGATCACCTCGGCGGCGCGCTGCGATCCGCCCACCTCATTACGATACCGGGTGTTGGCATCGACCGTGAAATACTCCGGGTTCGACTTGTAGAGGCCGTAATAGCGGGAGGAGTCGAGCCACTGATACCGGCCGAAGCCGAAGGGCGCGGTGTTCTGCGAGTTGAAGACGTCCAGGGCCACGCCTGCCCGGTCGTCGCTGCCGAGCGGATCGGCCGGCGTGGTGGTGGCGCGTTTGTCGGCCCCGACGAACGTAAAATTGGGCGCACTGCGCCGGAGTTCGCGGACCTGTTCGCGGACGTCGAGCCCGGCCTTGAGCGTGACGGGCACATCGCGCACCACGAAATCGCGGCGCAGATTGGCGTAGGCGCTGCGCTTCAAGTCCGAGGATGGGCGCTGGTTGCTGGTGGCGGTGGAGAGCGAGTAATTGTCGAGCACGGCGGGATCGACGGGCGCACCCGTGACATCGGTCACGGTGATGCGGCGCGGGCGTAGATAGAAAATATCGTCGAACGCCACGGTCACGCCCGTGCGCCGGGCTTGGGCGACGGCGAAGAAACCTTTGTCGATATCGCTGAAAATATTGGTCGAGTGGGAATAGCCGGCGCCGGCCTCGGATTTCCACACCGGGCCGTCGTGCCGCCAGACCAGCGTGGGCATCCACGTTGTGCCGACCTTGCCGTCTCCTTCGTTTTCCATCCGGATCTGAGCCTGACCCGGCGCGCTGCGGGTGGACGTCGGGGTGAAATTGCCGGGGAGCACCTGGCTGATTTGGTAGAGGATGGTGCGATTGCTCCGGCGTTTGTCGGAAAACGCATATTGAAACGCGAATGACACCGTGTCGTTGCGCGTGAGCTTGAAGTCCATCGTCACGCCGGCGGAGGAGCGGCGGCTGATCTTGCCGCCGTCGCGCACGGAATAGTCGGTGAGGTAGGGCCGGTCGGGCGTGGTGTCGGGAAAATTGCCGGGGCCGGTGGCGGTCGGTGCGGTCGTGGCCGAGCCCGCGCCGCGCCACACGGTCTGCATGGCATCGAGCGGCGTGTATTGCGTGCTGTTGCCGGCGGACACGGTGAACCCAAATCGCTTGTTCACGGGCACGACGTAGGACATTTCCCAGCCGGGATTGGTCTTGTAGTAATTCCCGCTGATCGGGCCGGGCGTCTTTTTGAAGTCGCGGTGGTTGTCCCGCATCAGCAGGAAGACACTATAATTAAAGACGGGCTTCGAACGTTCGAACGCGCTGCGCGGAACCATGTTGACCGAGCCGGCCAGCGCCATGCCGGGCGACTCCGGCGTGGGCGTGTGGAGCACCTCGATGCGTGAGATGTTATTGAGCGAAATTTGATCGAGCAGGACGTTACGATTGGTGCTCGAGCCGGAGGCCCCGGCCAGATCGAAGCCGCCGACGGAGATCGGCACGTTGCCGGCGGGAACCCCGTTCATCGAAAACTGGCGCGCCTCGCCGCCGGCGACGTTGATATTCATGCCCGGAAGATATTTGAAGAACTCGCCCACATTACCGTCGGTGATCGCGCCGAACTCGTCGGCGGAGACGACGTTCTTGATGCTCGCGGCGAAGCGCTGCTCGTTGATCGCGATCGCGGCGCCGTCCATTTCCTTGGACGTGGCGACAACGAACTCGCCGAGTTTCACGACATCGCCCGCCCGCCCAGGCTCGCTCCGGCGCCCGCCGGCCTCGAGGTTGAAGTCGCGCTGCGCCGTGCCACCGGCAGTGACGAGCACTGCTTCCGTTTGCACGTCGAGTCCCGTGAAAAATACCCGCACGCGCGCCGGGCCGGCGGGGACGTTGGTGAGGCGGTATTGCCCGCTGGCGTCGGTGAAGGTTTCCAGGCCGGTGCCCTCGACCGTGACGCGGGCACGCTCGAGATACTCGCCGTTGCGCAGATTGAGCACGCGGCCTTCAACGATGCCGGTGGCGACGGACTGGGCGGAGGAAACAGCCGCGGTGAACGCAGCAAGCGCGATTACGAAGGTCGCGCGCAGAACCGAGGTGAGGAACGTGGGGGTATTCATCGGGGTAGGCCTGGAGTGTGTTTCATGGGGCGCTGCGGTCAAAAGGGGAATCGCCTGTGTCCGTATTGCGGACAGATTTTCGCACCGCGGCAGACCGGCTGCGGTCAAGACGAGCCGAGGTGTCGGCGGATCGCCGCGAGCGCCTTGCGCGCCTTCGCCTCGGTGAAGCGGAAGAACGGCCACTTCACGCAGATCACCGGGGTCACCGCCGAGGGTTTCCCCGCCCAGGTGGCGACGGCGGTGATGTTAGGATCGGATTCGCGGCGATTCCACGCGATGCCGGTGCGGCGCGCCTCGTCGATCTCGGCCAGCAACCGCTGATCGGTCAGGCCGGCGCACAGATCGGGCCGCTGCGAGAGCAGGAGCTTGCCCGCCGCGGTGCGGTGCAGCGGGTAGAGCGCGCTCTTGAGCGGATCAATGGTGATCGGATGGGCGGCCTGCACCCAGTCGATGTAGCGCACGCCGCGACCCTCGCCGAGGCCGAGTTCGACGAGCTCGTCGAGCTCACCGGCGATGGCGTGGAGCGCGCGGTGGTGGCGTTCCTTGATTTCCCGATACATGTCGCGGTTGCACCACTCGTGGAACCGCTCGGTGGTGCCCCAGACATTTTCTTGGTGCGCGATCAGGCCGAACTGCTCCAACGTTCCGAGCATGCGGAGCACGGAGGTGCGCGGAAACTTCAGGTGCTGGCGAATTTCGGGCACGGTCAGGCCCGGGGGGTTGCGGGCGAGCAGCGTAAGCAGGTCGAGGCCCTTGAGGAACGACGTGGCGATTTCACGTTTCTGCCGGAGGTGATCGGCGGCGGGAGTCATGGCGTGGTGCTGGGCGTGGCAGGATTTGCCGTCCACGGCCTGCTTGAATTCATTTGGCGGGAGGAGGCAGGGCTTCGCGGCCGGGCAGGTCCATGGGCTGGGCGAAGCGGGCGGGCTGCTCGGTGATGATGCGGAGATTCCTGAAATGCACGCGGTAGGTTTCCTGTTCGGCTTTCGCGGTCGCGGGGAGGGAGTGGACTTTGAGGGCGAGGGGACCGTGCCGGTATTTGTCGTCGAGCAGATGGGTGACCGGCACGCCGTTGACCCAGACCTTGAGGGCGCGGCCGATGGCCTCAACCCGGAAGCGGGTCCATTCGCCGTGCCGGTAGGCGGCGCGGGCGCGGGCGTCGTTTTCTAAATTATACATCCAGGTCCAGGACTTGCCGAAGTCGTCGAAGATGCCGCCGGTCCAGCTGCGTGGGGTCGGATCGATTTTGATTTGGTAGCCAAAGAGGCGGACCTTGGCCTCGACCGGCGCCTCGGTGCAGCGCAGGAGAAACCCCGTGTGCAGCACGCCGACATCCTTGCATTCGGCCTCGAGAATAAAGTCGCCGAAGCGCTCGTCGGTCGTGATCAGCGTGTGCTCGTCGGTGCCGCGGATCATCTGGCCGACGATCGCGCCGTCCTCGATCCACACCTTGCTCCCGCCGCCGATGAGTTTCCAGCCGGTGAGATCGCGACCGTTGAAGAGTTCTCGCCACGGTGGGACGGGCGCGGCGCCAAACGCGGCCTGGCCGAGCAGACTGGCGAACAGAAAGGCAAGCAGGAGTCGGTGCTTCATGGGAAAAGTGTTGATGGTTTGGCGAGGCGCTTGGGTTGGACAGAGGCGAGGTCGGTGCCGATCCGGAGGTCGGCGAGTTCGACGATGATATCCGTGCCGACGGAACTGCTGTTGTAGACGCCCCACTTTGGCGCGACTTCCAGGCCGTCCATCGTCTTTTCGTAGGCGCGGGTGCCGCCGGTGAGGAGCGGTTGCAACTCGCCGTTAAAGTAGATTTCGACGTAGCCGATTTTTTTGTCGAGCGACGGTTTGACGGCGAGGACCACGTCCACCCAGGTGCCGGGTGGCACCGGGTGACTCCAGACTTTGACGACGGTCGAGCGGTGTTGCGGCCAATTTTCTCCGTGAGTGGTGAGGCTGAGTTCGCGGCCGTTGTAGCCCATCGTGAACGGATAGTTCTGGGTGAAGCTAGCCGGGTTTTTCGGGTCGGGGTAGGATTTCCACTGGAAGCAGGCCCAGCCCTTGCCGGTGATTTCGGAGAGGGTGAATTTGTAGCGCCAGCCGATGTAGTAAGTGACGCCCTGCTGCATGACGCCGCCCTTGCCCTCGTGGAAACTCCAGCCTTTGGCGCCGCGAATCTCGGCGCGTTTGTCGGCGGCGGGTTTGTGCACGCGCCAGATGGCTCCGTGGAGCGGATCAGTGGCCGGAAGAATGGTGCCGCTGCCTTTGCTGTAACGCTCGGCGCCCTCGAAGTTGAGATTGTCGAAGACTGCCCGGCCCTTCGCCGGATCGCCGTGCCAGAGCAGTTCGGCGAAGGTGAGCGCGGACGTGAGGAGAAACGCCACGAAGGCCCAAGCGCTGTTGGAAAGGCGGTGGCGGCGGAGAGCGGTGGACATGGTGCGGGGCGGGCGGAGTGGAGCTAGGGGGCGACGGTGATGACGACGCGGCGGTAATCCACGAGCGGGACGATCGGGCTCTGGTCGTGGACTTCGAGGATCAGGTGCAATTCTTTGCCAGCGGCATCAACGGGAACGGTGAACGCAATCGCCGGGGCGGTCGGATGCTCAATGGGCAGCGGTTGGCCGTAGGGTCGGCGGCCGGCTTCGGAATAAATCCACCAAGAGTAGCGCAGCGCATCGCCGTCGGGGTCGGTCGAGGCGGAGGCGTCGAAACGAAGGACATCACCGGGTTTCGCGGAGTGGCGGAGAATGGCGTCGCTGGCATCGCCGTTGACCGCGGCGACGGGGTGGTGGTTGGCCTTGGCGTAGGGTTGCACGCACCAGTCCATGCGAGCCTGCAGATCGGCCCACATCGCGGCGCGCCAGCGCCAGACACCGGTGTAGGCGTCCTCGTAGAGCTTGCCGTCGGCCGGATCCGTCCAGCGATCGATAATGGCGGGACCGTCGGTGTAGGCGGCATAGGGCCGGAATTTTTCCTCGTCGGGATGGACGATGGCGAAGAGCGAGGGGACGTTGGGCTGTTTCGTGGCGGTGAAGCGGCCGCGCCATCCGCCCCAGGACGGCTCGGAGTGATCGGTGAGACCGCTGACGGTAAGTCCGATCAGTGGAATCGTGCCGCCGCCGCCCATGAAGTGGACGGTCTCGCCGACGCGGCGGGTGGGATGGCGCGAGCCGAGCGGGCCGTGGCGGGTGCGCACGTGTTCCTCGAACCAGGAGTCCTGGCCGGAGGGGTTGTAGGCATGCGGTTGCCAGACGTGGGGCCCGAGGTTGCTGTTGGTGGGGCCGCCGAAGGCGCGGTTCTGCGCGAGGCCGCGCGTGAAGTGGAGATCGGGGAATTCGTGGGCGATCCACGCGCCGGCGTCGTCCTGGCCGGCGTTGTCAAACACCCGGAGGCGCGCGACGAGCGCCTTGGTCTCCGCCGGCGAATGCGTGGCACGGTAGTCGTAGAGCGCCTGCGCGAGGGTGTTGCCGCCGCCGTTGATCACGATGTGCAGCGGGCGCGGATCGGGCTTCGTCGCGGCGGCGATGATGAGGCGTGAACCGGCGGTGGACTTGCCGGGGCCGGTGTCGGCGATGCCGTTGTCGGTCTGGCCGTCGGCGACGATGCGGTGGAGGTAATCTGGCGCGGGCCAGCCGGAGGCATGGAGCTGGAGATTCGGATACACCCACTTGTAGCCATCGATGAAGTGGTGGAAAAGAAAGGGCCGCAGGTCCTTCACGCGCTCGGTGGGATTGGGGCGAAAATAGCGGCCGGTGACGGCGATGAGGCCTTCGATCTCGATCGCGTTGGAGCACATGAGCAGGTGCATGATCTGCTGTTCGTCGTCGGGATCGTGGCCCATGTCGGCGAGGACGATGAGGCGGGGGCGGTCGGCCGGGACGGCGCGGACGAGCGACGGGACGAGGAGGGCGAGGAGCCCGAGCCAGCGGAGAACGGTCTTCATTTTCCGTTGCGGCCGGAAATCACTTCTCGGTCCCCTCCGCGGCGGCCTTCTTTTTCGGTGAGGGTCTGGGTGCCGGGACTTTGGCGGCGGCGGCGGTCTTCTGGTGAGTGGCGAGCAGGGCGCGCATCGCGGCGAGGTCTTTTTGTTGGGCAGCTTTGGCGGCGAGGTTTTGGTTCTCGGCCGGGTCGGCGTTGAGATCGTAGAGCATCTCACCGTCGGTGCCGTAGCTGGTGTAGATCAGGCGGTCGGTGACGACGGCGTCGCCTTTGCCGAAGCGGGTGTAAACCGAGTCGCGGAATTTTTGCTGCGGATTGGCGAGAAGCGCGGCGAAGCTGCGGCCTTGCACCGTGGCGGGGACTGGCAGGCCGGCGAGCGCACACAGCGTGGGGAAGAGATCGTAAACGCCGACGAGCGCGTCGGATTTCTGGCCGGAGGTTCTGCCGGGGACTTTCACGATGAGCGGGACGCGGACGGCGGTGTCGAGGGTGTTGTGCTTCCCCCAGAAATCGTGCTCGCCGAGGTTCCAGCCGTGGTCGCCCCAGATCACGACGATGGTGTTTTCGGCGAGGCCGAGACGGGTGAGTTCGGCGAGGACGTCGCCGACGAGTTTATCGACGTAGCTGGTCGAGGCGTAGTAGCCGTGGCGCATCATGCGGTGGAACGCATCGGTGCCGTCCTGATAATCGCCGTGCGCGTAGCTGCGGTATTCGGCGGAAGCCTTCAGTCCCGCGGGGGCGTCGGCGGGGCGGCGGCGGTTTTCAGCGAGGACGATTTTTTCGCGGTCGTAGAGGTCCCAGTATTTTTTCGGCGCGTAGAACGGCAGGTGCGGGCGGATGAAGCCGCAGGCGAGGAAGAACGGTTTGCCCGCAGCCTTGAGGCGGCCGAGGTCGGCGATGGTCTTCACGGCGAGCTGGCCGTCGCCGTAGGCGTCGTCGGGCACGTCGGGCGCTTCGTAGATGCGCGAGCGGCCGGCGGCGGATTTGCTGGCGGTGGTGGTCGGGTCGAGACTCGCCGCGTGGCCGAGGCCGGAAGCCCAGGTGCCCTCGCTCCAACTGCGCTCCTTGGTGTCGGCGGAATTGTGGAAGAGCTTGCCGTTGGAGAGCGTCGTGTAGCCGGCTTCCCTGAAGACCTGCGGGAGCGTGGCGGCGCTGGGCGCATCTTCGTCGGCGCGCGAAAGGTGCGTGGTGAAACGATTCGGCAGCGGGAGAATGCCGGTCATGAGACTGGCGCGGGAGGCGCCGCAGACGGGCACTTGGCAATAGGCCCGGTTGAGCATCAGGCCCTGCGCGGCGAGCCGGTCGATGTGAGGCGTCTTGACCTGCGGGTCGCCGTAGCAGCCGAGCGCGGGGCGGAGATCGTCGATGGCGATGAACAGGACGTTGGGACGCGCGGGCGCGGCGGCGGAGGCGGAGAGGGCGAAAGCCAGCGAGGCGAGGAGCAGGCTGAGGGAAAGGGAACGTGGCATAAGGCGGGAGGGATCAGCGGGTGGTGGTGGGATCGAGCAACTGGGAGCGCGCGCGCTCCGTGACGGGAAGCTGGGCGGCGATTTGCGCGTAGCCCGCATCGCGGTAGGCGCGGGCGGCTTGCCGGAAAATCGGCGCGAGAGAGGCGCCGTCGAGCTCGGCGATTTGCTCGTGGGGCCACGGAGGCGGCGATGATTTCGCATAGGGCGCCAGATAGTCGATAGCCTTGCGCAGGCTGCGGCCGTCGGGCGTGGCGAAATTCCACAGATCAACACCGACGCGCTCGGCGAGTGTGGCGAGCGTGCCGAGGCCGCTGAGGTTGAGGCGCGAGTAGCTGAAGGATTTGGTGCGCGTGAGCTCGTGCGGCTGGCGGCCGTCGGGTGCGATCTGGACCGCGATGCGCTGGGGGCCGACGGCGGTGAGGATCTCGCGCGCGAGGTCGGTGCGACCGACCTTGAAGGCGAAACGCACCGCGCGCACATCGGACATTGTGGCCTGGTTGTTGTCAGCGGCGCTGACGGCGCGGCCAAGTTTACTCGTGCGCATCCAGTCGAGAAACGCCGCGCACCACTCGCGCAACGCGATTTCCTCGGATTCCGGCCACGCGGCCGAGCCGGCGAGCAGGCCCGAGGCATCGGCGGCGTCGATCAAGCCGCCGGCCTCGATCATGCCGGCGGGGCGGCCTTCGCTGAGGCCGGGAACGCCCTGCGAATAGTTGAAGTGCGGGTTCATCCTCGTCGCGGAATCGAGGAACCATACGCGCAGGCAGCGCGCGGCATGGGCGGCGTAGGCTTCGCGGCCGGTGAACCAATACGCCAAGGCGAGTGTCTCGACGGTGCGGCCCAGTCCCTCCAGCCGCAATTGGTCCGAGGCGGCGGTGCGGCTCTCGGGGTTTATTTTTCCATCGCGCCGGACGTAGGGCCGGCCGTCGGGCTTCGACGGATCGGGCCAGAAGTAAGGCGCCGTGCTCAGGTAGTCGTGACGGTCTCCGCTGGGCGCGAGTTTGGTCTTCTGCGTGACGCAGACGGGCATGAACGCGAGGGCGCGGTCAGCGTCGGCGACGAGCTTGTCGAGCGCGGGCTGGAGAGTGGCGTCGCCGGCGGCGAGGCGGGCCTTAGCCGCGGCGAGCGCGCCGGGACGGGCGGCGAAATAGCGCGGCTCGGCTCGCGCGTCCGACGTCGCCACGGCGGCGGCGAGGACGGCGAGGGCAAGAAGCGACGATTTCACATTCATGCGAAATCAAGTTCGCGGCGGTTCCGGCACGCGCCGCTTCGTCACCGCTCGAGGTCGACGGAGAGGACGAACTCCCGCCCCGCCTGCCGGCCGTAGTTGCGCGGGGCGCCGTTGGCGAACACCCGCGTGACGAAGACACGGTTCGTGTTGAAGACGTTGTTCACGTTGAGCTGCACGCGGCACGCCGAGTTGGCGAAGGCGCGGAAGCGGTAGCTGGCCATCAGGCCGGTGATCAGGTAGCGCTCGGAGTAGTAGGGCTTGTCGCGGTCGACACGGGTGCGGCCACGGTCGTCAATCTTGTTGGGGAAGCCGACGATGCTCGGGCCGCGATAGCGGAAATTCACGGAGGCCGTGGCACCCTTGAGGCGGCCTTCGGTGAAGCTGTGGGTGGCGACAAGGTTGGAGCGCCATGTCTGCGAGTTGTTGCTGGCGTTGCCGAGGCTGGCGCGCACGTCCTCGATGGGATTAAGGATGAAGGCATTCCAGGCTTCCTCGACGTTGCGGGTGTTGTCGTAGGGCGTCGTGGACCAGCTGCCGCCGAACGCGCGCCAGACGGGGAGCTTGCCGTCCAAGTAATCCCACCACGGCTGGGTGGAGAGGTCGTCGATCTCGGTTTCGGTGCGGCCGGCGTTGGCGAAGAAGCGCCAGTTGCGGGTGGGGTTCCAGGTGAGGTCGAGCTCGATGCCCTTGCTGCTGCGATCGCCGGGGAGGCGGAAATCGGCGTTCCGGGGGGCGCGGCTGATATCGAAGAGCGGGTTGATCGGATAGTTCGGATCGATCTCGGCGAGGCGCTGCTCGAAGTTGATGAGATTCTGGCGCAGCCCGGAATCGCCGAGGGTAATGTTGCGGTTGAGGGTCTCGAAATAGTTCGCCTTGAACACGAGGCGGTCGTCGAGGAGGCGCAGGCGCACGGAGTATTCGCGGGACTCCCCGTAGGGCGGCTCGACGACATCGCCGACGACGTTGCGGACGACGGCGACCTCGTTGAGCGAGGAGTTGCGCGAGTAATCGTAGCCGAGCGAGACCCAGCGCTTGAGCCAGGGGGGGCGGACGATGAAGCCGTAGTTGGCGCGGGTGGCGGAGCGGTAGGGCGTCCAGACGGAAGGTGGCTCCTTTTCGCGGAAATCGGAGTAGGCCCGGAAGCCGGTGCCGAGGGGATTCTGCGGCGTGACCGGCCCGTCCGTGAGGATGGGGATGAAGTTGCCGAAATTGGCGTTGCGCACGCGGTCATAGCGGACGCCAACATTGGCCACGAAGTGGTTCTTGAAAAACACGCTCGAGGTGCTGGCCGCGAGGGAGCCGCGCTGGAGATGGTTGGCCGACGGCGCGGTGCCGATGTTGCCGACGGGGTTTTCGAAGGCAGTGACGCCGAAGCGCTCGCCGCTGGCGGTGGTGAGCCAGAGCGTCTCCATCAGGTCGCCGTAGGCGGTGGGCGCGGCGAGGGCGTAGTCGTGCGGATTGCCCGAGGTGCCGAAGGCGGGGAGATACTGCCGCATGTGGATGGCGCGCTCGACGTGCAGCGGGTTGGCCCGGGCGGCGGGCGAGAGGAAGCTGGGCGTGCCGATGATGAGGTTGCGCAGCTGCGCGAGGGTGTAGGTGACGGAGTCCTCGTAGCTGGCGAAGAAGCCGAGGCGGTGCAGGCCGAGGTGGCGGGTCCAGCCGGCGTTGCGCGTGAAGTCCTGCTCGTGCGTCGCGACCGCGCGCGCTTGATGCACGGTGAAATCAGCCCAGTTGCCCTGGCCGGTGGAGTTGTTCGACTCCATGAACGGGCGGCCGTAGAGCGGATTGAGGGTCACGCCGTCGGGGAGATAGCGGTTGATATCGACGTGGATATCGTAGGCGTTGTTGGCGTAGAGCTGGATGGTCTGGTTGCGGTAGAACTCATACGAGTAACCGATCTCGGCGAAGGTGGAGCGGGCGATGCGCTGCTCGAGGGTGGCGGTGACGTTGCGGCTGCGGCGGAAGTTGTAGCGGGACCAGCCGGCGGGGTTGGTATCCCAGGGCAGCCCGGGATCGATGAGCGTCTGGGTCGTCCCGGCGGTGCCGGCGCCGTCGGCGATGTTCACGGTGACGGTGTTGCGGACGTCCTGGAAATTCACGAAGGACGGCACGGTGTTCTGCGGGAAAACGAAGAGCGCGGTCTTGGCGTTGAAACCGTAGGCGCGCGTGGTGGTGCCATCGCCGAGGGTGAACGTGGGCGCGGCCGGGCGCCCGGCGGTCGGGGCGGTGGCGGCGCGGTTGACATAGACCTGCGGGTTGCCGGCGGCCTGCGTGGCCAGCCAGTGCATGTAGCCGTTGTCGCGGGCCATCGTCGTGGGCGGGCGCGCGTCGCGACGGTGGTGATATTCGCCCTCGACGCGCAGAGTCGTGCTCTTGAACGGTTGCCAGGTGGTCGTGACGAAGGCGCGGTAGTTGTCGTCGTAGCCGGGCGTGATGAAATACTCCTTTTTCTCCCGGAGAGTGATGGCGCGGACGGCGAGCTTGCCGGGGAGGATGACCTGGCTGACGTCGAAGACCCCGCGCTCGGTGCCGTAGCTGTCGGCGCGGAGGGAGATTTTCTGGCGGTTGCGCATGAGATTGGCGCGGGCCGAGGTGCTCTCGGCGGTGCCGGCGGCGCCGCCGAGGCCGAACTGCACGGCGTTGGCGCCGCTCACGAGGCTGAAGCGCTCGGTGTTGTAGGAGTCGGGCTCGATAGTGGTGCGGAAATAATTGCGGGTCCGGTCCACGTTGCCGAGGCCGCGGGAGTTGCTGGAGTCGTCGGCGCCGTTGCGCGAGCCGGGGCGGCTGTCGCCGTTGCCGTTGACATTCTCAAAGTAGGTCTGGGTCGTGGCGGAAAACATGAACGCCTCCTCGGTCGTCGTCGCCCCGATGTCGTCGAGAAAGTCCTTGGTGAACACCTGCACCTGCCCCGCGACATCAGCGAGGTCGATCTTGCCGCGGCCGCCTTGGAGGAGCGCGGTGGACATGTAACCGCGCTCGGTCTCGGAACCGACTTGGAACGGCGAAAGCAAGACGGGCTCGTCTTTCCCCGCCGGGCTCCCGGCCGCAGCGGGAGTGGATGGAGTCACGCTCTGGCCGCAGAGCGACGCAGTGATGAGCGGCAGGAGCGGGGCGAACAACCAGCGGAGGGGGAGGTGCAGGTTCATAGTGGGGATTGTTTGGGGGTGGGGTGATAGGCCCGCGCGACAACGCCGCGCTGCACAGGATTAGAAGTCGAACTTCGAGGTGATTGTCCACGCCCGCGGCGTGCGGATGAAGTAGGAAGACGGGTCGATGGGCGGCGGCGTCGCACCCGGCGCCACGACGGCGGTGCGGGCCCGGCGAATAATGGGATCGGACTCATCCAGCAGGTTCACGAGGTTGAGCTGGAAGGTGGCGCGGGCGTTCTTCACCCATGGCACCCGAGTGCGGTAGCGCAGGCTGAGATCGTAATCGATCGTGCTCTGGCCGAAGCGCGGGACGGTCTGCAGGAGCTTGCCGGAAGCGACCCCGCCCTCGCGAATCTCATAGGCGCCCGTGTAGGCGCCCGAGCGGTAGCGGGTGCTGAGGGTGGCGCCGAAACCCTTCAGGAATTTCTGGAAATCATAGGTGGTCGTGAGGTTCGCGTTCAGGCGGCCGGCGCCGAAATTGTTGCCGAGGGTGTCGATGGCGTTGTCGAGCCGCTGGTCGAGGGCGTCGAGCAGGCTCGCGATCGTGACGGTGGGATTGGCGGCGGTGGCGAGGTTGCCCACATTCACGCCGGGGTTTTTGGCCTGGAGGTCACTGATGTAGGTGCGCAGCTGCACGGCCATGGGCGCGGTGAACCTGAAGAGGTTTTCGCGCCCACGCTCGGTCTTGGAAAAGGTCGCCCGGAGGCGGAGTCCGCGCAGGGGATTGGCGGTGATCCGGGCTTCGTAGCCGCGGCTGGCCTGGTCGAGAATATCGGCGTTGGCATTGTAAACGGGCCGCACGAGGGGATAGGCGGCCTTGAGGGCCTCAACGGCGGCGGCATCCGTGGTGCGGAAGAGGGGGGCGGTGCCGGCTGGATTGTTGAGGATCGGGAAGACGGCGTTGTAGGCGCCGCGGATGCTGTCGGCGGTGTTGGAGTTGAGGGTGAGGACCTCGGCGACGCCGTTGTTCGAGGTGTCGAAGTAGCCGACATCGACGTAAAGTTTTTCGCTGAACAGCTCGAATTTCAGGCCCACGTCGAGGCCCTTGCCGGCGGTGTTGGGCGGCGTGACGGCATCAGGGCCGACGACATTGCCGCGCGGGGGGCCGAAGCTGGAGCTCCGGTTGGCATAGGCGGACATCCACGAAGTCAGGTGGAAAACCGCACCGAGGGTGCGCGTCGGGCCCTTGGTCGTGGTTTTTGCGACGTTGGTGCGGTCGAGGACGTTGAGTCCGGTGCTGGCCTCCCAGCCGGGAGGCCGCACGCGGGTCTGGCCGTAGACGTAGTCGGTCGCCTCGTCGAAGCGATAGCCGGCGGTGAGCACGAGGCGGTTGCGGAAAAAGCGACTCTGGGTGGCTCCCAGGTAGGAGAACTGGCGCGCTTGGCGGAGATTCTCACCCTCCGTCACCCAGCCGGTGGAGATCGGGCCCAGCGTGGGGTGGGTCCAGGTGAGTTTGGGGAACTCGCGGTAATCGGGGACGAAGAAATTCGCGGCGTCGGTCGGCGCGGCGTAGTGGCGCCGGAATACGCCATTGTTGGTGTTGACGGGATCGTTGTTGAAGGGCGCGTTGAGCCAGGAGTCGCGGAAATTCTCGCTCCCTGATGAACGCTCCGTGTAGGCGGTGGTGCCGACGATGCGGTGCGAGCCGAACCAGCGGCCAAGATCGACCTGCCACGCGGCGGTGCCTTGGATCGTCTTGCGCAGGCCCTCCTGCGTGCGGTGCAACCAGCGCGACTGGGTGAAGAACTGGCCGGCGAAGGGATTGACGATCTGGCCGGCGGCATTGGTGGTGAGCGGAGTGGAGCCGAGATTCTTGATCTGGGACGGGTTGGTGAAGGTGCCGTTGCCGTCGACGAGCACGACCGCGCCGCTGGCGGCGCCGTTGGCGTAGGCCTGGTAGGTGTCGGCGCTGCTCTCCTCGCGCGAGGCGGAGAGGTTCACGTAGAGCTTCTCCGCGACTTTCTGGTCGATGGCGATCGCGAGGATCTCGCGGTTGACGCCCTTGCGGCCGCCGGGGCCGTTGATGTTGCCGCGGGGATTGAAGAAGCGCGGGTCAATGGACTGGCGGTTGTTGGCGTCGTTGTTGCTCAGGCTGGAATTGCTGAAGAGCGAGGTGGCGGCGTTGATGATATAAGAGCGGTCGCCGTTTTGGATGACGACGGGGCTCACGCCGGCGCCCTGGAAATTGAACGCCACGGGAGTGCCGGTGGGGTTGACGAGGGCGTTGCGCGCGGCGGCGGTGAGGGTTTCCCAGTTCGTGGGCAGAGTGTAGGTCGGCGAGCCGCGCCCCAGCCAGTTGGTGACGTAGCTGGGGACGAGATGGGGGCCGGGATAGGCGACGCTGCCGGTGGTCCGCTCGCGCTCGTATTCGACGCGGACCTCCGTGCTGCCGGTCGCGCGCCAGGTGCTGGCGAGCTGGAAGCCGTTGGTGTTGTCGGTGAAGTTGGCGCGGTATTTCTTGCCGCGATTGGCGATGGCGTTGAAGCGGAGGCCGAGCTTCTGGGGGATGAGGACCTGGTTGACGTCGAGGGTGACGCGGCGGCTGTTGTTGCTGTCGAAGAGCAGGTCGAATCCGTAGGCGGGGCGGTTCAACTTGGCGCGCTTGGTGGTGATGTTGACCACGCCGCCGGCGCTGCCCAGGCCGAATAGAATGGCGTTGGGGCCGCTGGAGTTGTCGATGCGCTCGACGGTGTAGAAGGCGGGGCGGGAATCGGTCTCGAGGTAGTTGCGAGCGACAGTGCCGCTCAGGCCGCGGGAGCGGAAGGTGACATTGATCTGGGAGCCGGGAAATATGGTGTTGATGACACCTTGGCTGTCGAAATCGCCGGCGTCCTCCGCGAAGTTGGTGGAGAACGCCAGCGCCTCTTGGAGCGTGGTGGCGCCGATGTCGTCGAGGAAATCCTTGGTGAGCACGTCGAGCACCCCGGGGGTGTCCTTGAGCGAAGAGTTGAGGCGCGAGCCGGCGAGGGTGTTCGCGGCGCGGTAGCCGCGGTCGTTGTCGGAGACGACGGTGAACGGGCTGAGCTGGACGGGCTCGGCGGCGGCCGGAGCGCTCGACGACGCGGCGGCCGCTTGCGCGGGCGAGTGCAGGAGGAGCGCTCCGAGCAGGAGACCGAGCGCGGGCAGGTGGGTAGGGTAGGTCAGGTTCATCATGGCGGGAAGAGTGGGCTGACGCGTGCTAGCCAGCGGCGTTTGATCGGGCCTGCATGGCGCGGCGCGATTCCGCGACGGTCTCTTCGGTGACGCGGTAGCCGGCGATGATCGCGGCGGCGATGAGCGCGAAGACGATGGTGCCGACGCTGAAGGCCACGCGCATGGCGAAGAAGGTCTCCTCGGACTGGGCCGCCTTGAGGTTGGTTTGCCAGCCGGTGAGTTCCAAGGCGACGCCGGCGAGAAAGATGGAGCCGGAGAGCGCGACCTTGAGTTTCCAGCCGAGCACGGCGTTGAACATGCCCTCGCGGCGCGCGCCGGTCTTGACCTCGTCAAGGTCGCAGATGTCGGCGGTCATCGAGGGCACGAGCACCATCACGGCGACGAGGCCGGGCGCGAGCAGGAGCGACGGAATCACGAGCAGCCAGCCGGCGTCCGGCACGTAGCAGAACCATTTCGAAACGCCCGCGACGACGAGGGAAGCGGTGCAAAGGAGAAACGTGTTTTTCTTCCCGATGCGCTGCGAGAGCCAGACGATGCCGGGGATGGCGGCGAGGCCGCCGAGCTGAAACGCCATGCCGGCGAAACCTTTCAGCAGCGCGCCCTTCGCCATGTCGCCGCCGTTCACGTAGAAGACATTCAGGTAGAAACCGGTGTTATCGACGATGAGGAAGCTCGCGTAGATGAGCATCTGGGCGGAGCCGAGGCGGACGAAGTCGCCGCGCTTCATCGTTTCGCGCCAGCCCTGCCAGAGCGAGAGCTTCGGCCCAGTCGCGACGGCGGGGCGCGCCCGCTCCGGCACGCGCCACACGGTGATCGCGCCCAGCACGGCGACGAGGCAGCCGATGATGACGCCGCAGAAACGGCTGCCGGCGACGAGGTTGTTCTGACCGACGATCTGCACGATCTTGAGCAACCACTGGTTCAGGACGCCCGAGAGTTTGTGGAGCATCGACTTCGAACCCATGAGCCGGGTGCGTTCGTGGTAGTCGCGCGTGAGTTCGAGGCCGAGCGCGCCGTAGGGCACGACGAAGATCGAGTAGGCGGTCGAGAGCAGGAAGCAGCCGATGGCGAGCCAGCCGAAGTAAAAGGTCGGCGAGCGGCCCTCGGGAAAAAACCAGATGCCCGCGGTGCAAAGCGCGGTGAGGAACGCGCCGATCAAAATAAACGGCCGGCGGCGGCCCCAGCGGGTGCGGGCGTTGTCGCTGAGGTTGCCGATCCACGGATCCATCACGGCATCCCAGAGGCGCGGAAGCGCGATGGCGGTGCCGACGAGTGTCGGGCTCACGCCGAGCGTCAGGTTGAAGACGGGATTGGCGAGCTGGTTGACGGAGTTGATCGCGAGATTCTCCGCGAAGGCGGACGAACCGTAGGCGACACGGGTGGCGGGCGGGACGCGCTCGGCCTCGGGCACAGTGCTCATGACGCGGAGGGGCCCTGGCCGAAGTCGGTGACGCCGCGGGCAAACTGCTTGATGCGCACGCGCGGGAATGGCTCGAACGGCAGTGCCTTGAGTGCGGCGCCCTCAACGGCGGGCCGGGTGAACTCGCGGGCGCTGAGCACGCGGACCGCCTCGGCGCGCAACGCGGCGAGGGTGCTGGGGGCTGCGGCGGCGAAGTCGCGCGACTCAGTGGGATCGTCGCGGAGGTTGAAGAGCAGCTCGCGGCCGCCATTGGCGAGCCCGAGATATTTCCACTCGCCGGACCGCACCATGCACTTGAATTGGCGCGTGCCGGGCGTGCCAAACATGCCGACGAGCGCCTCGCGCGCGGGCTTTCCGGCGCCCAGCATGCCGAGCAGATCGTGGCCGTCGCGCAGCTCGGGCTGGCCGCTGGCGGAGGTGGCGAGGCCGAAGAGGTCGGTGAGCGCGGCGAGGCCGGCGTGGCGGGTGTTGGCCGGGAGACGCCCGGGCCAGCTCACGAGAAACGGCACGCGGCACGCGGCCTCGAAGAAACTCTCCTTCTGCCAAGCGCGATGATCGCCCATGTGATCGCCGTGGTCGGAATAGAAACAGATGAGGGTATTGTCCCCATCGGGTTGCGCTTCGACCGCGTCGATGATCCGGCCGATGCAGTCGTCAATGAACGCGATGGAGCCGTAGTAGCGCGCGCGGAGCTGGCGGGCCTGCGGTGTCGGAATGTCCTCGGCCCAGACGGCGTGGTTCATCCACGCGAGGTAATCGTCGGCCCGGTCGATCGCCGGATCGCCGAGGACCGGGGCGGGCATGTCGTCGGGGTTGAACAGGCGGTTGTAGGGAATCGGCGGCGCGATGGGCGGATGCGGCGTGACGAAGGAGACGAAGCCGAAATATGGGCGCGCGTCCGGGCGGGTGATTTCCTCGATGGCGCGGCCCGTGAGCCACGCTTCGACGGTGAGGTCGGCGGGCATGGGGCGCACCTGCGGCACGTAATACATGTCGCTGCGCTCGCCGTGGACCTGCTCCAAATGGTTGAAGGCCGGCGCGCGGGTGCGCAGCCATTTCACGTAGTCGTCGCCGAGAAATTCCGCCTCGGTGGGCCAGAGTTCCTCGCTGTATTCGTGGGTCTGGAAGCCGAGCGGCTCGTGGCGCGGCTCAGTGTGGAATTTGCCGAGGCCCCAGGTGCGGTAGCCGCGGGCAGCGAGGGTGCTGGCGAGATACGGGCCGCAACGCTCGCTCACACGATCGCCGGGCGCCCAGTTGCTGAGCCAGCTCGTCTTCGACGGCTCGCAGCCGGTCATGATCGAGTAGCGGGCGGGCACGCAGACGGGACAGGTGGTATAGGCGTTGGTCAGCGCGACCCCGCGGCGGACGAGGCGGTCGAGATTCGGCGTGCGCACGTGCGCGTGGCCGAGCGCGGCGATCGTGTCGAACCGCTGCTGGTCCGTCATGACGAAGAGGATATTCGGCGGCGATGAGGGCGAGGGAGTCATCAGGACGGGATGGATAGGCTGCGTGCAGGGTAGTGACACGCTCAGAAGCGCGTCTCGGCGGTGAACTGGAGGGTGGACGGCTGCACGAAGTAGCCGCGGCGGTCGCGGTAGTTTTCGTCAGTCGCGTTTTGCCAGTTCAGCCTGAGTTTCACCGGACGGCCGGCGAGCTTGGTGGCGTAACGGGCGAACAGATCGAGGCGCATGGGATCGGCGACTTGCTGGACGAAGCGCTGGATGTAGGTCGGAAACTGCTGGATGGGTCCCTGGCGCCACGTGAAGCCGCCGCCGAAGGTGAGCCCGCGCAGGGGAGAGTCCTTCGTGAAATCGTAGCTCACCCAGAGGCGGATGTCGTGCTTGGCGACGCCTTCCTTGCGCAGGCCGATGATGTCGGGGACGCCGTCGCGATTCTCGTCGGGGCTGTCGAAGCCGGGGATGATGAGATTCTTGCTCACGTAGGCGTCGGTGTAGGAATACGCGCCCATGATCGAGAGGTTGGGCAGGGGTGTGTAAACCAGATCGAGTTCGAGGCCCTGGGAGAGTTCCTCGCCGCTGGGGATATTGTTGTTCTGGGTGAAGACGCCGCCGAGGAACTGGACGATGTTTTCGCGCGTGATCTTGTAGGCGGCGAGCGAGCCGGTGAGCTGGCCGCCGAATTGGTTGAATTTGAGGCCGATTTCTTTGCCCGAGCCCTTCTCAGGATCCGTGAAGCCGAGGGCGGGATTGACGGTGCTGGCGGGTCCGTTGGGGCGGTAGGAATTCGAAGTGAGCGCGTAGAGGTTGTAGCCCTTGGCGAGTTCGAAGACGGCGCCGAACTGCGGGGAGGTGGCGGTTTTTCCCTGCGAGCGGATGTCAATGTAGTGGGCGCCGGCGAGGAGGTTGAGGCGGCCCTCCATGAGCGTGATGTAGTCGGTGAGGTAGGCGCTGCGGACCGGGACGGGATTGGGATTGGTGTTGCTCGCGACGCCGGTGATCGTGGTGGCGAAGGGATCGTTGAGGCTGAACACCGAGCGGGGCGCACCGGGGAAAGAGACTTTCTTCGGGCCGGTGGAGTCGGCGATCACGGTGGCGGGATTGGCGAAGACGCGGCTGTCGAAATAGGCGTAGCCGTAGTTGGTGTCCTTGTTGTCGCGGATGCCGACGGAGATTTTGTGCTCGGTGCCGCCGAGCTTCAGGGTGTGGAGCACCTTGAGGGAGAGGCCGCGATGATCGGTCTTGCGGGGCTCGACGATCATGCGGGCTGGGTTGGAGATGAACTGACCGAGGGCGTTGGCCGCGATGCGACCGCTGCCGATGTTGAAATACTGCACGCCATCGATCTCCGACTGCACGTAGGACGCGAGAAACGAGGTGTGGTCGCCGAGGTGCTGAACGAGGCGGAGGCTGAAGCCCTTGTCCTCCTGAAACCAGCTGTCCTGCGGAGTGACGAAGGTGAAGTCGTCCGTAATCGGCACGAAGCCCCGCGCGAAAATGCTGCCGCCCTCGCCGGTGTTGAGGAAGGGGGTCTGGATGCGGTTGAGGCGGCCGGTCTCCTTGGCCCAGTTGGCCCGGGCGTCGAAGACCGTGTCCTTACCGTATTCGAGATGCAGCGACGGCGAGGCGAGCGTGCGGTCGCGATATTCGTTGGGGCGGGTGAAGCCGTCGTGGGACCAGCCGAGCACGAGCCGGGCGGCCGCGCGCCAGGTGCCGGAGGTGGAGAGGGGCTGGTTGTGGTCGAGCACGCCGTGGACCGTGCCGTCCTCCGCGTAGGTGCCGGTGAGGATGGACTCTTTTTTGAAGTGCGCCTGCTTCTGGACGATGTTGACGAGGCCGGAGGGATCGGAGGTGCCGTAGATGATGGCCGCGGGCCCTTTGAGCACCTCGACGCGATCAATCAAGGCGCTGTCCGTGGCGGTGTTGAAGGGTTCGCCGTCGCGGAGGACGTTGCCGGTGGAGAAGCCGCGGATGGCGAAATTCTCCGTGCCGCTGGCGCGGCCGGTGTTGGTCACGCCGCTGACATAGCGGACCGCATCCTCGACCCGGAGGCTGCCGCTGTCCGCGAGGAACTGGCTGGTCAGCACGGTGAGAGGAATCGGCACGCGATCGAGCGGGACGGAGAAGCCTAGGCCGCTGGCGCTGGATTGCGCGCGGTAGCCTTCGGTGAAGGCGGACGCGGGCACATTAAAGGGGTCGAGCACCACTGCGGACTCGCCGGCTGCACCCGCTGGGCGGGGCGCGGTGGTTTGGGCGATGGCGGAGGATACGAGCGCCAGGGTAGGCGCGAGCAGACGCAGGAGCAGACGTTGCGAGGATGTCATGGGGGTTGGAGGGAACAAAGAAAGCGGTGAAGCAGAGCGAAGGAGCGGTGACTTAATCCGACCGGGAAGACAGGCGGCGCCCGTCGGGGAGCGTGAGGGTCGCAGATGCGCCGGGGGCGGTGAGGGCGGGCTTCGCGCCGCCGAAATCGGCATAGGCGGCGGTGTGGGCCGTGATCACGTGGCCGTGGAAACCGAGGCGCGTGCCGTCTCCGACGTAGAGTGAAGCGGGGGCTTGGTTTTCGCCGAGGGTCACGACCGCGTAGCGACCGCGGAAGGTGAGGCCGAGCGTGGCGTCAGAGAATTCACTGTCGGCAGTGGGCAGGGTGAGGATGAATTGCGTGAGGGTGCGGCCGGCGACGAGGCTGGTGAGGGTGAAGCCGCAAAACTCGCCGTTTTGCCGGAGCGCGGCGACGGAGCGAATGCTGCCCGCCGAGGCGCCGCCGGCGGAGGGCTCGTAGATCACGGCGAAGGGTCGGTCCCACGCTTCGCCGCTCTGGCGGATGACGAGGACAGGCGTGGGTAGTTTGTCGTAGGGCGAAGGCGCTTCCTTGGTCTCCGGCGCGAGCGCGCTCGCATATTCGCGGTCCGCGGCGCCGGGGATGAAGAGGCGCATGGCGGCGGGCGCGGGTTTGAGTTTCGCGGCGTTGAAATCGGCAGCGACATCGGCGGCGAACGGTGTGGAGGCGCGCGTGGTCTTGAAGACATGCCAGCCGGGGAACAGGTAGGTGCGGTTGCGCGACCACGTGGTGCCGGCGGCGGGACGGAAGCGGTCGGGCGCGTCGGCGAGGGTGAGTGGCTGGCCGGCGGCGGTGAGGGTGAGCGCGTCGCCGAGGTTGTGATAAAGGTAGTCGTGAAACTGCTCGGCCTGAGCGGTGCGCGAGCGGAAGACATCGACGTAGTAACCGGTCGTCGCGGACGTGCGCACGAGGCCGACGAGGCGTTCCTGTTCGGCTTTCACGTCGTCGCCCGAGATGTCGGTAAAGCGGGTGAGCGTGAACGAGTGGTGCGGCGAGACAGGTGCGGCGCCGACGGCGGGTTCGAGCGCGACCGGGCGCACGGTGTCGATACCGAGGTTGACCCAGCCGCCGTTGCTGCGGGAGGCGCCGTTGACGATGACGCCGTTGTGCGCGGCGAAGAGCCGGCGGTGATTTTCGTGATCGTCGGTGGTGTAGGCGCCTTTGCCGGCGTTGGCGCCGAGCACCTGGCCGGCGCCGTAGAGTTCGAGCGCCATGCCGGAGGCGTGGCTGTGAACGAAGGCCGCGCCGCTGACGACGGCCATCAAGGCGTGCGCTGGATCGCCCGCGGGCGAGAGGTTGCGCTGGAGCACGACGCCGGCGAATGGGATGTCATCCGTGGTCCGCGGCGGCGGCGGCACCATGGTGCCGGAGACCGTCGGGGCGTTCCAGAGGAGTTGCAGGGGCGAGAGGTAAGCGCTGGCGCCGCTGGTGTGCCCGAGCGGCTTCGCGCGGTCGTATTTGCCCTCGGAGAGGCCGAGATTGATCAACGCGCCAAAGGTCGCCTGCAGGGCGGTGTCACCTTCGCGCTGGGCGAGGGCGTAGGCGATTTCGTAGGACGCATAAGCGCTGCCGCTGCGGCGCGGGCCGTCGCCGAAGCGGAGGAACTCCCCGTTGGGAAACCGGAAGTCGCGCAGGCGCGAGAGCGAAAGCGGGATGTGGGCGAAGGCGGCGGGCAGCGGCGCGGGCGGCTCCTGCCGGCGCAGCAGCGCCACGAGGTAGGTGGCGAGGGAGGAGACGCCGCCGGAATACTGGAGCGACTCGGGCCAGATCGCGCCGGGTTGCGCATACTCGGCGACGACCTTCTTGAGCGAGTCCTGATGCGGCGTATCCAGGTCGGTGACATGGCGGAGGAGCCGGGCGCGCTCGGCCGGGTCGTCGAGGGCGAGCACGTTGTGCGCGAGGCTCGGCATTTCGAGGACGGGCCAGTTGGCGTCGATAATGCCGTGTTCGATCGCGAGGCGGGCGTAGGTGCGAAACACCTGCTGGGCGCGCGCGAAGTCGAACGGGACGGGGCCGCGGGCGGCGAGGTCGTAAACGGTCGCGCCGGTGCGGAGGTGGGCGGCGATGAAATCGTAGATGACCGGAATCTGCGCACCCAGCCCCCGGGCCTCATAGAGGTGATCCTCGGGGAAGATCCAGCCGCCGTTCGTGGTGGATTCATTGACGGGCATCTGCACCAAGGCGGAGACGGTGGCGTGCAGAATGTCGCCGGCGCAGCGGGCGTAGGCCGCGTCGCCGGTCAGGAAGTGGAGCACGCCGCAATCGACGGCGGTGAGGATATAGCGATGGAGTTGGCCGCGCGTGTCGCCGTCGGGATCGCTCACGTTGCGGATGACGCGGGCCAGCGTGGGATGCCGCCCGGGCTGCGCCGGATCGGCGACGAGCGGGAGCCGGCGGAGAAACGCATCGGGGTCGCGCCGGTGGGCGGCGACGGAGTCCTTCACGCGATCTTGCATCGCGGTGAAGACGGTGCGCGCCCACGGCTGCGTTTCAATCTTGGCGAGGATGGGCGTGCGGTCGGCGGAGGTGACCCAGATCATGGGCCGCAGCGGGGCGTCCGCCGCAGCGCCAGTGCAGGCGACGAACAACCACGGAAGCATCACTGCGCGGCGAAAAATCATCGACAGATTCCAGCCTGCGAGCCCAGGGGGCGCGACGGCGTGGTCAGAACTCGAACGAGTTCGACAATTCGTAGACCCGGTCGGGATTCCGCGCCCAGATGGCAGAGCCGTCAGGGTTGGCGCCGATGGGGCGCAGGCCGGTTTCGCTGAACAGGTTCTGGGCGTTCAGCTGGACCCGCCAGCGCACGCGGTCATTCCAGACTTTGCGGGAATAACTGATCACCATGCCGCCGGCGATGACCCGGTCGCTCTTATATTCTTTGGACGGGTCGGACACTTCGCCGGTGTAGTTGCTCAAGCCGCCGAAATTGAAGGCAAAGGGAACCCGGCCGTAGCCGATGATTTTGGCCGATTCCCACCGGAGATTGGTCCCGATGTTCAAGCCCTTGAGGCGGCCCTCGGTGAATTTGTAGCGGCCGACCAGCTTGAGGTTGTAGGGGGAAATCCCGCGGTTCGAGGTGCCCTCATTCTGGAGTTCATTGATCCAGAGGGAGGCCAGATTGTTGGCGAACTGATCCCGCAACAAGGTCGAGCTCGCGGTGCCGGCGGCCCCGGAGGTGCCATCCAGTCGCAGACCTTCATCGAAATATTTTTTGTAGAAGGGAGCCCGAATGGCAAAGAAGTCGCCGATCTCACGGCCCACGTTCGTGGTGACGTTGCTCAGCTTGTCCACGCTCGCGACAAAATCCCAGTTCCGGTTGGGCCGATAGCCGATTTCCAAGGAGTAGCCCTTCGAGACCGAATCTTCGCTGCTGGCGGCGTTGTTGGGGACTTGGTATTGGTCGTTGGTTGTGCCGCCGTTGATGCTGACCGTCCGGTATTCCGCAGTGCGACCGGCAGTCTCCAAGGCATTGTAGATATTATCCTCGAAGGCCTTGATGCGCAGGCCCGCCACTCCGGTATTGGAGGTCGCTCCGATCTGAGAGGATTTGAAAGACGTGAGCTTGAGATCCAGCTTGCCGCCCATCAGCGCGAGACCCAAGCCGAACTCCTCGGTCTTGCCACTTTGGGGGGCGAGCGGCCGGTAAAGATTGTCCTGGCGGGGCGTGGTCGCGGCGAAGTTTTCCGAGCGATTGGCGAACACGCGCAGACGGTCGGTCGCCTTGAAGACGAGGCTCTGGGTCGCGGTGTTGGCCTTGTTGCTGAACGTCGTCCCGGTTTTGAGGAAATCGCTCTTGCTGAATCCGGGGAGGTATAAGGCGGGGGAGAAACTGTTGTTGTCCGGGGGGAGATCGGCCAGGAACGAGTCGACCTTGTCCTGCCGCCAGCCCATCAGGGTCACGATCCGCTTCTTCCAAAAGAAGCTCTGGAGTGAGACACCGATGCCGGAATTTTTCTGGACGGTATAAGTGCGGGTGGAGCGATTCCCGATGGGGACCTCACCGACATGCAGGGCGTTGGTTGCAGTCTTCCAAGCATTGGGGCTGGAGACGTTGTCAAAGTAGCGGTAGGAGAAAGTCTTGTTCCAATGGGAGGAAAGGGTGTTGGGGAATTGCGTGAACCGCAGGGCGGTGTCGCCCAGTCGCACCGGATCACCGACGTAGAAGAGCTGCATCGCAAAGCGGGCGGCGTTGTTCGCGGGCGAAAGGACCCCCGGGATGTCGTTGTCAATCTGGTAGGTCAACCGCGTGCTATGCCGGTCGAGCTCGGTGTAGTTGTAGACGCCCGTCAGGCGGTGGGAGCCGAGCCAGCCGAAGCGATCGGTCTTCTTGCCGAAGTCGAAATCGTAGTTGGCCTGAAGCAGCAGATTGTCGGCCGTGGTGTCGGAACGTTCCCCGATATTGCGGCCGTAGATGAAGGGGCGCAGGAAGTTCGGGTTCACGCGGCCATCCGGGAGGTTCTTGTTGATGTCGATCTGGATCTGATTGGTTTGGGTGATGCTGGCGAAGACCTGCTCGTGGGTGCGCTCCTCACGCTGCACGGTGGCCGAGATGAAGAAGTCATCGGTGATTTTCTGGTCCAGGGTGACGTGGAACTTCCGGTCCTTTTCCTGCCGGTAGTTGCCGGGCAGAGCTTGGATTTCCACCGTGTCGTAGGGGAAAATGCCGAGGTCCGTCACTTGGGGATCGGCCCGGAGCGAGGCCGAGTTTTCCAGGGCGGAGCCCGAACGGGCAAACTGAGACCGCGAGCTGGCGGGGGCGGCGGCGCCGCCGGCGATCGTGCGATTGGCGAGGTTGGTGACGATCCCGTCAAGCAGCGTGACGCCATCGCCGGCAATGGGGTAGATCCACGCGGTCGGCGTGGCGGTCGAGTCGAGCGGGCGGCGGATCAGGCCCAAGTCGATTCTAGTCCCGTTGGCCAGCGTGACGACGCTGTTCGGAGCGATGCCGTTGTTTTGCGGAACCAGTGGGTCCCAGAAGAAGGCCGCATCGACCTGAGCTTGGGTCATCTGCGGGGCGTAGGTGTTGTAGGCCTTGAGCCATTCGGACACATTGTCCTGCACCGTCCGGTTGTTCGGCCGGCGGCCATAGGTGTTCTGCGTCTCATAGTAGGCGCGCAGCGTCGTGCCTTTGAAGGGACGGTAGGTGCCGGTAACGAAGGCCCGTTCGTCTTTCTGGAACGCGGTCTTTACCTTGAACTCCGTGTTGTTGTGCAGGCCCACGGCGCGGATGGCGAGCTGGTCCTTGATCAGGACCCGGTTCACATCGAGCATGTAGCGGCTGGAGCCGAAATTGTCGAACTTGGTGTCGACCTTGACGAAGTTCTGGCGGGCATTGGCGACCTTGGTGGAGGAGTTGACCAAGCCGGCGGGTTCGGCGAGGCCGAAGAGGACCGAGTTCGCGCCGCGCAGGAATTCGGTGCGCTCGGTGTTGTAGCGGTCGGTGGAGCCGAGGATTTGGATGAAGTTGATCGTGGTCGAAGCCCGGCCGAGACCGCGCACCCGGATTTCACCGGAGCGGTTGTTGTTGTCGCCGAAGTCACCGCCCACGTAACCGTTGACCCCGCCGAGGCCCGCAATCCCCTCCTGGTGGGTGGTGGCATCGTTCTCGGCACCGGCGACAAACGCCATCGCGCTGGCAATATCGTTGGCCCCGAGGTCGTTTAGGAACTCCTCGGTCAGGACGGAGACGGAGGCGGCGACATCCTTGAGGTCGGTCTTGATGCGGCTGCCGGCGAGCGTGGAGGATGCGGCGTAGCCCTGGTCGCCCGAGGTATCGACGATGAAGGGCGAAAGGACGATGGTGTCGCCCGTGTCGGCCGTGGCGGGCTTGGGCGGCGTGGTCTGGGCCAGTGCGGGCATGGCGCAGCCGAGGACAAGGAACAGGGTGTGGGTTTTCATGGCGGGGGGTGCTTCACGATAGCAGGCCGCCGGCGCGGATAAAATGGACAAGTGGGGATACCCTTGTTGTTTTGCGGCCAATGACCTCTCGAAGGCGATCCCTCGCGGCCGCCGTCTCCCCGGAAGCCCCGGCCGTGTGTCGGGCAGGGCTTTTTCAGTTTTCCGCGACGCAGGATTTTGCGAATGGCTGCGTGCAGAGTCGCGGGCTATTTTGGTGCAAAAGCGGACGCGGTGAGTTTGCGGTCGATGGCGTGACGCATCGCCTTGGACCCCATGATCTCTACGTGCTGCCGTGGGGACGGCGGATCGCCTACCGGCCGTCGGCCGAGGCGCCGATGTTCACTTCGCACGTGCATCTGGTGCCCTGGTATCGGCCGGGGGCGCACTGGGTTGCCAACGTGCCGCACGAGCGCGGCGAGCCCGAGTGCAATTCACCGGATCGTCGCGATGTGACGTGGCCGGGGCTGCAAGGCGTGGTGCGCCTGCGCGTGGAGGCCGACGAACCGCTCGGCCGGCTCATCGACTATGCCGTGCGATGGTATCTGAATTCACCCCGGGTGGAGACGGAGGCCCGGGCGCTGGGCCTGCTGCTCGTGCGCGAGCTGTTGCGGACGGCGGCTCATGCGGTGGCGCCGGCCGCGCACCGGCCCGACGAACTGGAGCGGCTGCTCGTGCATGTCGAGCGGGGCTTCCATCTCGGGCCTCGCATCGAGGAGATGGCGACGCTCGTGGGCCGCAGCCGCTCGCATGTGTTGAAACTCTTCCGCCGCCATCTCGGTGTCTCGGCCAAGAGCCATGTGATCGGCCGGCAGCTGCGCGAGGCGCGCGAGCTGCTCCTTAGCACCACGCTGCCGATCGCGGAGGTGGGCAAGGCGGTGGGCCTCGCCGATCCGTATCATTTTTCAAAACTGTTCCGGCGGCACGTCGGGCTCTCGCCGCGCGAATTCCGCGCGGAGCACGGGCCGTTTGCGTCGCCGCCCAAGCCATCGAAGCACCTGCGGCACCCGCCGAGGTCGGTCGGGTGAGACCGGGATGCGCGGACGGCGCGGATCAGGTGGACGTTGAAAGGGCCCTCGCCGTAGTAGGGCGCGAAGAAGGGATCGCGGCACCCCGGCGAGTTCGATGAACGCCGGGGCGATGGAGGCCGTGTGCTCCGGCTCAGAAATCAAAACTGTTGGTCAGCAAAAATACCCGCGGCTCGGGATACTGGAAGACGACGGGCGCGCCGGCGGTGGAAAGGCCGCTTTGGGCGATGAGCTTGTCGTCGTTGAGGACGTTGCGGACGTTGAGCGACACGTTCCAGCGGATCCGCTTTTTGAAGAGCGGGGCCGAGTAACCGAGCACGGCGTCGGTGTTCCAGGTGGCGCCACCCATGATCGGTTTCTGGACGTCGGCGATCGTGATGCTCGATCCCGCCGGGAAGAGTCCGGGCGTGCCAAGAATGGGATCCTGGGCGAGTGCGGCCGTGGTTACGGTCTTGTCGCGGTAGCCGAGGATCCGATCACCGCGGTAGCGCAGGCTGCCACCGAAACGGAAACCCTTCAGCAGGCCGGATTGAATGCGATACGAGCTGGTGAAATTGCCGCGCCACTCGACCTCCTGGTTGTTGGCCTGGCCTTCGCTTTCGCGCAGGAACGCCCAACCGAGCGAGGCGCTGCGAATGTAGGCGAGGAGCGTCTCATTGGTATTGGTGGCGGCGTTGAAGTGCAGTTGCGTCGGTCCGCTGCCGCCGGCGCGCTGGGGCGCGGCCGTGTCGTTGGCCGCCGCGAGCCAGTCCTTCAGACGGTAGCCGATGACGCCAAACCAATCCGCCGCGATGCGGGCGCTGCGGGTGTTGTTCTTCGCCAGGCTCGCGCTTACGCTCCAGCCGCGCGTGGGATTGGCGATGAGCCGGTATTCGATGCCTTTCGCGATGCGATCCGAGGAGTTGTTGTATTTGAGCGAGAACGCCGTGCCGGCCGCGCCTTCGCTGGGCCAGCTGAGGACATCATCCTGCAAGTAGCGGATCGGGCTGGCCGCATCGATGCCGTTGGTGGTGCCGCCGAGCACCGGCGCGCCCGTGGCGGCGGATTCGTAGCGGCCCCCGGATTTCAGCAGATTGTAGTTCTGCACCGATTTCTCGATGTGGATCGAGGTCCAGCGGATATCGGCGCGGTCCATGCCGGAATTGCCGCCGACCGCGGCGGGGTTTGGCACGGCGATCGCGCCGCCTGAGACGCCGAGATACACGGATTCGTAGGCGTTGACGCGCAGGACGAACTTGTTCTCGAGGAGACGGAGTGAGATGCCGTATTCGCGCGTCGTGCCGTCGTCGAGCTGGGCCTCGGCCCCGGTCGGGGATTTGCGCGTGAAGTCCGCGACGAAGGCGGACGAGGATTCGGTGTAGTGCAGGCTGGGAATCCCGTTGCGGCCGAGCGGGTGCAGCACGACGCCCTTCAGGCGGGAGGTGACGCTGTATTTCGTCGCGGCTTCGAGGGAATCGAACTCGCCCCCGCGGCTCAGCATCGCATCCCACGGCTCGAAGCCCGCGTTGCCGACCGCCTGGCCGTTGCTCGGAAACACGATCGCGGCGCCGCGGCGGACGGGCTCCTCATACGTGCCGGTGGCCGCGTTGTAGCGGCGCGCGAGGCGGCTGTTGGCGCCGCCCTGCCCGACCCACGGCGCGAACGAGGCGTCGGAGAAACGCTCGCCGAAGGTCAGATTGAGGCGGCCCTGGAGGAAACTGCTCTGCACGCCATACTGCACCGCATCTTCCTTCTTCTTGCCGTTCGAGGTCATGACTTGCGCGCCGTAGGGGTTGCTCATGCCGGAGTTGATCACGACATCGCGGCCGGCGGAGTCCTTGCCGATGACGCGCGTCTCGGCGTCCCAGAGATTGAACGGCGCCTGCAACTCAAACTGGCCGCGGCCGCTGTTGTTCTGCGGGGTGTCGAGGTAGAAGCGGGCGCGGAGCCGGCGGGTGTTGCGCGTGATGTCGTTGGCGGCGTTGGTCCCGGCCGGATAGGTGATGCCGTCGAAGGTGTTGTCGGAGATGATGCGGGTGTTGTTGTTGTTCTGCTGCACGCGCATGTTCACGCCGCCGGTATACATCACGGCGCCCTGGTGCGAACCGAGCCAGCGCCAGAAGCCGCCGCGCTTTTCGAGGTCCTGCGCGAACGCCACCTGCAGCCGGCGCTCCGTGCGGTGATTGCGCCACATGCTGCCGGTGATGTCGTCCTCCACGTAGTATTTCCCGAGATTGGGATTCGGCGTGACGCCGTCCGGGAGAAACCGGTTCAGCTCCACGCGCAGATCGGTGTTGTTGCCGGAAAGGAAACTCAGCGAGCGGGTGTCGAAGACCTCGCGGTTGTAGCCGCCCTCGATGTAGACATCGCGCCACGGATTTACCTCGAAGACGAGCCCGTGAATGCTGGCGCGCCAGCGGCGCTGCATGGCGTTGCTGACCACGCTGCGATCGAGCGGGTAGATCGCGGGGTCGACGATGCTGGGGTCCTGCGTGCCATCGAGCGGGCGGCGGGACGTGACGGTGTTGGTCCAGTTGCGGATGGCCGTGGGCTGCGTGCCGTCGAGGTTGAACACGATCGTGCCGGCGGAGGCGACGTTGTTGAAGCGCTCGGCGGCGCCCGCGAACTCGGCGCCCTGGGCGTTGAACGCGGCGTTGAACTGCGCGGCCGTGCTCGCGGGCGTGAGGCCGGCATTGTTGAAATAGGGGCGCGTCGCGGTCGCCAGCCAGGGACTCACGCGATCAGCGACGAGGGTGTTGGCGGCGTTGCGCTGCCGCGACTCGTATTTCTCCAGCCAGCCGCGCACCGCGATGCGCTTGGTCGGCTGAATCATCAGCGAAGTGTAGAGGCGCTCGGTCTTTGAGCCGACGCCCTCGCGGTAGTCGCGCTCGTCGGCGCGCAGGCCGGCCACGCGCAGCCCGAGGAGGTTGCGGATCAGGGGCTGGCTCAGGTTGAGCGAAGCGCGCAGGCTGCCGTTGGAATCGGCTCGGATCGTGGTGTTGCCGGAAAATTTCCGCAGGTCGGGCCGGTCGAACGCGACGTCGTTGGTGCCGCCGGCGAAACCGGCGCCGAAGAGAATCGCGTTGGAGCCGGAGACGAGGGTGAAGCGTTTGCCCGTGTTGTAGGTGTCGAGGGGGACGTTGGTCTCGAAGAAGTCGTGTGTGTTGTTCGAGCGGCTGAGCCCGCGGGTGCGGCTGCCGTAGGCGGAGGAGAAGACGCCGTTGGTGTTGGGGTCGGTGCCGGGCGAGAAATTTTCGTCGTTCGACTCGATGTTCATCGAGTAGCGCAGCGCCTCGTCGAGCGTGAGCGCGCCGATGTCTTCGAGGAACTCCGAGGTCATCACGTCGATCTGCGAGGCCACGTCGCGCAGCTCGCTCTTGAGGCGCGTGCCGCCGAGCGTGCTGGTGGCGGCGTAGCCGGTGTCGGAACTGGCATTGACCGAAAACGGGCTGAGGACGATGGCCTCCTCCTTGGTCGTCGCGCCGTGAGTGGATGCCGGTGCGGAGGGTGCGATTTGGGCGGAAAGGCCGCCGCCGGCTATCGCCGCGACGATGAGCAGGCCGGTGAACGCACGGGCGGAGGAGCGGAGGCAACGGGGGTAGGGGATGGGGTAGGTCATGGCATAGGGTGAGGAAGGGAAGAGCGCGTGATAGTCCACGTTTTTTTTGGGCATGGCCCGGCCCGATTCGCCAAGGAAGTCCGATTGGCCGCAGAGGCGAAGATGGTTGGCGTGTGGACCCGTGATTGCGCGGCGTGATGCGGTGGCGCCAGCGGGGGAAAACTTATTTGGCGGACTTCTTTTTTCCCGCGGCCGAGGAGCGGAGATTGTAGGGCGAGCTGGCGGGTGGGGCGCGGTCGGGCGCGGCCTGCTGAGGCAGGCCGCGCCCGAGACGCGCTTTGATGGCGGCGAGCGCGGGGTCGGCCGCGCGGTTCGTGAATTCGCGGGGATCGGATGCGTGGTCGTAGAGCTCCTCGAAGCCGTCGCCGTAGCGGATGAACCGATAGCGGGAGTCGGAGACCGCATGAGAGGGAATCGGCTCTGAGCCGAACTGGAAGGAGGTGAGCGAGAGGGGCGCGCGCGGGGTGGCGGGATTTTTCACCTGCGGAGCGAGGGAGGTGCCGTCGCAATGGGCGGGCACGGGCAGGCCGGCGAGTTCGCAGAGAGTCGGGTAAAGGTCGGTGAGGGTCGCGGGCTGGATCGTCCGCTGGCCATCGCGGCTGACGCCGGGTGCATGAATGAAGAGCGGCACGCGCGTGGTCTGCGTCCAGAGCGCGAACTTCTCCCAGTTTTCCTTTTCGCCGATGTGAAATCCGTGGTCGCTCCAGAGCACGACGATCGTGTTGGTCTTCAGCGGTGACGCGTCGAGCGCATCGAGCAGACGGCCGAGCTGGTGATCGACGTAGCTGATACTCGCGAGGTAGCCCTGCATGAACTTCTCCCACTGTTGGTTTTCGACCACCCATTTGTGCCAACGGCGGCGGCCGTGATCATGGGCGTCGGCGAGATCGTCGGGCTGCGTGAGGGGCAGCTTCACTTCGGCCAGTGGGTGGAGGTCGAACCACTTTTGAGGAACCTCAAAGGGGATGTGCGGGCGAAAAAGGCCGACCGCCAGGAAGAGAGGCTTGGCGTGCGTCGCGCGGAGCTGGGCGGCGGCCCAGTCGACGATCTTGTGATCTCCCGTGTCCTCGTCGGTGCCGGGGAGCGCCGCGGCCCCGAAGAGATTGTGGCTGAGCGGGCGTCCGGGCGTGAGGCCGGCCTCGGCGTCGGACTCGAATTTCGCGCGCACCCAATCTTGGGAAATCGGGTCGAGCGGATCACCGCGGTAGTCGTCCCACGCGGCGGGATCATTCTGCGAATCGCCGGGCGTCCATTGCAACGCGTGGAAAAGTTTCCCGGCGCCGACGGCGCGGTAGCCGTGGTTGCGGAAGTGCTGCGAGATGACGACGGCGTCCTTAAGCACGGGCGATTCCTCGCGCCAGCGCGGGCCATGGGCGCCGAAGAGATTGCGATAAATGCCCGAGGTCGCGGGATGCACGCCGGTCATGACGGCGACACGCGAGGGATGGCAGGCCGGCGCGGCGCAATGCGCGTTGGCGAAGTTGACGGAGCGCAGCGCGAGCCGCTCAAAGTTGGGCGTCTTCACGCCGGGGTGGTTCTGCAACGGCGAGATGTAGTCGTTCAAGTCGTCGACGGCGATGAAGAGGATGTTGGGTTTGGTGCCGCGGGCGGATTCAGCAGCCAACCCGTGGCCGCAGAGTGAAAGGAAGAGAAGCGGGAGGAGGCGATGCATGGGCGGATGGCCGGGCGATGAAGCGGGCAGATGGAATCCGGTGGAAGCGAATTTCTGGGGGAGAAGCTGCGGTGCTAGTGAGGCAGGGGCACTTGGGTGGCGCTCATCAAGTAGGCGATGAGGTCGCGGACTTGATGCTCGGCGAGCGCGCTGAGCAGGCCCTCGGGCATCATGCTGATCGGGAGCTGCTCGTGCTTCGTGAGGCTGGCGCGTTCGATGATCGTCTCCTGGTCGGCTGATTTCAGGGTGAACGTGCGATCGGATGCGGTGGTGATGAGGCCGTTGAGAATCCGGCCGTCGCGGAGGTGGACGACGTGCATGACTTGGTCGGCAGCCACGACGGCACTGGGATCGGCGATGTTCTCGATGAGGTAGCCGAGGTCGTGGCGTCCGCTGCCGGTGAGATCGGGCCCGAGGGTGCCGCCTTCCCCGTAGAGCTTGTGGCACGACGCGCAGACTTGGTTGAAGACCACCCGCCCGAGCTGCAGATCGCCGGTGCGAAGGTAGCCGGGGGTCAGTTTCGCCTTGAGGGCGGCGATGAGGGCGAGCTTGTCGGCGGTGGACTCGCGTGTTGCGCCCCAGACGTCGGCGAGTTTTTGGGTCAACGCGGGATCGTTGAAGCTGCGGATTTGCCGCGCGAGGGCGGGCGTGAGATCGCTTCGGGGAATGGCGGCCCGGGCGGAGGAGGAGCCGAGCCGATCCAGCAGCACGGCGGCAAACGTCGGCCGGGAGGCGAGGACCGCGAGGGCGGCGGGGCGCTCATGCGTGGGCAGATTCGGATAACGCGCGACGATCCGATCGGCGGCGGCGGAGTCGGCGAAAAGTCCCAGGCCGCGAATCGCTTCGAGGCTGAGGGCAGGGACCGCGATGAGGGATTCGCAGACGCGGCGGAGGTCCGGAGCCTGGCGCTCGCTGAGCGTGCGGAGCGCGGCGCGGCGGTGCTCGGGGGCGGCCTTGGAGTCGAGCGCGATGGCGCGGACTTCGTCGAGCGCGCGGCCGCTGCCGAAGAGCACCGCGAGATCGCGGAGCGTTTTTGCGCCGGGCTCATCCAGCGTGGCTTGGACGCGGGCGACGAAGGCGTCCCACCCGGCGGGCTTGCGCGCGCGGCTCCAACCTTTGAGGGCGTCGCCCAGGCCGCGCAGGAGGTCAGCTGAGAATTCGTCCGAGGCTGAAGCGAGCAGGGTGTTGAGCGGCGCCGGATCCCGTTCGAGATCTTCGCTCACGCGACGCGCGATGAACTGGCGGACGAGCGGAATGCGGCAGGCGGGGAAGAGGCGCGCCAAGTCCGCCGGCGGGAGTTCGCGCAGGCCGAACCAATACATGAGCGGCAGATTGTGATCGGTGGCGTCCTCGGCGTGGGCGAGGAGCAGCCGCGCGAGCACGAGGCGGTCGGCGGGCGGGAGCGAGGGCAACGTGGAGGCGCGGGCGAGGCGGAGGAAGGGTGTCGCGGTGTTGGCGGCGGTCGCAGGCGTGAAGGGCACGGCCCAGCGCTGGAGGTATTCGTCGGCACTGGAACGGAGGGCGGACATCACGGGCGCGAGCGCGGCAGCGGGATCGGGGGCGAAGGCGGCGATGTGTTGGAGTGTCCACCACGCGTTGAGTTTTTTGGCGGCCGTGGGGGCGGCGTGGAATTGCGCGATCAGCGGCGCGGTAAGCGCGGGCAGGCCGCCGTTTTTGCGCGCGCGCTCGCGGAGTTCCCAGCGGGCCATGCGCACGAGCCACGCGTTGTCGTAGGATTGGAGAGCGGCGAGCTGGGCGTCGCTGAGTTGGGTGAGGTCGGATTCGTTCGGGCGAACCGCGTCGCCGTAGGTGATCTTGTAGATGCGGCCCGACTCGCGGTGGACGCCGTCGTTTTCGTGGCATTCGCCGATGTCGCTCCAGTCGAGGATATACACGCCGCCGTCGGGGCCGGCCTGGATTTCCACGGCGCGAAACCACGGGTCATCCATACGCATGAAATCGGGCTCGTGTTTGCCCACGTAGCCACTGCCGGCGCGTTCGAGGCGATCGACGTTCACGCGGCGACCATGGATGTTGGTGGTGAAAACTTTCCCACGATATGCCGGCGGAAAGTTGGGGCCCTGGTAAATCATCAGGCCGACGTGCGCGTGTCCGCCGCCGAAACTGGAGGTAGAGGGTGTGACGCCGATTTTCTTCGTGTCGCTCCACGCTTCGCCGGTGTCCCAGTGGTAGTGGTCAGCGTGCTGGTCGATCAGGCCGTAGATGTGCGGGTATGCATCCTCGCCGCTCATGCGCTTGAAGTGCGCGCCCTGGATGCCGTGCCAGAGATGGCCGATGACGGTGTTGATGAAGAAGAGTTCGCCGTGCTCGTTCCAATCCGAGCCCCACGGGTTGGTCGTGCCGTGGCACCAGGTCTCGAATACGCGGCGCGTCGGGTGATAGCGCCAGAGGCCGCCCGAGAGGGGCTGGCGTTTTTCGCGCGGCGTGCCCGGCACATCCACCCAGCTCGTGCTGCTGATGCCGCTGCGGCCGTAGAGCCAGCCGTCGGGGCCCCACTTGAGACCGTTGGCAAACGTGTGACGGCTCGCGGCAGTCGTGCTGAAGCCATCCAGCAGAATCTGCGGCGGGCCACTGGGCTGGTCGCCCTCCATCGGAATGAACAGGAGGTGCGGCGGACACACCGCATACACGCCGCCGAAGCCGCGCTCGATGCTGGTGAGCATCTGGAGGTCGTCGGCGAAGACGGTGCGCTTGTCGAAGCGACCGTCGTTATCCGTGTCCTCGAAAATGAGGATGCGGTCGCGGAGCTTCAGGTCGTAGCGCTCCTTGCTGTCGGAGTAAGTAAAGTTTTCCGCGATCCAGAGGCGACCGCGCTCATCCCAGCACATGGCGATGGGGTTCTGCACATCGGGCTCGGCGGCGAAGAGCGTGGCCTTGAAACCCGGCGGCAGGTGCATGCCCGCCAGCGCGGCCTGCGGTGAGGTGAGCGAGTGGCCGGTGATGTCCTGGTTGTTAGTCGGCGTCGGGAACGCGGCGTGGGCGCTTGAGAGCAGGCAGGCTAGACTGAGACCGAGCGCGATAGCGGGGGGCAAACGAAAGCAAAACGACATGGGGAAAATGTGGCCGACTCCGCACCGAGGCGAAGGGGTAAGTTCAGCGGAGGGCCGGGCATGGCCCGCGGGTATTTCGGGCGGCTCCTCTGCCCGTGAAAGCGCGGTGGTTTGGAACCTTATTTCCAAACGAGAACTTTAAGGCCTTTGACGCGCTTAAATTCTCCGGCGTTGGCGGTGACGAGAGTGGCTCCGAGGCTGCGGGCTTGGGCCGCAATGAGGAGGTCGAGCGGGCCGATTGTCGTGCCGGCGGCCTCCAGCGTCGCCCGGATGTCGGCGTAGTGGGGGGCGGCATCGTGCGTAAACTCTGCGAGCCAAAAGAAACTCAAGAACGCTTCGAGGCGCTTGGCTTGATGGGGATGGGTCGCGAGGTTCTTTTTCACGCCGGTCCACAGTTCGGCCGCGACGATGACCGGGATGCCTGTGACGGACGGGTCGGGCAGTCGGGCGAGGCCAGTCTGGTTGCGCAGCACGGGGATGCAGGCGCTGGCATCGAGAAGGCAGGCGGGCTTCACGGCGCGTCAGAAGGAGGGAATCGGCCGCTCGTGCTGAGTGGGCCGGGGCGGCGGCAACGGAAAGTCCGCGGCGTCGGGAAATTTCTCCGCGAGGTGACGGGCAATCTCAGTGAAGGATCGGAATTTCGGAGTGGGCACCGGCCGGAGCAGGACGTCATCCCCCTGTTTCTCGATCCGGACTTCAGTCCCTTTGAAGCGGAAGGCCCGGGGCAGGCGAACGGCCTGACTGCCCCCATGCTGGAAGATTTTGGCGGTGGTCATAGCTACATTTGGTAGCTATGTGGGCGACCGGTCAAGCAGGGAGCCGGGCGTGGCAGGACTCGTGGATTAGGAGCGAATCGGCGGGTTCGTCAGGCCCGCCCCCGCGTCAGGGCAGCGTCTTCAAGTAGAGATTCTTGAACTCGATTGTCATCGGCGGGCCGACGTGGAGCTGGAGGGCGATGACGCCGGACTTGGCGATGGCGGCGTCGGTCTCGGTGACATCGGCGGTGACGACGCCGTTGACGGTGTGGCGGAGGTGGTTGCCGTGGGCGGTGATGACCATCTCGTTCCATTCGCCGAGCTTGTAGGCGGCGGCGATCGCGGCCGTGGGCGTGGCGCCGGGGAGCTTCTCGACCTCAGTCTTCTTTTTCTTCGCGCCGGCCTTCTTGGCGTCGTCCACCATGGTTGTGGCGCCGATGCGGATTTTTTCACCGGCCGTCATGAGGATGCCGCGGCCTTTTTCCTCGTAGAGCATGCCGGTATACCGGAACGGGGAATCGATATCGGCCTGGTAGCCGCCGACGACGAAGGTCGCGGCGTCGAGCACCTTGCTGCGGTATTGCACGCCGGAGTTGGCGCGGTTGTCGGGGTTTTGCGCGGTGAGGCGGAACATGAGGCGCAGCTCGAAATTCTCCGGCTGGCCGCCGGTGTAGACGAGAAACGTGTTCGCCTTGATGCCTTTTTCGGCGGTGGTCTGGCCGGTGAGGGCGCCGTCGCGGACGGACCAGACTTCCTTGTTGCCGTCCCAGCCGGCGAGGGTCTTGCCGTCGAAGATCGACTTGAAGCCGGCGGGAGCGGCGGCGTGGGTGAGGTGGGCGAAGGCGAGGAGGGTGGCGGTGAGTATGAGGTTTTTCATGGAGGAGAGACGATGCGGGTGAAGACGGGGAGACGGACAGACAGGGAGAGGAGGAGAAAAAACAAACAGGCAGAGGCTAATGTTTGTGCGCTTCGGTGGCGGGGGCGGCGGGTTTCGCGGCAGGGTTGGACTTGAGGAAGGTGTCGACGTCCTTGGTGACGACGAGCTGGCCCCACATCACGGTCCAATGGCCGGGGAAGGTGCAGACAAACTCGTAGATGCCCTCGGCGCGGATCGTGTTGCCGGTGATCTTGAGGGTCTCGCTGCGGCCGGGCTCGATGAGCTTGGTGGCGGCGATTACGTCCGTGGACTCGGGCACCCAGGCGCGGCCTTGGCGGTCGGTGTGCTCGGGGGCGAGGCTCATGGCATCGGTGGAGACCTTGGCGCGGGTGGCAGGTTTCACGATGACGAGGTTGTGCGGCATCACGTCGGGATTCTCAAACACGAGTTCGAAAGGGCGGCCGGCCTGCACGACGATGCGCGGAGTGTCGAAACGCATCTCCTCGACGACGGCGCGCACGATGAACGAGGCGACGCGGAGCCCGGAGAGTTTCTGGCGGAGGGCATCGGCTTCCTCCGCCGGCAGCGTGCTCGCGAGATCGTCGGCGACCTGGATGGCCTCGACGTAGTCGCGGCTGGTGCGCTCGCTGACGTGGGTCTTGCCCGCCCAGGCGACGAGGGCGCGGGCGGCGGCGGTGGCGGCCTCGGGCGTCCAGCTGGTGCGCGGCAGGGCGCGGATGCCCTGCGCGGCGGTGGAGGCCTGGTAGCCGCGCTCGATCATGGAGACGAGGGCGGCGAAGACCTTGGCGGGCTCCCGGCGCGTGCTTACGGCCGAGCGCATGGCGTCGCGCTGGGTCGCGGCGACGATGTAGTCGGGGCCCTGCAGATCGGTGATATTTTGCGCGAGGATGGCCATCACGCGATCATAGGCGGTGGCGCGGAGTTCGGCGTGCGGGATGAGGTGGATGCCGCCGAGCAGGCTCGCGAGCGAGAGCGGCGAAGCGGAGGCGGCCTGCCACGCCGGATCGAGCGAGCCATCGGCGAGCGCGACGGCGGCAAAGGCCCAGGTGCGGGCCTCGGAGTTGTCGGCGAGCGCGAGCTTCAGGAGTGCGGGGCGGTGGGCCTTCAAGTCGGCAGCGGGCTGGGCGAGGAGGAGGCGGCCCACGGCGCGGGCATCGACCTCGGCGGGCGAGTCGATGGTGGCGAGGATGAGGGCGACGGGCGCGGTCTGGCGGAGCTTGGCCAGGGTGGCGAGCGACTCGGCGCGGACGGCATCGGTGACGCCACTGCGCGCGAGAAGGTTTTCGCAGACATCGGCGGTGCGCGGCATCTTGAGGACCTCGGCGACGGGGAGCGTGCGGAGGAGGTAGCGCGTCGCGGCGGCATCGCCGCCGGCAAAGGTGCCGCCTTCGCCAAGGCGCTTGCGCCAGAGCGGGCGAAGCTGGCGGAGGGTCTCGCCGATCACGTAGTCGAGATAGTAGTCCACTTCCTGCTTCGTGGCGGCGAGCGCGACCTCGGTGGCCTCGGGCACATCGAAGAAGCTCGCGGCGCGCACGGCCTGCAGGCGGACGCGTGAATCCTCGTCGTCGGCACGCGCGCGCACGAGCGCGAGGGCATTGGGCACGCGGTCGCGCCAATAGGTGGCCACCCGGGTGGCGGCGGCACGGGCTTCGGCGCGCGGGGAGGCGAGAACCTGCTTGAGCAGGTCGGCGTTGACGACGTTGTGCCACTGGTGGACCCAGAGCGCCTCGGTGAGGTGATGCGCGTAGTCGGCGGAATTTTTGTCGAGACCGGCCGTCCAGGTCTTCAGGGCGGCGATCACTTGGGCGGCGTCGCGCTGGCCGAGCTCGATCTTGGCGAGGTTGCGGATCTGGTTTTCGCCGCGCTTTAGGAGTTCGAGGAGCGCGGGGATCGGCTCGCCGGCGATCTTGGGCTGCCAGGCGAGGGGGCGGCCCTCGGCCGTGATGCGGTAGATGCGGCCGTGGACGTGGTCGCGGTTGGCATCGCGGAGGTGGCTCTGGAGGTGGCCGATGAGCGGGTTGTGCCAATCGACGACGTAGAGCGCGCCGTCCGGGCCGGTGCTGGTGTCGATGGGGCGGAAATTGAAATCCTTGGACTGCATGATGTCCGGCTCCCGCGTGCCCTTGAGGCCGGAGCCATCGCGCTCGAGGTTGACGCGGAAGATGCCGTGGAAGCCGATGACGTTGGGGTTGAGATAATCGCCCCAGTATTCTTCGGGGAAATGCCGGCTCGTGAGGATGGTGCTGCCGGCGCTCGGGCGCGAAGGGCGGTCCCAGATGGTTTTCAGCCTCGGGTGCTTTGCGGGGTAGTCGATGCGGCCGCTGAACGCGGGGCCAAAGTAGGTGTTGTTACCGGTGGCATCGGTGATGAGGTCGTTGCCCCAATAGTCGAAGGCACGACCGTGGGGGTTGGCGAAGCCGTAGGCGATGTAGGTCTCGAACTTTGACGTGAGTGGCTCGTAGCGGAAGATCGCGCCGTCGATGTTGCGCATAGCGCCGCCGACCGTCTCGACCTGCGTGCGGTGAAACACGCCGTCACTGAAGAGAATCGCGCCGCCCGGCTCATAGACGAGCGAGTTGGCTTGGTGGTGGGAGTCGGCGGAATCGAGGCCCATGAGCACGCGCTCCTTCCAGTCGGCCTTGCCGTCACCATTGGTGTCGCGGACGAACCAGACATCGGGCGCCTGCTGGAGGAGGATGCCGTCCTTGAAAAACTGGAAGCCGGTGGGGCAGTTGAGACCGTCGAGCCAGACGGTGCACTTGTCGGCGCGGCCATCGCCATCGGTGTCCTCGAGGATGAGGATTTTGTCCTTCACCTTGGCGGTCGGGGTGAGGCCGGGGTAGCTGGGCCAGACGGAGACCCAGAGGCGGCCCTTGGTGTCCCAGGCCATCTGCACGGGCTTCGCGAGCTCGGGAAACTGCTTCTCGCTGGCGAAGAGGTTGGCCTTGAGGCCGGGGGCGAGGGTCATCTTGGCAATCGCCTCGTCGCCGTCGAGAAACGGGTAGGTGCCGTCGATGTTGGAGCCGGGCTTGTTGGTGCCAAAGGCGGTGACGACGGGCAGGGGCAGCATCTCGACCGGCTCGTTCTTGCCGGCGGCGAGGGCCCAGGCTTTGCGCTCGAGGTTGGCGGTCATCACGTCGCGCTGCGCCATTTCCTCGGCCATGATCTGGGCGTTGGTGAGCTTCGGGGCGTCGGGGTGCGAGACGTAGGCGATGGTGGAGCGGCCGCCGTAGATGTTGTAGCCGTCGACGGTGCGGTAGCGGGAGTGCCACATGGTGCTCTTCTCGTTCACGGTGGCGCGCAGTTGGCGGGCTTGGGGCGTGTCCATCGCGGGAGCCGGTGTGCCGAAGAGCGCGGCGTAGGCGCGGGGCGCGAGCTGGCCCTCGCCGGCTTCGTTCAGGTGCACACCGTTGATCGTGAGCGGGGGCTGGCCGGTGCGCGCGGCTTCGGCGTAGAGCTCCTGCGAGGGCGCGAAGAGATTGACGAAGGAGACGCCGGCCTGATCGCGGGCGACCTCCTCCATCGCCGCGGTGTAGAGCGCGAGGTTGGCGTTGATCGCGGGGTTGAACGCGTAGTTCGGGTCGGGGTGCTTTTCGACGGCGATGGGGGAGAAGAGCACGAGGCGCGGGGGCGTGGTGCCGTTGTAGTTTCGCGCGCGGGTCTCGCGGACGAATTTTTCGAGGTCCTCCTTGAACTTGGGCAGGCCTTCGCGGCCGGCGAAGGATTCGTTGTAGCCGAAAAAGGCGAACACGACGCCCGCCTGCACCTTGGTGAGCCATTCGTCGGGCGTGCCGAAGTCCTTCGAGCGGGCGCGCGTCGCGACTTCGTCGCCGGCAAAGGCGAGGTTGCGCACGACGATCTGATGCGCGGGGTGCTGTGCGTGGATCATCGTCTCCAGCCAGCCGTGGTGCTGCATGCGGTCGGCGAGGGCGTTGCCGATGAGGGCCACGCGGTCGCCGGGGTTGAGGACGATGGGAGTGTTGACGGTGGCCGGAGTCGCGGGCGCAGCACTGGGCGCCGGCGTGGCGGACGCCTGCTTCTTGGGCGCGGGGGCTTTCTTCGCGGCCGGCTGCGGCGGCATGCCGCCCACGGGCACGGTCTGGCCGAGGGCGTAGGCGGAGACTTTCAGCGGGTAGCGGAAGGAATGAAACCCATACTTCCGCGGCTCGTAGGGATCGACGTAGGTCACGTCGGCCTTGGCGGGGATGTCGCGGCCGACGCTCCAGAACACGGCGTTGACGACGAGGCGGCGCAGCGACTCGTCGAGGAAATCGGTGGCGGCGCCCATCGTGGTGGTGAAGACCTTGTTGGTCTGGCCGCTCTCGTGCTTGAACGTGCGCGTCCACGCGATGGGCATCGCCGGGGCGTTGACGGGCTGATCCTGCTTGTCGCTGGCGCGCTTTTTCACCGTGTCGGCGGGGGCGTCGCCTGGGTTCATGCCCTTGAGCACGAGGCCGCGGAGGAGAATCTTGGCGTCGGCCGGCGGGTAGGCTTCGTAAACATCGCTGTCGCCGAAGATCGCGCCGACGCCACGGAGCAGCGGATCGGTTTTGGCGGCGGGCTCGGCGATGCCGCGCGTGGCCTCGACCTTGTGCTTGCCCCAGTGCGAGACCCAGGTCTCGCCGAGCACGTGTTTGCCGAAGCCGCCGGGCCACGGCGCTTTCGAGTTCCACGAGTATTTCGCCCACTTGCTTTCGGCGGGGATGTTGAAGGGATGCGTCGAGGTGCGCACGGCGACGAGTGGCACGCCGCGCTCGAAGGCGGCGACGAAGCGCTCCATCGCGGCATCGGGCCAGTTGCGGAACCGCAGGCCCATCAGAATCACGTCGGCCGAATCGAGGGCCGCGGCATCGGGGAGCGACTTCTGGTTGTCGGGATTGATGGTGCCGTCGGGATCGAGGGCGAAGAGCACGGTGCACTTGAAGCCGTGCCGCTGGCTCAGGATCTTTGCGAGCATGGGCAGGGCCTCCTCGCTGCGGTATTCGTCGTCGCCGGAGACGAGCACGACGTGCTTGCCCTGGGCTTTGACGCCGGCGGGCGGGTTGAAAACGAGCGAGGTCTGCGCGACCGCGGCGGCGGTCAGGGCGAAGAACCACGGGGCAATGGCAAGGAGGCGGAGCAGGCTCATGGGGGGCGAAAAAGGAGGGCGGGTCTGTGACCCGCCCTTGTTGGCGTGGGAGACGAACGGTGTGACGGCTGAACGGGAAAAGGGAGGCGGAAAAAGGGCGGGTCACAGACCCGCCCGGCCTCGAGCCTGCCTCAGACCTGTTTCACTTTTTGCCACTTCCGCGTCTTGGCGGACTTGAGCACGGCATCGGTGACGTAGTCGGTGGCGAGGCCGTCCCGGCAGTCGGGTTTGCAGCCCTTGCCGCTTTCCAAGCCGCGCACGAACTCGACCATCGCGTGGACGAAGCTGTGTTCGTAGCCGAGCTGGAGGCCGGGCACCCACCAGTTGCCGCAATAGGGATGATCGCCGTCGGAAACGTGGATGCTCTTCCAGCCGCGCTCCGGACCTTCGTCGGTGTAGTCGAAGACCTGCAGGCGATGCAGATCGTGGAGGTCCCACTTGAGCGACATGTTCGCGCCGTTGATTTCGAAGGTGTAGAGCGCCTTGTGGCCGCGGGCGTAACGGGTGGACTCGAAAAGGCCGAGCGAACCGTTGTTGAAGTGGCAGTGAAACACACAGGCGTCGTCGATGTTCACCTTCTCGACCTTGCCGGTGAGGCTGTGCTTGCGCTCCTTGACGAAGGTCTCGGTCATCGCGCTGACATCCTTGATGCCGCCGTTGAGCCACATCGCGGTGTCGATGCAGTGCGCGAGCAAATCACCCGTGACGCCGGAGCCGGAGACCTTGGCGTCGAGGCGCCAGAGGCCGGTGCCGCCCTGCGGGAGGTCGGCGTTGATGGTCCAATCTTGGAGGAAGTTCGCGCGGTAGTGATAAACGCGGCCGAGCTTGCCGGCGTCGATGAACTGTTTGGCGAGGACAACGGCGGGGCAACGGCGGTAGTTATACCAGACCATGTTGGCGACGCCGGCCTTCTTGATGGCCTTGACCATGGACTCGGCTTCCTTGCCGGTGCGGCCGAGGGGCTTTTCGCAGAGGATCATCTTGCCGGCCTTGGCGGCGGCGATGACTTGCTCGGCGTGAAGGTTGTTGGGCGTGGCCACGTCGATGACGTCGATGTCGTCGCGCGCGATGAGCTTCTTCCAGTCGGTCTCGATGGATTTGTAGCCCCACTTGTCGGCGAACTCCTGCGTCTTGGCGGCGTCGCGGCCGCAGACGGCCTGCGGGATGAGCTCGTAGGAGGAGGGGAAGAAGTGGTTGACCTGATGAAAGGCGTTGCTGTGGGCGCGGCCCATGAAGCTGTAGCCGATGAGACCGATGCGGAGTTGTTTCTTGGCCATGGGAAAAGAAGTAGTGAGGTTTGGAGTAGGGCGGGTCTGTGACCCGCCCTGGGGATGGGTTGGAGCTGGGGAGGCGCTGAGGGCGGGTCGGAGACCCCGCCCTGCTTTTTCTCAGCCGACCCAGCCGTGGTTGTTCCGGACCTCGATCATAGCGGCGAGGATGTCGTTCCAGGTCTGCTGCTTCATGAGCACCTCGTTGGAGAACATGCAGCCGTCCCAGCAGATGTGTTTCATTTTTTTCGTGACCTTGCCTTTGCCGTCGCGGAGCCAGTAGCCGGAGTCGCGGGCGATGTTGAGCTTGCCCTTCGGATCGGTGGCGAGGCAGTGGCGGCCGGTCTTCTCGTGGCTGCCGGAGCCGTAGGTGCTGCCGTCGTTCTGTGCGACGTGGAAATCGATCGTCCACGGGCGGAGCGCGTCGGTGAGCTTCGTCATCGCGGCGTGGAAGGCCGCCGGCTCGTAGTGGTAGTTTTTCGGCACAATGCGGTGCGCCTCGGCGTTGGCGCCGAGCGTGTAGAGGTGCGTGTGCGACATGTCGGCCTGGAAGCCGACGACCTTGGGCATGCCGACGGCCTCGAGGAGGTTCACCATGTTCTTCCACGAGTGCATGCCGCCCCAGCAAATCTCGCCCTCGGCGGCGAGTCGCTCGCCTTCGCCCTTCGCGACCTTGCCGGCTTCGCGGAAGGTTTGCGCGATGAGCTTCGTGACGCCCTTCGGGTCCTTGTCCCACGCGGCGACGCTGGTGGCGCTGTCGATGCGGACGATACCGTAGGGGCGGACGCCGAGCTCGCGGAGTTTCGCGGCGATGCGGACGGCCTTGCGGACGTGGGTGACGAAGTTGGCGCGGGCCGTGGCGTCGCCGCCGGCGGAAGCGTCGAACCACACGGGCGCGACGACGGAGCCGACGACGAGGCCCTTCTTCTTGATCTTGGCGGCGAGGGCCTTGATGCCGTCGTCGGAGATATCGATGTCGGTGTGCGGATTGTAGAGGAAGAGATCGATGCCGTCGAACTTCACGCCGCCCACGTCCGCCTTGGCGGTGAGGTCGAGCATGGTGTCGAGTTCGATGAACGGTTCTGCGCCGGGGGAGCCTTTGCCGACGAGTCCGGGCCAGGCGGCGTTGTGAAGTTTGGGGAAGTTATTTTGAGGCATGGGTAATTAGAGGGGATGGAGGTTGTTTTTTGCCACAGAGGGCACGGAGGTGGACACGGAGGCCACGGAGGATGAGAAGTTGATTTCGATCCTCTGTGCTCTCAGTGCCTGCTCAGCGAACTCTGTGGTGAAAGGTTTGAGTTCTAGAACTTGTTCTTGCGGTAGGCGCCCATGGCGGGGGCGTCGGGATTCACTTCGGGGCCGAAGTAGCGGAGGCACACGAGTGGCTCGGTGCTGCTGGTGTTTTCGAAGGTCACACCGGCCTTGGCGCCGTCCTCGGTGCAGAAGTATTCGTCCTCGGTCAGCTCGTGGAAGCGGATGAGCTTCGGGCTCACGAGCGGCTGGCCGTTGATCTTGCCGGAGCCCTGCACGCAGATGAGGCCATAGGCGCCGGTGTCCTTCACCGTGCACGTGGTGCCGGGATCGACGGTGAGTTCTTTCGCGGTGAAGAGCTGCTCGCCATCGACCTTGCCGTAAACAATCCAGCGATCGACGTAGCCCTCGCTGCGCGTGTCGGCGACGGGGACGGGCTCGAGGTAGTGGTTGTCCTTAAAATTCGGGTCCACGTTCTTTTCCCAGTCGAGCTGATCGACGATGAAGTCGATGTCCTTGTGCTTCGACTTGGGCATGTCTTTCACGAGGAGCGACCACGGCACCTCGCGGCCCTCGACGAGATTCTGATACATGCCGAAGACATCGGAGCCCCACTGCGGCTCGTAGGTGCAAAGCGAGCCGGGCGCGTGGAGGATGCACGGATCGATCAGCCAGCCAGAGCCGACCTTGAGGCGGTAGGCCTTCGAGAGATCGAGGATGCCATTGTCGCCCTTGTTCCAGTTGCGGATGCACTGCTTGACCTGCTCCTTCGTCGTGCCGGGCTCGAAGCCCATGAACGTGTAGGGGAAATTGTTGCCGACGTTGTTGTGCTGCGGCGGGAAGTAATACGACTCCGGCTTGCCCTCCTGGCCCACGAGCTTCGCCTGCTTGGCCGACTGGTGCATGTGGTGCGGGATCGGCCCCATGTTATCGAAGAACTTCGAGTAAACGGGCCACTTCTTGTATTTCTTCCAGATGGCGGAGCCGACGAGCGTCGCGCCCGTGTCGGCCACGGCCTGCTGGAGGGTGAACTTCTTGTTGCCGACGACACACCAGCTCAGGCCCTCGTCCCACGCACGGCCCTCGTTGGCGGTGACGGTGGTCGAGGCGAACCAGCGCTCGTCGATGCCGCCGCGGTTGAGGCCGTAGGCGTAGGTGTCATCGGGATGAAGCTTGATGCGCAAGCCGGGCTGGAGAAACGACCGCGGCACCCACGCGGGCGCGAGGCGCAACAAGCCGCCGGTGCGGCCGAGCTCGGCCTCGACGAGGCTTTGCGTGGATTTTTTGACGGTCTTGAGATCGAGCACGGAGGATTTCGACATGGAGAAAGAGGGCGGGAAGCGGGGCCGGGGAGGGCGCAGGGCAGGGCGACGCGGGGGAGGAAGGAAAAGGATGAGAATCCTACTCTGACCCGTGGCAACCGCCTAGTAGCGCGGCGGCGAGTTTTGGTGAAATTGCGTCGGAGGGCGCGATCTGTCCGTCGGCCGCCACGAAGGGTTACATCCCGCGTTCGAGGTCAATAGGGGGAGGGCCATTTCGCGCATGAGAACCGGGCCGGCATGGCGGATGGCGATGACGTGGCGGATGGCTAGTTCGAGGTCGGCGACGGCGAAGATGCTGCCTTCGGTTTCTCCGCGGTAGCGGTCGACACTGTGGGAGCGACTGAGGGGATCATCGGTCAGAAGCGCACGAATTCGAAATTGGCCTTCTTTAGGTCGGCTAGAAAGTCTTGGCCGTTGCTTCGGAGTTCTGCTTCAGACCAAACCTGATAAATCAGGAGCCAGAAAGCGTCTTGCTCCCGCGAATCGAGACCCTTGAGATTGTCAGCACGGTTGGTGACTGCGTTGCGGATTTTGTTCAGGTTTTGGCGAACCGAATATTCCAGCAGGAGGACGTCGCAAACGCAGTCGTCGATGTTGACGATCTTCCGAAGCTCAGCCTCCGACTGTGGGAGCGAGACGTTATGCTTGATGGCAAGATGGAGGGCGTGGGCAATCGCGTCTGGATAGACGCGCCGAATGCCGATCCCCATCAGTTCGCTGGCAAACTGAGCAGCCGCAGCGTCTAAGCCCGAGTGGTTATGTCTATCAAAGACATGCTCTCCCAAAAGCGGGGCGAGATAGGGATAGGAAAGTGCGAGGTTGGTCGCCTCCAGTGTGAACAATCGCTTGGCGCGGTCGTTCAGGCGCGGCGGGACCATCTTAATGGCGTAGTTGAGAACAGCCGAGGTCCCTGACTGTTGGGCGAGGTGGAGCGCGAGATCGAGAAAGCTCCGAACCGTGGAGAATCGTATTTCGCCATCCGGAAACAGGAACGCATTCAACTCCCGCACCCAGTATTCCGTCTGTGGTAGGGGCAAAGGAAGGATGCGGGTTTTCTTTTCGTTGAGCGCGAGTTCGAACTCGCGCAAGGCAAGTCCAAGGTCGCGCACGAAGTTCTCGGCCTCCTCGTGGCTGCGGGCGTAGAATCGATAGTCATCAATGTGCCTATGGAGGCGGAGGTAACCTTTCTTGATGAGGACCGCGTCCACGGACGTCAGGATGATCTCAGAAACGATATTGGATGAGTGTGGCCCGATGAGAAGGCCGTTGGTCTGGAGATCGCGCAGCGCCTGAGTGGCTTTATCGAGCACGTTGCCTGCGAGAGCGAAGTCCCCACGGGAGGTTTTGGCTTTCCTTCTCCCATGCAATGCCCACGGGATTGAATGAGTGTAGATGCTCGGAAAGCAGGTCGAAATATCGGCATGAACGACCAGTCGGGTGCCGGTGAGGAATCCGAGATCCTGCTCCTCGATTTCGAATCGCTCCGCTCCCTTGTAGCTCATCTCGAACACCCGGTCGCCTCCAGTCTGGCGCACGAAGATGCGGCTGACCGGTTGCGTCGGCTTAGCGCAGTGGACCTTGATTTTGTCCCAACAGCGGAAAATCGCGAGGCACTGTGCAGCGTAGCTTTGCGGATGAGGAATGCCCATTTGCCGGGGTATGTTTACGTCGCGCATCGCTTGGTAGCGCACGTGCCCCCGAGTTTGCTTCGCGATCAATTTACTTAGCTTCTTTCCGTCCTGTTCTGTCCTGATCTTCCGCAATGATTTCGGGACAAGAGCTGCAAGCCCTTCAGACGAGAAACACGGTGGAATTTTTTCGGCTAAGAGCCCGTGATCGAGCAACCTGAGATTGCCTCGATTTAGTGGACATAGACATCCGCGTTGACGGGTAGCTGTTTGGTCGCTTCCGAGGACAGGAGCCGAAGAGCTTGC
>JAUYAK010000049.1 GCA_030693515.1 Opitutaceae bacterium
GTGCCTCGGCAAGATGGGCGAAGTCTCGAAGGCCGGGCGCACCGTGCTGTTTGTGAGCCACAACATGGCCGCGACCCGCGCCCTGTGCACGACGGCGATCTGGATGGACCAGGGTGCGGTGAAGGAAATCGGCCGGGTCGCGCCCGTGGCCGACCATTACCTCGCCCGCCTGCACGCCAATCCCTCGCTCGACACCGCGCTGGGCGACCGGCCCCGCGCGCAGCACTTCGGCTCCAAGCTCAAGCTCACCCACGTGCGCCTCAACCAGGGCCGCGGCCTCTGGCACGGCCAGCCCCTCGAGGTCGAGTTTCACTTCGAATGCCCCTCCGCCGTCGAGGAGGTTTCCTTTGGCATCGGCTTCTGCAACCGCGACGGCCCGCCGGTGCTGTGCCTCGACTCGGACATTCCCGGCAAGCGCTGGTCGATTGCCGCCGGGCAATCGGGTTGGGTGCTACTAAAGCTTCCCAGCCTGCACCTGGAGCCTCACTTCTATTCGCTCTATGTCGGCGCGCGCTCGGGCAACGCCCACATCCTTGATTACCTCCCTCAGGTGGGCGACGTGCTCGTGACCCCCAGTGAGGCGACTCCGGCGATGATCGCTGGCCAAGAGTCCGGCCGCGGCGGTGTCCGCCAACCCTCCGAGGCCAGCCTCACGCTCGATCTTTCCCAGCCTCGCGCCGGGCAAACACGCCCGCCATTCCCCAGCTCACCAGTGCGAGCGTGAGCAGGGAGTTCACAGGCATCAGCACTGCGGCGAGCAGCGGGTTCATGCGGCCCGCGACCGCCAGGCCGACGGCGGTCAGGTTGTAGGTAATCGAAAAAACCAAAATCGCGCGCTGCGTGCGGCGGCGCACCGTGTCCACTTCGAAGAGGGCGCGGATGCCGCCGATGCCGCGCCCGAGCCAGTAGAAATCCGCCTTCCCTTCGAGCACCCCGCGATGCACGACCGGCGTGCCACGGCACAGCGCACGGTCGAAGGCCAGGCTGTCGTTGGCTCCGTCGCCGAGCATCAGCGCGTCGTCGGCCGCGTGACGGCCCAACCAGTCCGCCTTGGCCTGCGGGGCCAAGCCACCACGGGCGTGATCCGCAGGCAGTCCAATCTCACGGGCGAGCGCGCCGACCTTGCCGGCGTGATCACCGCTGAGGATAAATACCTCCAGTCCGCGGGCGCGCAGCGCACCGATCTCGTCGCGCGCATCGGCCCGAGCCGTGTCGGCCAGATCGAAGCGTGCCAGCACCCGGCCCGCCCACGCGAAGATCGTGCCGCCCTCGCCGGCTTCGCCCGCGCGCCAGCCAGCGCGGCCCAACGACCACGGGCCGCACTCCACCCCGTGGCCAACCGTCTCGCGCACATCGCCGGCGATCGCCGTTTCTGTCCCGTTCTCGCCGAGTAAATTTTCGAGTAGACACTGGCTGACGGGATGCAGGCTGTCGCGGACGAGCGTGAACAACGCCGCGCGCTCGGCCGGCGCAAGGGCACGCAGCGCCGCGGGATTGCGCAACACGGGCGTCTCGAGCGTGAGCGTGCCGGTCTTGTCGAAGACGATCTTCCGCACGCGCCCCAGCCGCGCCCACAGCCCGCCGTCGCGCACGAAGACCCCGCGCCGCCGCAGCGCCACCGTCGCGATCTCGTCGGCGAGGGGGAAGGCCAGGCCGATGGCGCACGGGCACGACACCACGAGCACCGCCGTCACGACCGCCCCCGCCCGCAACGCATCGCCCGTCGCCAACCACCAGCCGGCGCCGGCGAGCGCTGCGATCGCAAGGATGCCGATGAGATAGCCCTGCACGATCTGTTCGAGCAACCCGCGGCGATCGCGGGTGCGCTCAGCGGGCGCCAGCAGGCGCGCGAGCAGCGACTCAGCCCATGGTTGCAGGGCTTCAAGCCGACACGCGGCGCGGCCGAGATTCACCGCGCCTGCCGGCACGCGCTGGCCGTTGCGAAATACGCGGGGCTCCGCCTCGCCGTTGATCGAGGCGAACGAGAAGGCCGCTGCCTCGCCCGCCAGCCGCGCCTCCACTGGCAGCATTTGGCCGGCGGCGAGCACGAGTCTCTGGCCGGCGAGCACCTGCTCCGGCGGCACCGCCGTGCCGTCGTCGAGGAGCACCGGCGCGGGTCGCGGCTGGTGCGCGAGCAAGCGCCGCCGGTTGCGCTCCACCGCCGCCACCTGCGCCCAGCGACCGATGAGCATCAGCACGATGAACGCGCTGACGAAGTCGAAATACACGAACCGCTCCTCGCCCGCGAGCCACCCGTAGAGCGAGCCGGCGTAGGCGCCCACGATCCCGATCGCAATCGGCTGGTCGATGTGCAGCGCGCCCTCGCGCGCGGCCTGCACCGCGCGGCCGATGAAATAGCCCCCGCCCACGAGCACACTCAGCGTCCCAAAACCCAACGCGAGCAGGCCGAACAGCCGCGCATATTCAAACGACGGCTCCATCCCGAAATAAGTCGGGAAAGCGAACAGCATCACGTTCAGCGCAAAGGCCGCGCAGAGCCCCAGCCGCTTCGCGAGGCCGCGGCTCTCGGGCTCCGCGTCTTGCCCGCCCGCCGGCCCCGTGAGATAGCCCAGCGCCTGAAGCCGCCGCGCAAACTCCGCGGCGGAAAATTCTCCAGGGCTCCAGCGCAGCCGCATCGTGCCATACTGCGCATTGACGACGATGTCGCGCGCCCCCTGCGCCTGCTGAAAAATCCGCTCAATCAGCCACACGCAGCCCGCGCAGGAAATGCCCTGCAGACCGAGCGTGAGTTCCGGGACGTCGAGGTAGGGCCGGCTCTCCGAGCCGGCCTGGGTTGCAGAGCGATGCGCCGGCTGGAACCCAGGCTCGCCCGGAGAGCGAGCCCCACCCTCGGCCTCGCGCTGCGCGGCTTCGAGCCAGCCGTAATCGCGCGGCTGGAAAACCGCCGCATCGGCCGGTGCGGTCACCTCGTCCTTGAGTCGATAGTAGCCGGCGAGGCCGTGCTCGTGCACGAGTCGGAAAACGTAGCTGCAGCCCGCGCAGCAGAAACCCGTCTCGCGCATCCGGGCATCAATAAGGGCGGCGCCGCAATGGCGGCAGATAGGTCGGGGTTTATCCCCGACAGGTGTTGGGCATAAAGCCCGAGCTACAGGTTCGGCCATCGCACTCATCTTAGAAACACACCCACGAAAACGGATCCGGTCCGCTGAAACCCAGCGTGCCGCGCAGCCGCCAGCCCATGACGGCCGCCGTGCCGAGGGCGAGACTGAGCCGCGCGCGTTCGAGCCAGAGAGGTGAAAGCTTGCCCCGCACCCAATGGAACTGCGTTTGCGCGAGCCACAGCAGCGGCACCGTGCCGAGGCCAAACGCCAGCATGAACTCCACGCCCCGCAGGGCCGAGCCCGACAGCGCCGCCAACGCGACGAGGAAATATAGCGGCCCGCAGGGCAGCAGCGGCGTCGCCAGCCCCATCACCGCCGCCGCGCCGAGGCGCGAGCCGCCGCGCGCCCGGCGTTGCACACGAAACCCGAGCCGCGCGAGCCAGAGCGGCTTGGGCAAAAACCGATCCCAGCGCAGCGCGAGCGCGACGAATACCACGACCATCGCCCACGGCAGCCAGCGCAGCACCGGGTGCGAAAACCCAACGAGCGCAGCCCCGCCCAGCCCGCCGACGATCCCGCCGATGGTCGCGTAGGCCACCAGCCGCGCGCCGTGATAGGCCGAGCTGACCGCCTGCATCGAGACCGCGTCGCCGCGCACCGGCAGCAGCGAGCACGCGAGCGGACCGCACATGCCCGCGCAATGCAGGCTCGTGACCAAGCCGGCTACAAATGCGGTCGCGGGCGAATTGACGGCAGCGAGTTCCATGGGCGTCAGCGCGGACGCGCGGTAGCGAGCGGCACCTCGGCCACCCGGTGTTTCGAGGCAAAGGTGATCCAAGCGCCCCAGACGAGAACCTGCAGCACGCAGACCGCGGCGAACCACAGCCAAAGGCGCGAGGGTTTCGCCGGATTCGAACGGTGGGGCCCGCTCTCCGAGCGGGCCTGGGTTGCCGGATGGCTCGCGCGCCCGATCTGCCCATCACCCTGCCATTCAGGCTGGCTCAGAGAGCCGGCCCCACCCACGGAGTCGCAACGTTGGCGGGGAGTCTTCATCGTCCCGCCTCCTCCTCCCGCAGCAACCGCGCCTCGGGTCCGATAAATTCCACGGTGCGCTCCAGAAAAAACGTCCCGGCCTCGTCGCGCACACGCACCGCAAAGTCGAACGGACCCGTGTAGCCTGCCCGCGGCTGCTGCAGCACGAGCGGCTGCACAATTTCGCCGAGCGCGGGAATCTCAAGCGGCGCGTTGAAGCCATGCTGCACAAACCCGGCCGGCGCGCGGCGCAGCTCCACGACAAAGCGCTGCGGCGCGTTGCGCTTGTTCACGATGCGCAGGAGAAACTGGTTGCGGACATGATCCGCGCTCACGATGTAGGGCGCGCCGGTGATGCGCGTGACGCCCAGATTCGCGGGCCGCACCGTCGAAAGCGCCCACGTCGCGACCGCTGCTCCCACCGCCAGGAGCACCCCGTAGAGGATGGTGCGCGGCCGCAGCCACCGCGTCCGCTCGCCGATGAAGGCTTTTTGCGAGTCGTAGCGGATGAGGCCGAGCGGCCGGCGCACGCGCGTCATTACGTCGTCACAGGCGTCGATGCACGCCGTGCAGCCAATGCACTCCATCTGCAGGCCCTGCCGGATGTCGATGCCGGTGGGACAGACCTGCACGCACTTGTTGCAGGCGATGCAGTCGCCCTCGTCCGGCGGGCCGGTCTTGCCGCGCGGCTCGCCGCGCTTCGCATCATACCCGATCACCAGCGAGTGATCGTCGATCAGCGCGGACTGGATGCGTCCGTAGGGGCAGACGACGATGCAGAGCTGCTCGCGGAACCACGCGAAGTTGAAATACAGGACGCCCGTGCCCGCAGCCATGAAGACAAACGCCCCCCAGTGCGCGCCGGGCGCCTCGCGCATCATCGCCCACACCTCCGGCAACGAAACGAAGTAGGCCAGGAAGAGGTGAGTGATGCCGGCGGCCGCCAGCAGGTAGAGACCGTGCTTGAGCGCGCGCTTGAAAATCTTCCCGGCATCGAGCGGCGCGGCGTCGAGCGCCCGGCGCTGCACCGCATCGCCCTCAATCAGGCGCTCGATGCGGCGGAAGACATGATCGAGAAACACCGAGTGCGGGCAGGCCCACCCGCACCAGACGCGACCCAGCAGCGCCGTCACAAAGAACAGCGAAAACCCCAGCCCCGTGATGAGGAAGAACAGCAGCCACAAGTCCTGCGCCGCGAGCGTGAGCCCGAAGAGATGGAAACGCCGGTGCGCCACATCGAGGAACACCGCCGGATGGCCGCCGATCTTGATCCACGGCAGCGCGAGGTAGAAGAGGATCAACCCATAGGCCGTCCAGCGGCGCACGCGGGTGAAGCGGCCGCGGGTGTCGGCCGGATGCAGGAACGGCCGCGAGCCATCGGCGCGGATGGTCGTGACCGAATCACGATTGGGCAGCGGTGACACCACAGGGCGGCCTCATTTGAGTGCGGGGACGATGGGCACCCATGCGTCCTGTTTCTGGATCGGTTCGCCCTCGCGGTGGAAACTGAGCATGAACGCCGTGACCTCGGCTGTTTTCTTCGGGCCGATCACCGGACCCCAGGCGGGCATGCCTTTCGCGAGCACACCCTTGTCCACGACGGCCAATATCTCCGTGGGGCGCCCGCCATGAACCCAGAGCTGATCCACGAGGTTGGGTCCGATGCCGCCGGTCAGCTTCTCATGGTGGCAACTGGCGCAGGTTGTCGCGTAAACTGCACGCCCCGCCGCCACAAACACGGCGTTCTGGCTCATCTTCCACAGACTCGCGTCGTCCACCGCCGGTGCGGCGGCCAGGCGCGCCGCCTCAATCCGCGCGATCTCGACGGTGACTTCCTGCGGGCCGTCGGGCCCGGCGCGGAACCACTCGTAGTAGCCCCAGTAACCGGCCGAGTAGACGATGGTGATGAAGAGCGTGAAGAGCCACCAGTTGGGCAGGCGCTTGTCGTATTCCTGGATGCCGTCGTAGACGTGCGGGCGGACGGCGTTGTCGTCGGGCGGCTCAGGCGGGATCGGCGTCATGGCGGGCGGCGGGGGTGGGCGTGGCGAAAGGCAGGTTTTCAAACCGCTCGATCTGCGGGCGGCGCATGCGCAACGCGCGCCACGCAAACGCCACGTAGATCGAGGCGGCGGTGATGAAGGCCGCGATCGTGAAGATCGCGGCGTGGTCTTCGAGGAGGAGGCGGCGGAACATGAGAGGAAATTACGATTTGGGTCTTACGATTTTAGAGGGCCCGCCTCACTGCGCGGCCGCCGCCGGCTTGGCGGGCGCGACCGTTTCATATTTCCCGAGGACCTGCAGGTAGGCGATCAGGGCGACGACTTCCTTCTCCGGCGCGATGTAGGCGCCGGCGGCGCGGAGATCCTGGGCAATGGCGCGGGCCTGCTCGCTGGCGTGCGTGACGATCGCGAGGTCGGACCAATCGGGATACGGCACCCCGAGCGCGCGCTGCGCGGCGATTTTCGCCGGCAACGCCGCCAGATCAGTGTCCTGCGTCAGGAGCCACGGGTAGTTGGGCATGTTGGAGTCCGCCGAGATCGAACGCGGATCCTCAAAATGACGGAGGTGCCACACGTGCGGATATTTCCCGCCGATGCGGGCGAGGTCCGGGCCGGTCCGCTTCGAGCCCCACTGGAACGGATAATCGTAGATCGATTCGCCGAGGCGCGAGTAGTCGCCGTAGCGCAGCACATCGGGCACGAGCGTGCGGATCATCTGCGAATGGCAGTTGTAGCACCCCTCGCTCACGTAGAGGTCGCGGCCGGCCAGTTCGAGCGGCGTATAGGGGAACTGGCGACGATCCTCCACGTTGGCGCCCTGATGGACGAGGACGGTCGGGATGATCTGGATGAGGCCGCCCGCGGAGACCGCGATGAAGGTGAGGATCGTGAACGGCAGCGAGTTCACCAGCAGGCGGTCATACCACGCGCCCCAGTGATTCCGGCGCGCCTCGAAATGCGCATAGCCCAGCGCCACGCAAATGAGCGTGCCCACGAGGCCGGCAAGGCTGATAAAATCGCCGCCAAACATCCACGCGCAGGCGAAGCCCGTGCCGAACACCGAGAACAGGACCGGCGGATTGAAGAACGCGCCCAGGAGCGAGAGTTTGCCGTCGGCGCCTTGGCTCGCCGTCGGCTCGTCGTCGAAGACCTCGATCGTGCCGTTCACGGGCTGCGCGGTGCGGATCGTCTGCCAGAGATTCCAGGCCATGAGCAGCCAGCCCACGAGATAGAGCCCGCCGCCGACCACGCGCATCAGCATCATCAGCCGGATGGCGTTCAGGGTGTCGATGAAGTTGGGGTAGGCGAGGAGGGTGCCGTTTTCCGCCGTGCCGTTGAGCATCACGCCCTGCGTGATCCCGCTCGTCCACATCGCGGCGACATAGAGGAGGATGCCCACCGTCCCGAGCCAGAAGTGGAGGTTGGCGAGCGGAACCGAGTGCAGCGGCTTGTTCCACAGCCGCGGGAGCAGCCAGTAGATCATGCCGGCGGCCATGAAGCCGTTCCAACCGAGCGCGCCGGCATGGACGTGGCCGATGATCCAGTCCGTGTAGTGCGCGAGCGCGCTGACCGACTTGATCGAGAGCAGCGGCCCCTCGAAGGTCGCCATGCCGTAGAAGGTGATCGCCGCGGCGAAGAATTTGAGCACGGGGTCCGTGCGGAGCTTGTGCCACGCGCCGCGGAGCGTGAGCAGGCCGTTCAGCATGCCGCCCCACGACGGCGCCCAGAGCATGAGCGAAAACGTCATGCCGAGGTTCTGCAGCCAGCCGGGCAGCGCGGTGTTGAGCAGGTGATGCGGCCCGGCCCAGATGTAAACGAACACGAGCGACCAAAAATGGATCACCGACAGCCGGTAGGAATACACCGGCCGCTCCGCCGCCTTCGGCAGAAAGTAATACATGATGCCGAGGATCGGCGTGGTGAGGAAGAACGCCACGGCGTTGTGCCCATACCACCACTGCACGAGCGCATCCTGCACGCCGCCGAAGATCGGGTAGCTGTGCGTGAGCGAGGTCGGCAGCGAGAGGTGGTTGACGATGTAGAGCATCGCCACGGTCACAATCGTCGCGATGTAGAACCAGATCGCGACGTAGAGGCTCGGTTCGCGGCGCTTGGCGAGTGTCCAGAAAAAGTTCACCGCAAAGACGACCCAGATGAGGGCGACGGCGATGTTGATGGGCCAGATGAGCTCCGCGTATTCCTTGCCGCGCGAAAACCCGAGCGGAAGCGTGATCGCCGCCGCCACGATGATCGCCTGCCAGCCCCAGAAATGGAGCGCGGAGAGGAAATCGCTCGCGAGCCGCGCCTTCACGAGGCGCTGTGTCGAGTAATAGACGCCGGCGAACATCATGTTGCCCACGAGGGCGAAGATGACCGCGTTGGTGTGCAGCGGCCGCAGCCGGCCGAAGGTCAGCCACGGCAAATCGAAGTTGAGCCGCCAGAAGTTCAACTGTGCGGCGATGAGCACGCCCACCAGCATGCCCACCGCGCCCCAGATCACTGAGGCGAGCAGGAACTGGCGGACAACCTTGTCGTTGAACTCGAGGGTGATTTTGCGATCGGACATGGGCGGATAATTTTTCAGGCGGCGGGCGGGCGAGGTTTCAGGCAGCCGGCGCAGGGCGCGCGACGGCCGTCGCGGCAGCCGCAGCCATCGTCATCATCGTCGCGGTGGGCGGGCTTCGCCGCCAGGCGCGGCGTCTCTTCGGCGAACGGCAGCACCGAGTCGCGCACGGCGTCGCTCGTCCGGCCGCGCGCATGCTGGCGCAGAAAGAAGACCACAAAGACCGCGACCAGCCCGAGGCTGATCGCGAGGGTGAGCGGGACTACGGCCATGCGGCGTCCCAGGCTACGACGACCGCACCGTGACGGCGGGTCGATGCTTGCCGGGCGCATGCGCGGCGCCGTGGTGATGGCGGATGACTTCCCTGGCGGCGTGCCAGTTGTCGATCTCGACTCCTTCGAGGCAGCCTCCCTCGACCCAGAGGCGGTAGGCGACCTTCTGGATCTCGGCCTCGGTGGGCTCGGCGGCTTCGGCGGGTGAGTGCGGCTTTGGTTTTCTCATGGGTGTGGTGGTTTAGTCCAACGCTCCCACCTTACGCCCGCCGGCGATTTTCCGCTCGGCACGGATTGGCCAAGGCTGCGCATCCCTTGCCCTCCGGTCCCGCGCGCGCGGCAACAAATGCGCGGCCTTCGTCAAGCTATGCGGAGCCGGGCGCGCCGTTTCCCGCTAGGCTGCGACGATGGAAAAGCCGATCCTGCGCGCGTTGCACGCCCGCCGCCCCGCCATCCGCCGCCAGTGGGAGGAGCTCTTGCGCCTAGAGGAGCCCGCCAACGCCCTCGCCCACCCTGATACGCTCGTGCGTTTGATCGACTGGACGCTCAACGAGGCGTTTGCCGCGCTGGGCCACCCCAACCGGCGGGCGGCCCGCCGGCTCAGCCTCCGCCAACGGACGCCCAACTACGATCAGGTGCGCCGCTCATGCGCGTGCGGGCAGAATCCTTTAATCGAGTATTTCCTCGCAGGCGAACGCGCGCTGCTTGAGGCCTTGGTGCTCGCCCAGGCCGCGACGCCCGCGGCCGCCGCGGCGGAAAGAGCGACGACTGCGACCGAGGTCCACCTCACCATGCGCCGCATCGCGCGGCGCGAAGTGGACCTCTTCTGCTCCGTCTGCCAGCATCAAGGCGCGCCCGCCGCCGCCCACTGCGACCGGGCCTCGGGCAGCGTCTCAAGCAGGACGCCGCGGATGTGCGCCCTCTCCTCCGCCGGCAGGTAGCCGTAGCGGTTTTTCGGATCGCGGCCCAGGAGGGCCTCGTCGAGCCGGGCCAGGATCAGGGTCTTGAGCGACGCCGGCAGCGCGGCGAACGTCTCCGAATAGATCAGGTAGCTGCAGCGCAGCGCAAACATCCGGCCGTCGAGGCTCAGATCGCGCAGCGAGCGGCCGTCGCTCGCCCGCACCGCACGCTCGGCAAACGCCGCGCGAAACGCCGCCCCGCCGACCACGCCCTCGGGCAGGCGCGCCTCGTCGCGAAAGAGGAGGCGGTCCGTGACATCCTGGGCGGCGCTGGCGAAGACGCTCTTCACGCTATCGTAGGCGGGCTCATCGGTCTCGGGCTCCTTGAAGTGCTGCTGCAGCCCGCGCTGGTAGGCGATCATCTTGCGGGCGGCGAAGGCGGCGCGCGTGAGCGCATTTTGCATCGCGGTCTGGTGCTCGATCACGAGGAGCGCGACGACGTCGCTCGTGGGCGCGAGGTAGGCGCCGGTGTCGAAGAACGCCCCGAGCTCCTCGGGCCGCGCCGCGATCGGCTCGAACACGAGGCGATCGCCCGCCTCGCGCGCGAGGGTGTTTCCGCGATGCGGGGCCGCGCCGCGATAGCCGGTCACATACCAGCCGCCCCAGCGCTCGGCGAACGGCGTCTGGTCGTCCACGATGAGCGTGCCGTGGCGGAGCAGCGGCTCGCCGCTCTCGGCCGGAAACACCGAGCGCACAAACACGCCGGGCACATCGCGCACAAACACCCCGCCGTGGCAGCTCAGGCATTCGCTGTCGCGGCCGAACTTCGGCGTGCCGCGCCGCGCCTCGCGCAAATCGAGCGCGTAGAACACCGGCCCGAGCCGCGGATCGACGACCGTCAGTTCCACCAAGCCGCCCGGCACCCAGCCGACGTAGGCGGTGTCGGAAAAATAAATCACCCGCGGCTGATCCGGGCGGATGCGGCCGCGCTGGAGGCTCGTCTTGGAAAACACCGCCACCTGGCTCGCGACCGGCACGCGCAGCTCGGCCAGCAGATGCTTCAGCATCTCAAGATCGGAACCGACGAGGGCAAACTCGCCCGCCGCGATGCGGCGCTGGAGCGCCGCAACCGCATCCGTCGGCGCCGTCTCAGAGTAGCTGATCGGCGGTTTCTCGTAATCGGGCACGCCCTGGGCGCGCGCGGCCGCCGCAGCGAGGCAGAGGAGCAGCAGACGGAGCATCATGAGGGCATCCAAGATAGGGCGAAGGGCGGACGGACACCTTGACGCCCGTCAAGACCGCGGTGTTTTCGCGGGCTCGGCGCCGTGCAGCCGATCGCGCCAGACCGACGGCGATTCTCCGACGATGCGGCGGAACACCCGGTTGAACTGCGAAAGCGACTGGAAACCCACCTCGTAGGCCGCCTCGCTCACGCGCTTGTGCGGGTTGAGCAGCAGGTTCTTCACCTTCTCGACGCGCAGGCGCGCGAGGTAATCGGTGAAGGTGAGGCCCGTGGCCTTCTTGAAGCTCTTGCAGAAATAGAACGCGCTCATGTTCACCCCGCGCGCCACCTCCTGCAGCGAAAGTTCGTCGGCGTGGCGCTCGGCGATGAGCACACGGGCGCGCGCCATCGCGGGCGATTCCGCGGCGGCGCCGCGCACCATCAGCTCGTTGCTGAGGCTCGCAAGATGCTGCGCAAAGATGGTGAGCAGCCGCAGGATCGAGTCGTATTGCCGGCGGTCGAGGACGCGGGTCTGGAAATAGGCCTCTTCGACGCGCTTGAGATCGACCTCGGTGCCCCATTTCAGGAGCTGCCGTGTGATGCGCGCGAACTCGCTCCGCCCAGGCGTGTGCAGCAGAATCTGGCCGGTCTGGAGAAACCCGATCAGGTTCTCGCCTACCCGCACGGGCACGGCCGAGTCGCAGAGGCCCGCGAAACACTTGAGCGTCTTGGGCTCGAGTTTAGCCTCCTCCTCGACGCGCCGCTGGAGCTGGAGGCACGCCGCGCACGATTGGTTGCTCTGCGCCATCAGGGCGCAGAACGGGTTCTCCTTCGGGTCGCCGTGGTGGGGCAGGTCGAACGCCTCGGTGGGCCGGAGGCTGATGGGCAGGCCGGTCGTGTCGCGAAAAGCTTTCTCGTAGTCGCGGAAGATCTGCGAGCGCTTGAGCTGCGCGACGAGCGCCCGGCTCTGCGCGGAGGTTGGGCCCGGATCGACCATGCGGGTGCGGGAACGCGGGGGATCAGACCTTCGCGCTGTTGTCGCACTTGAAGTGCACCTGATTGCGGCGGAGCATATGGGCGCGCTGCGCCGAGGTCTGCGCACCGACCCGGCGCTCCAGCGCATGGCGCCCGCGCTCCTCCGCCTCCTGCTGTCCGGCGAGGATGGCGACGCACACCATCGTCTCCGCGCGCGGCGCGAGCCGGCTCGCGGGGAACCGCGCACGCGCGCTGAGCCAGTGCGCAGCAGTCTGCAGCGAATTCTCGGACGATTGGTCGGAAGAGGTCATCGCCGCAAGAGTGCCGCAGCCCACGCCTCCTCGTCAAACCCCGCGAGCGCCACACCCTCGCCGACGAGCAGCGGGCGTTTCACGAGGTTGCCGTTGCCCGTGAGCAGCGCGATCGCGGCGGCCGGGGTGAGGCCGGGAAGCTGGGCGCCGAGTTTCTGATCGCGATAATCGCGACCGGCGGTGTTGAAGAGCCGCCGCAGCTCGCCGCCGTGCGCCGCGAGCGCCGCCCGCAACTCGGCCGCGCCGGGCGGGGTCTCGCGGATCGCGCGCTCCTCAAACGCGAGGTCGTGAGCCCGAAGCCATTTCACGGCCTTCCGGCAACTGTCGCAGGTGGCGAGTGTGTAGAGTTTCATTTCACCCAGGAGGCGTCACGCACCACGAATTGCCAGCGCTCGCGAAACACCCCGAGCTCGCCGAAGAAGCGCATCGTCGCGCCTTCCTTGAAGCGCGCCCGCAGCGTCGCCCGCTGAGGCGCGTCGTAGCTCCAGACCTCGTAGGTCTCGCCGTTGACCACGACGGCCAGGCGCTCGCCAGCGGCGACGCGGCCCTCGATCCGGAAGATCTTTCCCTTGTGCGCATCGTCGCGGATCGCGGCCGGTGCGGGGAGCAATTTCGGATCGAGCGCGATGCGATCGAGATCGACCGCCGGCAGGGGCGGAGGCCGCGGCGGTTCGCTGCGCGCGACCGGCGGCGGCGGTCCGCCGCGATCAATCGAGGGGTTCTTCAGCTCGATCCAGCGGTCGGTCCGGTTGTCGGGCACCGTCGTAAATTTCGCGACGACCGGAAAATGATCGGAGAAGCCGGCGCCAGCCGGCGGCTCGAAGGTCCACCGCGCGGGGAGGCCGCGGGCGTCGGCGTTGAGGCCGGGGAATTTCGCGACGGCGAAGGAGTTGTCCACGTATTGCACGCCACGGAAATCATAAAGCCCGCGCGTGATGATCAGATGCATGAGCGTGCCCCACTCGCCGCGGAAAGTGTCGCTGCCGCGCTCCGGCGGCGGCAGCTCAAGCCAAAGATTGTAGAGATCGTGCTCCGGGCCGCGCACGGCGAGTTCGTCGCCCTGCGAGCGCAGCACGTCGTTCAACCCGGTGGTTTTCATGTGCGGGTAGCGCTGCTTCTGGTTGTATTGGGAGTTGAAGTCGCCGCCGAGGATGATGTCGGCATGGGGATCGGCGCGGAGGATTTCGTCGAGGCGGCGGCGCAGCGTCGTCGCGTTGGCCACGCGGATCGGCTCCGTCTCGGGGTCGCTCGCGCCAGATTTCCAGTGGTTGACGAAGAGGAACAGCGGGGCGCCCTCGACGTTCACTTGCACTTCGAGGATGGCGCGGGCCTGCGTCGTCGGATGCGACCGGGTGTGCGTGATCGGCAAGCGCGTGAAGAGCGCGTTCTTGATCTCGGGGGCGCGCTCGCCGGCCGGGGGCTTCACGCCGTCGCCGGTCACGACGCGGTAGCCGGTGAGGCCGGCGTCCTGAAACGCCTTGAGCAGAAGCGCCTCGGCGGGCAGGTCGGCGATGCGCTTGTCGAATTTCGCGCCGAGCATCTCGTCGAGCGACATCCGCGCATAGGGCGCGAGCAGCGTCTCGTAATCGGGCGGATTTTTTCCTGGTGTGGCATCGGTCTCGATCTCGCAGAGCATGAGCACATCGGGCCCACGGCCGTCCTCGAAGCGCGCGACGACTTTGGCGATGTTGCGGAGCTTGGTGAGCGCGTGGGCGCGCGAGTAGCGCGCCGGCTGGTAGTCGTCGTAGCCGGCGACGCCATCAAGGTCGAAGAGGTTCTCGACGTTGTAGGCCACGACGGTGAAAGGCCGCGCGTGCGCCGCCACCGCAAGGCCGAGTGCGATCAACAGGAGCAGGGTGGCGGGAAAACGCATCGGGTCAGCGTACGCGGACGGTTGACCGGCGCAACTCTCCGCCCGCAAACTCTCCTTTTCCCATGCCCGCCATCCTCGAAGTCTCCGGCCTGCGCGTCGAGCGCGGCCGCACCGTGATTCTGCATGACATCGCGTGGCGCGGCGCGCGCGGCGAGCACTGGGCCGTGCTGGGCGCCAACGGCTCCGGCAAGACCTCGCTGCTCAAGGCGCTCACCGGCTTCCTCTCGCCGACCAAGGGCGAGTTTTCCGTGCTCGGCCGGCGCTACGGCGCGAGCGACTGGCGCGAGCTGCGCCTGCAAATCGGCGTGGTCACGAGCGCCTTCGCGATGTCGATCCCGCCCTCGGAGGTGGCGCTCGACACAGTCATCAGCGGCAAATACGCACAGCTCGACCTCTGGCACCGGGTGACGCGCGCGGACCGGGCGGCCGGCCTGCGCTTGCTGAAAAAGATCGGCTTGGCGCGGATCGCCGATCGCGAGTGGGCGTATCTCTCGCAGGGCGAGCGCCAGCGGGTGCTCATCGCGCGCGCCCTGATGGCCCAGCCGCGTCTGCTCATCCTCGACGAGCCGTGCGCCGGCCTCGATCCGGTGGCGCGGGAGAGTTTCCTCCAGTTCATCGAGGCGCTCGCGCGCAAGCGAAACTCCCCCGCCCTCGTGCTGGTCACGCACCACGTCGAGGAGATCATGCCGGCTTTCACGCATGCCCTGCTGCTGCGTGAGGGCCGCGTGCTCGCCGCCGGACCGCGCCAGCGCGTGCTCACCTCGGCGCGGCTCTCGCGGGCCTTTGATGCCCGGCTGCGCCTCGGGCGCGCTGGCCATCGCCTGCGCCTGCACGTCACGCCGGCGTGAATCCCCTCTCGGACGCACTCTCCGCCGCGGGCTACGCCAACGCGTGGGCCTATCTGGCGCTCTTCTTCGTCGCGTCGCTGCTGATGATCTGGCGGCTGGAGGCGCTGCTCGATCACGGCCTGGAGGGCACGGCGCTCGGCACGCTCGTCATGCCCTACTGCTCGGGCCTCGGAAACCTGATCTTTGTGGCGTTAACGGCGCAGCGGGACAGGGGCGGCGCGGAGGTGCTGACCAACTGTCTGGTCAACAACGTCACCAATCTCACGCTGCTGCTCGGTCTGCCGGCGTTGTTCTGGGGCCTGCGCCTCGGGCGGGGAAAAGCCGGTGCCAGAAAAAAATCCGCCGCTCGCTCCGCCGCCACCGTCGAACAGCACGTCAGCCGCCTTTCGATCCTGCTCACGCTCGGCGCGGTGCTGGTCTTCGCGAGCATCACCTGGGCCCTCGCCGCCGACGGCATGCTTGATGCGAGCGACGGACTCGTGCTCGTGGCGCTGTTTCTTTTTTGGCAGGGCTTCCAGGTCTTCGATGTGATGAAGCACAACCTCCGGCAGCGGGTGCGCTTCGGCGCGCGTTTCGCGATCGATGTGGCACTCGTCCTGGCTGGCGCCTACGGGCTGTATGTGAGCTTGGACTGGCTGGTCGCCTGGCTGATGGCCCAGGAGGGCGGCTTTATCAGCGCGAAGAATCTCGGCTGGCTCAGCGGCTGGCTGATGGTGCTGCCCAACGCCGTGATCGCGTTCTTCTACGCCGCGCGTCGCCGGGCCGACATCGCCTATGCCTCACAGGTCGGCGACGGGCATATTTGCATCCCCCTCTGCGTCGGCCTGGCCGCGCTGCTCCACCCGATCGCGGTGCCGGAGTTCTTCGCGACGGGGCTCACCATCCTCGCCGCGGCCGCGCTGGCGCATGCGTTTTGCCTGCTCGCCTCCGACGGCCTGCCGCGGTGGATGGGCTGGCCGCTGCTGGCGGCCTACGCGTGGTTTCTCGCCGCAGGATTGATGTAGCACCGGGCCGCGGGCGCGCCTCAATTCGAGGCGCAGCAAGCCTGCGCCCCTACAACTTACGATTCGAGCGGGTCGGCGCGGAATTTCTCGCTCAACTCGAAAAGCACCCCCTGTGCCTTGAGCCATTTCTTGTCGGCGCGGATATCATTCATTGTTTTGGCCGTGTGATTGAGCACGAGATAGCTCGCAGGGCCGATCTTCATGAAGGCGTCGTAGTGGGTGTCGGCCGCATCGGGCACAAACTCCAGATCGCCTTCCCCGAGCTTCTTCCCGGCGGCGGCGGCGCGCAGGGGCTCGGCGTCGCGCGGCAGCAGGCGGCGGAACTCCTCCGCGCGTGCCCCGCTGTAGGCGAGCACCCCGCCGGCCTTCACCGGCACGGCGAGAATCGCCCATTCGCCGAACACCGGCTGCAGATAGCAGGCCTCCATGCGCTTGAGACAGTCGATGATGTGGCGGCGGGCGGTTTCCAAATCCATGGGCCGCGAGCAAGACGCGAAATCGCACCGCTTGGCAAGCCACCGGGGACCGTTTCATGCTCGGTTGACGCCTGCGCCCACCCCGCCCGTCCCGCTCCGGGCATAGAAATATTCCCTTGCTGTATGATAATTATTAAAAAGAGTTCCCCACCCGTTCCGCTCTCCGCCCCATGACCCCTTTCGACTACGCTGTCCTCGTTTTCTACTTCGTCTTCATGGTGGCGATCAGCTGGATCTTTCGGCGCTTCGTCACCAACGTGAGCGACTATTTCCGCGGCGGTGGCAAGGCCCTGTGGTGGATGGTGGGCGGCTCGGCGTTCATGGTGCAGTTCAGCGCGTGGACCTTCACCGGCGCGGCGAGCAAGGCCTACAGCGACGGCTGGCCCATCGCGGTGATTTACCTCGGCAACGTCGTCGGCTTCACGCTGAGTGCGATTCACTTCGCGCCCCGCTACCGCCAGCTCCGGGTCGTGACGGGAATGGAGGCCATCCGCCAGCGATTCGGCCGCGTGAGCGAACAATTCTTCACCTGGCTGCAGCTGCCGTTCGGCCTGTTGCAGGCCGGCATCTGGCTCAACTCCCTCGCGGTATTTTTCGCCGCCGTCTTCAGCATCGATCTCACGCTGACGATCGTGTTGACCGGCTTGGTGGTGCTTGTGATGGCGCTCATCGGCGGAAGTTGGGCCGTGCTCGCCAGCGACTTCATCCAAGTCGTAATTCTCATGCCCGTGTGCCTCGTGGTGACGGTGCTCGCCGTGATCAAAATCGGCGGCCCGGCTTCCTTTATCGCGCAGGCGCCCGCACACCACCTCGATCTCGGGCAGGTCTTTTCCACGGACTTCCTCGGCCTGTGGTGCGTGGCGATGATCCTGAAGCAAATCCACACGACCAACAACCTGGGCGACGCCAACCGCTACCTCTGCGTCAAGGACGGCTCGCACGCGCGGCGGGCCGGTTTCCTCGGCGCGGGGCTCTTCCTCGGCGGCATTCTGATCTGGTTTATCCCGCCGATGATCGCGGCGATCCGCTTCCCGGATTTGGGCGCGATGTTTCCGCATCTCCGCAATCCCGAGGAGGCGGCGTTCATCGCCATCGCGCGCGACGTCATGCCGGTCGGCATGATGGGGCTGCTGGTGAGCGGCATCTTCGCCGCCACCATGTCGTCGATGGATTCCGGGCTGAACAAGAACACCGGTTTCTTCATCAAGAATTTCTACCAGCCCGTGCTCCGTCCCCAAGCGACCGACGGCCAGCTGCTCACGGTCGGAAAAATCACCACCGCCGTATTCGGCCTGATGATCATCTTTGTCGCGCTGGGGATGAGCCAGCTGAAGGGACTCACGCTCTTCCAGCTGACCCAGCGGCTGAGCATCCTCATCGGCATCCCGATCATCGTGCCGTTGTTCCTCGGCCTGCTGATCAAGCGCACCCCGCCCTGGTCGGCGTGGAGCACCGTGGTCGTGGGCTTCCTCAGCTCCCTCTTCATCACCCGCTACCTCACGCCGGAATGGGCCGCGGAATTCTTCGGCCGCGGCCGCGCCCTCGACGCCACCTCTGCCGAATACTGGCGGCAATCAGCCGAGCTTCTCGGCAACGTCGCCATCTGCTCGCTGTGGTTTATCGGCACCAAGTTCTTCTGGTCGCGCGCTTCGGCCGACACGCACGCCCGCGTCGCGGAATTTTTCCATCGCCTCAACACCCCGGTTGATTTCAACCGCGAAGAGGGCGCGGGCGCGGCCAATGACGACCGACAGTCCCGCGTCGTCGGCTGGCTCTGCGTCGCGTATGGCGCGTTTATCGCGCTGCTCGCGATCATCCCCAATCCCCTCGGCGGCCGCCTAGCCTTCGTCGGCTGCGGCGCCGTCGTGCTCGCCATCGGCTGGGCCCTCGTCGCCGCCTCCCGCAAAGGCGCCGCCGCCACCACCCCGGCCGCGTGAGCCTCCTGCCCCACCCTGCGATGTCGCACCGCGGCAAAATCATCCTCCTCCCGCCCAACCGCGTGTGGCGCACCTATCCCGGCGGGCGCACTCTCGAGGCGCTCGCGGGCGTCGCGACGCCGGCCGACTCCCACTTCGCCGAGGATTGGATCGCCTCGACCACGCGCGCCGCCAACCGGGGCCGCGAACCCATCGCCGAGGGCGTCTCGGAGGTCCGCCTCGGCCACGATCCCACGCCGCACGATTTTGCCGCCCTGCTGGCGAGCGACGCGGAGTATTTCCTCGGGGCCGCGCACGCGGCCCGCTACGGCGCGCAGCCCCAGCTCCTCGTGAAGTTCCTGGACAGCGGCACGCGCCTGCACTTCCAGGTCCACCCCACGCGCGAATTCGCCCAGCGCGTGCTCGGCGCCCCGAGCGGCAAGACCGAGGCTTACCACGTCCTCGCCACACGCGATCCGGAGAATGCGTTTATCTATGTCGGCTTCCAGCGGCCGCCCACGCCCGCTCAGCTCCGCGACCATATCGTCAACCAAAACATCGCCGCCCTCGAGGCGTGCTTCGACAAGATCCCGGTGCGGCCCGGCGACACGTTCATCATCCCCGGCGGCACGCCCCACGCGCTCGGCGCCGGCTTGTTCCTCGTCGAGGTCCAGGAGCCGAGCGATCTCGTGGTGCGCTTCGAGTTCGAGCGCGCCGGCTACGTCCTGCCCGAGGCGGCGCGCTTCATGGGCCGCGATGTGGATTTCGCGCTCACCGTCTTCAACCTCACGCCGCTCACCGCCGGCGATCTCGCGACGCGCGTCCGGTGCACCCCGCGCCGCGTGCGTGCCCTCGGCCCCAGTTCGCATCAGGACGAGCTGATCGGCCCAAATCAGACCGACTGTTTCCGCGTCCTGCATTCCACGCTCGCCGCGACCGTCACCAAGCAGGAGTCGGCCCCGGTGATCGGGATCGTCACCGCCGGCACGCTCACGGCGGAGGCGGGCGGTGAAACCCACCTCTTCCGGACCTACGACAAATATTTCCTGCCCGCCGGCCTCGGTCCCGTGCACCTCACGCCCGGCTCCGCGGGGTGCGAACTCCTCGAATGCCTGCCGCCCGCCTGACTTCTCTCCGTCTTTCTCTCTTCCCGTCTTCCCTTTCTTCCTGCGATGTCCCGCATTCCGTCCCTCGTCACCGCGCTCGCTCCCGCGGATCTCGCTGCCTTTTTCCCCGAGCCGATGCTCGCCGAGCTCCGCGCCGTCACGGCCGATTTCCGCACGCTCGATCCCACCGCGCATCCCGCGGCCGACTTCGCCCGCGCTCTGGCCGCCGCGGACCCCGCCGTGCTGGTCACAGGCTGGAAGACGCCTCATCTCCCCGCGGCGCTGCCGCCGCGCCTGCGCTACGTCTGCCACGTCACCGGTTCGGTGAAGAAACTCGTCTCGCGCGCCCACCTCGATGGCGGTCTCGCCGTCTCCAACTGGGGCGGCTCGATCAGCCGCACCGTCGCCGAAGGCGCGCTCTTCCACATCCTCGCCTGTCTGCGCCACGCCTCGCACTGGGCGGTGGCGATGCACCAGCCCGGTGTCGCCGCGTGGAAAAACGGCCTCTCCGATGTGCGCTCCCTCTTCGGCCGCACGGTCGGCATCCACGGCTTCGGACTCGTCGCCCGCGAACTCGTCGCGCTGCTCCGGCCCTGGGGCTGCCGCGTGACGGTGTTTGCGCCCGACGCCAGCGCCACGCTCGCCGCGGCCTACGGCGTCGCATGCGCCGGTTCGCTTGAAGAGCTTTTTTCCGCAAACGAGATCATCGTCGAGCTCGCTCCGCTCACCCCGTCCACCACCGGCATCGTCACCGAGGCCCTCCTCCGCCTCATCCGGCCCGGCGGCACGTTCGTCAACGTCGGCCGCGGCGCCGTGGTGGACGAGGCCGCGCTCCTGCGCGTCGCCCGCGAGGGTCGGATCAACGTCGGCCTCGACGTTTACACCACCGAGCCCCTGTCCGCCGACAGCGGCTTCCGGGCCCTGCCGCGCGTGAACCTCACGCCGCACAACTCCGGGCCGACCTTCGATCACTACCCGGTCGCGGGCGCCTTCGCCCTCAGGAACCTCCGCGCCTTCGCCGCCGGCCAGCCGATCGAAGCCCTTATCACCCCCGCCATCTACGACGCCTCCTCATGAAAACCCTTCGCGTCTTCCTCCACGCGGCTGCGGCCGCTTGTTTCTCCCTCGCCCCCCTCGGTTGCGCCGCCGCCACGCCGGCGAACCCGGTGCCCGCCGCCGCGCCGCGCACCCTCGTGCTGGCCGGCCGGCATGAGGCGTTTCGCGCCTACTGCACCACGGGCGCCGGCGCCGCCGCCTTCGCCCGTCTCCGTGCCGACCTCGATCGCGAGTGGCTCGCTTGGCCGTTTCCCGCCGAACCCGTCACCTACGGCGATCCCTCGCCGTCGAAGCGCACCTCCGACATGGCCGACCGCTGGCGCGCGCAGCAGGACACCACGGGCCGCATCTCCGGCGTCGCCGAAGCCGCCGCGCTCTGCTGGATCGTGACCGGGGAGGAAAAATACTTCACCAAGGCCCGCGACTTCCTCGTCGCCGCCAGCGCGTGGCACTTCGCCCCCGATTGGAAATCCGGCGCCGTGCCCGGCGCCGCCGACATCTACTACAACGACGAGGCCCACTTCCGCCTCTGGCGAAAGCTCCCGCTCGTTTACGACCAGCTCCGCGCCCAGCTCTCCGCCGCCGACCGCGCCACGATCCTCGCGCACTTCAAGCTCCGCGGCACGCGTTCCTTCGAATGGATTAAGAAGCAGGGCGACATCGCCAGCATCCGCCGCAACACCATCGCCGGCGCCAATCTCTCCTCGCACCCGATTCGCTTCATGCCGATGACGGGGCTCACCGGCCTGGCCCTCTGGGACGATCTGCCCGAGGCCCGCGAGTGGTGGGCCTTTTCCTACGCCTTCTACCGCGATCAATTCACTCCGTGGGGCGGCGACGACGGCGGCTGGGGCGAAGGCAGCGCCTACTGGCGCGGCACGTTCGAGCACGCGGCGTTTCAAGACGCGCTCCTCGCGCTCGGCGATCCGCTCGCCTACGCCACGCCGTTTTGGAAAAACTCCCCGCTGTTCGCGCTCTATAATGTGCAGCCCTACCTGCACACCATCTTCGGCGACGCCTCCAATGCCGGCCGCTTTAACCTCGAACCCGTCATCGCCGACTACTTCGAGCACATGGCGCGCGTGCAGCAAAACGGCCTCTTCCGCAGCTACGCCGCGCTCAGCACCGACCGCCGGCCCCGCCCGATCGACAAGGGCCTCGCCGGCCTCGACCGCGGCTATCCCACGGCCGCGGAATTTCTCGTGCGCAACTTCATCGTCAGCGCCCGCCCGCTGCCCGCCCCGCGCCCGCTCGCCGAGATGCCGCCGCACCGCTATTTCGCCGATGTCGGCTGGGCCTCCCTCCACTCCGCGCTCGGCCGGCCGGCCGACGACGTCCAGCTCACGTTTCGCGCCTCGCCCTACGGCTCGTTCAGCCACAGCCACGCCGACCAACTCGGCTTCATCCTCAACGCCTACGGCGAAGGCCTCGCCATCAATTCCGCCTACCGCGAATTCCACAATTCCCCCCACCACGAGCAATGGACCCGCCAGTCGATCTCGAAAAACGTCCTCCTGATCGATGGCGTCGGCCAGAAGGCGAAATCGAAGGAAGCCACCGGCAAGATCACGCGCTTCGAGCAGACGCCCCGCACGGTCTGGACCACCGGCGACGCCACCGCCGCCTACCAGGCCGCGCAGAAGGACAAGGCCCGCGTGCAGCGCGTGACGCGCGACATCGTCTTCGTCGATCAGCGCTACTTCGTCCTGCGTGATCGCGTGACGCTCGCGACCCCGGGAAACATTTCCTGGCTGCTCCACGCGGAAAAAAATCTCTCCTGGGACGAGGCCACCGCCACCGCCGTCATCCGCGGCGCCGAAGGCAAGGCCACGCTCACCGCGCGCCTGCTCGCCGCTGGCGTCACGTTCCGCGGCACGACGACCACGACCTTCCCCGTCCCCGTCGATCCGAAATACACCAAGGCGGCGGCTGGCTCGGCCTACGTCACCGGCGCCTGGCACGACCAGGCCCACCTCACCGCCACGAGCGCCGAGTCGGCGAAGGAATTCACCGTGTATGCGATCCTCTGGCCCGAACGCGGCACCCAACCCGCCGCCGTTTCCGCCACGCTCAGCCGCGACGGAGCCATCGTCTTCCGCCGCCCCGACGGGAAGACCGACACCCTCGTGGTCACCGACACCGGCCTCACCCTGCGGTAAACGCCCGCCGCCTAACGGCAGCGCAGCTCCCGCAGATAAGCGATCAGCTCGGCCATCACCGCGTCGGCCACAAACGCCTGCGCATCGGTGCGAGTCGCGCCCGGGCACTCCACGCGGCCGCTGCGCACCACCACAAATTTTCCGCCGGCCCTGCCCGCGGTGAGTCGCGTCGAACCGAGCCTGCCAAACGGGCGCCGACGATGCGCGATCGCCCACCACGCGAACGGCTCCGCGATTTTCAACGTCGCATTCGGCTCCGCGTAGCCCGTGGTCGCCACGCTCAGATCGCTGCCGAACAGTTCGCACGCCCCGCGCGCCATCTCCTCCGCCACAGCGGCGGACACGCCGTTGACCTTCCGGGCCGCGGCACGGTTCACACCGAGATGCGCCACCTTTTGCTCAAGGGCGTAGGCCGTGATTCCCCCGAGGAAAAAATCCGACGCGCCCGAAATCTCCCCCGCGCGCGCCTGCACGCGCCCGCAGGTCATGCTCTCTGCCGCGGCCAGCGTGAGCGCCGGCGCCCGGAGCATGAGCGTCTTCAGCTCGCTGCGACCCTTGTTCATTTCAGCTCCACCCCTACCGGACAGTGATCGCTGCCGAGCACGTGCGGCTCGATCCACGCGCGTTTCAGGCGCGGCTGCAGCGCCGCGCTGGCCATCACGTAGTCGATCCGCCAGCCGATGTTGCGCTCGCGCGCGCCGGCCCGATACGTCCACCAGCTGTAGTGGCCGGGGCCCTTCTCGAAATGGCGGAAGGTGTCCACGAAGCCGGCGCTGACAAAGTCCCGGAACCCCGCGCGCTCCTGATCGGAGAAGCCGGGGTTGCCCACGTTCTCCTTCGGCCGCGCGAGATCGATTTCCTCGTGGGCGACGTTCAGGTCGCCGCAGATCAACACGGGCTTCTTTTTCTCCAGCCGCTTCGCGTAGGCGAGCAGCGCGCGGTCCCATTCCTGGCGGAAGCCGAGGCGCACCAGCTCGGGCTGCGCGTTGGGCACATAGACGCCGACGACGTAGCAGTCGTCGAACTCGGCCGTGACCGCTCGGCCTTCGGCGTCGTGTGCGGGCGAGCCGATGCCCTTCGTGAGGTTGAGCGGCTTGCGCCGCGTGAGCAGCGCAGTGCCGCTGTAGCCCTTTTTCTCGGCGGAGTTCCAGAGGAGCTCGTAGCCCTTGGGCCAGACGACGTGCTGCACATCACCGGGCATGGCCTTCACCTCCTGCAGGCAAATCACATCGGCCTGGCCCGCGTCCATCCAGCCGAGCAGGCCCTTGCCGAGCGCGGCGCGCACGCCGTTGACGTTCCACGAGAGGAGTTTCATGCGCCGCGGTTCAACGCCCCGCCGGCCCAGGGTGCAACGGGAAACTCGCCGCGCCGCGCGCCCCGTCATGACACGCGTGACGCAGCGCACGCTCGCCCCGCCCTTGCCTCTTCTGCTCTCTCAGCTCTCAACTCTCAGCTCTCAGCTTTTCCCGATGTCCTTCACCCATCTGCCTCTCGGCCAGCCCATCCCGTCCAGCCCGCACGCGGTCTCGTGCAGCCTGCCCACGATGCGCGATGTGCGCGGCTACGAGGAGAAGCACCCGGAGACGATGCGCGCCCTCAGCTCGGGCTATCCGCGCTTTGTCGTGCATCCGTTTGCGCGGCAGCTCGCGGCGCATTTCGCGGCCACCCGCCCTGCGCTGGCCGGCCGCACGCTCTGGCTGGCGTCGTCGCGCGGAATGGCGGAGCTGCTTGCGACGCACCTGGGCGGCGCCGCGGCCAGCGCGGAGAGTTTTTCCCAGGCCGGACTCCACGGCACCTCGCACCCGCCGGGCCCCGCGCTCGCCGCGCGCGCGAAGACCTTTCTCCAAAACATCGGCGGCTTCCTCTCCTCGCGCGAGGCCGAGGATGCGCTCGTGCGCCTCGGGCTGATCGAGGCGCCCTTCGCCGAAGCGACCTTTGCCGGTGACGCCGGCATGGAGGTTCGCCGCGTGCTCCGCCGCGCCCTGCCCGCGTGCGCTGACACCGACCTGCTCCTCGCCCCCTCGGGCATGAACGCCATCCACGCCGCGTTCCGCGCCTCCGCCGATCTGCAAGCCGCGCGCGGCCGCACGGTCTGGCTCCAACTCGGCTGGCTCTACCTCGACACCATCGCGATCCTCAAAAAATTCACGGCCGCGCCGGCCGACTACGTTTACGTGCGCGACCCGCTCGACCACGAAGGCATCGCGCGCATCTTTGAAAAGCACGGCGCGCGCATCGCTGGCGTCTTCGCCGAGCTACCGACCAATCCCCTCCTCCAGACGCCCGACCTCGCCGCGCTCTCCGCCCTCTGCCGCCGGCACGGCGCCCACCTCCTCGTCGATCCCTCGGTCGCCTCGGTCTTCAACGTCGACGTCCTCCCGCACGCCGACGCCGTCGTCTCCAGCCTCACCAAATACACCGCCAGCGAGGGCGACCTCACCGCCGGCCTCGTCGCGATCAATCCCGCGGGCCCCGACGCCGCCGAACTGCGCCGCCGCACCGCCGCCGCGCTCGAACCCGTTTACCCGCGCGACCTCGCCCGCCTCGCCGCGCAAATCGGCGAGACGGAGACCGTCCTCCAAAAAATCCACGCCAACACCGCGCAAGTCGCCGCGTTTCTCGCCGCCCATCCGAAAGTGCGCGACGTCTTCTGGGCGCTGCACCCCGCGTCGCGCGAGAATTATCTCCGCCTCGCCCGCACGCCCGACGCCACCGGCGGCATGATCACGTTCACCCTGCGCGGCCCGATGGAGCCCTTCCACGACCAGCTGCGGCTGCCCAAAGGCCCGAGCTTCGGCATGAAGACCACGCTCATCTGCCCCTTCATGTATCTCGCCCACTACGATCTCGTGACGACCCCCGCCGGCCTCGCCGAACTCGCCGCAAGCCAGCTCGACCCCGATCTCCTCCGCCTCTGCGTCGGCATCGAGCCGGTGGAGGAAATCATTCAAGCCATCGCAGAAGCACTCGAAGAATAGAGGGAATCGTTACACGTGAAACCGCTGCACCTCATTCTACTAGTCGCCCTTCTTCTCTTGGGCTCAGGTTGTGAGCAAAGGATTCTCGGGGAGCTGCGCGTTGCGGCCGAAGGTGACAAATATTGGGCCGATTGTTTCACGATGCCTTCGGCCCGGATCTACAAGACGTGGGGGCAGTCCACCCACGCGGAAAGGCGGGATATCTTCGGCACGAGGTTTGCCACCGAGGTGATATTGTCTGATATCGTATGGAACGGCGTGGCAGACTCCCTCCGGCCAAGTGGTGTTGAGCTGGGCAACGCACGCGAGTGGCGAACTCGCCATTTTGCAGTCGCGAGTGGAACGGTGCTGCCCGAAGAACCGCGCGATGCTGCCGGCCTACTGCAAGTCGAGTTTATAGGCATCGAACGCCCTCTCGCCGAGCGAGTCATAGCCGCCCTCGAGCAGAATTATCGGACGGTCCATTCTCAGGTGATGTCGGCCGCTGTCCAAAACAACATCTCTCATTTCCGCAGTGAAGCGGCCGAAATCACAAACAAGCTGGCTCGCTCCGATTTGACGATCACTCAATCCGACTACCTGAACAAGTTGCTCGCAGCGACCAGAGAACACTTGGCCGAGAACGAAGAAGCGGCCCGCGGCCTCCTGCTCAATCGCCAACTCAAATCGGCCAGGCTCCGCTAGGCAGCGTGCAACCTGCGCCCTCCTGCACCCTTCCCATCAAAGCCATCCCCAACGCCCCGCGCAGCGCGGTCGTCGGCTGGCTCGGTGACGCGCTGAAGATCAAAGTCCACGCCCCCGCGCTGGAGGGCCGGGCCAACGACGCACTCTGCGAATTTATCGCCGCCACCCTCGGCCTCCCGCGTCGCGCCGTGACTGTCGCGCACGGCGACAAGTCCCGCCAGAAACTCCTCCGCATCGCCGGCCTCACCCTCGCCGAAGTGGAGGCGAAACTTGGCGTGTAGGCGAACGAGCGTCGGCCAGTAGGGCGGGTCTGTGACCCGCCCATTCGCGCGTTGAGTGTTCGAGGGCGGGTCGCAGACCCGCCCTACTGCACGCAATCACCCCGAAGCCCTACGTGTTTTCTCTGTGTCCTCCGTGTCCTCGGTGGTGAAAACAAGACGGCGCTCGGCCCTTCATCCTCTGTTCGCCGGGGAAAACGCCCCGGTGATTCCTCGCATCCTTGGCCAACTCCCGTCCGTATCACACGACCATGACTTCATCCCGCCACCTTGCCCTGTTGGTGCTGCTCTCCGTGCTCGCGTCCGCCTCCGGCACGCTCGCCCAACCCGCCGGCGGCCGGCCCTCCCACTCCCTGATCTCGCTGACGGTCGACGGCGCCTTCACGGGTCGCACGGACTTTGAGGCCCGCGGGCAGGGCGCGGGGGACGTGGCGGTGATGCAGACCGGGGTGAAGTTGTCCGTGCCGCTGCCGCCGCTCGGCTCGCAGTGGTTCTCGTCGATCGGCCTCGAATATCGCGACTACGAACTGGACCGCTCGCCCGGCACACCGGTGCCGGAGACGCTCCGGAGCCTCGGCGCGTCCCTCTCGGTCTTCGGCGCGCTCACCCCGGACTGGAAATTCATCGGCCGCGTCTCCCCCAGCTTGGCCAACGCCGGCGGCGGGTTCACCTCGCGCGGCTTGGGCGTCGGCGTGCTCGCGCTGGCGACCCGGCGGTTCAGCCCGGAGTTTGGCGGCGGGTTTGGCGTCGTGTATGATTCGCTGGCTCGCGGCACGGGCCGGCTGCTGCCCATCGCGACGTTTGACTGGGCACCGGCGCCGGCGTGGCGCTTGTTTCTCGGATTTCCGCGCACCGGCGCGTCGTGGCAGGCGGCGCCCAGCTTGCTCGCCGAGTTCGTGGCCGAGGCCGACTTCGGCTCGTTCTACGTGACCGATGATCCGGCGCCGCGCGCTGCCGGCCGGCCCGCCCTCGACCGCACGCGACTCGAATATCGCGCCGTGCGCGTAGGACCGGCGCTGACTTGGAACTATAATCCCGCGGCCCACGTGCGCCTCGCCGCCGGCGTGCTGCCGGTGCTCGAAGTCGATTACCACCGCCGCGGCTACAAGCTAAAATCCGACGGCGCTCCCGCCTACGCCTCCCTCGAGCTGGAGTGGAAATTCTAGGGATTGCGTCCCGTCAGCCGCGCAAACCGCACCGTCAAGAACACCGCGGCAAACGTCAGTCCGCCCGCGATGCCGGTCCACACGCCCGTCGCGCCCCACGTCCCCCGGATGCCGAGCGCGTAGCCGAGCGGCAGCGCCACGCCCCAGTAGGCCAGCAGCGTGATGAAGGCGGGCACCTTCACATCCGAGGCCCCGCGCAGCGCCGCCGAGGCGATCACCTGCACGCCATCGACCATCTGGAAGAGCGCCGCCACCACGAGCAGCTGCACCGCGACGGCGATCACCGCCGCGTCGTCCACAAACCAGCCAGCAATCGCCCGCCCGCCCAGCCCAAACGTTGCCGCGAAGATCGCCGTCACCGCGAGCCCGACCACCAGCGCGCCAAACCCGATCACCCGCAGCCGTTCGCGCTCCGCCGCGCCCACCGCGTGGCTTACGCGCATGCCCGTCGCAATCGAGAGACCCAGCGGAAACATGAACGCCAGCGACGCGCAGCTGATCGCGATTTGATGGGCGGCCAGCGGCACCGCGCCCAGCCAGCCGATCATGATGCCGGAGAAGGCAAACGCCGTCGTCTCGAACAGCAGCATCCCCGAGGCCGGCAGCCCAATCCCGAGCATCTCGCGCAGGCGCGCCCGCGAAAAATTTCCCCGCCACGCCACCGGCCACGCCGCGCGGAGGCCCGCCTCGCGCCGCAGCCAGGCAAAGATCACCACGGTCCCAAGCGTGCGCGAGAGCAGCGTCGCGATGCCGGCGCCCGTGAGGCCGAGCGCGGGCACGCCGAGGTGGCCGTAGATGAAGACCCAGTTGAGCCCGGCGTTGAGGCCCACGCCCGCCAGCATGATGAACATCGGCATCCATGGATGCCCCATCGCCTCGGCAAATTGCCGGAGCACGAGATAAACCAGCGCCGGCACAATCGACGCCGCGTAGAGCAGAAAAAACGGCGTCACGATCGCGACGACCTCCGGCGGCTGGCCAAAGCGGTGCAGCTGTGTGCTCAACGCCGCCATCGCCAGCATTTCGAACAGGCCGCAGCCCAAGGCCACGGCCACACCGTGCCGGAGATAGGCCGCCGCTTCCGCCGGCTGCCGCGCCCCGCGCGCCCGCGCCACGAAGATCGCCACCGGGATCGTCAGGCCGATGCCGGCCACGAAGAAGATGTTGAAGATGTTGTTGCCGAACGCCGACGCCGCGAGCGGCACCGTGCCCGCGTGCCCAATCATCGCGCTGTCCGTCACGCCCATCAGCATCTGGCACACGTGCCCGACCACGATCGGCGCCGCGAGCGTGAGCGTCGGGCGGAGTTCGCGGAGCAGGGCGGCGCGGGACATGCGGGAGAAGGCTCACGCCCCGCGCACGGAGCGTCGATGCGTTTCGCGAAACAGTCGCCCGCCTTTTCGTAGGGGCGCAGTCTTGCTGCGCCCTGGGCCCTTTTCGCCCCAGAGCGCACAGCGCCCCGACACCGAGTTCACGAAGCCGAACACCCGGCCTTGCTCTGTGGCCTCGGTGTCATCGCTCCGTGCCCTCTGTGGCCACGCCTTGGTCTTTTCCGGAACATCCGATCTGGCTTAGCGCCGCCCCCCCTCCTTGGGCGCAGCAAGACTGCGCCCCTACACGTTTGCCAGCCGCCGTCCGCGCGCCCACGGTCGCGCCATGCGTTTACGCTTCCCCGTTCTCGTCGTCTGCCTCCTGTTCGCCGGTGCCTCGCTCCTCCCCGCCCAGGGCGATGCCACCTACCGCCAGCCCAGCCCCGCGCTCGCCGCCATCGTCGAGGCGCCGCTCACGCCGCTCGTCAGCCTCAGTCCTGACCGCAAGAATCTCCTCCTCCTCGAACGTCCGTCGCTGCCGCCCGTCGCCGAGCTGGCCGAGCCCGAGCTGCGCCTTGCCGGCCTGCGCATCAATCCCGCCACCAACGGCCCGAGCCGCGAGACCTACTACACCGGCCTCGTCGTGAAACCGCTCGCGGGCGGCGCGGAGCAGCGCATCGCCGGCTTTCCCGCCGGCGCGCGCCTCACGAGCCTCGCGTGGTCGCGCGACAGCCGCCACCTCGCGGTCACAGTCACGCTGCCGTCGCGGCTGGAACTCTGGCTCGTCGAGCTCGCCTCCGCCCGCGCCCGCCGGCTCACCGATCGCGCGCTCAACGGCGTCATGGACACGCCCACGTGGGTCGATGATGCGACGCTCGTCGTCTCCCTCCTCCCCGCCGGCCGCGGCCCCGCGCCCGCGGCGCCCACGGTGCCGAGCGGCCCCGTCGTGCAGGAGAATCTCACCGGCAAGCGCCCCGCGCGCACGTATGCCGACATGCTCGCGAGCGCCCACAACGAGGCGCTCTTCGAGCACTACGCCACCGCCGAACTCGCGCTCGTCGGGACCGATGGAAAAAATTCCCCGCTCGGCCTCCGCGGCCTGATCGGCAACGCCCTGCCCTCGCCCGACGGCCGCCTGCTGCTCGTGACCACGTGGTCGCGCCCCTATTCGTATCTCGTCCCGGTGAGCCGCTTCCCCACCAAAATCACGATCCACGATCGCGCGGGCAAACTGGTCCACACCGCCGCCGATCTGCCGCTCGCGGAGAGCATCCCGATTCCCACCGGCTCCGTGCGCACCGGGCCGCGCAGCGTCACGTGGCGCGCCGATACACCCGCCACGCTGAGCTGGATGCAGGCGCTCGACGGCGGCGACGCCGGCCGCGAGGCCGCGCTGCGCGACGAGTGGTTCACGCACGCCGCGCCGTTCACCGGCGCGCCGGTCTCGCAGCAGAAGTTCGCGCTGCGCGCCGGCGCCGTCACCTGGGGCGACGACCAGCGCGCGATCGTCTCCGAATCGTGGACCAAGACCCGCAAGATCCGCACTTGGCTCGTCGCCCCTGGCTCACCCGGCGTCGCGCCCACGCTGCTCTTCGACCGCTCCTCCGAGGATCGCTACAACGCCCCTGGCACGCCCGTGCTCGCGCGCAATGCCTTCGGCCGCGCCGTGCTCTTCATGAGCGCCGACAAGTCCAAGTTCTACTACGACGGCGCCGGTGCCTCGCCCGAGGGCGACCGCCCGTTCCTCGACGAACTCGATCTCGCGACGAAGCAGACCCGCCGCCTCTGGCGCAGCACCGCGCCGCACTACGAGACCTTCGTCGCGCACCTCGATCCGGCGTTCACGCGCATCGTCACCTCGCGCGAGTCGGTCACCGAGCCCGCGAATTATTTCATCCGCACGCTCGGCGTCGCCGACGACGCGCAGGCCCTCGCGCCGATCACGCGTTTTCCGAATCCGTTCCCCCAGTTTGCCGCGGTGAAGAAGGAAGTCATCACCTACAAACGCGCCGATGGCGTCGCGCTCTCCGGCACCCTCTATCTGCCGCCCGGCCGCACCGCGCTCGACGGCCCGCTGCCCACGCTGCTCTGGGCCTACCCGCGCGAGTTCAAGGACGCCGACGCCGCCGGCCAGGTGAAGGAGTCGCCGTATCGCTTCATCCGCGTGAGCCCGCTCGGCCCGCTGCCCTTCGTGCTCGCCGGCTACGCCGTGCTCGACGATCCCACGATGCCAATCATCGGTGCCGGCAAGACGGAGCCCAACGACACCTACGTGCCCCAGCTCGTCGCCAGCGCCAAGGCCGCGAACGACGAACTCGTGCGCCGCGGCGTCACCGACCCGAAGCGCGTCGCCGTCGCGGGCCACAGCTACGGCGCGTTCATGACGGCGAATCTCCTCGCGCACTCGGACCTCTTCGCCGCCGGCATCGCGCGCAGCGGCGCCTACAACCGCACGCTCACGCCGTTCGGGTTTCAGGCCGAGGAGCGCACGTTCTGGCAGGCGCCCGAGGTGTATGCCGCGATGTCGCCCTTCAACCACGCCAACAAAATCAAGTCGCCGCTCCTCCTCGTGCACGGCGCCGTGGACAACAACCCCGGCACCTTCCCCATCCAGAGCGAGCGCTTCTACAACGCCCTCAAGGGCCACGGCGCGACGACGCGCTACATCCAGCTCCCACACGAATCCCACGGCTACCGCGGCCGCGAAAACGTCCTGCACCTCCTCTGGGAAACGGAAAAGTGGCTCGACACCTACGTGAAGCCGGCGGCAAAGGATGGGAAGAAGTGAACTCGCCGCGGCACGCTTGCGAAGCAAAGTTCCACACTCTTCATCGAAAGGAAATCTGACACATGAATCCCCAACGACGGATCTATGTCTGTGCATTGCTGATGTTCAGTGGCGTCGCACGTGCAGAACGCTACTCAATCCTAGTTCCTGATATTCCGCGCCCGGTCACGATTGCATTCCCTGACGGTTTTACCCCACCGGATTCGACTGCCGCCCGCGAGCGGCGCGAAAGTTTTTTAGAGTTCTACCGCCAAAATCCCGCCATGAAGGGCAAGTATTGTGAGGTGCTGCTCCGAGATTGGAAAAATGCAAAACGCCTTCCCCAGATCGTGATTGGTGTCTTGGGATCGACCGAGAAAAATCAGGGCAAGATCACGCCAAGTGATTGGAGCAAGCTTCGGGCGCTGTTCCTGAAAGCAAGCGCCACAGAAGTTACCAAGATCCGAGACAGGATGCGTCCCGAAATTGAAGCTGGAAGCCCGATTACTAATCGAACTCATCAAGAACTCATCTGGCTCGAAGATCAGAAAGAAATGAACTCGGTGATTGTTATGGCCCAAATGCGTTCTCAACTCGGCGATGATCGAGATGACGTGTTTTCTGCACGAAAGATCATCTACCACAAAGGATATTTGGTGTTCGCGAATGTGGTTGTTGATTCATCGAAGCCAGACGCTCTGTCCGAAATTCGATCATATCTTTCTGCGATCAAAGTTGAGAGCATATGAAAGATGAGAGCGACGGGGCTTGGATGAGATGCCGTCTTCCCAACCGATCGTATACCCGGCGTGATCGTTGTCATCGCCACTGCGTCGCCCCAACATCCGCCATGCTTCGCCCCGCCTCTCGTCGCATCGGTTTCCTCTCCCTCGTTATTTTGCTCGCCCCGTTCGCCGGGAGTTCGGCTGACGGTTATCGCACGCCCTCGCCCGCGCTTGCGGCGATTGTCGATGCGCCGCTGCCGCCCGCGGCGGTGTTGAGCCCCGACCGGAAGTGGCTCCTGCTCCTCGACCGGCCGGATGCGCCGCCGATCGCGGAGCTGGCGCAACCGGAACTGCGGCTCGCGGGCTTGCGCGTGAATCCCTCGACCAACGGCCCGAGCCGCGCCACGCACTTCACGGGCCTCGCGTTGCAACCCCTCGCCGGCGGCGCGGCCCGGCGCATCGCCGGCCTGCCGGCCGGGGTGCGTATCGCCAATTATGAGTGGAGTCGCGATGCGCGGCATCTCGCGTTCGTGGTCGTCGCGGCCGAGGGCCTCGAACTCTGGCTCGCGGCGGCCGACACCGCCACGGCCCGCCGCCTCACCGGCCCAATCCTCAACGCCATGCTCGGCGATCCGCTGGCGTGGCTCGACGATGCCACGCTCCTCATCCGTCGCGTGCCGCCCGATCGCGGAGCGGTGCCGGCGGCCTCGACCACGCCCACCGGCCCGGTCGTGCAGGAGAACCTCGGCAAACGCGCGCCGGCGCGCACCTACGACGGGTTGCTCGCGAGCCCGCACGACGAGGCGCTCTTCGAACACTACGGCGCGAGTGAGCTGGCGCTCGTCAAATTCGACGGACGGCTCACCCCGCTGTCCGTGCGCGGCCTGCTCACGTTTGTCGCGCCCTCGCCCGACGGACAGCACGTGATCGTTTCTCAGCTGAAAAAACCGTTCTCGTATCTTGTGCCGTCGAGCCGATTCCCCACGACGGTCGCGGTCTATGATCGGGCGGGGCGGCGCGAACATCTCGTGGTCGAGCGGGCGTTGTCCGAAGGCACGGCGACCGAAGCGGTCACGCCCGGCCCGCGCTCCGTCACGTGGCGCGCCGATGCGCCGGCGACGCTGAGCTGGGTGCAATCGCTCCCGCGCGGCACCACGCTGCCCGACAAGAAGACCATCGCGCGCGACGCGTGGTTCACGCTCGCCGCGCCCTTCGCCGCCAAGCCCACCGAGCAGCAGCGCTTCGAGTATCGCGTGAGCGGCGTGCAGTGGAGCGACGACACACTCGCACTCGTCACCGAGTCGTGGACCACCACCCGCACCGCGCGCACGTGGTCCGTGTCGCCGGGAAAACCCCAAGGCGAGCGCACGCTCCTCGCGCAGCGCCACACCGAGGACCGCTACGCCGACCCCGGCCGGCCGGTGACGGGACGCGACGCGCGCGGCCGCATCGTCGTGCAGCGCAGCGCGGACGGGAAAAAGATCTTCCTCACCGGTGCCGGCGCCTCGGCTGAGGGCGACCGACCGTTTCTGGACGAGCTGGACTTGGCCACGAAAGCCACGCGCCGCGTCTGGCGCTCCGCGCCGCCGCACTACGAGGAGTTCGTCGCGTTTGCCGATGCCGCGCTCACGCGCGCGGTCGTCGCCCGCGAGTCGCCCGCGGAACCGACCAACTACTTCGTGCGCACGCTCGCAACCGGCGGGCTCACGCCGCTCACCGCGTTTCCCAATCCCTACCCGCAGCTCACCGGCGCGAAGCAGGAGGTCATCCGCTACCAGCGCGCCGATGGCGTCGCGCTCTCCGGCACGCTCCACCTGCCGCCGGGCTGGACGCCGGCCAGCGGCCCGCTGCCCACGCTGCTCTGGGCCTACCCGCGCGAATTCCAGAGTGAGGAGGCCGCCTCGCAGGTGAAGGCCACGCCCGAGCGCTTCGCGCGCGTGAGCGCCACCGGCCCGCTGCCCTTCCTCCTCGCCGGCTACGCCGTGCTCAACGATCCCGCGATGCCCATCGTCGCGAAGAAAGGCCAGCGCCCCAACGACAGCTACGTCGCGCAGCTCATCGCCAGCGCGCAGGCCGCCGTGGATGAGCTCGTGCGCCGGGGCGTCGCCGATCCCAAGCGCATCGCCGTCGCCGGCCACAGCTACGGCGCCTTCATGACCGCGAACCTCCTCGCGCACTCGGATCTGTTTCGCGCGGGCATCGCGCGCAGCGGCGCCTACAACCGCACGCTCACGCCCTTCGGATTCCAGAGCGAGCGCCGCAATTTCTGGGAAGCGCCCGCGGTGTATGCCGCGATGTCGCCCTTCAACTTCGCCGACAAGGTGAACGAGCCGCTGCTCCTCATCCACGGCGCCGCCGACAACAACTCCGGCACGTTTCCCATCCAGAGCGAGCGCTTCTACGCCGCACTCAAGGGCCACGGCGCGACGACGCGCCTCACCCTCCTCCCGCACGAAGCCCACGGCTACCGCGCCCGCGAAAGCCTGCTGCACATGCTCTGGGAAATGGAGACGTGGCTCGACACGCATGTGAAAAGCGCGGCTAAAAAGTAGCGCGGTGCTTCAGTCCGCGCCGAGAACCCGCAAGCCTCGACCACGGATTGCACGGATGATCACGGATAGAGTCTTGGCCGGGTGAATCCATCCGTGGGATCCGTGGTTCATTTTTTCCATGGGTTCCGTGGGCGCACTGGATCGAAGACCGCCTTCGCGCTGGCGTTGGGCGGAGCACGCCCACACTTTCCCGCACTCCCCCGCATGAAAGACCGCCTCTTCCTCCTCGCCATGCTGCTGGTCGCCGGGGCGGCGCTGTATATCGGTCTGGTGCAGCCCAACCTCTCCAAGGTGCCGCCGCACATCCGCGAGGCGGTCGATGACCTCAAGCCCGTGATCCCGCCGCTCGAGCCGCCGACGCTCGTGATTCCGACGATCCCGGCAATCGAACTGCCACCGCCGGGCAGTCAAAAATAGTCCGAGCATTCCGGGCGGTGGAGCCCGCTCTCCGATCGGGCCTGGGTTGCAACGCAACCCCCGCTTGCAGGCGCAGACGAAACTCAAACCCAAGCCAGTTCGGAGAACCGGCCCCACCTCAGCCGGAAGGGTGCAGTTGAAACAAGATCACCCTCTGTTCGGCGCGATCCCGGGGGCCCGAGCAGCTCGCCATCCGGCGGGTGGCGAGCGCGGCGGTGCGGTCGCGCTTCTTCCGCGGGCTCACCTCGACAGGCCAGAACCTGGCGTGCTTCCGGCCGCTGTGGCACGGGTGGCTGGACCGGCAGCCTTCACGGCCGGGCGGTTACACCCTCGATCTCGATTCGACCCGCTTGCTCCATGAAGAGGGTCGTCCGGACGGCGTGCGCGCGCCTAATCCGCGCTCGCCAGCGCGCTGACCACCGCAAATCCAACGGCCGAAATGGGCATTTCGCCGGCCCGGCCTAATTTTTCCCCGGCGGCTCGATCAGCAAAAACGTCATCAGGTCCCGCTGTTCCTGCGTCGAAAGATTCTGCCACAGGCCCGGCGGCATGAGCGACAGGGCCGAGGCTTTCAGGCTCGCGATGGCCGGGCGCGGGATCGTGCGTTTGGCGCCGGTGGCGTCCGCGAGCACGATCGCGTCGGGCGATTCGTCGAGCACCACGCCGGCGGCGGCGGTGCCGTCCTTCAGCTCGACGACGTAGGCGATGCGGTCCGGGTTGATCGCGGCGCTGGGCTCCACGATGTCCTGCAGCACGGACGCGTAATCGCGATGCACGAGATTCGAGAGATCAGGGCCGACGATGCCGCCCTCGCCTCGCACCTGGTGGCACACGGCGCACGCGGCCTGCGCGCTCGCAAACACCGCCCGCCCCCGCTGCCAGTCGCCGCCCGCGATCTCCGGGATGCGGCGCTCCGTCGCCACGGGCGCAGCCGTCTCCGGTTGCGCCCAGGGCAGCAGCACCCGGCGCAGCGGCAGCGCGCGCGACCGGTGGTCCTCCGCCGTGTGCCAGGCGACATCAAGCTGGGGCGCCGTGGCCCCGCCCGTCGCCAGTGAAATATCGAGGGGGAGCCAGCCATGCTCCTTCGCTTCGGCGGTTACGCGCATTTCGCCCGCGCCACCCGCCGCGATGCGGCCGGCCGGCGAGGTGTTGAGCCGAAGGCCATCCGCGCCCGCGGTGCGGAGCGTCACGGTGACGGTCTCCACCGGATATTCAAAATCCAGCTTCGCCCCCGGCTGGATCGCGGGGCGGAGCATCAGGTGCAGGTCGAGCTGGGCGCGGAGCGCGAGCTGGCCGGGCGTTTGCAGCAGCGCAAAGAGCCGCGCGTGCTCCTCGCTCGCGGCGGTGAGTTCGCGCGCGACCTTGAGGTCGAGGTGCGGCAGCCAACCGCGCCATTGCACGGCGCCCGCCGCGTCGCGCCACTCCGCGGCCACGCCGGTGAGATCGGTGAGCAGGTCGATGGCGGCCTGCTGCGGCAACTCGCCGCGCGCGGCGTCGCGGGCGCGCTCCGCGGCCGGGCCCTCGGGCAGTTTCACGGCGTAGTTCGTGGCCGCGGTGCGCGGCGCGGTGCGCAGCGTGAGCGAGCGCAGGTCCGGCGCGAGCACCGCGGAGAGCACCGGCACCTCACTGCGCGCCACCGTGCGCTGGTCCTTCACGACCTGATAGCCCGGCGCAAACGATTCGAACCGATCGCCCGCCGCCACGTGCCGGCCCTGGGTGATCGCGCTTTGTTTCGCGAGCGTGCGCCACTGCGCCGGATCGAGCGCGCGGTCGAAGATCACGCGCGTCTCGGTCGGGCTCGCGGCGTAGGCGAGCACGGGCTGCGGCGCGGATCGGCCGGTGTAGGTGAGCTTGTAGAGTTTGCCGATGCCCTGCGGGCCGGTGCCCCAGTCGGGTTTGCCGGTGTGGCCGCACACGAGCAGGTCGCCCGCGGGCGTGGGCACCGCGTCGAGCACGAGCAGGTTGATCCCCGCGATGAGATCGTTCTTCGCCACGTAGCCGGCGGCGCTTTTCACGAGCTTGGTGCGCCAGATTTTTCCGCGCGACTCGCCGGCCACGAAGACATCGCCGCGCCACCACGCCGGCCCGAAGATCGCGGTGCCGCCCGCGACGGGTTCGTTGAAATGCACGCCGCAGGTGGACTGGTGCTGCGGGCCGTAGTCGAAGACGCTCGGCTCATCGATCACGCCGGGCAGGTGGCGCGGGTGCCGTGGCGGAAAGCCGTAGTGCCGGCCCGGCTGGATATGCAGCAGCTCGTCGAAGGGGTTGCCGTTGGGCAGCCACGTCGCGCCCTCCTGGTCGCTGCAAAACAGATCGCCTGCAGCGTTGAACGCGAGCGACACCGGGAAGCGCAGGCCCGTCGCGATGATGTCGCGGCGCTTCCAGTCCGGCGAAAGGCGGATGATCGTGCCGCGTTCGCTGGCGACGTTGTAGTCGGAGATGCCCGTCTTGGGATCGACGCGATAGGCGCTGCGCCACGCATCGGCCCCGAGGCCAAACCAGATGTTGCCCTTTGCGTCCACGGCGAGGCCGACGGCGTCGAGATTCGAGCCCGCGGCGATCGTCGGCGCCTGCCAGCCGCTCGTCACGGTCTGCAATTCGGCGGTGCCATCGCCCTTGTCGCGCAGGTGCAGGATTTTTCCGCGGCTCGCGATGTAGAGTCCGCCGGGGCCCCACGCCATGCCGATGCTGGCGGGGATCTCGCTGCCTTTGTTGTCCCAGAAAAGCGTCGAGCTGTCCTCGAGCCCGTCGCCGTCGGTGTCGCGGAGCTGGTGGACGTTGCCGTCGTAGCCGAGCGCGAAGAGGCGGCCGTCGGGCGCATAGACGAGATTGTTGAGATTGCGCAGCCGCACCGGCAGCTCGCGCACCGTGAAGCCCGGCACGAGCACCTGCACGGGCGGGATGGCGTCGGCCGCGACGGCGCGCGACGCGAGGCAGGCAGCGAGGGTGGAGAACACGAGCCGCGGGATCATCATTTTCATGGGGAAAGCGCCGCGACACTGGCAGCCCCGTCGACGGCCACGCAAGGCTCGCGGTGCGCCGCGCATTTTTCCGCGCGACATTCCGCGCCGTCCGCCCCAGAAATCGCGCACCCCACCCCGCCATGCCCCACGATCGCCGCGCCTTCCTGTCCACCCTCACCGCCGCCGGCGCCGCCGCGCTGCTCGGCCGCCCGCCGCTCCTCGCGGCCGCGCCCACCCCGCCCCCCCGCCCGCGCGTGCGCCTCGCCATCGCGAGCTACTCCTACTGGCACTTTCGCACCGCCAAGGTCCCGATCGAGACCGTGATGGACCGCGCCGCGGACCTCGGCGTCGCGGGCGTGGACATCCTCCACCGCCAGATGGACCTCACGGAGCGCGCGCCGCTCGATGCCGCCGGCCGCGCGTATCTGCGCGGGCTCAAGCGCCACGCGTTTCGCCGCGGCCTGGAGATTTGCTGCGTCTCCACGCACCAGAGTTTCGTGAAGGCCGACCCGGGCGAACTCACCGCCGAGGTCGAGCACACCAAGAAGTGCATCGAGCTCGCCGCCGAGCTCGGCTGCCCCTCCATCCGCATCAACACCGGCCGCTGGGGCACCACGCGCAGCTTCGACGAGCTGATGAAGAACCGCGGCATCGAGCCCATCCTCCCCGGCCGCACCGAGGATGAAGGCTTCAAATGGTGCATCGACGGCATCACGCGCTGCCTGCCCAAGGCCGAGGAGTGCGGCGTCGTGCTCGCGCTCGAAAACCACTGGGGCCTCGCCCGCACCGCCGCCGGCCTCCTCCGCATCCTCAACGCGATCAAGTCGCCCTGGCTCGGCGGCCTGCTGGACACCGGCAATTTCCTCGACGACATCTACGCCCAGCAAGAGGCGATCGCGCCGCACACGGTTTACGTGCAGGCCAAGACCTACCCCGGCGGCGGCGAATGGTATTCCCTCGATCTCGACTACCCGCGCATCGCCGCGCTGCTCGGCCGCGCCGGCTACCAAGGCTGGGTCGCGCTCGAGATGGAGGGCAAGGAAGACTCCGCCACCGCCGTGCCCAAGAGCCTCGCGACGCTGCGCGCGGCGTTTGGCGTCGGGTGAGCTGACCATGCGTCATTCCCGTTTCGCACCTTGCCTTGACCGGTTCGCAAATTACCCCTTCTCAAGGATGAACGTCCCAGATGACCGCTAAGTTTATGCAGTGAGCGCTGCTTACCCAGGACCAGCATCCACCGTAAAAAGTCGCACCCAGCCCGTTTCTTACGGGCAAGATTGTCCCAAACGACCTCAACTCAGTTTCCAGCAAAATCTGCACTGAGTGCGGAGCAGGCACTGCTCGGCAAAGAAATGAAAACCATCCTACTCCTGTTTGCATCTACGATCACCCTGCCGTTCGTCGGGTGCACGACGTCCGCGCCGGTTCCGCCTACTTCGCTACCGCTGGCAAAGCCGTCTTTTGTGCCTCCTTCACCAGTCTACATGACAAACCCCTTACTTCCTCCCGCAGTGAAGGCGGCCGGTGTGCGCGGCGTAGTATTAGTAGAATGGCTCGTGGGCGAAACCGGCGACGTGAAAGAAGTAAAGATCATCGAGTCGCCTGATCCTCGGCTTTCCGCGCTCGTCACACAGGCGGTATTAAATTGGAAGTTTAAGCCTGCGATGCGCGACGGGAAGCCTGTCGAGAATCGAATGCGCTTGGACATCCGTTTCGACTGAAGAAAGAGCCCAACCAGTAGGAATCAGAAGGCGGACGAGGATCGCGCGGCAACGCGTGATGTTCAAATTCACGCCTCATGAGCCCCGCCGAAAGCTCGCGACTGGAATAGACCTTGGGGACCGCCGCCACACCACCGAGGCTGCGCACTCGTCGTGGATGATCCGCTTTCTCGCCGCGCGTGGACCAACGCCCGCAAGCTCCGCGCCGTCTCGCAAAGCCGTGCAAACCCCAAAGTCTCGGGCGCATCTCCGCGCCAGCCAATCCTCGAACTCCTGCCCCTCTAGGTCATCCTGCTGCCATGAATCTCCTTGAGCGCATCACGATCAAGCCGGGACGTCGGAGCGGCAAGCCGTGCATCCGTGAAACGCGGATTACGGTCTATGATGTCCTCGGTTATCTTGCCGCGGGCACAACCGAGGGCGAGTTGCTCGCGGAGTTTCCGGACCTGAGCCACGAGGACATCCTCGCCTGCTTTGCCTTCGCCGCGGAGCGTGATCGGAGGAAGTTCGCTTCCCACGCCGCGTGAGACGGCTCTTCGACGAGAATCTCTCGCCCGATCTGCCGCGCCTGCTCGCGGCGAGTTTCCGGATTCCGCGCATCTGCGCGATCTCGGCCTGACCGGCGCCGACGACTCGGTGATCTGGCAGGCCGCGGCGGCGCAGGGTTTCGTGCTCGTCACCAAGGACGACGATTTCCTTGAGCTGGCGATCCTGCGCGGCGCGCCGCCGAAGGTCGTCGTCATCGGTCTCGGCAACTGCCGCACGGCCGCAGTCGCGGCGTTGCTCCGATCCGCCAGAGACCGAATGGAGCGATTCGCCCGCGATCCGCACGCCTCATTGTTGAAACTGCCGTAGGGCAAGACCTACCCCGGCGGCGGCGACTGTTATTCGCTCGATCTGGACTACCCGCGTGAGCCGCGCCGCTTGCGTCGGGGCGTGGGCACGCTTTTCTCCGCCGCCATGGATCCTGTCACCCACGTCCTGCTCGGCGCCAATCTCGCGCACGCGGCCTTCGGCCGGCGGCTGGGGCGCGCCGCGGCGCTCGTGGGTGGGCTCGCGGCGTTTGCGCCGGATGCGGACGTCTTCATCCACAGCGCCGCCGATCCGCTCGTCGCCATCGCGCACCATCGCGGGTTCACGCATTCGCTGGCGTTTGCGCCCGTGGGCGCGGCGGTGGTGGCGGCCCTGTGGCTCGTGCGGCCGACGTGGCGCGACCGGAGCCGCTGGCTGCCGCTCTGGGCCGCGGCCACCCTCGCTTGGTTGAGCCATGCGCTCCTCGACGCAGCGACGAGCTACGGCACGCAACTGCTCTGGCCGTTTTCCACCGCGCGCGCCGGCTGGGACCTGATCGCGATCATCGATCCGGTGTTCACGCTCGCGCTGCTGGCCGGGCTGGTGGCCGCGCTGTGGCGCGGCACGGCGCGGCCGGCGGTGGTGGCGCTCGCTTTTGCCGCGGCGTATCTCGCGCTGGGCGGCGTGCAGCATGGCCGCGCGCGCGCGGCGCAGGAGCGGCTCGCGGCCAGCCGCGGCCACGCGCCGGTGCGCGCCGAGATCATGCCCACGCTGGCCAACAACCTCGTGTGGCGCGCGCTCTACGAGCACGACGGGCGCATCCATGCCGACCGCATCCGCGTGGGCTGGTTTTCCGGCGCGACGGTGCGCGAAGGCTGGTCGCTGCCGCTCGTGCGTGCGGCCGATCTCACGCCGGCCGAGATCGCGCGCGACCGGCGGAACTCGTTTGCGCGGTTTGCGTGGTTTTCGGACGGCTGGGTCGCCCGCAGCCCGGCCGAGCCCGCGCTGCTGGCCGACATGCGCTACACGCTCAGCGCGGAGGCCTTCGATCCCATCTGGGGCATCCGGTTCACGGCCGAAGGCGCGCCCACCGAGGTCGAATGGCTCAACCGCGCGCGCGATCGCCGCGTGAACCTAGGCGACACCTGGCGCGAAATCTCCGGGGCGGACGAGCACTTCCGGGTCTTGCCGTAGCCCGCCTCGGAAGAGGCGGGATGGGAGGTAGCGCGGTGCTTCAGCCCGCGCAGCGATGCCAACACCTCAACCCGCTCCAACGCGTGGCTGATACCAACCGCCCAATGGTTTTACCCGTAGGGCCGGACCTTGGTCCGCGCCTCGGCTGGACGCCCACGACGGAGGCATCGACCAAGGTCGAGCCCTACCAAGATGCAAAAGCATTGGGCGTTTGGCAGGAAGCCTCGCGCTACCCCGAACCGTCCCTGCTATTCCGCGCAGGGCCACCAAGCCGCGCTTCGCTCACGCGGAGCTACAACTCCTCATCCCGCGCCCCCGGCAGCGCGGTCGCGTGCGGGTCGTGGCGCACGCGCTCGGTCCACGCATCGATCTCGGCGTGCTCGCCGGGGGCGGGCCACGGCGCGGCCACGAGGTCGATCACGCGCAGCGCGCCGTCGGCGCAGCGGACGAAATTCCGCGCGTGCAGATCGGCCACGAGCCACGCGCGGCCGTCGTAAAAAAACAGCCGCGGGTGATCGCGGTTGGCGCGGAGGTAGCGCGAGGGAATCTCGATGAGGCCGGCCGGCAGCAAGGCCGACATGTCGTCGCCCTGTGGCAGCGAATCGCCGAGCGCCTGCTTGGCGACGAGGATGCCTTCGGGCGTGACGGCCACGACCTCCGTCGCCATGCCGCCGAGCGCGTGAATGAGGAGGAGTTTTTCGAGCAGCGCACGGTAGTCGCCGAGGCCGGCCTCGGCCGCGAGCGCGGCCTCCTCGCCGCGGCGAAAACCAAACGCGCTGCCGATGCGCTTGCCCTCGCGCGGCAGGTAGAACTTGTAGGCCGAGCCGTCGTGCGTCGCGGCAAAGGCCCAGGCCTCCACGCCGCCGCCGATGCGGTGCAGGCTTTCGTTGGGCTCCTCCAGCGGATTCTCGATCGCCTCGCCCGCGGGGAAGCCGAAATCCGCGAGCGTCCGCAGCGGCAGCAGCGCCCGAAACGCGCGGATGGCGGCGCCGAGCTCCGCCCACTCGCCCCCGGTGGGCTCGAGCAGGGCTACTTCGTCTTCGCCGAGCGTGACGAGATCGCGGTCCGAATCTTCTCCGACACCGCATTGGGCTGCCGCCGCGCCGAGGCGAGCGAGCGCTTCCAGTCTTCGCCGGTGATCGTGTTGAAGAGCGGCGCGGTCGTCCGGTCCCGGGAGGTGCCGGCCGCGGAGGCGCGTGGTTTGGCCGGTGAAGGGGTCTGCTTGCATGAGGCGTCCGCGGACATGGGCGGACCGTCGCGCGCGGCCCGCGCGATGGCAAAGGGTTTTTTGGGCGCGCGTGTAGCAACGGCGTCTCTGCCCGCCGAGGTAGGGCGGGTCTGTGACCCGCCCTTTCGCGCGTAGAGCATTCGAACCAAGGGCGCGCCGCAGACCCGCCCCACTCTAAACACCGGCGGCAGGGACGCCGTTGCTACCGCGACCACCAGAGCCGCCACTGCTCACCCTCGACGGGCGCGCCGCCGAAGCGCGCGAGCAAATCACGGTAGCCGGGATCATCGCCGTGGCGCAGGGCCTCGACGAGCAGGGGCAAAACGCGTGCGCGGTTCTCCGGGCTGACATCCTCCTTGGGCCAGACCTTCGCCGGATCGACATAAGGCGCGGCGACGCGCAGGGCGGCGCGCAAGCTGCGGCCGTCGGGCGTGGAGAACTGCCAGAGATCAACGCCCACGTGGTCGCCGAGGCGCGCGAGGAGCGTGAGGGCCTCAAGGTTGAAGAGGACGTAGTTGAGCGAGCGCGTGCGGCGCAGCTCGTGCGGCTGCGAACCGTCGGGCTCGATCTGGCGGGGAATGCGGTCGGCGCGGACGGTCTCGACGATTTTCTTCGCGTCGGCGGTGCGGCCGAGGACGAGGGCGAGGTGCGCGACTTGCGCCGCGAACCACGAGCCGTGGTTGTTTTGTGCGGCGGCTTCATCGGCGGCGTTCTTGCTCGTGGTGAGCCAACCGTAGAACTCGGCCAGCCAAGCGCGCATGGCCTGCTCGTCGGCGGTCGGCCAGGCGCGGGAGCCAGAGATCAGGGCGAGCCCGTCGTTGAGCGTCATCAGGTGGCGCGCCTCGATCAGACCGGTGCCGCGGCCGGGGCTGATGCCGGGGATGCCCTGCGCGTGCTGGAAGTTCGGATTCATGCGCGTGGCGGGGTCGAGGAACCACCCGCGCGTGAGCTGGGCGGCCTTCCGGGCGTAGCGTTCGTCGGCCGTGAAAAAGAACGCGAGGCCCAGCGTGCGGACGGATTCGCCGGTGCGGCGAAAGGCGAGCATGTCGCCGCTGGTGCGGCTCTCGGGATTCACCACGCCATCGCGCTGCACGTAGGGCAAGCCGCCGGGCTTCGTCGGATCGGGCCACCAGTAGGGGCCGGCGCTGTAGTAGTCACGGGGGTCGCCGCTGGCGGCGACGCCCGGGCTGTCGAGCACGGAGGCGGGCTTGAGCGCGAGGAGCTTGTCCGCCTCGGCCCGGAGCGCGGCGACCTCACGCGCGAGGGCCGCGTCGCCGCGCGCCAGGCGGGCGCGGTTGGCGAGCAGGCCGGGCGCGTCGAGGGCAAACGTGCGCGGGGCCTCGGCGGCGTGGACGCCAAGAACGGCGAGGAGGAAGAGCAGCGCGAGGCGCATAGGGGAAGGGCGCAGCAAGCCTGCGCCCCTACGGGATTCAGGGGCTCAGAAGCTGAACGTGTTCGTGAGATACCAGCGGCGCTCGGGGGCGAGGCGCGTGGTGGCGACTTCGCCCCAAGGCTGGATCGTGACCGGCAGCAGCGAGTCGCTGCCGATGGCGTTGCGCACGTTCAACTGCATCTTCCACTTGATGCGGTTCTGAAAGATCGGGCGGCTGTAGCTGGTCGAGAGATCGACGTTGGTGTTGGCCGAGCCCCAGTAGGGATTGGCGATGTCGATGAGGACGCCGCCATCGGGCTTGCGCGTGGTGCGGTAGCCAAGGGCGTATTTGTCCTGCCAGCGCACGCCGGCGCCGACGGCCCAGCCCTTGAGCGCGAGGCCGAGGAACGGTTCGGAGCCGAAGGCGTAGTTGGTGACCAGATTCGCGCGCCACTTCCGCTGCTCGGCGCTCACGGAGCCCTCGGTCGCGAGCACGGTCGCGAGCGGCACGTAGAGATTCGAGTCCAGCCACTGGCCGTAGGTCTGCGTCGTGGCGGGCAACGGGGCGCCCGGGACGTAGCCGGTCGGGTAGTTGCCGCGCGGGGTGCTCGCGAGCTTGTCGAAGGTTGGCTTCATGAGCGCGACGAAAGCCTTCATGAACGGGAGCGAGTTGCTCTGCACGGTCTCCTGCTTCGCGACGTTCATCAGAATGCGCCAGCGGGGCGCGGGGTTGAAGACGATGTCGGCCTCGAGGCCCTTGGCCGTGGTGTCGGTGGTGTCGGTCGCGCCGGCGAGGCCCGTATTGAGAATACCGGAGACCGAAAGGTTGGGCGCGGTGCCGTTGATCCGGAAATTGTGCAGGGTGCGATAATTGGCGGGGAGCGGCGCGAACAGCGTCTCGATGTCGGCGGCGCGCTGTGCGGCCATGACGGGGTTGATGTTGCCCTCGACGGCCCACGCGGCGGCGGCACCGAAGATGTTGTTCACGGTGGCGGCGGTGAAATTGCTCCAGCTGTAGCTGGCGCCCTTGATCGCGGTTTCAAACCGGTTGAGGCGGATGCTGAACCGGTCGTTGAGCATGGAGAAGTTGAGGCCGTGCTCCTTGGTCTCGCCCTGGGGCGAGGCCCAGCTGACGCCGAACGGACTGATACGGCCGCCGAGCGGCGTGAAGTTTTCGGAACGGTTGCCGAACACGCTCAGATCGGTGCCGGCCGGGAGGCGGAACCAGGCCTGCGGCCAGCGCAGCACGGCGCCGACGCTCTTGATTTCCTTCGCGGCGAAGGGCGGCGGCCGGCCGTTGAACAGCTCGAAGTCGCCGAAGCCGAAGTGCGCCTTGCCGGGATCGAGCCGGTTCGCGGGATTGACCGAGTAGGCGGTGCTCCGGTTGGCGGAGAAATTCTCATCCCGGCGCCAGCTGAGCGTGGTGATCAGATGATCCAGCAGCCAGTTGCTCTGGAGCACGAAGGCCTGCGACTTGATCACCTCGCGGGAGGCGGAGCCGGGACCGGCGAGATCGATGAGTGTGGACGGGGCGGAGACGAAGCTGCCGGGGTCGGTGGCGTTGCCCTCGCGCTTGAAATAGCTGATCGGGATCATCGGGCCGGCCTGGATGCCGGGCGTGCGGATCGATTCGAGACGGAGGGGGTTGTTGTTTCCGATGATCGACGGGCCCATGTAGACGATGATGCCGGGCCGGCGGAGGTTGATGCCGAGGTCGCCGGTGGTGGTGGCGTCAAGCGCCTCGCCCAAGGTCGAGGTGACGGGGCGCTGGTCGAGGAGGTTGACGCGGCTCTCCTCGTAGAGGCCGGTGAGCGAGTGGCGGCCGAGCCAGCGCGTCCAGCCCTTGTTGAGTTCCTTGAAATCGTAGCGGAGGAAGCCGGTGGCGTGCCCCGCCTCGCGCGCCTCGAAGCGCTCGCGCCAGTTGGAGAGGCCATAGACGGCGTAGGGCCGCCCGAGGTTGGGGTTGGCCTGGCCGTTGGGCAGCGTGACGGAGGTGTCGAGGAAGACGTGGTTGGCGTTGTTGATCGAGAAGAAGGAATTTCGCGAACGGCGATCGGCGCGCTGCACATCGTAGGCGAGCTCGAAGCCGGCGCGGTTCTGCCAAAAACTCTGCTCGAGGCGGACATTGAACGCGTGGAACGACTCATTCTGCCGCGACGACTCGTCGATGAGGCGGTTCTTCCAGTCGAACGCCGAAAAATCGGTGAACCCCTGCGCCTTGATGCCGGCGGGGACGAAACCGGGCAACTGGCCGGGCGGCACATTTGCCCCGGTCCAATAGCCGGCGGGGAAATCGAAGATGTTCTGCGTATGCAGAAACCGGATCGAATCGGTGAGCAGGTTGCGGTTCGCGACGGCATTGAAGACCTGCGACTTGACGGCGTTGGCGGCGTTCGCGGTCGTGCTCGGCGTGGTGGACATGAACGCGATCGAGGGCGCGCGATCGGTGGGGTTGCTGTAAACGAAGGTCGGCCCGAGCGTGATCGAGTTGCTGATGAAGAACCCCTCGGTCGCGGTGCCGTGGTTGGTGGGGCTGGGGTTGAGCACGGGGTCGTCGTAGAAGCGCCAGTCGTAGCTCGGCCGGCCGGCGGCATGCCACGGTGCCGAAATGCTGTTGTAGGGCACCGAAATCAGCGGGCGGTTGGCCGTGGTCCGGCCCGACTCGAAATTGGCGCGGATCGTGGTGGTCTTCGTCGGCTTGATGGTGAGCGCGCCATAGATGCGCTTTTTATCCTCGAATGCCGGGCGCTGGTTGAATTCCTCGCGGTCGCGGAGGAGGGCGAGGCGGAAGGCCACGACCTTGGGCACGATCAGGAAGTTAAAATCTGTGGAGGCGCGCAGGCTGTCGTTGTTGCCGTAGCGGAAGGAGACCGCGTGCTTGTTGCCGCGAAACTCCGGCTCGAGGAGCGAGGTATCCACGATGCCGGCCGCACTGCCAACACCGAAGAGCGCGGCGTTGGGGCCGCGGTTCACGGTCACGGTGCCGGTGTTGTAGGAGTCGAAGGGAATCGAGGTGGCGAAATAGCCGCGGGTGAACGTCGGCGAAGCGAGACCGCGCGAGCGGCTCGACCCCTGCGGATCGATGCGGGCGGCGTTGCCGTTGGGGCGCGCCTCGTTGATGTCGTTGTTCGCGCCGGAAAAATTTCCGCCCGCGCCCGCGGCATCCATGCCGGTGGCAAAGATGAGGAGGTCCGACGAGCTGGTCGCGCCGAGGTCCTCGATAAAATCTTTCGTGTAAATCGAGATCGAGGCGGCGAGCTCCTTGACCGGCGTGTTGAGGCGCGTGCCGGCGAGTGTGGAGGTGGCCTGATAGCCGGTGTCCTTGTCCGACTGGACCACGAAGGGCGAGAGCACCTCGATCGGTTCGGCATTGGCAGGCTTGGCCGGGACGGTCGATTGCGCCCGCAGCGAAGGGGCGAGTAAAATAACGACGGCAGCGGCGACTCCGCCGATTAAAGGGCAGGGGCTGATTTTCATGGGGCGCGGCCAGCCAAACCAATTATTAATAGTTATCAAGAAAAACTAGCCACAGCGTCCCTGCCAGCTCCGGCCCGCGCGATGGCAAAGGTTTTTCACGCGCAGCACCGGCCGGCGTCCCTGCCCGCCGGTTCAGGCTTTCCAAACCACGGCGAGCAGGGCCGCCCGCCGCTGCGCGCTACGCCTCACACCGCGCCCGGGGCGACGAGTTTCTCGTAGTGTGGCAGCGGCGCGAAGATGCCGCCGCTGCGCGCGTAATAGTCGGCATCGAGCTCAAACACGCCGCCGCGCGGGGTGGCCCACGGGGCGTCGGGCGCGCTGTGGTGGCTGCGCATGGTCGTCCAGTTTTTGTAATTCTGGTGGCCGTTGGTCTCGACGAGGCCGAGCCCGAGGCCGGGGAACGGCGCGAGGCGCGCGGCCACGGCCTTGTTCCACTCCACGAGCAGCGGGTTCACGGTGAGATCGGCGCAGAAGCACGGCACGCCGCGCTCGTGCGCGAGCTGCGCAATCTTGAGCGACATCGAGAAGGTCTTCGCGATCGGCTTCAGCGCGATGGCGGTGTAGCCCATCTGGATGCGGGCGAGCGCATCCTTGTCCGTGTGCGCGCTCTCGTCGGCGGCGACGCGCGCCGGGATGTCGCGGATATCGATCTCGAGTTCCTCGGGGAACGGCTCCTCGACGACCGCGATCTGGTCGAAGGCGCCGATGGCGCGCGTGTGGTCGAGCAGGCGCAGCAGGGTGTCCTTGGATTCGTAGCGGCCGTTGGCGTCGAAATAATAGGGCAGCTTCCCGCTCGCAGTGTAGGGCGTGCGCGCGTGGCCGATGGCGGCGTGGATGGCGGTGATGCGCGCCTTATCCTTCTCCAGCATCTCCGCCTGCGCGCCGGGCTGGCCGAGCTTGATTTTGATGAAGAACGATCCCGCCTCGACCATCGCGCGGATCTCCTCGATCGGGATCGCGTAGGCGGCGAGTGGGATGCTCGCGACGCGCGCGTGGCGGTGGGCCAGCGCCGGGCGATACGCCGCGGGCACGAGATCGTCGAACGCCGTGATGCCGTGCTCGGCCGCGTAGAGCAGCCACGCCGCGAAATCGACGCCCACGAGGGCGTTGAGCGCGAAGGTCTCGCGCAGCCCGGCGTGGCCGGTGATTTTTTTTGCGTAGGCCAGCACCTCGTGCCGCGTCGCCTCGAGCAGCGCGATCGGATCGGTGAACGACTGGCCCTTGAGCATCTGCAGCGCGCGCTCGGTCACGGCATACATGAGGGCGTTGCCGCCGCTCTCGCTGTGGCTGGCGAAGACGTGCGCATCGCTCCACAGCACGCCCTGCGTGCAAAGCCCCAGGCCGCGCTTCCCCGCGGCGCTCTCCAGCAGCGCCGCGCTCTGCCAAATCTCGGTCTGGTAGCCGCCCTTGAAGCCAAACGGCCGCACGAGCGGCTCGCGCTCAAAGTTGGAGCCCACGCGGGCGATGGTGATGGATTTCGGCATGGAAAGCGGCAGCAGGCGGGTTCAGTCGGACGGCGGCGAGAAGCGAAACGGGATGCGCACGAGGACATCCGTAGGCGCCCCGCCGCGCCGCGGCGCGCGAAACACCCACTGCTGGATCGCGGTCGCCGCCGCCCATCCAAAAGCGTCGTGCGTGGCCGACACCACCCGCGGCAGGCGTCCCCGCCCCTCCCGGTCGATTACAAACTCCACAATCGCCTCACCCTCCGGTTTGCCGGCTGAGCGGAGGGCCGCCGGATAGACTGGCGACACTCGGTAAACTGGCGACAGCGGCGCATCAAGCCCATCGGCGCCGCGGATCGCGTCGGCGCGGGCCAGGACCAAGAGCCGCGCCAGCGGATCGGTCTTCTCGTCGGCGGCCGCGGGGGGCGTAAACTCGGCGCGCTTCAGCAGCGTGACCTCGACCGGCCCGGCGCGGCCCTCGGCCGGCTCGAACACCCACGCCTCCATCGCCGCGGCCAGGGCGTGGCCAAACTCCGGTGCGCTGGCCTCGCGGACTTTGACTTCGCCGACCGTGCCGTTCGACCGCACGATCAGCTCGACGCTCGCTGATCCCTTTTCGCCCTTGAGCAAGGCCGCGTGCGGCCAGACCGGATCCACGACGATGTCGGGGCGGGGTGCATCAGCCGGAGCGGTGCCGTCCGGGGCCGTGAGTCGGTTGGCCGCGAGCACGGCCGCGCGCGTAGTGCGGGGTGCATCGAAGGACACCGCGCCCCTGAGTTCGGCCCGCACGGGCAGATCACCTTGGCGGGCTGGCTTGAATTCCCAACGCTGGCTGCCTTCGAGAGCGGGCGGCACAAAGTCGGCATGTGTCGCGCCCAGCACGCGCACCTGGCCGGCCCGCCCCTCAGCCGTGACCTCGCACTCAAAGACCACGCGGCCCGCGAGCTTGCGGTCGCGCAGGCTCTCCGGGTAGTCGCCGAGCGGCGAGGCGGTCAGCTCGGCGGGCTCGCGGGGCGCAGGTTTGGGCAGCAAATACGCCGGCGGCAGCAAGCCGGGCTTCTTCGGCTCAGGCTTCGACGGATCAAAGTTGAAAGGAACATCGAGGCTCATCGCGACGGCCCGTCCGGCATCGCGCGCAGGCGCGAAACCCCAGGTGCGCACGGCGGTCACCGCATTCTCGCCGAGCCTCGGATCGGTCTCATCAAGCACGCGCGCCTGCGTGACGCGGCCCGCTTCGTCGACCACGATGCGCACTGTCACAAAGCCGCCGACGCGCGCGCTCCGCGCCTCGGGCGGATAGACGGCGGGCGTCCACGTCTGGAGGAGTGGAGCGCTATCGGCGACCGCAGCATTGTCGGGCCGCTGTGGAGTCGATGCGCCGAAACCATCTGCCACCATCGCAAGCAAGCCTAGCAGCAAAAGAGCATTCTTCATGCGTGAGTCATTTTGCCGCAGGATCATTATCAAAATCGAAAGGAATCCTCACCCGCACAGCCACGGGGCTGCCACCACGCGTAGGCGGCTCGTAGCGCCACGCCGCCACAGCCTGCACGGCCGCATAGCCAAACGCCTCTTCCGTAGCCGATACGATCCGCGGCAACCGGGCCCGTCCCTCCTCATCGAGGATGAATTCGACGATGGCTTGGCCCTTCACAACGGTCTCGGGGATGGAGGCCGGAAACTGCGGCGGCCTCCGAGACCGGGGCACCGGCGCCGCGTCGAGATCCTTGAGGGAAAAAATCGTCTCCGGCCTTTTTTCCTCGCGCCGCAAAAGCGCGCGATCGTCGTCGCTCACGAGCTGCCAGGCGCGATCCTCGCTGAACTCCTGAAGAAAGCCCTCGAGGGCCGGGCCGGGCTTCCCGGACTTGATCGCGGGCTCAAAAGTGAAGCACTCCACCGCCGCCTGCAGCGCGCGGCCAAACTCAGGTGCGGTGGCCTCGCGCACGTCCGCGCGCACCACGCGACCGCGCACATCAACGATGTAGGCGACCGAGGCCTTGCCCTTAACCCGCGCGCGCAGCTGCTCGTAGGGATAGACGGCAAGCACCGTGCCCCGCGGCTTGGGCGGGGTGTCGTAGCGAAACGCCTCGGGCAGCTTCGAGAGGTCGCGCTTTCGAACCTCGGAAAGGGGCCCACCGCCACCGTCGCGTTCGCCATCCAAAGTGAAGATAATCGGAACCTGCATGTGCATCGACACCGGGCGATTGCCGACACGGGCCGGCTCAAACTTCCACTGCCGGACTGCCTCAATCGCAGGATCATCAAATGCCGGATTGAGCGAACGTGCGGCGTAGGCGTTGCGGACACGGCCCTCGATATCGACGATGAAGTCGACCACCACCTCGCCTCGCAGGCCGCTGGCCCGCATCTCGCGCGGGTAGACCGGGCGAGCCTGGGTGATCGCCCGCGGCGGCATCTTCGTGCCAGCACCCACGCCTACTTCCTCGCTGCCCGTGACGACGACAAACGCAGTCCTCAACTCGGCCGCAACCGCGGCGCCACCGCGCCTCGCTGGTGCAAATCTCCACGCGCTCGCCGCAATCTCGATCGGACGCTGCAACTCCGGCGCCACGCCTCGCACCGCCGCGATTCGCCCGGTCTCGTCAACCGTCACATCTGCGGACACGACAATGTCGGGAAACACGTCGGTCGTTTTTCGGTTCTTCAGCCCAGGCACGCGTGCAACGGCCACTTCGGTCAACCGGGGCGTGGCATCAGGTATCTTGTCGGCCGCTGAGGCCGGGTTGAAAATAACCGCAAATGAGGTGGCCGTGTTGACGCCTCTTTTTTCACGACGACCGGGTGACCACGAATAGCCTCGATCAAGCATGTGCGCCGCACGTTCAAATGCCAGCTGCGTCGCGTGGGGATGAAAGACCAGCGTCTGGCCCTTTTCATCAAGGATGACATCGAAAACGACGTAGCCAATCTCGCCACTGCCGCGCATGGCCTCCGGATAAACGATCCGGGGGGCGCTTTTCAGCACGGGTAATTCGTCGGGCGCGTCGTGCGCAACCCTCCACACCGGTTTCGTGATGGTGACATCCTGCGCACCCAGCGCGCCGAGGACGAGCAGCGGCAGCACGCCGCGGCGAAGCAGGTCGAACAAATGCATGGCCATGCCTCAGGTTGACTGCTCTCAGCCCAGCCCCGCCTTCGCGAGGTGGCCCTTCAGCACGGCGAGATCACTTTTCATCAGCGCTTTCATCTGCGTGACACGATCAGCGGAGCTCAGCGTCGCGGGCGGGCGCTCGAAGGGCGGATACTCCAGGTGCACTGAGATCGGACCGCCGAGGCCGAGTTCCTTCACCAGCTTGTAATACGCGTCGAAGGGCACGATGCCCTCGCCGAGCGGCACGTTCTCGATCGCAGCCTTGCCGGGCGATTGCTGCCACTTGAAATCTTTGATGTCGGTGCAGCGGATCCAGGGGGCGAGGAGCTTGAGCGCGAGCGGCCAGGACTGGCCGCCCTCCGCGATCGCGTGCCGGATGTCGTATTGCACGCCGAGGGCGCGCGGATCGATGTCCTTGAGCAGGTGGTAAAGATCCCAGATCGGGCCGCCCACCCGGGGGCCGGCGTGGTTCTGGATGGCGCCGTGGATGCCGAGCGAGGCGTTGAGCGCGGCAAGTTCCTTCAGCGCGGGCTGCAGTTTCTCGAGGGAGCCGGTGATGCCGAGCTTGGCATCGTAGGAGAAATTGCCGAGGCGGTAAACCTTCACGCCGTGCGCCGCGGCGGTGCGGAGGACGGCCTCGGTGTGCTCGGCGCGCGCGCTGGTGATCTCGGTGGTGATCATCTCGACCTTCAGGCCGGCGGCGCGGGCGGCGTCGATGGCGCGGGGCAGCTCCTCCTTCACCTTGGCCGGCAGCACGTGGGGCTGGCCGGTGCGCACGGTCAGATCAATGCCGCCGTAGCCGCACTCGGCGATGATCTTCGCCGTCTCGGCGACGGAGAACATGTGCAGCGGCTTCGAGAAGACGTGGATGGTGCCCGGGGTGGCCGGTTTGCCGGCCATGGCGGGCGCGGCGGATTTTTTCTCCGCGGCAAAGGCGGAGGAAACGGCGCCGGCCAGCGGGAGCGCGGCGGCGGTCGCGGCGAGGCGCGTGACGAAATCACGGCGCGTGCAGGCGGTGGCGGAGGAATGGGCAGGATGGGTTTTCATGGGGAAAAGCAGGGTGAAGCGGACGCGGGGAAACGGAAAATCGGCCGGCGCGGCGCTCAGCCTTTGCCGCCGCGGAGCACGACGACGTGATCGACGCCCTTGGTCTCGAACTCGCGCCAGTAGCTGTCCTCGATCGCGGCGAGGCGCTCCTCCTCGTCGTCGGTCAGCTCGTCGCCGAGCTTGGTGGGGCCGAGGTCGGCGCGCAGGTCGCGCTCGGCGAGGCGCCCGACGAGCTCGCCCCAGAACATGTCGTCAATGAACTCGTCGAGTTTGGCCTGCGCGGGGCCGCCCACGAGCTTCTCGTTGGGGAAAAACTGGCCGTTCACGTCCTGCTCGACGAGGTCGGCGCAGCCAAATGGCTGGGCGAGGCCGAAGACTTTCTGCGCCACGTCCGCGTAGCGCTCCGGCATCGTGGCCGGATCCTCGGGCCGCGAACCCACGACGTAGAGCCCGAGATGGGCGAGCTCGAGCAGGCGCGCGTATTCCTTCTGGGTGAACGAAACCTTCATGCGGCCCCGACACGAAGGGCGAAACGCGCCGCGTTCAACGCAGATCGTCGCGCGTGCGAGGTGCGCATTGACCGCGCGGGTCGCTTGCGCCGTGCTCCCCATTCGCCGCGCCCCCGCATGAATCCGCCCGCCGCCCCCTCGCCCGCCACGGCCCTCCCACCCAAGCCCCCGCGCCTGCTCTCGCTCGATGCGCTGCGCGGCTTCGACATGTGCTGGATCCTCGGCGGCGATGCGGCGCTCCGCGCACTCGGGAAAATCGTGCCCGCCGGGCCGCTACCGGCGCTTGCGGGGCAGTTCGAGCACAAGGACTGGGCGGGCTTCGCGTTCTACGATCTGATTTTTCCGCTGTTTCTTTTCATCGTCGGCGTGTCGTCGGTCTTTTCGCTGTCGCGGCTCGTCGAGCAGCACGACCGCGCGACGGCGATCAAGCGCGTGCTGCTGCGCACGGCGATCCTCTACGCGCTGGGGCTGTTCTATGCCGGCGGGATGACTCAGCCTTGGCCGGGCCTGCGGCTCGTCGGCGTGCTCCCGCGCATCGCGCTCGCCTACGGCGCGACGGGGCTGCTGTTCATCTTCTTCAAGCCGCGCACCCTCGCCGGGATCGCGGCGGCGATTCTCGTGGGCTACTGGGCGCTGCTTACGTTTGTGCCGATCCGGGATTTTCAACTGGAGAAGACCGCCATCGCCGCGCGCCTCGGCACCGACAAGGCCACGCCCGCGCAGATCGCGGCGGCGTTTGAGGCGACGACCGCGCGCGTCACCGGTGGCTACGAGCCCGGGAAGAATCTAGCCAACCATCTCGACTTCCAGTTCCTGCCCGGCCGCAAATACGACGTTTATTGGGATCCCGAAGGCTATCTGAGCACGCTGCCCGCGATCGCGACGTGCCTGCTCGGGGTCTTCGCCGGCCTCTTGCTGCGGCGCACGGATCGCACCGATGCGCAGAAACTCGCCGCCCTCGCGATCGGCGGCGGGGCGGCGCTGGCGGCCGGGCACCTTTGGGGCCTGCAGTTTCCGATCATCAAAAAAATCTGGACCTCGTCGTTCGTGCTGGTGGCGGGCGGGTGGAGCCTGCTGCTGCTGGCGGCGTTCTACTGGGTGATAGATGTGCGCGGGGCGCGGCGCTGGTGCACGCCGTTCGTGTGGGTGGGGCTCAACCCGATCACGCTCTACCTGATCTCGGGCATCGTGGGCTACCGTGCGTTGGCCAATCGGATCGTCGGCGGCGACGTGCGGGCGTGGCTTGACCGCGTGCTCGGCCCCGGCGGCGGCGATCTCGGCACGAACCTCGGCGCGATGGCCGTGATGTTCACGATCGCGTGGTTCCTGCACCAGCGGCGGATCTATCTGCGGGCGTAGGGTAGCAACGGCGGGCGTCCCTGCCCGCCGGTTCAGGACTTTCACCAAGCCACGGCGGGCGGGACGCCCGCCGCTACGGTTTGGCCGCAAGCGCATCGAGGAGTTCGGGACGCTCCGCGCGCTCGATGGCCCGGCGTAGCAGCGCGCGCGTCTCTGCGGAAGGCTCGACGGCCAGAATCTGGCCGATGAGCTCGCGCGCCGCCGCCAGCTCGCCGGCGCCGGCGAGCATCTCGACGTGAGGGAGCTGAAGCCTGATGCTGGACCGCTTCGCCGTCAGATCGGCACCGCCGGACTGCAGCCGCGAGAGGGTCGAATCCGCCACCCGCAGGATGCTGGCCGGCGGCATCGCCTCCAGCGCCTCCGCGTAGCGCCGCGCCGCGATAAGCTGCGGCTGAACCCTCGTGCCAAAGCCCCGGCGCCGCGGATCGCCCGCGGGCAGTTGGTCGAACATCGCGAGATTCGCCGCCCGATCCCCGAGGGCCTCGTTGAGCGCGGCAAAATCACTGGCCGCGCGGGCGTCGCCGCCCAGCAGGCGGGTCTTCGCGTCGTCGCGACGCGTGACGAGCGCCGCACGGGCCGGCGGATAATTCGCCGCCAGCCGGCCCAAATCGCCGGTGAGAAAACTGGTGCGGACCCCCGTGAAGCTGCTGACTTTGATCATCCCCTCGTCGAAACACCAGAGGTAGTGCTCGAGCGCCTCGGCCGACTGGCCGGCGCGCGCGAGCGTCTTCGCGAGATCATAACGGGCACGGACGGCTTCCCGGCTGTCGGCCGAGGCCGAGGTCACGGCATCGTGCGCGCGCACCAAGGTGGGCCGGCCGGCGACGCCCGCGGCAAAATCCGCGATGAACCGCGCCGGATCGCGAAAGCCGACGATGCGATCGACCTCCGTGCCGTCGGGCTTGAGCACGAGCAGCGTCGGGTAGGCGGCGATGGCGTAGTGTTTCGCGGCGGCGCGGCCCTCCTTCTCGGCATCAAGCTTGAGGGCGACGGCCTTGGCGTTGACGAGTTCGCCGACCTTGGGGTCCGTCCAGGTCTGCTGGTCGAGGAGTTTGCAGGGCGCGCACCACGTGGTGAAGAAATCAATGAACACGAGTTTGCGCTCCGCTTGGGCGGCAGCAAACGCACCCTCGAGGCTGAGGGGACGGAAGGCCACGGCGGATTTTGTTTCCTGGGCGACGGCCGGCGGAAGCGCCAGACCGGAGAACACGGCAAAGAGACCGACAAGGCTTCTGGGGTGCATGGGAGTAAAAGACGCTCGCTACGGCCCGCGGAGGTGGGCCGCGACCTCATCGGCGATAAAGCCGGGGTCGCCCGTGGGACGCGCTTTCATGCCGCCAACGGTGCGCGAGCGCCGCCCTCCACGCAAGCTGGCGCTGCGCCGTGGCCGCCGCTGTCAAGCGGCCGGGCGAATTTTTTTTGCGCGCCGTCGCGGAACATTTTCGGCGCCGGTTCCATCTCTCCTAGCACTATGAAAACCATCCGACTTCTCTCCCTCTTCGCCCTGGGCTTCGCGACCTTGGCTCCTTGGGCCGGCGCGCTGGAAAAACCCGCCGACAAGACCCCCCGCCCCGTCCGCCTGCAGCTGCGCGTCGACCTGCCGTTCAGCATGAACCCGATCCGGGACGACGACATCGCCGAGGCGTTTGCCCACCGCGTCGTGACCGCGCTGCACGAGCAGGGCTTCAAGGGCCGCATCAAATATGTCGAGAACGGCGACCGGGTGGACGAGACCGTGCCCGTGCTCGATGTCCGCATCTTTGAGTGGCGCGTGAACCGCATCGGCCACACGGACTGCGTCTTCTCCGCCGCACTCAAGTCGCCGCGCGGCGAGCAGAACCTCGGCATGTTTTCCGGGACCTCGATCATGACGTGGATGCGCCGCGACTGGTTCGCGCGCGCCGACAGCTTCGACGACGCCGCCCGCGACGCGCTGGGCAATCTCAAGGCCCGGCTCGATGCAACCGATTTGATCGAGCCGGCGGTGACGATGAAAAAGTAGCGCCGCCGCGCCTCACGCGTCGCCAAAGACGCGTTTGCGCAGCAGGCGCAGATCAATGGGCACGAGCAGGAGCAGCATCACGGCGCTCAACGCCGCGGCGTAGGCGAGGTGCGTCGTCGGCGTGCCGCGCAGCAGTAGCCAGCGCAGACCCTCGGCGAGGTGATGCAGCGGGTTCGCCAGCACGAGCGTCTCCAGCCACGGCAGCGCCGGCAGCGGGAAATACGTGCTGCTCGTGAACCCGATCGGCAGGATCACGAGGAAGAACGGGAGCCCCATGTGATCCATGCTGGGCAAAATCGCGGTGAAGAAGAGCCCCACGGAGGCAAACGCCACCGCCGCGAGAAACAGCAACGGGATCGCGAGCGGCAGCCACGTCCAGTGCAGCTGCAACACACCGGCGACGCCGAAGCCCGCGAGCACGAGGCACACGACCACCGCGTAGAAGGTCGCGAGCGTCGCCGCCCAGAGCATCTCCGCCCAGACGACGTGCTCCAGCCGCACCTGTGTCGTAAGCTGGCCCTCCCAAGATTTCTGGTAGTGCATCCGCATGTAGGCGGAGAAAATCGATTGGAAGAACGCGGTCATGAACACCGTGTAGGCCAGAATGCCCGGCGCGAGATAGGGCAGATAATCCGCCGGCGCGCCGCCCCACACGAGGTTCCCGATCTGGCTGCCGAGGCCGACACCGAAGGCGAGCAGCATCACGAGCGGCTCGGCCAGCGGCGGGATGACCGCCGTGTGCCAGTTGCGCAGATGCACGCGCAGGTGCCGCGCGAGCACGGCGCGGCTCTGCCACGCCAATGCGGGTCCGAAGATGCGGCGCACGGCACTCATCGGCGGCCCTCCCGCTCCAGCGCGAGAAACAAGTCGTCGAGGTTCGGCGGGCGCACTTCGTAGCGCAGGCCCGGAAACGCCGCGACAAACGCCGCCAGCCCCGCCGCGTCGAGCGCCACATGCCAGTCGCTGAGCACCGCCGTGAGCGGATCGCCCCGGGCGCGCAACCAGTCCGCGGCGGACCCGGCCTCGGGCGCGGCGTGCGCGAGGATGACGACGTGCTCGCCCACGACATCGCCGAGCAGCACGCGCGTGGTGCCGCTCGCGCGCACCTTGCCATCCTGCAACAGCACCAGCCGGTCGGAGAGACGTTCCGCTTCGTCCATGTAGTGCGTCGTGAGGACGACCGCCATGCCCTCCGCGCGGAGCCGGGCGACGAGTTCCCACACCGCCATGCGCGCCTGCGGATCGAGGCCGGTGGTGGGCTCGTCGAGAAACACCACCTGCGGGCCATGCACCACGGAGCGCGCGATCATCAGGCGGCGCTTGAAGCCGCCGGAGAGCCGATCGGGCTTCTGGTCTGCGTATTCCTCGAGGCCGAATTGCGCGAGGAGCGCGTCGATGCGCGCCGCGAGGTTTTCGATCTTCGGGCGGTAGTAGCGCGCGGTCTGCTCGAGGTTACCGCGCACGGTGAAGTCCGTGTCGAACGTGTCGTCCTGCGTGCAGACGCCCAGCGCGCGGCGCGCGCGATCGCCGTCGGTCGCGAGATCGTGGCCAGCGATGCGGATGCTGCCCGCCTCGGGCCGGAGAAACCCGTAGCACATGCGGAGCGTGGTGGTCTTGCCCGCGCCGTTGGGGCCGAGCAGCCCGATCACCTCGCCGGCGCGGCACGTGAGATCGACGCCGTTGACGACGGGCTTGCCACCTAGGTGTTTTACGAGGCCACGGACTTCAAGCAATGGGGCAGCGGGAGTAACGGAAGGCAGGAGGGATTTCATTCTTCAGGACGGAAAGGCTTCACTTCTCCTCGTTGGGATCGTCGGACGCCCCGCGATCCGTCGCCACAAGGACGACGATCAGAAGCAGGACGATGGCGACGGGCAGCATGGGAAGATGCGGTGCAATCAATCGACGAACAAGATCGCGCGTTCCGGACAACCGAAAAACTAATTAGCTCCCACCAGCGGGAGCGGAGTGCCCTCGATCGCGGTGAGCGCTCCGATCTCGGCCAAGGCCTCGCGCGCGCCGGTCGCGGTCAGGAATTCCCAGGCGGCGAGCACCCGACGGTAGAAGAGCACACGCTCGGCGGCGGTCTGGCGGCTGAGGGCGCGAGCCGGTTCGTCGGCCAGCGCGGGGGCGGGGCCGATTTTTTCGGCGGCGGCGCGCACGGCGGGATCGGCGGCGGCTTTGCCCCATGCGACGATCCGAGTGCGGCGCTCCGCGCCCCAGCGGGCGGCGGCCTCGGCGCGCGGACGATCGAGCGTGGCGGGGTTTGCATAGCCGGAGCGCCAGTAGATTTCGTTGATGAGCGCATCGCCGCCGCCGCGCGGGAGGAAAAAATCACGGCCGCCATCCTCGAGGCCGAGGAGGTGTTTTTCCAAATCGAGCGCGCCGCCAGCGAGCCCGGGCACGTCGCCGCGGAGCACGGCGGCTTTCCAGGCGGGGCGGAGGGTATCGGTCCAGACTTTGCGCAGCTCGGCGAGCTGGCCGCGCCGCGCCCCGCCGCGGGGGCCGCCGCCGGCGGGGCGCTCGCCGCGGCCGCGGATCGCGGCATCAAGCTGCGCGCGCGTGCCGGTGAGCAGGAGTTCCTTGGCGGCGGGAACCTGCTCCGCGAGCCGTGCCGTGAAGCGGGCAAACAACGCCTGCTTTTCGCGCAGGGCGGGATCGGCAGGGTGCGCCGCGAGGCGTCCGGTATCGACGGCGCGCTGATAGGCGGCGACGGCCTGAAGCACGGCTGGATCGGCTTCCAGCGTGGCGACGAGGCGGGTCTCGATGAAGCGCGCCCATCCGTCGAGCAAGTGATCGGACGTGGTGCGCGGCTTGTCGATGGTGCGATCGACGAGGGTGGCGGCTTCGTGGGCGGCGACATAAGTGGGCGCCGCGGGGCCGAGCGCGGCGCCCGTCATGAGATCGCGGCCGAGGATGGCCTCGGGGAGAAAGCGTTCGTAGCCCGCCCAGCGCTCGGGAATCGGATCGGCATCGCAGCCGGCGGCGAGGGAATCCTCGTCGGTCGCGGTGAAGCCGGCGATCGGCAGGCGGGGATACTTGCTTTTCACCGCAGCCCACGCCGGCAGGCGGGCAAACCATTCGCGCGGCGGCACGGGCTCGCGCGCGACGCCGAGTTCGTGGAAGCCGCCGGAGTGGCACTGCGTCATGCAAAACACGACGCGCCCCCGGCCGAGGCCGGTGGCGAGCACGCGGCGCAGCTCGGCCACGCCGAGGATCTCCTTGTCGTCGGTGATCCAGCCGCTGCCGCGGCGGCCGGGCTTGAGCTGCCACAGAGTGATGGCGCTCTCGCGGGCGTCGCCCTTGCCCGCGAGTTCGCCGTGGTCGCCGACGAAGAGGTGCAGCGTGCCGCCGTCGCGCACGCGCGGGAGAATCTCGTCGCGCAGGGCGCGGAGGAAATTATCGCGCGTGGCGGCGCGGTTATGGGGCAGAACGCCCGGCTCCCAGGATTGAAGCACGAGGCCGTCGCGCCGCGTCTCGCGGCGGGCGTCGGCGAGGATCAGCGGAGCATCGGGGCGGTTGCCCGCGCCGAAAAAGATCCACACGGCCTCCGGTGGGCAGGCGCGCCCGAGGTGTTCGGCGAGGGCGCGGGCCTGGAGGTATTGCGAGTAGTTGTTGGAGAGCGGCGTGCCGCCACCGGAGAGCAGCACGTAGGCGTCGCGCGGAGCAGACACTGGCAGAGCCCCCGGCGACGACGCGCGGTCCGCGGAGGTCGAGCAGCCGGCCAGCAGGGCCGCGGCGACGACGAGAAACACAGTGAGAAGGCGCGGCACGGGGTATTGCTAGCGGCGGAGCGCAGGCGGGCGCAAACGGGAAAACCGGCCGCGCCGCGACGCGGGCTCCAGGAACAAACCGCGGGGTTTGCACCTCGCACGAAAACCTCCACGCTCCCTCCACCCATGATGCTCCGCCGTCTCGCCGCCTTTTTTCTGATCAGTTGGTCCAGCCTGCCGGGCGGCGCCGCGCTGTTGAAGGCGGCAACGCCGTCGCATGTGAAGGCGGCGCTCGTCGCCGCGGAGGCGAGCGTGCAGCCGGGGCGGCCCGTCACCGTCGCGCTGCACCTCATGCACGACCTCCACTGGCACACGTATTGGTCCAATCCCGGCACGGGCCTGCCGACGACGCTCGAGTGGAAACTGCCCGCGGGCTGGAGCGCCGGCCCGATCCAGTGGCCCGCGCCGATTCTACTGAAGGACAAGCGCGGCAACATCGTCGGCCAAGGTTACGAGGCTGAATTACTGCTGCCCGTCACGCTGACGCCGCCGGCCGACCTGAAACCCGGCGAAACGATCGAGCTGAGCGCCCGCGCCGATTGGCTGATGTGCGAGGAAATCTGCATCCCGGGCGGTGCGACCGTGACCCTGCGGCTACCCGTCACCGCCGGAGCGCCGACGTCTGATGCCACATGGGGCGAAAAAATCCGCGCCACGGTGGCGGGACTGCCGCGCGACGACGCGGCCTGGACCGCCCGCGCGGTGCGGACGGGCAAGAGCGTCACGCTCACGCTCACCCCGGCGGCGACCGGAGCCGGCGAGCCGAAGGCGCCGCATTTTTTCACCGCGGATGGCTTCATCGCTTATGACCTGCCGCAAACGGCCAAGCGCGATGACCGCGGGGCGTGGGTCCTTACGCTGCCGGTGGCGAGCGACGGACCGGCAGACACGAAGCAGCTCATCGGTGTCGTGACGGCCACCGGTGGCTGGCTGCCGGGCGGAGCGCTGCGCGGTCTGAGCGTGGCGGCCGACCTCGCCGCCGGAGCCGGCGGCGCGGCCGCGACCGCAAAGGCTGGCGCGAGCGGTGGCGCGGAAGCCCCGGGCCTCGCTACAGCCAGTCTGCCGAGCACGCTGGCGCTCGCGTTTCTTGGCGGGCTGATCCTGAACCTCATGCCCTGCGTGTTTCCGGTGCTTGGCATCAAGATACTCGGGTTCGTCAATCAGGCCGGCCAGCGGCGCAGCGCGGTCGTGGTGCACGGGGTCGTGTTTACGCTTGGCGTGCTGCTTTCGTTCTGGGCGCTCGCGACGGCACTGGCGGTCCTCCGCGCGGGCGGGGATCAGCTCGGCTGGGGGTTTCAGCTGCAATCGCCGGCGTTTGTTTACGCGGTGGCGGTGCTGATGCTGGTGTTTGCGCTCAACCTGAGCGGAGTCTTCGAGTTCGGGCTGCGGGCGACGGCCGTAGGCGGAAAACTGCAGTCCAAGGACGGCTACGCCGGTTCGTTTTTCACCGGTATCCTCGCGACGGTGGTGGCGACGCCGTGCAGCGCACCGTTTCTCGCGCCGGCGCTGGGCACGGCACTGGCCGTCTCGACCGTGGAATCGTTCGTGATCTTCACCGCCATCGCCCTCGGGCTCTCCGCGCCGTATCTGCTGCTGTCGATTTTCCCGCGAGCCGTGAAGGTGCTGCCGCGACCGGGCGCGTGGATGGAGACGTTCAAGCAGTTCATGGCTTTTCCGCTCTATGCCACCGTGGGGGCGCTCGTCTGGGTGCTCGCGGCTCAGTTGAGCGAGGATGGTTTTCTCATGGCGCTGCTCAGCCTCGTGCTCATCGCGATGGCGGTGTGGGTGTATGGCCGCTGGGCCAAGCCGGGGGCAGCGCGGAAACGCGTGCGGTTCGGCGTGGCCGGGCTCGTGGTGGTGGGGGCGCTGGGCCTGTGGCTGGGATGGCCGCGCGCTGCCATCGCGGCTGGCTCGGGTGCGGGCGGCGTGCCGGCCGTTGTCTGGGAGCCGTGGAGCCCGGAGGCGGTCGCAAAATATCGCGCCGAAGGCCGCATCGTTTACGTGGACTTCACCGCGCGCTGGTGCGCGACCTGCCAGACGAACAAGAAACTCGTTTTCGGCTCGGAGGACGTGCTGCGGACACTGGCCGAAAAGAAGGTCGTCACCCTAAAAGCCGATTGGACCAACCAGGACCCGCGCATCACGGCGGAGCTGGCGCGCTACGGTCGGTCAGCCGTGCCCTTCAACCTAGTGTGGATGCCCGGGCAGGACACCCCTGCAATTTTGCCTGAAATCCTCACGCCCGGCATCGTAGTGGACGCGTTGCGATAGGCCCTATTCACCGTAGATACGGGTTCAGGTAGCAAACCGAGGTCAGCGCGTGCGAAGGAACCCATTGAATAAGCCCATTTGCTTCTACTCTACAAATCCTCCAAAACGTGCAAAACGTCGGAAAATATTACATTTTCTAGGGTTTTTAACCCAGATTAAAATTACCAATTAATTTCATTAAATACTATTATTCAATTTTTAATGTATTATTTTAAGCTATTGGCATGATTGCTGGTAAATGAACTGTTAGTCGCAGTAACCAACAACATCCAATGAAACTCAACACACTCTTCAGCAGTGCAGTTCTCGCCCTCGGGCTCGGTAGCGTCGCGCACGCCGCCACGTTCACTTACAATTTCACCACCACGGGCGGCAACGTCACCTCGACGTCTCCCGTCGGCACGCCGGCCGGGGCCCCGTCGCTCACCGTGACGCCGGCCTACTACACTGGCAGCTCGGTTCTCACCTCTGGTGCCACCATCACCCAAAACGGAAGCTATGGCTACGGCGTCAACAACGGCCAAGGTGACAACAGCCACGCCATCGACAACAGCGGCTACAAGGACATGCTCTTGTTCTCGTTCAGCGCGTCTGTCTCGTTCTCCAACCTGACCTTGGGGTGGATGAATGACGATACCGACTTCCGCTATTGGGTGGGTGGTTCTGGTGCGACGGCGTCCTCGCTTTTCGGCACGGGTTCCGGTGGCACGACGGTGAACAACTCCTCCATCAACACCCCCATCAGCCTCAGTGGCACTGGTTTCACGCTCTTGGTCGCCGCACGCCCTGATCAAGACAATGACGCTTTCAAGATCAAGCAGCTCGTCGTGAGCTACACCACGCCTCCCGGCACCACCGGCGTGCCGGACTCCGGTGCGACGCTCATCCTCCTCGGCCTCGGCCTCCTCGGTCTCGCGGGTCTGAAGCGCCGGATGGCCGCCTAAGCGTTTCCCTGACATTACGCCCAAGCGCCGGATGCTCACTGCATCCGGCGCTTTTTTTGGGCCAGATTCATCGTCAGCAGCTCGGCGCCGTCTCGATTCGCCCGCCACCATTTGACCCGCCGGACCCCAAGCCCCACGCTGCGGCCGTGCTCTCCGACGCCTTTGCCGGCCTGCAAAAACTCCTCCTGCCCGACCGGTGGCAGGCGCAGGCCTTGGCGGCACTGCGCGAGGGGCACGATGTAGTGGTCGATGCCCCCACCGGCGCGGGCAAGACCTACATTTTCGAGCGCTGGGCCGAGCAGGGCGGCTTCGCGCGCGGCGCACTCTTCACCGTCCCCACCCGCGCCCTCGCCAACGACAAATTCGCCGAGTGGCGCGCCCGCGGCTGGGAGGTCGGGATCGTCACGGGTGATGTCAGCCACCGCCCCGAGGCCCCGGTCGTCGTCGCCACCCTGGAGGCCGTGCAGGGCCGTATCGCCGACGCCACCCGCTCTCTCTCGCCCTCGCGCCTAGCGTCTCCCGGCGCCGCGTCCCACCCCGCGCCGGCCGAGCGCCCCGCTTTTCAGCTGCTGGTCGTGGACGAATACCACTGGCTCGCCGATCCCCACCGCGGCAACCACTACGAAGGCGTCCTGCTCTCCGCGCCACCCGGCCTGCAACTCCTCCTACTCTCCGGCGCCGTCGCCAATCCCGCCGATGTCGCCGCCTGGCTCCACCGTCTCGGCCGCCGCGCCACGGTGATCCAGCATCGGGAGCGGCCGGTGCCACTCGAGGAAGTCGAGGCCGACGATCTCGTGCGCGGGCTGCCGCGCTGCATCGAAGGCTTCTGGGCCCGGCGCGTCGCGGGCGCGCTGCGCGACAACCTCGGCCCGGTCCTCGTCTTTGCGCCGCACCGGGCCGACGCGGAGCGCCTCGCGCGGCAGTTCGCCCGCGAGCTGCCGCTCGCCGATCCCCTCACGCTCACACCGGAGCAGGAGCAGCTCGCCGGCCCGCTCGTGGCCAAGCTGCTCCGCGCCCGCGTGGCCTTCCATCACAGCGGCCTCAGCTACGCGCAGCGCGCCGGGCTCGTCGAACCCCTCGCCAAGGCCGGCCAGCTCCGCGCCGTGGTCGCCACCCTTGGCCTCAGCGCCGGCATCAACTTTTCCCTCCGCTCGGTCCTCATCACCGCCGGCAGCTACCGCCACGACCACCTCGAACGCGAAATCGCGCCGCACGATCTCCTCCAGATGATCGGGCGCGCCGGCCGCCGCGGTCTTGATGATCACGGCTACGTGCTCGTGAGCACCGATACGCCCCGGCTGCGGCGCGCCGCCCCGCTCCGGCTCAAGCGCGCCGCCCCCCTGCCGTGGGCCTTCTTCCTCCGTCAACTCCGCGCGGGCGAGTCCACGGCCGCCGAACTCGCGCGCGGTGCGGCCGGCCGGTTTTTCACCGAGGCACCCGTGCCGCTCGGCGCCGAAATCACCTCGCACCTCGATCCGGCCACTCTGCCCTGTGGCGAACACACCGACACCGGCCGCGCCCGGCTCGTCCGCCGCGAGCGCCAGCCCTTCGCCGGCTGCGCCGCCTGCGCGCTCCGGGCCGATTGCCTCGCGCTCTCCCCGGAAGCCACGCTCCTCTGGCAGTGGCAACGCACCGGCGTGCTCGACCGCCGCCTCGCGCTCACGGTGCGCGGCGAGATGGTCTCGTTTTTTCTCGGCCCCGAGGGGCTCGCGCTCGCCGCCGCGCTGGAGGACCGCCGCTATCCGATCGACGATGTGCTCTTCGATGCCGCCAACCTCTACGGCGGCGAACGCTTCTGCGGCACCAATCCGCGCTGGCTCGGCCGCCTCGCCGAGGTCTGCGCGCGCGCCTACCGCCGTCTCACCATCGAGGGCTGGCTGCAGGAGGGCGTGCCCCTGCACTACGGCTCCGGCGCAGGCGAGGCCGTGCGCGCCCTCGTCGCCGAGGGCGCCCGCACTCGCGAGGTGCTCGCCGAGATCGAGACGGCCGGCCGCGGCGATCTCGACCGGCTGCTGACCGAATGGCGCAGCCTGCTCAAGCAAGTCGCCGCCGCCGGCCCGCTCCTCGGCGACGGCGCGCCGATGACCGGCCGCGATCACTTCATCGCCGAGCGCTGGGACGAGCTGCGCACGCTGGCGCGCCACTGGCTCGGCGAGTCCCGCCCCGACGCCCTGCCCACCCTGCCCCCGCTGACCGCCGACCAACGGCGGACCATCAACCACAGCGTGCTGCGGCCCGCGCGGGTGTCGCCGCCCGGCCGGCCGCAACCGGTGTGAGGCGCCTCAGTGCCCCCCGCCGCTCCACGCGGCAAACCCCGCCTCACCCAGCACCGCGCGGATTCGCGCCTCCGTTTCCCGCCGGGCCCGTTCCCGCTCCGCGAGCGCTTCCACGCCCAGCTCGAGGGCAAACGCATACTTCAAGTCGAACGCCCGCTGCGCCCGAAACACCGCCCGCCGCTGCGCCTCGCTCGCTCCCGTGCCCGCGAGCCGCTGGGTGACGCGCACGCCCGTCGTCGATTCCCGCAGCTCGAACTCCTCCAGCTCGGCCGCGTCGAGCACTCGCGCGAGGTCCGCGTGCAGCTCGTTCTCCAGCAGCGCCAGCTGCCGCAGCAGCACCTTCGCATCCGCGACCGTCGCCGCTTCGGTTGCGGCCAATTCGCCCGCCACCCGCCGCCGCAGCTCCTCGTAATCCCGCCGGATGGCGTCCACGCGCGCGGACTTTTCCAAGGCTGACAACGCGTGCGGCACCGCGATCCGCTCCGGTTGCTCCGCCCGCACCACCGGTCCGCGCGCGGGCCCGGGCGCCGACACCGGCCCGACCACCACCCCGGCCTCCGCCGTCGCCGGCCTTTGGTAGAGCACGACGAAACTCACGATCAACCCCACCACCCCCACGATGATCGCGAGCCGCTTCATGCGCGCCAGCCTGCACGCCGGGCGCCGCGCCGCAATTTTTTCCCCTGCACCGGTCCGATCGCGGGGACGCTGCGCCGGTGCCGCCGCGTTTGTCGTTGCCCGGCGGGCGCACGGCCCGCAGTCCCGAGGTCCGCGTGTCCGCCGATCATCGCCGTTCTGTCGCCCTGCTCATCGCCGCCGCGCTCTGCTGGAGCCTGGCGGGCGTGCTGATCAAAGCCGTCGCCACGCATTGGTCCGGCCTGGCCGTCGCCAGCGGCCGCGGGCTCATCGCCGCGCTCTTCCTCATCGCGGTCCAGCGGGGGCTGCGGTGGCGCTACACCCGCGCCCAGATCGTCGGCGCGGTCGCCTACGCGGCGACCACCGTGCTGTTCTGCACCGCCACCACGCTCACGAGCGCGGCCAACGCCATCCTCCTCCAATACACCGCGCCCGTCTGGGTCGCCCTCCTCGGCGCGTGGTTCCTCGGCGAGCGCGCTACGCGGGCCGATTGGTTCACCATCGTGGCGGTGCTCGGCGGGCTCGCGCTCTTCGTGATGGACGGACTCGCCCTCGGCCATGCCGGCGGCAACACCCTCGCGCTGCTCAGCGGCCTGGCCTTCGCCTCGATGACGATGGCGCTCCGCCACCAGAAAGACGGCTCGCCCGTGCAATCCATCATCCTCGGCAACGTGCTCGCGTTTGTCATCGGCCTGCCGTGGCTGCTCGCGGCCCCGCCGTTGCCGGCCGCAGGGTGGGCGGCGTTGCTGACGCTCGGTGTGGTCCAGCTCGGTGTGGCCTATCTGCTTTTCGTCCGCGCCATCCGGCACGTCACGGCGCTCGAGGCCATGCTCATCCCCGTCATCGAACCGATCCTCAACCCGATTTGGGTTTTCCTGGCGTTCGGCGAAGTGCCGTCGCGCTGGGCGCTGATCGGTGGCGCGATCGTGCTGGGTGCCGTCACGCTGCGCGCCGCCGTGTCCCTGCGCGCGGCCCGGCGGATCGGGCACTTGTCGGCCAACCCGCAGTCCCACGTCCCGTGAAACCTTTTGCCCTGCTCGCGGGTTGTCTGGTGGTGCTCGTCCCTGCGCCGTCGCCCGCCGCATCCGCGCCCGTCCCGGAAACGGTCGTGCTGCTGCACGGCCTCGGCCGCACGAGTTGGTCGATGAGCGCCCTCGCCCGGGAGCTGGAGCACGCGGGTTTCCGCGTGGTCAACCCTTCCTATCCGTGGCGCACGCAAACGCTCGAACAACTCGCTTCCGAGTGGCTGCCCGCCCAACTGGCGGCGCTCCCCCCGACGCCGCGGGTGCATCTCGTCACCCACTCGATGGGCGGCCTGCTCGTGCGCGTGTGGCTGCGCGATCACAGCCCGCCGGCCCAGCTTGGCCGCGTGGTGATGCTCGCCCCGCCCAACGCCGGCAGCGAGATCCCGGATGAGTTCGGCGCCTCCGCGCCTTTCCGTTGGCTGGTCGGCCCCAACGGCCCGCGCCTCGGCACCGCCGCCGATGCGCTGCCCGCCACCCTCGGCCCCTGGCCCGCCCCGGCGATCGAGCTGGGCATCATCGCCGGCAGCGGGGCCTCTTCCGCCTCCCTCGGCGCGGCCGTGCCGGCGCCGCACGATGGCAAGGTCAGCGTCGCCTCCACCCGCCTCGCCGGCGCCCGCGACCACCGGGTGCTGCCGTTCTCGCACACGTGGATGGCGTGGCGGCGCGAGACAGCGGCCCACGTCGCGCATTTCCTGCGCCACGGGCGTTTCGTCCCGGAATCCTAGTCCGGGCTCGGCAAACCGGAAAATTTCCGCAAACAATTCCCCGCGCCCGCGACGCTCACCCTTCACCCCTGCACCTCCTCCCGTGAAACCCCTCGCCCTCCTCCTCGCGGCCTCGCTCGCCGCCAACGCCGCGTTCGTCGCCGTCTTCGTCACGCAGTCTCCGTCCACCCCTTCGGTTCCCGCCGCCACCGCATCTTCCGGCGCCGGATCCTCGGGCCGCTCCACCTCGGCCGAGGCGCTGCGCTCCGCCCTCGCCAGCGGCGATGCCGCCGCGCTTGAGGCCGCCGGTCTCTCGCGCGACCTCGCCCGCGAACTCGCCCTCGGCCGCACGCTGGGCCGTCTCGCCGATCAGGCCCGTGGCAGCGCCCCGGCCGGCGACGGACGTTGGTGGACCAACCGCCACGCCGCCGCCACGCGCGAGGCGCAGGCCGCCGCCCGCCGTCAGCTCTCGGCCGCGCTCGCCGCCGCCCTCGGGATCGATCTGGGGTTGGGCGCGGACCCCGCGCAGTTCGCGTTTTTGCCCGCCGCCAAGCGCGACCAGCTCCGCCGCATCACCGACGACTACGACGAGATGATCGCCAAGTTTTCCGCCACCGGCCTCCAGCTGCCCTCCGATCGCGAGCGCCTCCGGCTCCTCCGCGCCGAGCGCGAGCGCGACATCGCCGCCCTGCTCTCGCCCGAGGAGAAACTCGCCTACGATCTCCGCACCTCGACCAGCGCCGCCGCCGTGCGCAACCGCTACGGCGACGCCATCGAGAGCGAGGCCGAGTTCCAACGCGTCTACGCCCTGCAAAAAGCCTTCGACGAAAAATACTCCCGCGAGGCCCTCGTCGGCCGCATCTCGCCCGAGACGCTCCGCGCCCGCTCCGAAGCCGAGCGCCAGCTCGACGCCGATCTGCGCGCCGCCGTCGGCGACGATCGCTACGCCGCCCTCCGCCGCGCCGCCGATCCCGACGTGCGCAACCTCGACAGCCTCGTCTCGCGCCTGAGCCTGCCAAGCACCGCCACCGACACTATCCTCGCCGCGCGCGACACCTACGCCGCCGCCTCGCAGCGCATCAACGCCGACACCTCGCTCTCTGTCCCCGAGCGTCGCACGCAAATCCAGGCGCTCGCCGAACGCGCCAAGGCCGATGTCACGCGCACCCTCGGCACCGAAGCCGGCACCACCTACGCGCAGGTTTCCCCGTGGATCAACCACCTCTCCGGCGGGCTCGCCTATTCCACCCAGCCTCAGCCCAACTCGCCCCCCGGCATCGGCCTCGGCCAGCAGAGCGTCTTCCCCGTGCTGCCCGCGGGCGTCACCGCCACCGGCGGCACCCGCCAAGTCATCTTCAACAGCGACGCCGCCGTGGATCGCCCCATCGGCGGGCCGACCCAAATCATGACCTTCACGACCACCGACACCGTGACCACCTCCGCCGGCGGCGCGCCGGCGACGAGCGTCACCCCGCCCGCCACTCCGACCCAACCGGCCCCGAAACCGTAGTCGCACCCGCTCCCCGCGCGGCCGGCTCAGGCCCGCGGCGGCTTCAGTTGCAGCAGCACGTTGGCGAGCGTGATCAGGCCGCCGCCGGCCAGCAGCGTCCACGTCGCGGCCTCGTTGCCATAGGCGATCCCCGCCCACACCGAAAAAATCGCCGGCAGAAACAGCGCCATCACCGATCCGAAGATCGGCTCGATGCAGTAGATCAGGCCCGCCTCCGTCGCGGTGATCTTCGGCTGCCACGCGTTCATCAGCGAAAACGATCCGTAGGTGCACAGCACCGTGAGGATGCCCGTGAACACGAGCCACGGCGCCGAGGTCCACGGTGTGATCAAGGCCGCCATGTCCGGCGCCGTCACGCCCGCGAGCACCCAGAAAATCGCCGCCTCCGTCGCAAACATCACAAACGTGATCCGCTCCGGCCGGTTGCCCGCGAACTCCGGCCGGTCGAGCGTGAGGATCTGCCCCATGAAAAACAGCGAGGCCAGCAGCGTCTCCCACTCCCCGCGCCCGAGGTGCAGCGTGCGGAAATCGAACCGCCCCAGGATCGCCACCCCCGCGAGCACGAGCGCGCAGCACACCCAGATGAGCGCGCGCGGGCTGCGCCGCGTCCGCACCGCCAGCCACACCGGGATCAGGATCGCATAGAACTGCGTGAGGAACGCCGAGGTGCTCGCCTCGATGAACTGCAGCGCATCGTTCTGAAACAGCATGCCCGCCGCCGCGAAGAGCCCGAGGATCACACCCTGTTTCCATTCGCCGGGAGTGGCGCGCCAGATGTCACGCGGCCGCAGCGCGAACATGAGCAGCACCGCCAGCAGGAAACGCGGCGCCACCGTGTAAACCGCCGAGAACCACGTGCCCGCCTGCGGCAGCAGCTGCGCATGGAGGAGCGTGATCGCCTTGATCAGCGGGAAGCTCAGGCCCCAGAAGAAATTCGCCACGAGCAGCATGAGCAGCGCGCGCGGGCGCTCGGGATGATAGGCGTCGGACATGGCGGGCGTTCGTCGGGAAAAAGTCCCGCCCACCCTGCGCCCGCGGCTCCCGCGCGCCAAGCGAATTGGCCGGCGCGAGTTTCCCCGTCTCGGAAGCTCGACAGCGGCCGGGCAGACTCGCAGTTATCCCGGCATGGATCTCCGGGTCTATTCCGTCAGCCGCGCCAGAAAAGAACCTCTCGTGCGATTCATCCGCGAAGCGCTGGAAAACGCCGGCTGCCGCATCCTGCACGAACCCGATCCCTCGGTCGCGCCCTACCGTTTCACGTTTGAAACTCCCGAAGGCGAGCGGCTCGGCATCATCGTCTATGCTTTCTTCGCCAATTCACAGCCCACCCGCAACCGGCCTGACGACGAACATCGCTTTCAGGTCAAATACTCCTCCAAGACAGGAAGCCTGCATCACCTCTGGCAGGATCCCTACATGCTCTACACGACGCTATTCTGCGGGATCGACCTGGAGAGCGGAATATTCGTGGCGGCCGATCCAATCCTTCACACTCCGATCAAGCTGCCACTCACACTTGAGTTCAGCTCGAAGTGCATTCCCGAGATCCAGCGAAAGGGGTGGATTGCATGGGAGTTTGAGCCTCGCGACGGCCCAATAGAAATTGTCGTCACCGGGACCGCCAATCACTTCCTTCGATTGGCGAGATTCGAGCGTGAGGCATTGCGTGAAGACACGGGGATTCGCCACATGCTGGCCGACCGCGCGGCGTTCGACTATTTCTCACTCACCGGACCCATTCAAAAGTTACCGATGTCAACCCAGCTCTGAGCGAGATGAGTCAGTAACCAAGAATCAGAATCTCGTCCAACGGAAGCGTGAGGCGACGGCTTACGAACAACGTTTCCATAAACGTGCATACTTTCACAAAGTCATCGCTGCCCTTGTAACGGTTCCGCACAGCAATCGCCAGTTTGTCGACACTGTCTGAAGCGCACGCCTGGAACAGATCCTTTAGAAACTGGTGATTTACCACACCACGTCCGGCTTCGACCTCGAGCATATATTTTTCGAGCGGATGGTAACAGTCCGCCGAGAACGCCTTTTCGATTTTCCCATTCTCACCGTAGAGCACAGGCACTGGAATTTTTCCGTCCTTCGATTTTCCACTTTCGACCAAAAACCCAAGTTCGCGGAGGTTGTCCGCGACAATTCCCAAGACACCGTCGCTCGTCAGATTGTGTTCGTCCGATGTGAACCGCCTATGGGATGCCTCAAACGTTTGGATGATCCGCTGACCGAGCATCGATGATGGACCCGACTTTGGGAAACGCTGCCAGCGAAGTTTCACTTTTTCGTTTGGTCTTGGGGATTTCCAATCGCGATCAACATGAAGAGAAGCTTCCGAGCCAGATATCAGCGGGTCGAGCTCAACCTGTGACGCGTCGGCGATTTCGGCGTCCCGCAACTCCGCGAGCGGCTCTTCCTCGTCGCGGCGCGCGATGGCACCGCGTTCAAGTTTCCCGAGCCAACCTTCCGGGAGCGCGATTCGGAAATCGAAGAAACCTTTCTCTCCAGCACCACCGCATTGCCGCCTTATCGCACCGCATGGGACGCGCTCGGTGACTTACCGCCGTTTCCCGATGAAGAGGATCTTGCGATGCGCGGGCGCTGGGCCGAGCTGCTTCCAACTATTCCTGAAGGCCAAAATTACCTCTGGCACACCGACCGAGGGGGTGGTCGGCCGCTTTTCGGCTGGAGGCGCCGCTTTTGGAATTTCCTCCTCAAACTCGCCAAAGATCGCCCGTCTTGGACCATCCAAGCGCAACCTGGGCCCTCCGTCGGGCCGTTCCACTGGAACAATCGCCGCCTGAGCATCCGTGAGCTTTGCCGCCTACAGACATTTCCGGACGACGTGATGATCACCGGCAACCGCGGCGCAGCCCAAAAGCAAATTGGCAACGCTGCGCCCTCGCTGCTCGCCGAAGTCATCGGACGAAAAATCCGCACCGATCTTTTAGGTGCGGCGTCACTACGCCGCCCATTGAAACTTCTTCCGCCTGATCGTTCGCCCGCACCTCTCGCAGAGCCCGTTGAGCCAGTCCCGGCCCACTATCTGCGGCTCTCCGGAAACACGAGCGCCCATCCTGGCACTGGCAAGGGATTCGGTGCGCGCGCCAGACTACGGGCGCTGGCGTAATTTTCAGCCACTCGACAGGCGCGGTCACGACTGCCCTCCTCCCCGTATGGCCAAGGCGAAATCAAATCGGCGCATCTCAAAGCACGACTACGAAGCCCGCGTGCCCGGCGTGCGCGAGGCGCTCATCCAGCTCCAAATCAAGCTGCAGGCGGCGCCGTTTCCCGTGCTCCTCGTCATCGCCGGCGACGACGCCTCGGGCAAGGGCGACGTCGTGAACCTCCTCAACGGCTGGCTCGACCCGCGCGGCGTCGAGACTTTCGCGTTCCACGATCCGACCGACGAGGAGCGCGAGCGCCCGCCCCTGTGGCGCTACTGGCGCTCGCTCCCGCCGCACGGCCGCATGGCGATCTACGCCGGCGGCTGGCACGACGACGCCTTCGCCAGCGATCCGCACACCCCGCGCGAACTCGCGGAGTTCGACGCCACCCTCGCCCGCCTCGCCCATTTCGAGGGCTTGCTGGCCGACGGCGGCGCCCTGCTCGTGAAAATCTGGCTTACCCTCGGCCCAGACGCGCAGCGCGACCGGCTGCACGAACTCGAGGGCGATCCCGACACCGCGTGGCGTGTCTCCCCCGAAGATTGGAAATTTCACCGTGCCTACGCACGCCGCGCCGCCCTCGCCGCCCGCCTGCGCCGCGCCACCGAACTCACCGCCGCGCCGTGGCACCTCGTCGAGGCCGCCGATCCCCGCGCCCGCAACCTGGCCATCTCCGACACGCTGCTGGCCCGTTTCAAGAAACATCTCCGCACGCAGGCCGCGCGGCCCGCGCCCAAAAAACCGCGGCGCATCACGCCGCTCCGGGCCGTCGGCCGGCGCATGCTCCAGGCGGTCCCTCTCGATCAAACCCTCACCGAAGCGGACTATGCGGAAAAGCGCGCCAAGTGGCTCAGCCGGCTCAACCGCGCCGTGCGCGACGCCGCGCAGCACGGCCGCTCCATCGTGTGGGTTTTCGAGGGTTGGGATGCCGCGGGCAAGGGCGGCGTGATCCGCCGCCTCACCAGCGCGATCGACGCGCGCGACTGCCGCGTGATTCCCGTCGCCAAGCCGACCGACGAGGAGAAGGCGCACCACTACCTCTGGCGTTTCTGGCGTCACATCCCCCGCGCCGGCCGCGTGACCATCTACGATCGCTCGTGGTATGGGCGCGTGCTCGTCGAGCGCATCGAGGGCTTTTGCCGGCCCGAGGAGTGGCGGCGGGCGTTTGAGGAGCTGAACGACTTCGAGGCCCAGCTCACGGCGCACGGCACCATCGTGATCAAGTTCTGGCTCCACCTCTCGCCCGCGGAGCAGCTCCGCCGTTTCCGCGAGCGCGAGGCGACCGTCTACAAACGCCACAAGATCAACGCGGAGGACTGGCGCAACCGCCGCCAGCGGGCCGCCTACGAGACGGCCGCCGGCGACATGCTCGTGCTCACCGATCGCCCCGCCGCGCCGTGGCACCTCATGGCCGCGGAGAACAAGCGCTTCGCGCGCCTCGAAATTCTCCGCGCCTCGTGCAAAGCCATCGCGGACGCGCTCGGGCAGGAGTGAGCAGCCGTAGCTTGATGGATTTCACCTGGATTGAGGTGGGCGGGCACGTCCCTGTGCCCGCATGGCGAATCATTGCGCAAGTGCCCGAATGCGTGCGCAGCGACGCGCCCGCCCACCCGGCCGAAAGGCGGAGACTCCAGGACGAGTGGCCTGCCACCCCACCGCGCTTGCCTCGCGCCGCGCCCGCGCCGAGCCTCGGCGCGTGATCGTGCTGCTGCTCTTCCTGCCGCTCTTCCTCGCCTTCGAGGTAGGGCAGCTCGTGATCAGCGAACGCTACCTCGGGCTGAAACAGATCGCACGCGGCACCGATCCGCGGTCGCTGGGCCCGCGCGAGTCCGTGGCGTTCTGCTGGAGCGCGCTTCTGATCCTCTACTGGCTGTGGATGCTCGTGCTGCTCGCGCTGCCGGCCGGGCGGGTGCATGGCGCGGGCCTGCTCGCGGTCTCGGCGCTCGGCTACACGCTGCGGCGCAGCGTGGGCCTGCGGTGGATTTTGGTGATCCTGACCTTCGAAGGCGCCCTGCGCCTCGGTCTCTTGTTCTCGCTGGCCGCGGCCGCGTGGCTCGGGCTCGACTAGCGAGAGAGCCGGCGGGTCTCGGCCTTGGGCGCCGGCTCGGCGAACGAAGCGGCGAAAAAATCCTGCGCGGCCGAGATGAACTTGGCGTATTTGCCGTAGTCGCCAGTCCATGAATTGGGCACGCAGACCCGCTTGATGATGCCGCGGCCCACCCGGTCCGCCGCCTCGGTGTCGGCCGCCAGCTCGACTGCAAACTTCGGATCGTGCGCATGGACGACATAGTGGCGCGAGCCACCGCGCTCCTCGCGCTCGATGCGGATAAAAGGGGAGTCGTTCATCGCGCACCGGCACCGTGCGCCCGAGCGCCGCGCGGCACAATCTCCGAATGCCGCCGCGCGCGGGAGTTTTCCCCTTGAGCCGCACGGCGGCGCGACGCACAAAACTTTCCTCCAGCCGCGCATCGCGGCCTTCCCGCCCACCGCGGGAGGCCCGGCGCGGGCGCCGCCCTTCCACGCATGAAGCCTTCCCCGCATCCCCGCCTGCCTGCCTGGCCCTTCGTCTTGATCGCGGGCGCGCTGCTCGCCGCCGCCGCCTACCTGGGGGCTCACGCCTCCGATCCGTTGCCCCCCGCCGCGATGGCCGCCATCGCCGGGTGCGTGGGCCTGAGCGCCATCGTGCTGCTCTTTCCGCTGGTCGCCCACTACGAACGGCTGAAGAACGAGGCGCTCGCCGAGCGCCAGCGCACCCTCGAGCACCTCGCGGCCACGATCTCCGCCGCCGGCGAACAGGTGGGCATCGCCGCCACCGGCCTCCACGGCATCGCCGATCTCGCGCACCGGAATCTCCGCCAGGCCGAGCAGCTGCCGCAGAAATTGCAGGAGAAAATCGCGGAGTTTCAGGCGCAGCTGGCCGCGGCGGCCGACACGGAGAAGGAGGAACTCGAGCGCGAGCTGCTCGCCCTCCGCACCTCCGAGAGCGAGCGGCTCGAAACCATCACGCAACGCGTTGCCAAGCTCACCGCCGAGTGGGCCAAGCTCGAAGCCGCCACGCGCGATCAGACCGCCGTGCTCACGCGCGAGGTCGATGCCCGCCTCGCGCGCCTCGAGGCGCTCGCCCGCAGCGCCGGCCCCGCGGCCATGGCCGCCGTCGTCACCGCCGCTGCCCCAGTCGCAGCGGCGGAGCTCGTCGCCCCCGAGCCGACGCCCGTGAGTTCCAGCCCACCCGCCGCCACGCGCCCAACCCCGCCGCCCGAAGCCGAGGCCCCGGCCTCGCCGCCGAAGCGCCCCCGCAAACCCCGCCGCGATCCCGCCGCCGCCGAGATCGCCAGCGAACCCGCCGCCACTATGTCGATCACCCCGCCCTCCGATGAGCCGCCGCCCGTGCCTGCGGCCACCATCATCGAGGTCGCCCCCGTGGCCCCCGGGACGGCCGAGCCTTTTTCCGGCCAGATCGCGGGCACGCCCGTTTCTCCCTCACCCACTCCACCGCAGCCGGCCGCCCGCCAACGTCCGGCGCCGCCCGATCACGACGACGACGCGCCCGCGCTCGGCCTCGACCTCGGCGACACTGGTGGCGCCGCGAGCGTCTCCGAGCGCACCCTCAGCTCCGACGGCGCGACCCGCCTCATCGCCACCGCCTACATCGGCATCGGCAACCGCCTCTTCATCCGCGGCGAAGGCCCCGGGCTCGCCTGGGACAAGGGCATGCCGCTCCAGTTCGTCTCCATCGGCAAGTGGCGCTGGGAAACCAACGACGCCACCGCGCCCGTCCGCTTCAAGCTCTACAAAAACGACGAGGTCGAGTGCGCCGCCCTCGGCGCGCAGTCCCTCGATCCCGGCTACCAGCACGAGGTGACGGCTGCGTTCTGAACGCCGCCTCCTCCATCCCATTTGCTTCCTCCGCCACCGGGCACCCGCTTGCCATGAAATTCCCTCTCTATCTCGCCGGCACCCTCCTCGCGCTCGCCCCGCTCGGCCCCCTCTGGGCCGCCGCCGCACCTGCGTCCGCGCCCAACGCCGCGGATCAAATGTTCGCGGAGTATTTCCGCACCGAGACCGCGAAGCTCGCCGCCGGGTCGTTGGGCGGGGTGAAAACGCTCCGCGACTGGACCGACCACCGCGCGGAGTATCGCGAGCAATTGTTCGAAATGCTCGGCCTCTCACCGCGGCCCGCGAAGACCGACCTGCGCGCGACCGTCACGGGGCGTGTGGAGCACGCGGAGTTTTTCGTCGAGAAGCTCCATTTCCAGTCGCTCCCCGGCCTCTACGTGACGGCCAACCTCTACGTGCCGAAAAATCTCACCGGCCGCGCACCCGCGATTCTCTACGGCTCCGGCCACGCCGTCGTGAAGGACGGCAAGACCAGCCTCGGCAACAAGGCCGGCTACCAGCACCACGGCGAATGGTTCGCGCGGCACGGCTACATTTGCCTCACGCTCGACACCATTCAGCTCGGCGAACTCGAGGGCGCGCACCACGGCACCAAGCGCCTCGGCATGTGGTGGTGGAATTCACGCGGCTACACGCCCGCCGGCGTCGAGGCGTGGAACGGCATCCGCGCCCTCGACTACCTCCAGTCGCGCGCCGACGTCGATCCCGAGAAGATCGGCATGACGGGCCGCTCCGGCGGCGGCGCCTACACGTGGTATACGGCCGCGCTCGACGACCGCATCAAGGTCGCCGTGCCCGTCGCCGGCATCACCGATTTGCACAACCACGTCGTCGATGGCGTCGTGAAGGGCCACTGCGACTGCATGTTCATGGTGAACACCTATCGCTGGGACTACACCAAGCTCGCCGCACTCCTCGCCCCGCGCCCGCTGCTCCTCGCCAACTCCGACAAGGACGGCATCTTCCCCCTCGACGGCGTCGTGCGCGTGCATGGCGAACTCGCCCGCCTCTACGCGCTGCACAAGGCCAGCGACAAACTCGGCCTCCTCATCACCGAGGGCCCGCACAAGGACACGCAGGACCTACAAGTCCCCGCCTTCCGCTGGTTCAACCGCTGGCTTAAAAACGAACCCGACACCCTCGTGAAAGTCGCCGCCGAAAAACTCTTCGATCCGAAGCAACTCCGCGTCTTCCCCGTCGGCGGAGAGCCGAAGGACGAGCGCACGACGAAAATCCACGACACCTTCGTCCCGCTGGCCGCGCCCGCCGTGCCCGCGAATGCCGCCGAGTGGGCGAAACAAAAGGAAACGTGGATGCGTGCGCTGCGGGAGAAGGTGTTTCGCGGGTGGCCGGCGGAGGGCGAGCCGCTGGCAGTCTCCCGTCTGCGAAGCGACATCGCGCACGCGGCTCGGGTGACAGAATATGGCTTTACGACCCACGGTGATGTCAGACTTTCGCTGACTTTGCACACATCGCCATCGCCCGAACAGTCCTCGCCGAAGAAGCTCATTCTAGTTGTTCACGACAGCCGTGAATATCATCAGCCTGATGTCGCCTCATCGGAGGCATTTTGGAGCGGCGACGTTGCTGTCGCGTATTTCTCACCACGAGGCTTCGATCTTACTACTTCAGGCCTCTCTGCCGTCGACCAAATCGAAGTTCGGCGTCGCTACATGCTACTCGGCCAAACGATCGATTCCATGCGTGTATGGGATATTCGCCGCGCTGTCGCAGCGCTGCGCACCAAAGACCTCCTCGGCGACATTCCTGTCCAGATCGTGGGGTATCGTGAACAAGCGACCAATGCGCTCTACGCCTCGCTGTTCATCGACAACATCGAGAACATCCGCCTCGTCCAAGCGCCCACATCGCATACGAACGGTCCTGACTACCTCAACGTGCTCCGCATTCTCGATATTCCGCAGGCGCTCGCGCTGGCCGCCGAACGTCAGCCCGTCAAACTCACCGGCTCCGATCCCGACAAGTGGTCGTGGCCCACCCAAACCGCCCAGCGCCTCGGCTGGCCGCGCGACCGCCTCTCGTGGTGAAGGCATCGCGCCGCGCCCCTGGCACTGTGGGACAGACTGTGGGAGGGGCTTTATGCCCCGACGGATTGCCGCGCGCGCCCGCTCAGTCGGGGCATAAAGCCCCTCCCACAGCTCCGAACCTCGATCGCAAACCCGGCCTGCACCCGCGCAACCCGCACGCCGCCGGCTACGATTTCTCCGCGCTTATCCGGCGCAGTCCGGAACTCGCGGCCTTCGTCCATCCAAATCCCGTCGGCCGCGACACGATCAACTTTGCCGATCCGGCGGCGGTGCTCGCCCTCAACCGCGCGCTGCTCCGCCACCACTACGGCCTTGAGCACTGGGAAATCCCGCCGGGCTATCTCTGCCCGCCGATTCCCGGCCGCGCCGACTACCTCCACCACGTCGCCGATCTGCTCGCGGAAAATCGCTCCGACGACCTCCCGCGCGGCCCGACCGTGCGCATCCTCGATCTCGGCGTCGGCGCGAATTGCATCTATCCGATCATCGGTGTCGCCGCCTACGACTGGAATTTCGTGGGCAGCGACATCGATCCCGCGGCGCTCGCCAACGCGGAGCAAATCGTCGCGCGCAATCCCGCGCTCGCCGGCCGGGTCGAGCTGCGGCTGCAGCGCGACCCGGGAAAAATCTTCGCGGGCGTCACGTCGCCCGGCGAACGCTTCGCGGCCTGCGTGTGCAACCCGCCCTTCCACGCCTCGGCCGCCGAGGCCGACGCCGGCACGCGGCGCAAGCTCCGCAACCTCGGCCTCTCGCTGAAGCGCGACCCCGCGCGCAATTTCGGCGGGCACAATCGCGAGCTCTGGTGCGAGGGCGGCGAGGCCGCCTTCGTGCGCCGCATGATCGCCGAGAGCGCCACGCGCCCCGGCCTGTGCCGCTGGTTCACCACGCTGGTCTCGAAGGATGAGCACGTCCCCGGCCTGCACGGCGCGATGCGCGCCGCCGGTGCGACCGCGCTGCGCACCATCGACCTCGCCCACGGCCAGAAACGCTTCCGGATCATGGCGTGGAGCTTTGGCACGTCTCCCCGGTAGCGCGCGCTTCAGCCCGCGCCGAAAAACCACTGGCGTTGACCACGGATCACACGGATTAACACGGATAGAGTTTCGCCGCGTGGGCCTTATCCGTGTTCATCTGTGAAATCCGTGGTTAGTCTTGGATTCCGTTCTGTCGCGGGCTGAAGCCGCGCGCTACTCTCCACTCGCCACCTCGTCGCAGGCCCTCGCACACTCCCCACCCATGAAAAAACTCCACTGGGGCGTCCTCGGCGCGGCGCGCATCGCGGTCAACAAGGTCATCCCCGCGCTCCAGCGTTCGCAGTTCGGCACGGTCGTCGCGATTGCCTCGCGCGATGCCGCCAAGGGCGCGGCCGCGGCCCGGCAGCACGGCATCGCGCGCGTGCATGCGAGCTACGAGGCCCTGCTCGCCGATCCGGGCGTCGATGCCGTCTACATCCCGCTGCCCAATCACCTGCACGTGCCGTGGTCGCTCAAGGCGCTGACGGCGGGCAAGCACGTGCTCTGCGAGAAGCCGATCGCACTCAATGCACGCGAGGCCGCAGAACTGGCCGAGACGGCGCAGCGTTTCCCCCAGCTGAAGATCATGGAGGCGTTCATGTATCGTTTCCATCCGCAGTGGCTCCGCGCGCGGGCCATCGTCGCAGCCGGCGGCATCGGCGAACTGCGCGCGATGCACAGCCACTTCTCCTACTGGAACGTGGACCCGGCCAACGTCCGCAACCTCGCCGCGATCGGCGGCGGCGCGATGATGGACATCGGCTGCTACTGCGTGTCGTTTGCGCGGTGGATCTTCGACGCCGCGCCGCGCCGCGTGCTCGGTGTGGTGGACACCGACCCGAACTTCGGCACGGACCGGCTCGCCTCGGGCCTGCTCGATTTTGGCCGCGGCACGGCGAGCTTCACCTGCGCGACGCAGCTCACGCCCTACCAGCGCGCGCAGATCTTCGGCACCGAGGGCCGGCTCGAAATCGAAATTCCCTGCAACGCCCCGCCCGATCAGCCCGCCCGCCTCTGGCACCAGCGCAACAACGCCGCCGTGGAGGAAATCACCTTCCCCGCCTGCGACCAATACACGCTGCAGGGCGACGCCTTCGCGCGCGCCGTGCTCGACGACACCCCGGTCCCCACGCCGCTCGCCGACGCGGTGTGCAACATGCGTGTGATCGAATCCGTGCTCGCCAGCGCCCGCTCCGGCGCATGGCTGGCCATGTAGCGGCGGGCGTCCCTGCCCGCCGGTTCAGGGCATTTGACCAACCTCGGCGGGCCAGGACGCTCGCCGCTACCCCAAAACGATCCTGTTCGCCGCCGCCCTTTTCCCTATCGTCCCCCCCACTATGCGCCGCCGCCCCGCCCTCGCGTTTCTCACCCTCCTGCTCGTCGCCACCCCCGCGCTCCCCGCCCAGGATTACGATCTTCTCATCCGCGGCGGCCGCGTGATCGACGGCACGGGCCGCGCCGCCTACGCGGGCGACATCGCTGTGCGCGGCGATCGCATCGTGGCCCTCGGCGCGCTCACCGGCACGGCCCGCACAACCATCGAGGCCAACGGCCTCGTGGTCGCGCCGGGCTTCGTCGACGTCCACACCCACTCTGAGGACATCACCGATCTGCCCGTCGCGGAAAACTTCCTCCGCATGGGCGTCACCACGATCGTCACCGGCAACTGCGGCGGCTCGAAGCTCAACGTGGGCGAGTTTTTCGACGCCATCGTGAAGACCGGCGTGGGCGTCAACGTCGCCACCCTCATCGGCCACAACACCGTCCGCGGCCAGGTGATGGGCGGCAGTTTCGCCCGCCCGCCCACCGCCGAGGAACTCGACCAGATGCGCGCGCACGTCGGGCAGGCGATGAAGGATGGCGCCGTGGGCCTCAGCACCGGCCTCATCTATCTGCCCGGCACCTTCGCCAAGACCGACGAGATCGTGGCGCTGGCCAAGGTCGCCTCCGCGCACGGCGGGGTTTACGCGAGCCACATGCGCTCCGAGAGCACGGGCATCGTCAAGGCTCTCGAAGAACTCGCCACCATCGCCCGCGAGGCGCGCATCCCGGCCGAGGTCTCCCATCTCAAGCTCTCCGGCCCCAGCGCCTGGGGCCGCGCCGACGAGATCCTCGCATGGCTCGACCGCGCGCGCGCCGAGGGCCTCGCCATCACGCACGACCAGTATGCCTACACCGCGTCGAGCACCGGCATCAGCACGCTCATCGCCGCGGAATTTCGCGAGGGCGGCGACCAGCGCTACCGCGAACGCCTCGCCGATCCCGCCACCAAGGCCCGCATGATCGCCGAAATGAAGGAGTCGATCGCGAAAGGGAAACGCGGCGACTACTCCTACGCCGTCGTCGCCAGCTTCCGCGCCGACAAGCGCCTCAACGGAAAAAACATCAAGCAGGCCGCGCTGCTGCTCCGCGGCGCCGACACCCTCGACGACCAGATCGAGACCGTCCTCGACATCCACGCGCGCGGCGGAGCGCAAGGCGTCTTCCACGGCATGAGCGAGCCTGACCTGAAGAAATTCCTCGCCCACCCGCTCACCATGATCGCCTCCGATTCCGGCGTGCGCCGCTTCGGCGACGCCGTCCCCCACCCGCGCGGCTACGGCAACAACGCCCGCGTGCTCGCCCGCTACGTGCGCGACCAAAAGGTCATCACCCTCGAGGACGCCGTGCGCAAAATGTCCGCGCTCCCCGCCGCCACTTTCCATCTCAAGGACCGCGGTGAACTCCGCCCCGGCGCCGTGGCCGACCTCGTGATCTTCGACCCCGAAAAGGTGAACGATCCCTCGACCTACGACGACCCGCACCACTACGCCGTCGGCTTCCGCGACGTGATCGTGAACGGCGTGCCCGTGATCCGCGAAACGAAGCTCACGGAGGCGCGGCCGGGGCGGCCGGTGAAGCGGCAGTAACGACGCCCTCAGCATTGACCCATTCGCGCCGCGCAATATCACTCCGCTCATGAACGCCGTCGAGTTTACCACCGAGTTAAGCGGCGGCGCGACGCTGCCCATCCCCGCCGACATCGCGGCGCAACTGCCCAAGACCGGCAAGGCCCGCATCATCGTCCTCACCGAAGCACTTTCCGACGACGCGGACTGGCGCGCCGGGGCCTACGCTCAGTTCCTCCGTGACGATGCGGAGGAGGACGCCGTCTACGACTCCCGCCGCTGAGATGTTCGGCGAGATATTCCTCTGCCAATTTCCGCTGACCTCAGGCGCAGCAGGAAAAATCCGGCCCGTGCTCGTGCTGTTCGACCTCGGACCGGACGCCATCGTCTGCCGGGTCACTTCGGTCCTGCGCACCGGGCCGCTCGATGTCACGCTGGCCGATTGGCAGGCCGCCGGTTTGCTCAAGCCTTCGGTCGCGCGGCTCGATCGTATCGTGACCGCAGAGCGCAGCATTTTTATCCGGCGCCTCGACACGCTGAGCGCCGCCGATCTCGCCGCAGTGCGCACAGCGTGGAACGCGCACATGAAGCTCTGAGAGTCCCGCTTCTCCCGAAGCAGGCTACACGGATTTTGCAGGGCTGCCGCTTGTCGGCAACCGTCGCGGTTTTCAGATCCGCTGTGCAACGGCCGGCGGCGAGCGCCGGCCCTACGGCTCAAACGCGCTTCGCCGAAAATCTCACTCTCACTCCCGCGCCACGATCCATTCGATGGTCTTCTCCGCCAGCCGGTCGAGGGCGGTGACGCATTGTTCGATGTGCTCCTCCTTCGTGTCCTCGATCTTGTTGTGCGAGATGCCGTGGAGGCTTTGCACGAACATCATCACAGTCGGCACGCCGGCACCGCACATCTCGGCGGCGTCGTGCAGCGGGCCGGAGGGCAGGCAGTGCGACGCGCCGACCGTCTCCGCGATCGCGGCGTCGCAGAGCGCGATTAACTCGGGGTGGAAGGGGCGCGGGGCGATGTGCCAGAGGCGTTCCCACGTGACGGTGACGCCACCCTCGCGCGCGAAGCGTTCGCTCGCAGCGCGCGCCTCGGCGAGCATCCGCCCGAGCGCCACGGGATCGAGGTGGCGCTGGTCGAGCGTCACGTGGCACTCCTCGACGACGCTCGTCACGATGCCGGGCTTCGTCGTGCAGGAGCCGATGGTGCAGACGCCGCCGCCGCTGCGTCGGGCGATCTCGTAGATTTCCGGGCTCAGGCGCGCGGCGGCGAGAAAGGCGTCCTTGCGGCGGTTCATCGGCGTGCTGCCCGAGTGCGCGGCCTGTCCGCGAAAGGTAATCGCGTGGCGCTCGACGCCGAAAGTCCCGAGCACCGCGCCGAGCGGCAGGTCGAGATCGAGGAGCACGGGGCCCTGCTCGATGTGCAATTCGAGGTAGGCGGCGGCGTGTTTCAGCTCAGTGCCGGACTCCTTCACGGCATCGAATTCGATGCCCACATCGCGCAGCGCATCGGGCAGCGCGATGCCGTCACGGTCGCGGAGGGCACGCGCCTCGTCCATGTTGAGCGAGCCAGAGCAGGCGGAGGAGCCGAAGAGACTCTTGCCGAAGCGCGCGCCCTCCTCGTCGGCCCAGTCCACGAGGCGCACGGTCACCGGCGGGCGGCCGCGATATTGCGCATGGAGGCGGCGGAGAATCTCCAGGCCGGCGAGGAGGTTGAGGCAGCCGTCGAGCCAGCCGCCGTTGGGCACGGAATCGAGGTGGCCGCCGATGATGAGGGTGTGCGGCGAGGCGCCGGGGAGCGTAGCCCAGAGGTTGCCGGCGGCGTCGGGCGCGACCTCGACGGGGAGAGCCTGGAGTTTTTCGCGATACCACGCGCGGGCCTTGAGCCACGTCGCGGTGAAGGCCACGCGCTGCGCGCCGTCGGCGTCGCCGGTGAGGGCGCGCAGCTCCTTCAGCTCGGCAACCGTGCGCTTGGGATCGAGGAGAGGCATGGCGGGTGTTTGCAGCTTGGAAACTTCGGCGGGGCGGGCCAGCTTCAACTCGCGCCCGCAGACCCGCGTTTCGCCTGTGCCACCCCGCCGTTTTTCAAAACGCAAACACCACCACCATGCCCACGCTCGCCACCACCGTCGACGGCCTGAAGCTCCCCAACCCGTTCGTCATCGGCTCCGGCCCGCCGGGCACCAACCTTAGCGTGATCAACCGGGCCTTTCGCGAGGGCTGGGGCGCGGTGATCGCGAAGACCGTGAGCCTCGACGCCTCGAAGGTGGTCAACGTGACCCCGCGCTACGCCAAGCTCCACGCGACGAGCGGCGAGGTCATCGGCTGGGAAAACATCGAGTTGATCAGCGACCGTCCGTTTCACCTGTGGGAGGACGAGTTCAAGCGTTGCAAGGACGCGCAGCCCCCCGGCGCGCTCATCGCCTCCATCATGGAGGAGTATAATAAGGACGCGTGGATCGAACTCGTGCAGCGCTGCGAAGCCGTGGGCGTGGACGCGTTTGAGCTGAACTTCTCCTGCCCGCACGGCCTGCCCGAGCGCAAGATGGGCGCCGCGATGGGCCAGGACCCGGACATCCTCGAGGAAGTCTGCGGCTGGGTCGCTTCCGCGACGAAGAAGCCCGTGTGGGCGAAGATGACGCCCAACATCACGCACATCGAGGAACCCGGCCGCGCGGCGCTGCGCGGCGGCGCCACCGGCCTCAGCGCGATCAACACCATCCGCAGCGTCACGAGCGTGAACCTCGACACGCTGCGCCCCGATCCGTGCGTCGAGGGCTACACCACGCCCGGCGGCTACTCGTCGAAGGCCGTGAAGCCGATCGCGCTCCGCATGGTGATGGAGCTGGCGACGATGATCCAAAAAGAATTCCCCGGCCGCTCGCTCTCCGGCCTCGGCGGCATCGAAAGCGGCGAGGATGCCGCGCAGTTCATCTTGCTCGGCTCCGACACCGTGCAGGTCTGCACCGGCGTGATGAAGTTCGGCTACGAATGCGTGAAGCCGATGCAGGAGCAACTGCTGGCCTTCATGGCCAAGCACAAGTTCGAGACACTCGCGGATTTCAAAGGCAAGAGCCTCCCTTATTTCACGACGCACGCCGACCTCGTCCGCCGTCAAACCGAACGCAAAGCCGCGCAAAAAGCCGCCGCCGCCGCCGCCGGCGCGACGAAGGTCGTGAAGAGCGACGGCGAATGGAGCGGCGACGAATTCGTGAAGCAGTCGGATGCGCTGTCGAAGGGGTGAGGCGGCAAGCTCCAACAGGTTCACATGGATTGGAAGGCCCTAGTTTCGACTGACATCTCGGTCTTTAACACAGCGGTTGAGACACATATGTTTCCGATCGCGCGGGAGTATCATCTCAACGTGCATCGGCTCGACGAGCGAGCCTTCGGTTTTTCGTCAAACACCATCGGCGTGAAGGTATATTTCCCCTTATGCCACGGCGTAGATGTGACCGTGTGTCTATCCAACAAATTCGATCCTCGTTGGAACGCCGAAGACGAACAAGGTATCTGCTGGTTCGTGAAATTTCTCGGCTTCAATGCGAAAGTGCCCGATCGAATCTACTCAAAAGGGAAGGTTGATGCAGCGATGGCAGACTATGCCCATGCGTTGCGGCTGGTCTTAAACAAATTTGCCGGTGCATCGCCCGATCTCTGGGCCGAATTCTCAATATTTTCCCAGGGGGAACGCGAAACATTGATGGGGAAGAAGACCTTTCCCGGACAACTCGAGCTGAAATCACCGTTTGCGCGAAAACCATTCACCTCATCACAACCCTCTAGGCATTCCAAACCAAGCCCATGACATCGACTGCTTCGGTCCAACACATCAGATCCTTTTTTCTTACAGCACTGATCGTTTGTGCGAGTGCTTCCTTTGCACAGACACCCCCTCCCCCCGCCAAGCGCCTGCCACCCGCGGGCGTGGCGATTCCGGCCGCCGCGCGCGACGAACTCACCGGCGGCGCCGCCGCGCTGCGCAACGAACTCGACGCGCTCACGGCCGATCTCACGAAGGCGCGCAACGCCCGCCTGCTTGCGCTCCTCCCGGATGCGGAGGTTTTCCACAAGGCCGTCGATTGGGCGCTGCGCTACGACGAGTTCTTCGATGTGAAGCAGGTCGAGGTCGCACGGCGCCTGCTCGCCACCGGGCGCGAGCGCGTCGCGCAGCTGCGCGCCGGAAAATCGCCGTGGACCGACGCCACCGGCTGCGTGATCCGCGGCTACCGTTCCAAGCTCGACGACTCGATCCAGCCCTACGCGCTGGTCGTGCCGCCCGAGTGGAAGCGCGGCGATGGCGTCGCGCGCCGGCTCGACGTCGTGCTCGCGGGCCGCAACGAGAAGCGCAGCGAACTCGCGTTCATCGCCGAGCACGAGACCAAGCCCGGCGAGATCGTGCCCGCGGACGCCATCGTGCTCCACGCCTACGGCCGCTACTGCAACGCCACCAAGTTCGCGGGCGAGGTCGATGTGATGGAGGCCATGCAGGCCGTGCGCCGCGCCTTCAAGATCGACGCCGGCAAAATCGTCGTGCGCGGTTTCTCGATGGGCGGCGCGAGCACGTGGCACCTCACGGCGCATTTCCCCGGGCTCTGGGCCGCCTCCTCGCCGGGCGCAGGGTTCGCGGAGACGGCGGTTTACGCCAAGGTCTTCGGCCCCGGCAAACCCGAGCGCACGCCATGGGAGCAGAAGCTCTGGCACTGGTATGACGCCACGGCGCACGCCGCGAATTTCCGCGCCGTCCCGACCCTCGCCTACACCGGAGAACTCGATCCGCAGCGCCAGTCCTCCGAGATCATGGAGCAGGCGATGGCGCGCGAGGGCCTGAAGCTCGAGCGCTTCGTCGGCCCCAAGACCGAGCACAAATACCACCCCGAGACGCGCAACGCCATCGCCGCGCGCCTCGAAGCCATCACCGCCACGCCGCGCGCGAAGTGGACCGACGAGGAACACTTCACCACCTACACGCTGCGCTACTCCGAGGCCGGCCGCATCAAAATCATGGAGCAGGAGCAGCCGTGGGAACGCTCCGACGTGCATCTGAAGTTCACCGCCCCGACGGAGCTGAACGTCACGACGAAAAACGTGGGGGTGTTCAACGTCAGCCTCGAGAGCGCCGCGGGCCTGAAGCTCACCGTCGATGGCCAGCTCGTCGCCCTCGGCGAGATTGTGCCGTATTACTGGCTCGTGAAGGACGGCGGCCGCTGGGCCTTCAAGGACCACACCTACTCCGCCGAGCGCTGGCAGAACCAAGTGCGCAAGATGCCAGGCCTGAGCGGCCCGATCATGGATGCATTCATGGAGCCGTTTCTCTTCGTGCGCCCGACCGGCCAGCCCCTCAATGCCCAGGTCGGCGCGTGGGCCGAGGCCGAGCTGCGCCACGCGATCAAGCTGTGGCGCGACCTCTTCCGCGGCCACGTGATCGTGAAGGACGACACCGCCGTCACCGCCGACGATCTCGCGAACAAGCACCTCGTGCTCTGGGGTGATGCCTCGTCGAACCGCCTGCTCGCGCAGATGCTCGCGACGAAAAAACTCCCGATCGCGTGGGACGCGAAGCAGCTCACCTTCCGCGGCCAGGCCTACGCCGCCGCGCATCACGCGCCCGTGCTCATCTTCCCGAATCCGCTCAGTCCGCAGCAGCGCTACGTGGTGCTCAACAGCGGCGTCGACTTCCGCGACGAAGCCTACGGCACCAACTCGCTCCAGACCCCGAAGCTCCCCGACTACGCCATCATCGATCTCCGCGAAGCCCCCGGCCCGCGCTGGCCGGGCAAGATCGTGGACGCTGGTTTCTTCGACGCGGCGTGGAAGTGACTGACTCAAGGTAGGGCGGTGACTCCGCTCACCGCCTCTCCCGTCGCTCTGCCGCCCCCGAACCGGCGGCCAACGGAGTGGCCGCCCTACCTTTCGCTCTCGTCGTCATCTTTCCTGCTCGCTCATCCTCGCAACATGGAGCCGCCGCGTCGCGTTTCGCTACCGCACGTGCCACCGGCGTTCGTCCCCAGTGGCTCGCTATTTTTCATTACGGTTTGCACCACGCCGCGTGGTGAAAACCAACTCGCTTATCCCGCAGTCTGGGCGGAACTGCGGACCGCGACCGAGCACTACCACATCGCGGGCCGCTGGCATGTGCCTCTGCTGCTCGCGATGCCGGACCATCTGCACCTGCTCGCGGGTTTCGCGGCCACGGAGTCGATGCCACGCGTCGTCGCCGCATGGAAACACTTCCTCAGCCAACGCTGCCGCGTTACTTGGCAGCGCGATTTCTTTGACCATCGCCTGCGCATCGGGGAGAGCCACGAGGAGAAGGCGCGCTACATCAGGAACAATCCCGTCCGCGCCGGTTTGGTCGCCACGCCCGAAGCCTGGCCCTACGTGTGGACGCCCGAGTCCGTCGCACCTCTGCGGTAGGGCGGCGACTCCGTTCGCCGCCAGATTGCGGCCGGCGTTGCAGCGGAGAGAGGCGCGGAACGGAGTCCGCGCCCTACCTTTACAGCCCTATCTTTTACAATTCCGCCAGCCGCGTGCTCGCGTCGCCGAAGCGGTCGAGCTTCACGCCCATGCGGTCCATGAGCGAGAGGTGCAGGCTGCACACCTTGCGGTTCTCGTCGCCCTTGGCCGTGTAGTCGAGGATGCGGCCGGTCTTGAGCGTGCCGCCGCCTTTCCCGGCAAGGACGATGGGGAGACGATCGGCGCTGTGCGCGTCGCCGTCGAAGAGACTCGAGGCATACATGAGAATCGAATGGTCGAGGAGCGTGCCCTCACCCTCGTTTATAGCCTTCATGCGCTGCACGAGGTAGGCGAACTGCGCGGCGTGAAATTGGTTCGTCTTAAGATACATCGCCTCCTTCTCCACGGCCTTGCCATTGTGCGTGAGGTCGAGGTGCAGCGCGCCTCGCACACCTTCGAGGAACTTGAAGTTCATCTGCGAAAGATCGTTGTTCAGCATCAGCGTCGCGATGCGGGTCTTGTCCATCTGGAAGGCCAGCACCGTGAGATCGAGCATCAGCTTCATGTGATCGGGCACGTCCTGCGGGAGGCCGTGCTTGGGGCGCGGCATGTCGGGCTGCGCGAGCGTGGGGCGCCAGCCTTCGAGGCGCTCGTCCTTGGCGGCGCGCTCGATGCGCTTCTCGATGTCGCGGATCGACTCGAAATATTCGTCGAGCTTCACGCCGTCGCCGCGGCTGATCTTGGGCTTCAGGCCCTGCGTGTCCTGGCGGACTTCGTCGAGGATGCTGCGGTCGAGGCGGCGGCCCGTGCCGTCGCCAACGAGGCGGTCAAAGGCGCGCGAGGGATAGATCTCCTTGGTCGCGGGCTTGGTCGGCGAGGCCCACGACAGGCTCGATCCATAGATCATCGAGAGGCCGTCCTCGAGGCGCAATTCGTTGGGCTCGATGCCCAGCACGAGGCTCGGCACGGCCGTGCGCTGGCCGATCTGCGCCGCGAGCACCTGATCCATCGTCGTGCCCACGCGAATCACGCCCGGGTCGAGGCTCACGGGCGCGCCGGAGAGGAGGTTCATGCGGCCGAGGTGCGGGCTCGTGGAGGCGAGCGCCGCCTGGCTGTAGAGGCCGTTGACAAAAACCATGTCGGCGCAATGCGGCAGTAGCGGCGCGGCGGCGGGGCCGAGTTCCATCGCGGCGCCGCTGCCCTTGGCCCACCAGTGGATGGGTTCCACGCCGTTCGAGAAAAACACGATGCCGAGGCGCAGCGGGGGCTTGTTCGAGGTCTTGGCGGCAGTCGCCGTCGCGCCGAGCAGCGGCATCGACTCCAGCCACGGCAACGCGAGCGCGACCCCGGCTCCGCGCAGAAAACGGCGGCGGCTGAACGCGGGGGAATTTGGGGACGGGGTGTTCATGCGCATGGGGCGGGCAAGATTTACTGCGAGGGGCGGGCCGCCTCCTCGTCGCGACCTTCCCGATGGCGGAACTGGCGGCTCGTGGCGATCTTCACGGCGAGATCGGCGAACGTCGCATCGCCGCCCGCCGCGGTCATCTCCGCGATGAGCGGGCGATCCGAGGCGAGCACGGTGCGGCCGAGGGCGTAGCCGAGCATTTTTTTCGCGAGTGTCGTCATCACGAGCGCTTCCTTGCCGCGCAGGTAGGTGAGCAGGCCGTCGGCGCCCACGATAGTGGTCTTGTCGGCAAACTCTCCCGTCATATCGACGGCGACGCCGTCGTCGTAGGCGGTGCGGAACCGCCCCACCGCATCGAACGCCTCGAGCGGGAAACCCAGCGGATCGATGCGCAGGTGGCAGTTGGCGCAGGCGGGGTTGCGTTTATGGTCGTCGAGTTTTTGGCGGAGCGTCATCGATCCGAATTCTTTCGGGTCGGAGGGCAGCGAACCGGCGTCGGCCGGTGGCGGCGGCGTGGGCGTGCCGAGGATGCGGCGCAGCAGCCAGTCGCCGCGTTTGACCGGGCTGGTGCGCAGCGGCGCGGAGGTGGTCGTGAGCACCGCCCCGAGGCGCAGCGCGCCGCCGCGGTGGAGGGCGTTGGCGCCATCGATGCGCACGACGTCATCCTTCGACGCCACGTCTTGTTTGAGGCCGTAGAACTTCGCGAGCGGCTGATTGACGAACGTGTAGTCGGCGTGAAGCAGTTCGCGCAGGGGACGGCCCTCGCGCACGAGATACTCGAAGGTGGCCACCGCCTCGTCATGCATCGCGGTCCGCACCTCGTCGGTGAACTCCGGAAACCGGCCTGTGTCCACGCCGCGATACTCGTCGAAGCGGTAGAAGCCCAGCCATTGCCCAAAAAACTCCGTCGCGAGCCGGCGCGCCTTCGAATCGGCGGTCATGCGGCGGACTTGCTGCGCGAGTCGCTCGGGCTGGCGCAACTCTCCGGCGGCAGCGGCGCGGCGCAGCTCATTGTCCGGCACGGAGGCCCAGAGGAAGAAGCTGAGGCGGCTCGCCAGCTCCCAGTCGTTGAGCGGTTGTTCGGCGCGCGCGGGGACCGTCTCGACGCGGTAGAGGAATTCCGGCGCGACGAGGATGCGCGCGAGCAGCGCGCGCACGGCGGCGTCATGATCGAGCGCGTTTTCCCGGCGCGCGCGGTGGTAGAAATTTTTCAGGCGCGCCTGCTCCGCCGCCACGAGCGGCCGGCGCCACGCGCGGCTCGCGAAGCCCAGCGCCTCATCAACGTGCCCGGCCTCGGCGCCCGCAAAGGCCGCCGTCACCTCGGCGTGGTGCGCGCGGAGATTCTCCACATGCGGCCGCATCTCCACCGGCAGAGCCCCAAGCTGCGCGGCGTCCATGTCCTGGATCCGCGGGCTCTTGAGCTTCACGTCGTAGTGCTCGGCGAGCATCCCGAGGTAGGCGTCGTGGTAGGGCCACGCCCCGAAGACATCGTGCCACGCGTGGTTGAGCCGCTCGCGGTCAGCGCCGTCCACCATGTTGTCGGTGAAAAACGCATCGGTGCGCTGATACTTAATCTTCAGAACAAAGGCGTCGTGCTCGGGGCTGTTGTAGGTGTTGTCGAAGGGCGCGGGCACCGGGTCCTTGTCGGCGGGATTGGCCTCGCCATGCGAATTGGGCGGCAGGAGCGCGGCGTATTCGACGATGCCCGCGCGAAAGACCCGATAGCCCGCGCTCGCCGGATCGCCGAGAAATACGCGCGCCCGCGCCCCGCGCGCCGGCACGCCTTCGGTATCGGACACCACGACGCGCACCACCGCATCGCGATCCGCCCCGAGCTCGGCCTCGACCAGCAGCTCGGCGGTCGTGCCGGTCTCGGCCGGCGGCAGCTCGAACGTCACCGTGCCGATCGCCGCAAAATCCTCCGCCCCGAGCGTCGAGCCATCGGGGCTCGTGCCGAAGGCGAGCGCGGCCACGGTCTCGGCGGGCAACAGGGACCGCAATGATTTCGTCGCAAGGATCGGACCCTGCGGCAAACGCGCCCGTGCGCCCGCCGCGGCATTGGCCGTCACCGGCGCGGCATCATTCTCGCCCCGCGCGCGGGCCGGAAGCGCGCGGATGACCACGCGCGGATTGCGCCAGAGGACGACGGGCTGGGCGCTCGCGAGCGGGTTGATGTTGGCGAAATTGAGAAACACTTTCACCGGAGTGTTCGGCGCCGGAGCTTCGGGGCCGCGCCCACCACGGCCGAACCGCAGGCCGAGAGGATAGGTGTAAGCATGCACCGGCTCGACCGCGAGAGACTTGTCGTCGAAGACCAGCGGGCTCTCGTCGCCCGCGCCGCCGGCCGCCACATCGCCGCGCCCGAAAAACCAGCTCGGCCACGTCGTGAGGTGTTTCGCGATCTCGTCGCCCCCGGCCCGCGCCTGCGCGATGGCCACAGTCGGCTCTCGACCGGGCGCCGGCAAGGCCGCCCACCGCGCGACCATCTCGTTCGCCGGATAGCCGAGGCCGAGACGGTTGACGACCGACGCCACGTGCTCGGCAAATCGGCCGGTGATCCCTTCCCGCACCGCCAGCTCGCGCAACGTCACCGTCGGTTCACCGAGCGCCGCGCGATGTTGGAAAAACCATGCGGCGAAAAACGCCTTGCCGTAGCGCTCGAGCCCGAACGGCCGCCCGCCCTCGCCCGACACCACGCGAAAGCCCTTCGTCGCGTAGAGCTCGTTGATCCGGCTGAGCGCGAACAGTTCGAGGCCGGTCTTACCCGTGTCGGGCCCAAACTCCAGCGGCCCCGCGCCGATCATCGCGTGGTCGGCGACGGCCTTGGCCGCCTCGAGGTAGCGCTCGACACTCGCATCCTGCACAAATTGCACGTCGCCAAAGTTCGTGAAGCCCTCGCCGCCCGCCGAATCGCTGGAGGCGTCGATGCCGACCTTGAGCTCGACGCCCGTGAGATCGCGGATGGCGTAGGCGTATTCCCCGCTCGTGAGGCGCCGCACGGTCACCCGGCCCGGCTCGCCCGCATGGTCGCGCGCATAGGTTTGCAGCGTCGCCCGCGCCCACCCGGCGGCGGCTTTACGCTCAGCCTCGTTCGGCTGCCGCTCCGCATCCGAGGGCGGCATCTCCCCCGCCTCGATCATCTCGATGACCTTGTCCCAGGCTTCGGCATGCGGGCCGATCGACGGCTGCGCGGCCAGCCGCTCGAAATTGAAATGCCCCTTGGCCTTGGCCTCGCCGTGGCACTCGAAGCAGAACTGGCGAAAAAACGCCGGCGTCACCGCCGCCGCGGACGACGCGGCCAGCGCCAAGCCCAGCAGGGCGGCACGGCACGATGAAAGACTGGGCATGGGGTTTCCGACGGAAGGGGTAAAAGGCGTGGAGCGCCGCCTACCCGACGAACCGAATCACGGGAAGGTTGCGCTCAACGCGATCACGCTGCCATGCGCCGCGGCCAACGGAAGCCCATTCCGGCCCGCCGCGGGCGCGTTGCTTCAGTTCAACCTAAAACCCAACGCAACCAGCTCGCGGAGGTGAAACGGCGCCGAGGCCAGCACCTCGTCCAGTTTCTCGAACGCATCGCGGATCGTGGGCACCTCGCAGAACGCGGCACCGTCGTCGCTGTCGTGGAGATGCACCGCCCAGCCGCTCGCCGGATCAGCCGAAAGCTGGAGCACGGAGCCGTGCAAATAGTTGCCGGGGATGCCGGGGTTGGGGCCGGCACCGGGCACGAGGAAGAGCGTGTGCACGGGATCCTGCGCAACCACGCCCCCATGCTTGCGATGGTGCGCCGGGCGGCCGGCGACGTGCAGCCGGAGCGCCTCCGCCTTCGGCCGCAGCGCCGGCGGCAAGGAGTCGACATAGCGGGTGAAGATCGCGGCGTTGGGCTCGAGCGCCGCGGCGTCGATCGCGCCGGCCTTCAGCGCTTCGAGATTGCCCGCATGGAAACCTGGCTGCGCGGCCAGCGATCGCACGGTGACAAAACCGTCCGGGTGATCCGCGTGCGCGTAGATTTGGTGCGAGGCCAGCAGGCGGGTGATCGCCTCCTGGTAGAGCGGCGTGCGCGGCACGGCGCCGACCGGACTGTGCTCGATTTGGTCGAGCACCTTGTGATCAAACTCAGCGTAGGGGTCATGGGGCATCGCCGCATCCAATGAATCCGCGCGCGCAAACACGAGGGCATTCCCGCGCCGCGCGCCCGGCGGAGGCGAAAAATATCCGCGCAACGATCTGGCGCCGGGAGCCGGTCCTCGTTTCCTTGCGCGCCTCCATGCCCGGACCGACTCGCACCACTCCTCGCCGCCGCGCCGCCCCGGCCCGGTTCGATCCGTGGCCCGACCCCGGCGCCGCGCTCGTGCTGATCGACGACACCCCGCTGAAAAGCGCCGCCTGGGCGGAACTGCACGCGGCGCGGAAACGCCAGGAAAAAGCCGCGCGCGACCTGCATCGTCACGAGCAGATCGACCGGCCCGCCTACGAGGAATGGCTGCACCGCACGTTTCCCACGCTCCTGACCCGGCTCCGCGAGCTGCACCACGAGGTCTTCACCAAGGCGCAACGGGTGCGCTGGGTGCAGGAGATGGCGGCTCTCACGGGCCGATCCGCCCGTAAGCTGTGGCGCGAGCTGAAAGACCACGAAGCAAACCCGGCCCCTGACGAATCCGGGGCAAACACGCCGCCGGACGATTTCTTCGGCGACGACGCCGATGATTTTTTCGACGACGAGGAGCCCTCGTCCCGCCGCTCTTCTCGCGTGCCAGAGGATGACGATTTTGAACCGCGCCGGCCCGCTGCGCCCCGGCCGAGCGTGGAGGCCCGCGATGTTTACCGCCGGCTCGTGCAACGGCTCCACCCGGATCGCGGGGGCACCTGGACCGCGGCACGCCAGCGCCTCTGGCACGAGGTGCAGCAGGCCTGGGCGGTCGGCGATGTCGATTGGCTGACGCGCCTCGAAGTGGAATGGGAGGCCGCGCACGACGTGCTCCACGTCGCGTCGCCGCTCAGCCGCCTGCGCGCCGCGATCGCGGAGTTCCAGGCCGCCCGGCGCGACACGGAGCGCAAACTGCGCGCCTACCGGGAATCGCCCCCGTGGCGCTTCACGCTCACGGCAAAAAAGCGCGACCAAGTCCACCAGCGGACCGAGCTGAATTTCCGGCACGACACCGCGGTCATGGAGCGCCAGCTCGATCACCTCGACGCCTTGATCGCGAAGTGGGAGCAATCCCCGGCGGATCGGCGGCTGGCGCGCGCCCGCCACCTCGATTTCCGGTTTGGCGAGTAGCCGCTCCTCCGGGAATTTTCCTCCGTCTCCTCTTTCGACGATGTCTCCCCTCGCCCGCGAAGTCCGCCCCGGCCCGCTGCCCCGCCACGTGATCAACGAACGCGCCGCGCTTGAGACCGTGCCCGCCGATTGGGACCTGCTGCCGCCGGGCGACGCCGCGCTCAGCCGCCGCATCAAACAGGATGGGCCGACCCTCACCGTCATCGAGCTCAAGGGCCGCAAGCGTTTCTCGCGCGGCATCTGGGCGCCCGCGGCGCGCATCACGGCTCTGCGCGCCGCGCTCGAAAGCGAGCGGCAGGATCCGTCCTACCAGCGCAAACTCGACGCCGGCCGCCAGCGGCGGGCCGAAGCGCAGGAAGACTACGCGGTGGATTTCACGACGGCGGTAGGCCGCTTCCTCAATTTCCACCCGGCGCACCAAGTCGAAGCGGAGGCACTCGCGCGGCTCATCGCCGAGCACGCGACCCCGGTCGGCAGCGGCACCGTCGCCCGCACCCAGCGCATCCCCATCGAGGCCCGCGCCGAGGCCGCCACCATCGCGTGGCTGCGCCATCAGACGACCGGCTACGACACCATGTCCATCCCCCGCGAAAAAGGCCGGCGCCGCGAGGTCCGCCGCCTGCTCGCGCAACGCTCCGTGCAATTGCTCGCGCGCTACCGCTCCGGCGCACCGATCGATCGCGCGCAGTGTCCGCTGCGCCGCGCGCTGGAGCCTTGGCTGCCGACGCGCACCATCGGGTAGGCCAGCGCGCTTGCGCGCGCCCAATCCGCGCTCGCCAGCGAGCTGACCTACGCGCTGATAACGAAGAAACATCACGGCGGCGTGTAATGGCCGGGTCGTTGACACGTTCGACGGCGCTTTGCAGCGTCCGGGCGTCCCGCTTTTTCTCCCCTATGAAAATCCGTCTCGCGTCCGCCTCGCTCCTCCTCGCGCTGCCGCTTGCTCTCGGTGCCGCCGAAAACACTGCCTCTGTCGCCACCGGATGGCACGCCCAGTCCCTCGGCCAGGCCGTCGGCTACATGGTGCTCTTCGCCCTCATCGGCATCGTCGCCGCCATCGTCGGCTACAAGCTGTTCGACAAATGCACGCCCGGGGATCTCCACCACGAGATCATCCAGAACAAGAATGTCGCGGCCGCGATCGTCGCGGGGGCGGTGATTCTCGGCGTCTGCATCATCATCGCGGCCGCCATGTCTTCCTGAGTCAGCCGTGCACCGGCCGTGAAACGCAGTCGCATCGTCACGCGCGTGCTGCTCGGCGGAGTGTCCGTCGGGGCCTTCTCCGCGTGCGGCGTGCAATTGCCGCGCGGGAGTGGCGTTGCGGCGATCTCGGCGGAGGCCTATTACGCCAACGATCACTTCATCCCCGGCGCGGGCTACTACCACGCGCCGTTCCGCGGGTTTTTTCCGCTCGCCTACAACCACTACGACGCGGCCCGGAAAATGTATTTCCACGGCGGCCAGTGGAGCGCGACCCCGCACCGCAGCATCGTGAACCTCTCCACGCCCACGCCCGAGGCCGCGATCGCCGCGCAGGGGATGCGCACCGACATCTCACGCGGGGGCTTCGGCGGCACGTCCCGCTCGCACTTCCTCCACTCCTGATGCAACGCCACCGCTGCGCGCCGCGCGCCGACTGGCGCGCCAAGGTCGAGGAGATCGGCCTCACCTACCACTCGCACGACGAGGGCCCGTATTGGGACGAGTCGGCGTGCTACGAGTTCACCGCCCCCGAGATCGAGGCGCTCGAACGCGCGGCCCGCGACCTCCACTTTCTCTGCATCGACGCCGCCGAAGCCGTGATCGCGCGCGGCTGGTGGGACCGCCTCGGCATCCCCGTCGCCGCCGTGCCCGCGATCACGCGGTCGTGGGCGCGCGACGACTTCTCGCTCTACGGGCGCTTCGACTTCGCGTTCGACGGCCGCGGCGCGCCGAAGCTCCTCGAATACAACGCCGACACCCCTACCGCCCTCGTCGAGGCCGCCGTTGCGCAATGGTTCTGGCTCCAGGAGACCCGGCCCGGGGCCGATCAGTTCAACTCGATCCACGAGCGGCTGATCGCGGCGTGGCGGCGCTGGGCGGGCACGACGATCCACTTTAGCGGCGTGCGCGAGCATCCTGAGGACGAGCAGACCGTGCTCTACCTGCGCGACACCTGCGAACAGGCGGGCGTCGCCACGCGCAGCGTGTTCATCGACGACCTCGGCTGGGATGCGCGCCACCGGATGTTCGTCGATACCGACAGCGTAGGCGTCACACATTGCTTCAAGCTCTACCCGTGGGAGTGGCTGTGGACGGAGGAGTTCGCGCCACACCTCGCGCACGACGCCGTGCAGTGGATTGAGCCGACGTGGAAAATGCTCCTGAGCAACAACGGGCTTAACTCCGATATCGGAGTTAGGCTCCTTATCCCGACATGCCGATAACTCCGACATGATGCGGGAATGTGGCGACACCTTCGAGTAGGCGGTGGCGCCCTGCACACCGATGATGTCGGGATTATCGGACG
>JAUYAK010000055.1 GCA_030693515.1 Opitutaceae bacterium
CGATTACATCGAGACGTTCTACAACCCGACGAGGCGCCACAGCTCGCTCGGTTATGTTTCCCCTGTGGTCTTCGAAAAACAACAAACACTAAACATCAAAGCCGCCTGAATTAGTGTCCATTTTTTCGAGGCAAGCCCAACGTTCTCGAAGTGAGAAAACCCAATGGCGAGCGAATGCTGACTACCGTTGCTGGAATCGAGATGGCTAACACTCCTCCCGAAATGGGAATCGCGCTACTTTTAGCCCGAGATATACGGAAAGAAGATGTGCCTCTTAACTCTGAACTTTGGCACATCCGGACGCGTAAACCAAACCAGACACCTGCTGCATCCATCGCAAAGTAGAGAAGGAAGATTATGAAGCTCGCCGCCACAGTGCTCGTCACTTTTGCACTCATTTCCCCTCTCTTCTCAGCGGAGTCCTCAGCTCCTGCCGTCATCAAACCGCAAGCTCGCGTCCGACTTCAGCAGACCTCGCAGGGCGCCGTCGCCCAGGTTGAAAAGCCGGCACCCGACCCCGGCACCGTGACGATGGATAAGGTCGTCGTCACCGATTCGAAGCTGCCCTCCACGCCGACTCGGCGCGTGGAGGCCGAGCCGACAACCTTCTCCCTCACCCGCGGCGGTCCGATCACGACGGGCAAAATCGGCACGCTGCCCTACGAGATCGGCTTGTGGCCGTGGACGGATGTCATGGCCGACGACGCCAAGTTTAAGCCGGCGAGGTCACGCATCGACATCGAGGTCGTGCGGATCAAGTTCTGAGAGGGGGCCTAGCGCTCAGGTCCCATATGTTTCGTTTTTAGACCCGCACGTCGGACAGGTAATCCGGCTCTGCTCTTGTTGGAGACGCGGCGCCCCCATCTCGACCAGCGCGGATTTCAAATGGACACTTATGAGTCCTCCCTATTTCCCCGCGGCGTAATCCGCGTAGCGCTCGGCCAGACGCGCGGCCTTCTCGTCGCCCATGTGGAAGATCAGCCGGTAGCGCAGCGTGAGGCTGCCGCCGGCCGGGATCGTGTAGTCGCCTTTGCCGGGCGGGTGCCTGGCTGCGACCTCGAAATCTTTTTGCCCCAGCGGATTCGCGGAAAACACACCGTAGTTGCGCGCGTGCCACCACGTGGGATGCCGCAGGTTTTTCGGATGGTCGAAGATCGCGATGCCGTAGGTCTTCCCATTGTGTTCCGCGTGGTAGTCGCACCACTCGCCGCGCTTGCCCCACGCCGCCTCGCCGCGATCGCCTTTGGCGGTGACGATGCGCCCCTGCCCGCCCGTATAGCCGCGGCCCGGGCCCGGCGGGCGCGGCAAATTCATCCATTGCGCCACGCGCACCGCCATGCCGCCGTCCTTGTTGTCACCCAGCTTGACCGGGGCCTCCGCCGGCGCGCGCAGCGTGATCTCAAAGTCCATCACGCGGTCGTCGCCACTCGCGCTGAAACGAATCGTGCGCTCGTCGGTGCAGAACACGCGGTCATCCGGCGCCACCCATTTGTTCGTCGCGCGGATCACGCCTGCGTCCTTGCCGCTCGTCGTCTCGGCGAGCGTGTCGTGGATGATTCTTCCCTTCGGCCGCGGGCTGCCGACATTGTCCTGATTCCAGAAATCGACCCCGTTCACATCGCTGTGCGCAAACCACAGCGAGCGGTGGTGGGGATGGTTCACGTCCTCACCGGTATTTTGCTTCATCGGGAAATCGCGCGTGAGACCCGTCCCATCCGCCGCGAGCACCGGATGACAGTAGGGCCGGTAGGCACCCTTGAACACATACTCGGTAAACAGCCGTCCGCCGATCTCCACGCGCACGCGGTCGTCGGCGCGCGCGAGCTTCACCTCTGCCGCCGCGGCCGGCCGTGTCGATCCGCCCACCAGTCCCACGCCCAGCGCCACAAGAAACAGGGTTCGGCCAAGGTTCATGCGCTCAACCCGGGCCGGATTGTTGCACCGCGGCAAATCGAAAACACGGACACGCGCTTCGCGCTCGACGCCCGCCCGCGGGCGCGGCTTCCTCCCTTTCCCCGGTCACCCCCAACCCCGATCGATTTTTACCCATGAAACACCTCCTCCGCCCCGCCCTCCTTCTCTCCGCACTCGCGCTGGCCTTCGCGCCCGCTCGCGCCGCCGAAGCCGGCACCGGCGCCTCGTTCAAGGGCCCGGTCGGTCTCCAGCTCTATTCGCTCCGCGCGCAGTTTGCCGCCGGCGGCGTGCCCAAGACCCTCGATACCGTGAAGGGCTTCGGTCTCCGCTACGCCGAGCTCGCCGGCACCTACAACCTCCCGCCCGATCAGCTGCTCAAGCTCCTCGCCGATCGCGGCATCAAGGCCGTGAGCGGCCATTTTCCCTACAAGCGCTTCCGCGATGAACCCGAGAAGGTCGCCGCCGAGGCCAAAGCCCTCGGCCTCGAGTTTGCCGGCTGCGCCTGGGCCGACCACAAGGCCCCGCTCGACGAGAAACAGACCCGCGACATCGCGGCGGTCTTCAACAAAGCCGGTGCCGTGCTCGCCGCGCAAGGCGTCAACTTTTTCTACCACGCGCACGGCTTCGAGTTTCACCCGCATGGCGCCGGCACGCTGATGGACCTCCTCATCAAGGAGACCGACCCCAAGACCGTGAGTTTCCAGATGGACATCCTCTGGGTCGTCTTCCCCGGCCACGATCCGGTCAAGCTGCTTAACCAATACCCCGACCGGTGGAAACTGATCCACTTGAAGGATCTCAAGCAGGGCGTCGCCACCGGCAGCCTCGCCGGCAAGACCGATGTGGCCAACGACGTCGCCCTCGGCACCGGCCAGATGAACTGGCCCGCCATCCTCGCCGCCGCGAAAAAGATCGGCGTCAAATACTACTTCATCGAGGACGAGTCCCCGAGCGTCGTGGAGCAAATCCCGCAGAGCCTGAAATACCTCTCGACGGTGAAGTTCTAAGGGCCGCCTCGCGCGGCCCCGCCGCGCGCCTCGGTTCCTCCGCCCCGATGCACCTCGGCCTGGGCCTTTACCGGCACATGCTCACGCTGGAGAACTTCGCGTTCGCCCGGCAGGCGGGCGCGACGCACCTCGTCGCGCACCTCGTGGATTATTTCCGCGGCGGCGCGCACGCCGGGCCGGACGACCAACCCACCGGCACCGATTGGGGCTGGGGCCTCGCGGGCGATCCCGAGAAACTGTGGACCGTCGCCGAACTCGTCGCGCTGCGCCGCTCGGTCGAGGCCGCCGGGCTCAAGCTCGAGGCAATCGAGAATTTCGATCCCGCGCACTGGCACGACATCCTGCTCGACGGGCCCCGGCGCGCCCAGCACGTCGAGAATGTCCGCACGATCCTCCGCCACCTCGGCGAGGCCGGCATCCCAATCATGGGCTATAATTTTTCCATCGCTGGCGTCGCGGGTCGCACCAAGGGCCCTTATGCGCGCGGCGGCGCGCCGTCCGTCGGCATGGAGGGCCCGTATGATGCACCGATGCCCGCCGGCCTCGTCTGGAACATGCTCGTCGATCCCGCCGCACCTGGCCGGCCGCCGGTCGCGGCGCCTCGCGCCACACCGGAGCAACTCTGGTCGCGCTACGCCCGTTTCCTCGACGACGTGCTGCCCACCGCCGAAAAAGCGGGCGTGCGCCTCGCGCTCCATCCCGACGATCCGCCGATGCCCACGATCCGCGGCCAGCCGCGGCTGGTTTACCAACCCGATTTCTACCAACGGGCACTCGACCTCAACGCGAGCCCGGCCCACACGCTGGAGTTTTGCGTCGGCTCCATCGCCGAGATGACCGAGGGTGACATCTACGCCGCCGTCGATCGCTACAGCCGCCAGCACCGCATCGGTTACGTCCACCTGCGCAACGTCCGCGGCAAGGTGCCGACCTACAAGGAATCCTTCATCGACGAGGGCGACGTGGACGTCCTTCGCGTGCTCGCGATCCTGCGGAGCAACGGCTTCGTTGGCGTCATCATTCCCGACCACGCGCCACAGATGAGCTGCGCCGCGCCGTGGCATGCCGGGATGGCCTTCGCGATGGGCTTTCTCAAGGCCGGGCTTCAGGCGACAGCATGAGCCCAGCCTCGCACCACCCGCACATGACGCTTGAAGATCCCACCCCGTGCCCGTAGGCGAACAGCGCGCAGCGCGCCAGCGCCTCCCCCTTTTTTCCGCCTCCCGAAATCCTCCCCGCCCATGAATCTTCGTCTCCCGCTCGCCGCCCTCGCCCCGCTCCTCGCCGTTCCGCTGCTCGGCGCCGCCCGCGCGGAGCCGAAGTTCACGCGCACGCAAATCACCAACGTGTTCTGGTCGGAAGGTGCGCACGTCGCGGACTTCAACCGCGACGGCAAGCCGGACTTCTGCGCCGGGCCCTACTGGTATGCCGGTCCCGATTTTAAGGCGCGCCACGAATTCACTGCCTTGCCGGCCAAGCCCTTCGACGGCGAGAAAAGCTACTCGGATTACTTTCTCACCTACGCCTACGACTTTGATGGTGACGGCTGGACCGATATCCTCGTGTTCACATGGCCCGGCAAGGACGCCTCGTGGTATCGCAACCCCGGCAAGAACGCCTCCGGCCATTGGCAAAAACACGTGCTGATGGACGAGGCCAACGGCGAGTCGCCTTCGCTCTTCGACCTCAACGGCGACGGGAAACCCGAGTTGTTGGCGTTCGCCCAAGGCCGGCTCGGCTTCGGCGAGATCGATTGGAAGAATCCCACCGCCAAGGCCACCTTCCGCGCCATCTCACCCGCGGACCCGAAGAAGTATTTCCGCTACACCCACGGCTACGGTGCGGGCGACATCAACGGCGACGGCCGGCCCGACATCATCGAGAAAGATGGCTGGTGGGAACAGCCGGCGGACTATCGCAACGGCGCCGAATGGAAGCACCACAAGTTCCCTTTCTCGCCCGCCGGCCTCAAAGGCGGCGCGCAGATTCTCGTCTATGATGTCAACGGCGACGGCCTCAACGATGTCATCACAAGCTGGGACGCCCACGGCTACGGCCTCGCGTGGTATGAGCAGGCGCGCACCGGCCAGGGCGACATCGGCTTCCGCGAACACGTCCTCATGAATACGGAGCCCGGCCACAGCCCGCACGGTGTGAAGTTCACGCAGCCGCACGCTCTCGTCCTCGCCGACATCAACGGCGACGGCCTGATGGACTTCGTCACCGGCAAACGCTTCTGGGCGCACGGCCCGACCAAGGACGCCGAGCCCGGCGCGCCCGCCGTGCTCTACTGGTTCGAGCTGCGCCGCCAAGGCCGCACCGCCGAGTTCATCCCGCACCTCATCGACAGCGACAGCGGCGTCGGCACGCAAATCACCGTCGCCGATCTCAACGGCGACGGGCTGCCCGATATTCTGTCGAGCAACAAGAAGGGCATCCACACTTTCATCCAGCAGAAGCCGTAGCCCGCGTGCGGCGGCGGTGGCCACGGTTTTCCTCCCCGCCTGCGCTTCACTCATGCACCGTCTCGCCGTAGGCCTCCTGGTCCTTGCCTCGATCGGCAGCGTCAGCGCCGCGCAGCCGCGCTTGAACGTCCTCTTCATCGCGTCGGACGATATGCGCCCGCAGCTCGGGCTCTACGGCGACAAGCTCGTGCAATCGCCGCACCTCGACCGCCTCGCCGCGCGGGGGTTGGCGTTCAATCGGGCGTTTTGTCAGATCGCGCTCTGCTCACCCTCGCGCATCTCGCTCCTCAGCGGCCGCCGGCCCGCGACGACCAAAGTTTACACCATCGATCCCGCGCTCACTGTCCGCACCCACCAGCCCGACGTCACGACGCTGCCGCAGCATTTCAAAAACCAGGGCTACTTCACCCGCAGCATGGGCAAGATCTACCACGTCGGCATCGACGACGATGCCTCCTGGTCCGTCCCCGCGTGGCACGCCCACCCGCTTGCGCCCCGCGGCGGCCCGATCACCCGCGCCGCACAGGAAGCCCGACGCGCCGCGGCGAAGCAGTCCGGCAAGGCCGCACCGCAAAAGGGCAAGGGCAACATCGCCACCGCCGGCCCCGCCTTCGAGGCCGTCGATTGCGCCGATGATGAATTGCTCGACGGCGCATGCGCGCGCGAGGCCGTGGCGCAGTTGCGCGCGTTCGCGAAAAGCCCCGATCAACTCTTCTTCCTCGCCATCGGTTTCTCCAATCCGCACGTCCCGTGGATCGCGCCCAGGAAATACTTCGACCTCTACGACCCGGAGAAACTCGTCCTCCCGCCCAACAACTATCCGCCGAAGGATGCGCCCGAATGGGCCGCGCAGACCGGCAGCGATTTCCTCTGGTATGCCGGCGTGCCCGAGACCAAACCGCTCCCCGCTGATTTCGGCCGCCAGTGCCTGCACGCCTACCTCGCCGCCATCAGCTACGTCGATGCGCAGGTCGGCCGCCTGCTCGATGCACTCGACGAGACGGGCCTCGCGAAAAACACCGTCGTCGTTTTCTGGGGCGACCACGGCTACTACATGGGCGAGCACGCGTGGTGGGGCGGCAAGCACAACAACTACCACGGCGCGACCCGCGTCCCGCTGATCGTCGCCGTGCCCGGCCAAAAAACCGCGGGCCGCCACGCCACCGGCTTCGTCGAGCTCGTCGATCTTTTCCCCTCGCTCGTCGAACTCTGCGGCCTGCCTCCGCCGCACGACGCCGCCGGCCTCGAGGGCACGAGCTTCGCCCCGCTCCTCGCCGCCGAGCCCGATCGCCCGTGGAAGACCGCCGCCTTCAGCCAGTATCCCAAGGGCGGCCACCTCGGCACCGCGATGGAGACCGAGCGCTGGCGCTACGTCGAATGGCGCAAGGGCGAGGAACTCGTCGCCCGCGAACTCTACGACCGCCGCACCGACGCCGCCGAAAACCAAAACGTGGCCGCCCGCCCCGAGCACGCCGCCGTGATCGCGCAGCTAGAGAAACAACTCGCAGCGGGCTGGCGCGCAGCGCGACCGTGAGGCGCTCATCGCTATGTCCAACGACCTACCGACTTCATCGGTTCGGGCGGCATCCGCCACACGATCCGGCTACCACAAGGCAGCGGACATCGCGCTGTGGTGTTTGGCTGGAGCCTTCTTATTACCAGTGCTGTTCGCCGGTGCACTTAAGGATGCCGTTCGCGCCGCTTTCAGCGGTGCCGAAACCACAGCTAGAATTTGGATCTCAGTCGGGTTCGCCTCCATTGGCCTCTCGATCTTGCTACTCCTCGCAACCCTTGCCCTGGGCATAGCGGCACTCGTCGGAGTTCGTCGCCACGGCGCAAAACACCTGCTCTGGAAGGGCCTGCTTGCCGTGATGGTGCCCACTTTATTGTCGTCACTGATAGTCAGCGCGTTTGTTCAGGCGAGAAGCCTCGCCCGGCAACGAGTTCAGTCGCAATATCAGACCCCACGCTGAAGGGCACCGGGTTCTCATCCCAGTTCTTCTTCCATTCCCATGCCACGTTTCCTCACCTTCGTCCTTCTCCTTTTACATTTCGCCCTCCTCGCCGCCGCCCGCGCGGCGGAAACCCGCCCCAACTTCCTCGTCATCCTCTGCGACGATCTGGGCTACGGTGACATCGCGAGCTACGGGCATCCACACATCCGCACACCCCATCTCGACCGCCTCGCCCGCGAGGGCACGCGGTTCACGAGCGCCTACTCCGCCGCGCCGGTGTGTTCGCCGTCGCGCGTCGGCCTGCTCACGGGCCGCAGCCCCAACCGCGCCGGCGTCTTCGATTGGATTCCCGCCGCCGCACCCGGGGCCACGACCGCGGAGAGCCGCCACCTCACGCACCTGCGTCGCGAGGAAATCACTTTGCCGCGCCTCCTCCGCAGCGCGGGCTATGCCACGGCGCTGAGCGGCAAGTGGCATTGCAACGCCGCCTTCAACACCGCCGCGCAGCCGCAGCCCGGCGACGCCGGCTTCGACCACTGGTTCGCCACGCAGAACAACGCCGCGCCCTCGCACGAGAACCCACGCAACTTCGTCCGCAACGGCTCGCCCGTCGGCCCGCAGGAAGGCTTCAGCTGCCAGCTCGTCGCCCGCGAAATGATCGGCTGGATCGAGCGGCAGCGCACCGACAAACCCGCGCAGCCGTTCTTCGGGTTTGTCGCGTTCCACGAGCCGCACGAACCGGTCGCCTCGCCCGCCGATCTCGTCGCCAGCTACCGCGCGGTCGCCCGCAACGAGGACGAGGCGCAGTATTTCGCCAACGTCACCAACCTGGACCGCGCCGTCGGCGATCTCCTCGCCGCCCTCGATCGGCTCGGCCTCGCCGACAACACCGTCGTCTATTTCTCCAGCGACAACGGCCCCGAGACGTTCCTCCGCTACCCCGCGGGCAAGCGCTCCTACGGCACGCCCGGCCCGCTCCGCGGCATGAAGCTCTGGACCACCGAAGCCGGCGTCCGCGTGCCGGGCCTCCTCCGCTGGCCCGGCCGGGTCAAGGCCGGCCACGTCGCCGCCGATCCTGTGAGCTCGCTCGATCTCCTGCCCACCTTCACCGCACTCGCCGGCGCCAAGGTCCCCTCCGATCTCAAGCTCGACGGCACCGATATCCGCTCCGCCTTCACCGGCGGCCCCGTGCGCCGCGCGCAGCCGCTCTTTTGGTTTTATTACAACGCGATCAATGATCAGCGCGCCGCGCTCCGCGACGGCCCATGGAAACTCCTCGCACGCCTTGATGGCGGCACCCTCCCGCGTTTCACCAATATCAACACCGCCAGCGCCCCGCAGGTCCGCGCCGCCAAACTCACCGACTTCTCGCTCTACCGCGTGAGCGACGACATCGGCGAGGCCCGCGACGTCTCGGCCACCGAGCCCGCCAAGCTGCGCGAACTCAGTGCCAAGATGGAGACACTCTACCGCGAAGTCGCCACCACCATGCACGTCTGGCCGGATGTGCCCGTCTCCGCCGCGCCGGCGGCCCCGAAGAAAAAGAAGCAGTAGGCGTGGCCGTCCCGAAAAACTCAAAAGCAAGAGGTGGTTGCCCATCCGAGCCTCCTCATCTCCTTTCTGTATCCGTCTCATTATCCCCCTCCCATTACCTATGAAAACCTCGCCGTTGCTCGCCACGCTCTGCCTCGCCCTCTCCCTCGCCACCGCCTCCCTCCGTGCCGCCGATCCTGCCGCCGCTTGGCGCGCGGCCGATGATGCGCGCATCGCCGTCATGATCTCGGCTGATCCCGCGAAGCTCGCCGTCGTGTTTTCCGACGACCTCCTCTACGTCCACTCCAACGGCAAGGTCGACACCAAGGCTACCTTTCTCCCCGCCATCGCCGAGGGCCGCTCCGTTTATCGCAAGGTCACCTACGAGCAGCGCGACTTCCGCGAAGTGGCGCCTGGGCTCGTGCACATGACCGGCCGTTGCCGCGTGCAGCTCGGCAAGACCGCCCCCTACAACGAACTCTACCTCTCCGTCCTCGCCGCCTACCGCCTGGAAAAAGGCGTCTGGCGCTTCCTCGCCTGGCAGTCGGCCAAGCTGGTTGAGCCCGCCCCGGCCGCGAAGTAGCAGGCGGACGTGTCTATCCGACCGAGGCTGCCACTTCCGCCTCCCATCACCGGGATTCGCCGCACTGCGCAGTCCTCGGCAGGTGATTCGTGAGGCGACGATCACCCGCGCCCGTTTCATGATTGGCATTCAACATGGTAGTGACGTTCGCTGCTCCCGTCTCCACTCCCGCGCTTCCATGCTCAACCGCTTCTTCCAACTCCCGCAGCACGGCACGACGGTCGGCCGTGAACTGCAGGCCGGCCTCACGACGTTTGCCGCGATGGCCTACATCCTCGCGGTCAACCCCGCCATCCTCGCCAACACCGGCATGGACAAGGGCGCGCTCGTCACCGTCACCGCCCTCTCCGCCGCCGTCGCCACCGCGATCATGGCGCTCCTCACCAACTACCCGATCGCGCTCGCGCCCGGCATGGGGATCAACGCGTTCTTCACCTTCACCATCGTGCTCGGCCGAGGAGTGCCATGGAGCGAGGCGCTCGGCATGGTCTTCGTCAACGGTGCGATCTTCCTCGCGCTCTCCGTCACGGGCGTGCGCGAGAAAATCATCGCGGCGATTCCGCATGCGCTGAAAATCGCGATCACCTGCGGCATCGGGCTCTTCATCGCCTTCATCGGCCTGAAAAACGGCGGCGTGATCGTGGCCAACCCGGCCACGTTCGTCGGCCACGGCGACTTCGCCTCCGGCCCGGTGGCCCTGTGCCTCGCCGGCATCGCGCTCACGGCCGTGCTGATCGCCTACCGCGTGCCCGGCGCGATCGTGATCAGCATGGCGACGGTGACGATCGCCGGGCTCTTCGTCGGCGCGGGCGCGGGCCAGATGGTCACGCAGCTCCCCGCCTCGCTCGTCGCGATGCCCGCCTCGCCTGAGCCGGTGTTTCTCAAGCTCACGTTCCAGTTTCTCACCAACAGCAACGCCCTGCTCCTCGCCCTCCCGCTCATCCTCACGCTGCTGCTCGTGGATATGTTCGACAACATCGGCACCCTCATCGGCGTGACGAAGCGCGCGGGCTTTCTCCGGCCCGATGGCACGCTGCCCAAGGCCGGTCGCGCCCTGGTGGCCGACTCGCTGGCGACGCTGCTGAGCGCGCTCTTCGGCACCTCGACCGTGGTGAGCTACATCGAGTCGGCTTCGGGCGTCGAAGCCGGCGGGCGCACCGGCCTGACCGGCCTCACCACGGCGGCGCTCATGCTGCTCGCGCTGTTCTTCACGCCGCTGATTCTCATCGTGCCCGCGGCCGCGACGGCCCCGGCGCTCGTGATCGTGGGCGTGTTCATGATGCAATCGGTCACGGAGATCGACATGAGCGACTTCAAAATCGCCACGCCGGCCGTGCTCACGCTGCTGGCGATCCCGCTCACCTTCAGCATCGCGGAAGGCATCGGCTTGGGCCTCATCATGGCGGCGATTCTCGCCCTCGCGCTCGGCGAACCCAAGAAGCTCACCCCGCTGGGCTACGCGATCGCGGGAATTTTCTTCCTGCAATTTTTCCACCTCTGGCCGTTCCGGGCCTGACGCAACGGTGGTGGTGGGAGCGAGCTGGTTCGCGACGCGCACCCGTGAAGTCGCGAGCCAGCTCGCTCCCACAAGAACGGAAAAAAGGCCGCCCATGTGCGGGCGGCCTTGCGAGAGGTGGAGCGCGTTGACCCCAACGCGCCTTCAGCTGGTGCGACTCAGAAATTATATTTGATCGTGAAGCGGCCCATCGTGCCCGGGAGTGGGAGGATGGACGCGTTGCCATAGACGGCATTTGGCGGCGCCCAGTTCTTCTCGTCCGTCAGGTTGCTGAGGTTGACGCGGAATTCCCACTGCTTCGTGCGGTAGGCCACGCTGCCATCGATCTGAAACTGGCGCGGGATGGTGAGCGTGCCCGCGAAATTGTTGATCATCTCGCCGGTGACCATGCCATTCATCGTGACGCTCCAACCGGTGTCGAACGTGTAGGACGCGAGGGCGTTGAAGAGATGGCGCGGGAGGCCGGAGACGCGGCCCTCGGTGCTCTTGGAGGCGAAGAACTGGCCGACGCCGCCGTCCGCTTGGAAGCCCGCCGAGGTCTTGGCCCCGAGATACGAGTAGGACACCGTGCCATAGAGGTGCTTGTTCGGCTGGTAGTTCATCTCGGCCTCAAAGCCCTTGGTGCGGAACTGCTGGATGATGGTGCTGCTCGTGCTCTTGAAGGTGCGCTTCTGGTCGAACACCGCGAAGTTCAGGAACACCTTGCTCTCCATGAGCGCATACTTGCTGCCGAGTTCGACGAGCTCACTCGGCTGGAGGAAGTTGTCCTTGAAGAGCGCGGTGCCGGCGGCGTTCCAACCGGTGATGCCGCCGCCGTTGCCGACCGCGCCGGAGGTGTTTTTGCTGTTGTTGTAGGTCGCGTAGACGCTCGAGGTCGGCGTGAGCTTGTAGATCACCGAAGCATTGTAGTTGGGAATCCACACGCTGATACTCGCGCTCGGGCGGCTCGCCAACAGCGGCTCGGTCACATCGGCATGGAAACGGTCCAGGCGTCCGCCGGCGACGACGCTCAGGCTCTCCGAGAGGCGGTAGGTCCCCTGCGCAAACGGCCCGATCGTGATGCCCTTGGAGTCGTTGGTGTCGCCGTTCTGGATGCCGTCGGTCGCGTAGCGCCCGGGCCAGCCTGGCACGGGCAGGCTCGTGAAGGGATTGGGGAAGTTGACCGAGTTGTAGACGTTGATGAAGCGCGGGTCCTTCGTGAGGTCCCAGACGTTGGCGGGCTCGAAGAAGTAGTCGTCGTAGGCCTTGGTGCGCTGGTAGCGGATATCGAGGCCGGTGTTGAGGGTGTAATTCTTCTTCGTGAAGACGATCTCCGTGCGGTTCTCCGCGAACCACGAGGGATCGATGATCTCGGAATAGTAGTAGCTGCTGAGCGTGTTGCGGGCGGTGTAGCTGGCGAAGGAGTTGTTGGTGATCCGCAGCTCGGGACTCACCGTGAAGGTCTGGATCGCCTGCGCGTTGAACTCGCGGCCGGTCGAGTGGTCGCCCGGCTTGAGCAGGCGCTGGTGGCGGCTGATCTTCACGGTCGGGCCGAAGACGACGCGGTTGTTGGCCGGGAAGCCCGAGGTCACCCAGCGTGAGTTCTGCGGGTCCGAGACCGGCGCGGCGGGGCCGCCGATGGTGTTGATGTTGGTGAACGAGATCGGCTGGCCGCGCGAGTCGGCGAAGCCGAAGGGATAGCGGGCGAAGTCCGGCGCGGCGTTGCTGTTCACGCCGGTGAGATAGTTGCCGTTGTCGATGAGGTCCTGCGTCACGCGGTTGAGGCCCCAGTTCTCGGTGTAGTTATAGAACGCCGCCGTGGCGTTCAGGAAGATCTCCCAGCCCTTGGACGGGCGGAGCGTGAGCGCGCCGTAGATGGAGTGGTTCTTGTTGTAGTAGTCCCAGGCGTAGCCCTTGGAGTCGGTGCCGGAGTAGCTGAAGCGGTAGGCGGCCGTGGGCGAGATCGGGCCGCCTTGGTCGATGGTCCACTCCTTCTGCGAATAGGAGCCGACCGTGATGCTGATCGAGCGCTTGGGCGCGTCGAAGTAGGGCCGCTTGGTCACGAGGTCCACGAAGCCGCCGACATACATCGAGGTGCCTTGGACCGCGGTAGCCGGGCCCTTCACGATGTTGACGGATTCGACGGAGTTGAAGTCGAGGGGGAGACCGTTGCCGTTGGAAGTGATGCGGCCGCGCACGCCGTTGATGAAGACATCGGCGGTGAGGCCGCGGATGGCGGGATTGGCGGGCGCGCCGAAATTGGTGGTCGAATAGGCGCTCGAGGTCAGCTTGGTGAAGTCGAGCACGCTGCCGATGCTGATGTCGCTCAGCTGCTGGCGGGAGATGATGGTCACATTGCGTGGCACATCGACGATGTTGTCGTTGGTGCCGAACACCGAGGTGAAGGGCCGCGCCGTCGGGAGGATCTGCCGCTCGATGGGCACATCCTTCACCTCAAACTTGGCCATCGTGGTGATTTCGGGATCGGTTTTGGCCGGAGCGGCAGCAGCGACGGCGGATGCAGCGGCGGCGAGCCCAAGGCCCGCTGCCACCAGCACGGTGAGAGGCAGATAGCTGAGTTTACGGTGGATCACGTCCCACTCGAAGCAGGCCGCAGACCAACACACAACCGAACTTCATTAAAAATGGCTTGGGCGGAATAAATCTCTCCGGGCCGGTTCTTCGGCCCAGGCGAAACCGCCCTTCGGGATGCTGGTCCTGCGCCCGGGCGTGGCGCCCCGCCTTACTCGGTCGAAAACCGATAGACCGTCGCGCTGCGATAGACCTGCCCCGGCCGCACGATGGTGGAGGGGAAGCCCGGCTGATTCACCGCATCGGGAAAATGCTGGGTCTCGAGACAAAAGCCGTCGCGCTGGGCGTAGGGACGGCCGGATTTGCCGGTGATTGTGCCGTCGAGGAAATTGCCGGTGTAGAGCTGCACGCCCGGCTCCGTCGTCAGCACCTCCAGCACCCGGCCGGTCGTCGGCTCGCGCACTCGCGCGGCCAGCGTCGGCTCACGGCGCGGGGCGTCGGCCAGCACGAAATTATGATCGTAGCCAAGGCCGCGCTCGAGCTGCTCGTGCTTCTGCCCGATGCGTGCGCCGATCGCCTGCGGTTTCGTGAAATCGAACGGCGTGCCTGCGACAGGTGCGAGTTCGCCGGTGGGAATCAGCCCCGCGTTGACCGGCGTGTAGCGCTGCGCGCGAAGCTCGAGCACGTGGCCGAGGATGTCGCCACGGCCCTCGCCGCGCAGGTTGAAATAGGCGTGGTTGGTGAGATTCACCGGCGTGGGCGCATCGGTCGTCGCGGTGTAGTCGATGCGCAGTCCGCGATCCGCGGTGAGCGAGTAGAGCACCTCGATGCGCAGCGTCCCGGGATAGCCCTCCTCGCCCGCCGGGCTCGCGAGCGAGAGGCGCAGCGCGGCGCGGCCCTCGCGCACCAAGGGCTCCGCGGCCCAGAGTTCCTTGTCGAAGCCGGCGACGCCACCGTGGAGGTGACACGGGATGCCGCCCGGCGAGTTGTTGGTCGCGAGCGTGCAAGTTTTTCCGTCCAGCGTAAACTTGCCACCCGCGATCCGGTTGCCGACGCGGCCGATGATCGCGCCGAAGTAGGGCGACTTGGCCGCGTAGCCCGCCACCTCACTGTAGCCGAGCGTCACATCGGCCAGCTGCCCGGCGCGATCCGGCGCGAGCAGCCGCACGATGATTCCGCCGTAGTCGGTGATTTCGGCGGTGAAGCCGTCGGCGGCGCGGAGGGTGAAGAGTTGCGCGGTGCGGCCATCGGGGAGTTTCCCAAACGGCCGCGCGGTGGGGAGAGGGTCGGCGGCGTGCAAGCGGGCCGACAGCAGGCCAAGCGCGAGGCTGAAAAGCAAGCGGAGCATGGCGGCCCGGCGCTTCGTCACCGCACCGGCGGTTTTCATCGGATGAGAATCGGCACGGCCTGACCGTTGTAGGCCCGGCGCGTGAGCGGGGTCGTCGTTACAGCATCGGCGCTGAAGCGCACGGACACCGGCGCGGTTACAAGCGTGCTGGTGGAGATTTCCTTGGGACTTAGCAGCAGCGAGCCGGAGATCAGATGAATCTCCAGCGCTTCAGCGTTCGGCAGGTAACGCCCGATGAACTCGGTCCCGCGAATGCCAAGATTCCCGTAGACCGTCGTGAAATCGGAATTCTCCTTCTTGGCGATCAGTCCGCTGACGTAGCGAAACTGGCCCTCCATCCAGCTGTAGCTGGACCCGTTCGCGTCCGGATTGGTCGGATCATAAACATGCGCGTCGATCGGCAAGGTGGTGTTGGGTCCGAGTCCGAGTGTGCTCTGATCGCTGAATTCCACCTGGGTCTTGCCGTCACCGCCCGTCGAAATCGTGTCGTCCGCCTGAATCATGTCGTCCTTGGTGAGCGGGCGGGTCTCACCGTTCCGCGTCAGGTTCACCGTGCCTTGCAGATTCGTGATGCGACCGATGGCGTCGGCGTTCTTGTTCGGCCCGCCGGGTGCCGGAGCGGGCGCAAAATAAAGGATCTGCGAGGCGCGGGAAACGGCATAGCCGATGCCCTCCTTGGTGAGTTCGTAGAGCGTCGGCCCCCGTGGTTTAGGCGCGGCGGCCGCGGCCACGCGGCGGCTGCTTTCCGGCGCCAGCGCGCCGAAGACGCCGCGCGGCATCGGCACGACTGCCCCGACCTTGGTTGGCGTCTGGGGCAAAATACGGATTTGAATTTCGTTGTTCGCCTTCATGTTGCCGCCGACCACCCGGTAGCGGACGTAGGCCACGCCGGGAATAATCACCGACCAGGGCCCTTGGGCGGCCCGCATCGGGGCGATGCGATGTTCCTGGCCGGCAAAGAGGATCTGATCGCGCCGCTCCTCGGTGGTGTTTTTCCGGAGCAGCGCCTCGCGCTGGCGGTTGGCGGCCAGCACCAGCTCGCCGGCCTTGCCCATCTGGGCGAGCACGGTGTGGAGCGTCGGCAGCCCGAGATCCTTCGCGCGCGCCGCATAAAGATCCTGCAGGTTCTCCACAAAGTCGGCGCCGAGCCGGCCGCGGAATTCCGGGATCACCTCGTCAATGATCGCCCGATAGCTGGCCCCCATCTTGGCGTAACTCAGGCCGGCTTGAATCGCCCACGACACCTTCTGCAGATCGTGCGGCGTTCGGCGTTTCACGACGGTCCCGCGCCACAGCAAGGTGGAAATGGCATCCGCCGCCTTGCCCTGCACCGGGCCCACCTGATACGCCGCGCCCGCGCCGCCACGGTGCACGGAATACTCCGAGCAAAACGCGACCGCCCGCACCACGTAGTCGCCGGGCGGCAACGGCTGGTCCCAATTGTCCGCCGTGACCTTGAACCGCATCGGATTAAACGGCCCGGCGCCCGGCAGCGTGTTCACGGCGGGATAGAGCGAGCTGGCGTCGAGCTTCAGCGGGAGCTGGTGATCAAGCAGCGTGCTCACGGCTTCCTGCAGCGCCTTCTGCTTCAGGCTCGTGATTACGTCGGTGGCGGATGCGGCGCCAGCCTTCGCGTTGGCCGCGTGCGCCGCCAGCGGCATCGCGCAGGCCACGGCCGCCAGCAGCCAGGCGCCGCGCCATGACCAACGCCCGCCCCGGCCGGGGCGCGATATTCTCTCGCCAACCGGCGACACGCGGGACCGCGGTTCATTTTCATCGCTCATGGTGCAACTGCGCACCAGGCCGGGGAAATCTCAGCCCGGGCGCGGGAACATATCCAGCGCCTATCCTCCGCAAAGACGAGTCAGTTTCCGCGGGCTTTTCGCGCTGCGGCCTCTGATCGTCACGACGCGCCTCAGCGAGACGTGCTCGCCATGTGGGAATTCATCAGCCGAATGTGTGCAGCGCCGTCTTCCGTCCCCGCCCTCCGCCGCGTATCCCATCCCCACCCGCTATGCACCTCCTGCTCCGCCTACTCGCCACCCTGGCCGCGGCCCTCGCCCTCACCACGTCCGTCGCCGCCCGCCCCAATTTCCTCCTCATCGTCGCCGACGATCTCTGCTGGCGCGACCTGGGCTTCACCGGCAACCCCGATGTGCGCACGCCCCACCTCGATCGCCTGCGCACCGAGGGCATGCAGCTCCACGGGATGTTCGATCCCGCCACCACCTGCTCGCCCACGCGCCACGCGCTCTACACCGGCCTCCACTGCATCCGCGCCGGCGCCTACCCCAACCACACGCGCGCCCACGATGGCACGAAGAGCCTCTTCACCCATCTCAACGCCCTCGGCTATCGCACCGCCCTCCAGGGCAAGGAGCACGTCTCGCCCAAGGCCTCGTTCCCCTACGAGCACCTCGGTGGAAAAAACGCCGACGATTTCGCCGCGACCAAGGCCTTCCTCACCCGCGACCCCGCGCAGCCGTGGTTCCTCGTCTTTGCTTCCAACGATCCGCACAGCCCGTGGGACCGCGGTCCACCGGGCCTCCACGATCCCGCCAAGCTCAAGATTCCGCCTTACCTGCACGACAACGCCACCACACGCCGCCAACTCGCGGACTACTACGGCGAGGTCAACAAGCTCGACTGGCAGGTCGGCCAACTGCTCCAGCTCCTCGCCCAGACGAAGCTCGACGCCAACACCCTTGTGATGTTCGTCAGCGAGCAGGGCGGCAGCATGCCCTATGCGGGCAAGTGGAACCTCTACGACAACGGCATCCGCACCGCCACCATCGTCCGCTGGCCCGGCCGCGTCGCGCCCGGCTCCAGCGCGCATGCCCTGCTCCAATACACCGATGTCCCCGCCACGTTTCTCGCCGCCGCCGGCGTCGACCCCACGAAGATCGACACCGGCTGCCCGGATGTCACCGGCTACCGCGGCTTCGACGGCCAGAGCTTCCTCGACGTGCTCACCGGCCGGATCGATCGCCATCACGCGGTTATTTTCTCCCAGCACACCACCGTCGGGATCAACGGCTACCAGCAGCCCTACCCCATGCGCGCCGCCCGCGACACCCGCTACAAATACATCCGTAATCTCGCCCCGCAAAACTCCTACGACATCGGCGGCATTCACCGCACCGATCTGCTCGCCTCGTGGAAGGCAGACGCGACGCATAATCCCGCCCTCGCCGTCCGCATCGACTGGCTCTACCGCCGCCCCGCCGAGGAGCTCTACGATCTCCAGACCGACGATCTGGAAACCAAAAACCTCGCCGCCGATCCCGCGCTCGCCGCGACCAAGGCCCGCCTCTCCGCCGCGCTCGATGCCTGGATGACCCAGCAGGGCGACCAGGGCATGGCGACCGAGCTAAAAGCCCTCGAACGCCAGGGCCCCTCCGATACCCAGCCTCGCGCCAGCAAGGCGGCGAAGAAGAAAGCCAAGCAATGATCGGCCGTCTCGGCCGGCTACCCCTGTCCGCCGCACCCCGCCACGGCCCAACCTCGCCTGCCGACATCCCCGCGCCGAAGAAGAACTAGGGCGCGACGACCCTGGCCCGCGGCACCGTCGCGGCCTGCCGCTCAGTCCGTGTAGAGGTATTTCTGAAACCCCGCGAACGTTTGGCCGATTTCTTCCGGCTGACCCAGATCGTTCACCGCATCGGCGATGGAGTTGTGATATTTCAGCCGGAGCAAGGGCGTGAGCTTGCCCGGGTCGAGTTCCTCCACGCCCACGCTCACGTAGTGCGAGAGCACGAAATCCAAAAACGCGCGCTGTTTCGCGCCAAACATGGAATTGATATGCACCCGCGCCTGGTCGGCGCGATCGTGCCGGGTGACGGTGGGCGTGCTGTAGCCGACATAGGCCAGCACGTCGAAGAGGTCGCTCTGCTCGGCTTCGATGCACCGTTGCATCTCGGCGAGCTGCCCGGGCCCGAAGCCTTTTTCTGCCAGGCCATGCAGGAGTTGCGTGCGCGTGCCTGGGACGCTCCAGAGCTTGCGCAATTCCTCCTCGCTCTGGAAAAAATCAGGCAACTTGCCGAAGAGCAGTTCCATGAACTGCTGCGCGGACATCGGCGTGCCGTCGGGATGCCAGAACGTCGTCATCATCATGTGCTGGATGGTGCGGGCCTTCCCATCAGCCAGCTTCACTTTCACTTTCCGGCGCTGGCGGCACACGCACGGACGCTGGCCACACTTCGGGCACGGCTCCTCGGGGCATTCGCAGGGGTTCTGGCCGCACACCGGACAGGACTGCGGCGGTGGCACGGCGCAGACACAGGGGCGCTGGCCGCAGGTGGGGCACGGCGCTTCCTCGATGGGTTCGCCATCCCAATCAGGGTCGTTGAAGTGATGGTGCGCCTTCACGAAGTCGTAGATCGTGAAGTAGTCCTTCCCGTCGAAGAGCCGGGTGCCGCGGCCGATGATCTGCTTGAACTCGATCATCGAGTTCACCGGGCGCAGCAGGACGATGTTGCGGATATTCCGGGCATCCACGCCGGTGGAGAGTTTCTGCGACGTGGTCAGGATCGTCGGGATGGTCTTTTCGTTGTCCTGGAAGTTCCGCAAGTGCTCCTCGCCGAGCGCGCCATCGTTGGCCGTGACGCGCTGGCAATAGTTCGGGTCTTTGCTCGTCTTGAGCTGGTTGATCAGGTCGCGCACGGCCAGCGCGTGCAGCTGCGTCGCGCAGAAAACCAGCGTCTTCTCGCTCTGGTTGATCTGGGAGAGGAAGATTTCCACGCGCTTCTTCTCCCGCTCCTTGATTTCGATGATGCGGTTGAAATCCGCCTCCGTGTAGCGCTTCCCGGTTTCGACTTCGCCCTCCACGATCTGGTCGTCGGGCGTGTAGACATACTCGTCGAGCGTGGTCTGGATCTGCTTCACGCGAAAGGGCGTGAGGAAGCCGTCGTTGATGCCGTCCTTGAGCGAGTAGATATAGACCGGCTCGCCGAAGTAGGCGTAGGTGTCCACGTTGTCCTTGCGCTTGGGGGTCGCGGTGAGGCCGAGCTGCACGGCGGGCGCGAAGTAGTCGAGGATGCCGCGCCAGTTGCTTTCGTCGTGCGCGCCGCCGCGATGGCACTCGTCGATGACGATGAAGTCGAAGAAGTCCGGCGGATACTCGCCAAAATAGGGTGAGGGCTGGCCGTCCTTCGGCGGTCCGCTCATGAACGTCTGGAAAATCGTGAAGAACAGGCTGCCGTTCTTCGGCACTTTGCCTTTCTTGCGGATGTCGGCCGGCTCGATCCGCACCAGCGCATCCTCGGGGAAGGCGGAGAAGGCGTTGTAAGCCTGATTGGCGAGGATGTTGCGGTCGGCGAGGAAGAGGATGCGCGGCCGGCGCGTCGGCTCACCGCTCAAATTCCAGCGGGCGTGAAACAGTTTCCACGCGATTTGAAACGCGATGAATGTCTTCCCCGTGCCCGTGGCGAGCGTGAGCAAAATGCGCGGCCGTTCTTCCGCGATGGCCTGCATCACGCGCTCCACGGCGATGTCCTGATAATAGCGGCTGGGATGCGAACCGCCCTTGTCTTCAAACGCCACCGCCGCGAAGCGGTCGCGCCACGCGTTCGCCTCGGCGAACGTCAGCGCCCAGAGTTCATCCGGCGTGGGATAGGCGGCGATGGGCCCCTCCTTGCCCGTCTCCATGTCGATCGCGTAGATGCCCTAGCCGTTGCTTGAGTAGGTGTAGCGGATGGCGAGTTTACCCGCGTAGTTCTTCGCCTGCGCCACGCCTGCGGTCAGGGCTTCGTCCCATGCCTTGGCCTCATTCACGGCCAGCTTGGTATTGCGATACTCCAGCACGTAGTCCGCCGTGAGCGGCTTGCCGCGTTTGCCGTGGCCTTCGATGCGCCCGAGTGTGATCGGATACTCGCGACGGATGCGGCTGCCCTCGACGACGCCCCAGCCCGCCGCCTTCAAGGCGGGATCTATGTGCTCAGCTCTGGTCTCGGCTTCGTTCATGCCGCGACTGAAGCCGCCTGCAGCCGTTCCAACGCCAAACTAATCAAGCGGTCGGTGAAGAGCCGTTGCTTGCGCTCCACCGCAGACTTCCCTGCCGGCCAGCGATTCAGCCCGGTGCGAATGCCTTCGAGCGTCGCGCTGGCTCCTTCTCGGATCACGAGCCAGTCGACCGTGGCCAGCACCTCCATGCCGAGCGGTGACTGGAACCCATCGATCAATTCGTCCGTCGCTTCGAGCGCGGGTAGGTAGTCGCGCGCCTCCGCACTTCTCAAATAAAAGTCCACCTTCTCCGCCTTTGCTTCCTCAAACCAGATCGTGTCGAACGGCTCGGCGTCGGCCAGCCGCTTGTCGCAGTGGAGATAGCTGCCATCCAAACCGTCGAGCAGATGCGTGAGCCGCTGCGCATAAGGGCCGTAACGATTCGCCTCGAACCGCAAGTCGAGTGGATCGGGTAGGCCCATCCGCTTGATCGTGCGCTCGAGACACCACGCCAGTTTCTGGGTTTCGATAAGGGTGCATTCGATGCCCAGCACCCAGTAACGCCGCACCAGCTCTGCGATCAACGCTCGGGCGGGCGTCAGGGTCTCGACGCCGTTTTTCTTCGCGACGTTTTGGTATTTGGCGGTCGGCTCATAGACCACCACTTCGACCTCGCTCAACCCGCCGAGGGCCGACTCGATCCGCGGCCGGACCTCGCTCCATTCGAGACCACCATTGCCGCACCCGAGTGGTGGCAGCGCGATCGAGCGAATGCTCTTCGCCTGAATCACCTGCTTCAGATCGGCCAGACCGGCGTCGATCCACTGAAGCTGCGTGGGCTGGCGCCAGTGCTTCTTCGTCGGGAAATTGATAATCCACCTCGGGCCCTCCAGCTCCACGCCGGCCTGCACAAACATACGACCCACCTGCACCTCACCCGCTTTGCACGCCGCCTCGTAGGCGGAAAAATTTTCGGGGAACCGCTCCTTGAACATCAGCGCGATGCCTTTGCCCATGACTCCGACCGTGTTCACGGTGTTGACCACCGCGTCGACACGAGCATCGAGCAAATTGCCTTGGGTGAAACGCATCATGGGAAATACCAGCTGGGAGTCGTCTTCACCGTAAGTGTCAGTCCGGCCTCGGCAATCAGCGATTCCAGCTTTTGTCGGACGGAGTCATCGTGGCAGCCGATCCCCAGCAACGCCCGGCGCGGGACCCGGCGATGCACCAGCGCTTCCGCCTGATAACGCAGCTGCTTGCCGGGATCGGCGTCGTCGGTCTTGAAGTTGCGGCTTTGCAGCAGCGGCCAGTCGACGCGCGACAGATCGGCCAAATCGCTGAAATAGTCGGTGCCGGCCGCATAGGCGTGCTGGTTGGTGAAAACGAACGGCAGTTTGAGTTCGTGCAACCGGTGGATCGAGGAAACGAAAATCACGATGTCCTTGTTCGGCCGTCGGGTGATCCCGCCGTAGCCCGTATGAATGTTGAGCATCATCATCGACCACGGCGTGAAGTAGAACGGCACGTAGTCGCTCAGCGTGCCACCGGGTGGGATCGGCACCGTATGGCCTGCGCGTTTGTCGATGAGCGTCTGGCTGCCGATGTTGACGTAATGCGGGTCTTGCTGGGACGAACTCTTGCTGTGCAGGCCATGACGCAGAATCCACGGCACGCAGTCCACATGCACGATGCGGAAGATGCGGGCCTTTTCTGAATTCAGGGCAGACACGAGCGGGGATTATAGCTGGCCAGTGAAGGCTTGGTGCAGCAGCGACTTCTTCAACGCCTCCAGCGCGGCGTGCTTCCGCTCGTAGAGGCTGGCGAGGCGTTGGGTTTCTTCGCGGAGGTCGTCGAGGCGGTTCGCAATTTCCTCCTGTTGTTTGAAGGACGGCAACGACACGGGCAGTTCCGAGAGTTTGGCTTGGTTGATGTTGCTGATGTTTGCGCCACCGCCATCACGAGTGAGCCGTTCACGCGTGGCACTCGACTTCATAAAGTGAAGCAGGAAGCGCGGGCTTAGCGTGCGGGTGTCGAAGCGAATGCGAATGATGAAGCCTGAAAAGGAAGTCATCCCATCCACGTCGGGAACGAGCATACAGCGACCGACCAAATCTTTGCTGCCGTTGGATCGCACCGTCAGAATGTCGTCACGGCGGATCAAGTAATCGTCGGAGAGTTTGCCATCAATGGTGACGGACTGGAGCGTCTCGATTGGAACGACGGAGTGTTCTTGAAAGTCACCAACGCCAACCATGCGAAGCGTCTGGCCGTTGCTCTGCCGCGTGAAGTTCAAACCGTTCTTGAAATCGGCAACGTCGGCGAGCCGCTTCTCCACCCACCCCGGGCCGCGCTGGGTGAAGACGGATTGGAGGTGGCTTTCGAAGAGGGCGCGGGCGTTTTGGAGGTTCTTTTCGGCGTTGGCTTTGGCGGTGGCGAGGCCCTCAAACGCTTCGTCCAGCAGGCCGACGATCCGCTGCTGTTCGGCCAGCGACTCAGGAAACGAGATGGCCAAAGGCATCAACGAGGTCCGCGTGATTTGCGGCTGTGCAGCCCCCGTGATTGCGTCGGTCAACTCGATGCCGCCTTTCAGCGCATAGGCGAGGAACGAAATATCCATCGCACCATTCGTGGGATGAACGACCATCGCGTTGCCGTTAATCCAGGAACGAGGTTCGGTGACATGCACCGTTCCGCACGAGCCTCTACACCCGAGAATTAATTCGGGCTCTTCGTGATTGAATTGGTTGTGCCAGCCAATTTGTCCGTTTGCACCATATACCCGAAACTCGCCAGCAATCATCTGCTTTTGGCTGATGGTTTCCGGCTGATAGACGTGGCACACGTCACCGAGCGTCTTTGTCTGCCACCCCTTCTTCATAGCCGCGCCCTCCGAAGGGGCAAAGCCCCGGCCCCACGCCAGCCCAGGGCAACGCCCTGGGTTCCTAATTCGGAAAATTGTGAGGGCTGAAAGCCCGGCCCAACCGTGCGGCGGCAATCGTTGGGCCGGGCTTTCAGCCCTCTCCGATCGGGTGGGACATATTCCTGGGGCGTTGCCCCAGGCTGGCGGTGAGCCGCGCCGTTGGCGCTCCGAACGTGAACGTGTCGTGGCGTGGCGCGCCGAACGCGGACGTGTCGCGTGGTGGCGGGCGTGCGGCTTGCGCTCCGATCGGCGTTTCTCATAGACGCGCTCTGATATTCCCCAGCACTTCCGCGCTCTCGGCGTCCAGCGCGGCGATTTCGTCCATGATTGCCTGCGGGCTGCGGTGCGCGATTTCCTCGCCGCCGTTGGGGTTCTTCACGGACAAATCAAAGGTCTTCGGATCAATGGCCGCCACGTCCACGCTCCAGCTTTTCGGCGAGTCGGCTTTGGTCTTTTGCAGCGCGATGAACTCGGCGAGGTCGGCGTCGTTGAGCGGGTTGGTCTTGCCCATGTTGCGGCCGGGGTCGAGCTGGTAGAACCACACCTTGCGCGTCTTTGTGCCTTTCTCGAAGAAGAGCACGACGGTCTTCACGCCCGCGCCGATGAACGTGCCGCCGGGGCAGTCGAGCACGGTGTGGAGGTTGCATTCTTCGAGGAGTTTCTGGCGCAGGCTGACGGAGGCGTTGTCGGTGTTGGAGAGGAAGGTGTTCTTGATGACGATGCCGGCGCGGCCTCCGGCCTTGAGGATTTTGATGAAGTGCTGGAGGAAGAGGAACGCGGTCTCGCCGGTGCGGATGGGGAAGTTTTGCTGCACTTCCTTGCGCTCTTTGCCGCCGAAGGGCGGATTGGCCATCACGATGTCCTTGCGGTCTTTTTCCTGAATGTCGGCGAGGTTCTCGGTGAGGGTATTGGTGTGAAGGATATTGGGGGCCTCGATCCCGTGCAAAATCATGTTCATGATCGCGATGACGAAGGCCAGGGACTTCTTTTCCTTCCCGTAGAAGGTGCGCTCTTGGAGGAAACGGTCCTGCGCGGTGGTGCGCCCGGGGTTGGTCGCCTTCAGGTAATCGAACGCCTCGCAATGGAACCCGGCCGAGCCGACGGCCCCGTCGTAGATGCTCTCGCCGATCCGGGGAGCGACGACTATGACGATGGCCCGAATGAGCGGACGAGGGCTGTAGTATTCGCCGCCGTTGCGCCCGGCGTTGCCCATGTTTTTGATCTTGGCTTCGTAGAGGTGGGAAAGCTCGTGCTTCTCGGTCTGGGAGCCGAAGCGGAGGCCGTCGATGTGGTCGATGATCTCGCGGAGGTTGTAGCCGCTCTGGATGCGGTTCTTAATCTCGCCGAAGATTTCGCCGATCTTGTATTCGATGGTGTTCGGGCCGGTGGCCTTGGCCTTGAACCCTTGGAGATACGGAAAGAGCTTCTGCTTGACGAAGGTGATGAGATCGTCGCCCGTCTGCGCGGTGTTGTGGTCGATCTTGCCATCCTTGCCCTTGGGTGCGGCCCACGCTTCCCAGCGATAAGGCTTATCGAGGATGTGGGTGTAGCTCTTGCCTTCGAGGGCGGCCTCGGTGGCCTTGTCGCGTTCGAGGGCGTCGAGGTATTTCAGGAAGAGGAGCCAGGAGGTCTGCTCCGTGTAGTCGAGTTCGCTGGTGCAGCCGGCGTCTTTCCAGAGGACGTCGTCGATATTTTTGAAGGCTTGTTTGAACATGGGTGGCGATGACGGGAAGAGAGGCGGAGAATGCTGCGGCGCACCGGCCGGTCGTGGAGCAAGGCGCTGGCGCGCAGCACGTCAGCGACGGCGGCGGAGCGAAGCAATGCGTTTCACGGCGGCGCCGCGGCGGGGCCTCAGCTGATCAGCAGAAGGCGCGGCGGCGCGCCCGGTGGCGGCGTGGGCGCGCGGTGAACGCAGGGGGGCACGGGGCTGCCGGGGTATTCCGTGGCGATGCGCCAGAGGTGGCCCACGCCAAACGACCACGGCCGCGCGCCGGGCTGCGGCGCGTAGTGGAGGTCGTAGCAGTTTTCATGGAGGTGCTCGCAAAACGCGGCGTCGTCCGGCCCGCCGTAGGCGCGGAGCAGCTCGGCGCGGATCGCGGGATCGTCCACGCGGCGGCGCGCTTCGTCGTGGGGCAGGCCCTCGCTCGGCGGGCCGTGGTAGGTGCAGAGCCACGTGTCGGCCGGCACGGGCGCGCTGTCGACGTGGAAGGAAAACACATCCGTGACGACCGGCCCCGGCGAGTCGTCGCGCGGGTAGCCGTGGATGAGGTTGAGCACGGGATCGAGGTCGAGCGCGCGGAGCCGCTCCAGATCGGCGAGGAGCAGCGCGATCGCGGGCGACGCGGCGGCGCTCACGGGCAGCGCGCGCAGGCGCGCCGCGTCGAGCGCGACGAGACCCTCGCCGGCGCCGAGCTGCGCGACGATCTCGGCAAAGCCCGCGGGCAGCGGGCGCGGCCAGCAAAGGGCGTTGACGCCATCGGCCAGCGGCGTGGCGAGGAGCGCGGCGAAACTATCCACCGTGCGGATGCACGGGTAGGCGGAAAGCGGGAGGACGGCGGACGACATGCGGAGAAGGCGGTAGTGGGACAGTTTGCTTTATCATGGCGAGCCCGCGCCGGGGGACGAACCGCGCGTGGATTTCCATCACTCGAATGTGCGTGCATGGGGCTTCCCCTCGGCGTGTGCTCCCGGTAGGCCTGACGCGCGGCCCATCCCGGGCCCCGGCCCTCCACCCCTACCCTGCCCCCATGCGCTCCCCGCTCGCTCTCCTCCTCGCGTTGCTGCTGCCCGGCCTCGCCGCTGCGGCGGCGCCCGCGGCGCGGCCCAACATCGTGATCATCCTCGTCGATGACATGGGTTTTTCCGACATCGGCTGCTACGGCGGCGAGATTCCCACCCCGCACCTCGATGCGCTCGCGCGCGGCGGCGTGCGCTTCACGCAATTCTACAACACCGGCCGCTGCTGCCCCACGCGCGCCTCGCTGCTCACCGGCCTCTACTCCCACCAGGCCGGCATCGGCCACATGACCTCGCCCCGCAGCGGGGCCGATGGCGCCGTGCTCCCCGGCTACGCCGGCCGCCTCAATGATCACTGCGTGACCATCGCCGAGGTCGCACGCACCGCCGGCTACTTCACGGCGATGACGGGCAAGTGGCACGTGGGCCAGGCGCTGGGCGCCACGCCGTGGGGCCGCGGCTTCGACCGCTCGCTCAACGCGGCCGCCGGCGGCTTCTTTTATCCGGGCAACGACCGCGCGAAACTCTTCCTCAACGGGCGCGACGTGGGCGGCGGCGGCGAAGGCGGCGTGCCGAAGGACTGGTATTCGACCGACCTCTGGACCGACTTTGGACTCAAATTCATCGACGAAGCGCGCGCGGCGCAGAAACCGTTTCTCCTCTACCTCGCGCACAACGCACCGCACTTCCCCCTCCAGGCGCCGGCCGCGGACATCGCGCGGTTCCGCGGCAAATTCATGGCGGGCTGGGACCAGCTCCGCGAGGAGCGCTATGCGCGCCAGATCGCGATGGGCCTCGTCGACCGTTCGTGGCCGCTCGCCCCGCGGCCCGCGCACATCCCGGCGTGGTCCAGCCTGAGCACCACGGAGCAGGAGCGCTACGATCACATCATGGCGATCTTCGCCGCAACGATGAGCCGCCTCGACCAGTCGGTCGGCCGGCTCGTCGCGGGCCTGCGCGAGCGCGGCGAACTCGAGCGCACGCTCATCCTCTTCCTCAGCGACAACGGCGGCAACGCCGAGTCCGGCGTGCCCGGCCGCCTGACCGGCATCCAGCCCGGCGACGCGGCTTCGAGCGTGTTTGTCGGCGAGTGCTGGGCCGCGCTCGAGAACACGCCCTTCCGCCGCTACAAGCATTTCAACCACGAGGGCGGCATCGCCACGCCACTCATCGCGCACTGGCCGGCGGGGATTCCCGCGGCGCGCCGCGGCGCGCTGGAGACCCAGCCCGGCCATCTCATCGATCTCATGGCGACCTGCGTCGATCTCACCGGCGCGCGCTATCCCGCGGAGTTCAACGGCCGGCCCATCCCGCCGCCGGAAGGCGTGAGCCTGCGCCCGGCGTTTGCCGGCGAGCCGCTCGCGCGCACCGCACCGCTGTTCTGGGAGCACGAGGGCAACGCCGCCGTGCGCCGCGGCGACTGGAAGCTCGTGCGCTTCGAATTCCGCGGCCCGTGGGAACTCTACAACCTGAAGACCGACCGCACCGAGCAGCACAACCTCGCCTACGCCCAGCCCGCGCTCGCCGCCGAGCTCGCCGATCTCTGGGAAGCGTGGGCCCGCCGCGCGAATGTCCTGCCCGTGCAGACACTCGCCCTCGCCAGCCACGGCGCGCCGACACCCGTCGCCGCCGCCGATACCGTCGCGAAGAAAGCCAAGAAGAAGAAAAAAGCCGCCAACGACTAAACGCCACCGGCCCCTCGCCCGTTTCATCCCCTCTCCTATGCGCTCCACGCCCGCTCTCCTCCTCGCGCTGCTGCTGCCCGGCCTCGCCGCCACGGCGGCACCCGCTGCGCGGCCCAACATCGTCATCATCCTCGCCGACGACATGGGCTTCTCCGACATCGGCTGCTACGGCGGCGAGATTCCCACGCCGCACCTCGATGCGCTCGCGCACGGCGGGCTGCGCTTCACGCAATTTTACAACACCGCGCGCTGCTCGCCCACGCGCGCCGCGCTGCTCACCGGCCTCCACCCGCACCAGGCCGGCATGGGCACGCTCGCCGAAGATCCCGGCAAGCAGGCTCTGCCGAACGCCGCCGCGGGCTACCGCGAAGTGCTCGGCCGCGACGCCGTGACGATGGCCGAGGCGCTACGCCCGGCCGGTTACCATGCCTACCTGGCCGGCAAGTGGCACCTCGGCTACCACGGGCAGGAGAAGTGGCCGCTCGCGCGCGGCTTCGAGCGTTTCTACGGCCTCATCTCCGGCGCCAGTTCATTCCACGCTCCCAAGGAGCCGCGCGGCCTCACCCTCGACAACACCCCGCTCCCCGTGCCGACCGATCCGGCGTTCTACATCACAGATGCCTTCACGGATCACGCGCTGGAATTTCTCGCCGCCCAGCGCGACGCGAATCCGTTTTTCCTCTACCTCGCCTACACTGCGCCGCACTGGCCGCTCCACGCGCGCGACGAGGACATCAAGAAATTCGTCGGCCGCTACCGCGGCGGCTGGGACCAGCTCCGCGCGCAGCGCTTTGCGCGTCAGCGCGAGCTCGGCGTCATCCCCGCCCACAGCCAGCTCTCGCCGCGCGACGATGGCGCGCGCGCGTGGGACACGCTGACCGCGGAGCAGCAGACCCAGCTCGACTACCGCATGGCCGTGTATGCCGCGCAGGTCCACCGCATGGACCATAACATCGGCCGCCTCGTCGCGCACCTCCGCGCGCGCGGCCAGCTCGACAACACCCTCATCTTTTTCCTCTCCGACAACGGCGGCTGCGCCGAGCCCTACAGCGATCTCGGCGGCGGCGCCTTCGAGGCGATCAACCAGCCCGCGGCCGCCGGCTCGGGCGGGCGCAATGCCGGCACCAACGGATCTTCCTACGGCACCGGCTGGGCCAACGCCTCCAACACCCCCTTCCGCCGCTACAAGTCCCGCCTGCACCAAGGCGGCATCGCCACGCCGCTCATCGCCCACTGGCCCGCCGGCCTAAAGACCAAACCCGGCGCGACCACCGCCGTGCCCGGCTATCTCACGGACTTCATGCCCACCGCGCTGGAGCTGAGCGGCGCGGCGTATCCGGCCGAGTTTGCCGGCCAGAAAATTCAGCCGCTCGTCGGCCGCAGCCTCGTGCCCGTGCTCCGCGGCGGCGACCTGCCCGCGGACCGCTGGCTCTACTGGGAGCAATACAACAACAAGGCCGTGCGCCACGGCGGTTGGAAAGCCGTGCAACCCTCCGAGGCCAACTCGCCCTGGGAACTCTACGACCTCTCCGCCGATCCCTCCGAGCTCAACGATCTCGCGAAGACCCGGCCCGAAAAACTCCGCGAGCTCACGACCGCGTGGGAGCAGTGGGCCCGCACGCATCGCGTCCTACCCAAGACCATCGCGCCATGAAGCGTCCTCTCTTCCTCGCGCTCGCCGCCCTCGGCGCCGCGCCGCTGCTTCCCGCCGCCGCGCCGCGCCCCAACATCCTCCTCCTGCTCGTGGACGACCTGAAGCCCACGCTCGGCGCCTACGGCGACCGCACCGCGATCACGCCCAACCTGGACCGGCTCACGGCGCGCGGGCTGCGGTTCGACGCGGCGTATTGCAACCAAGCCGTGTGCGCGTCGTCGCGCTTCACGCTTCTCCTAGGCGCGCGCTCGACGACGACCGGGCTCTACCAGTTTGGCCGCAACTTCCGCGACACCTACCCGGAGGCCGTCACGCTCCCGCAGTTTTTCATGCGCCACGGTTACCGCACCGAGTCGATGGGCAAAGTCTTTCACGTCGGCCACGGCACCTACGACGACCCCGCCTCGTGGAGCCTGCCCGCGCACAAAGACCTCGTCATCGAGTATGTCGATCCCGCCAGCACACGCGAAGGCTCGCCCACCAATGAGCAGGCCCTCTTCACCAACCTCCGCCGCACGCCCGGCTCCGCCCCGCTCCCCCGCGGCGCCGCGTGGGAATCACCCGACGTGCCCGACGACGCCTACGCCGATGCCCGCGTCGCCACCCACGCCATCTCGCGCCTGCGCGCCGCGAAAGAAAAACCCGCCGACCCCTTCTTCCTCGCCGTGGGTTTCGTGCGCCCGCACCTGCCCTTCTCCGCGCCGAAAAAATACTGGGACCTCTACGATCCCGCCAAACTCCCCATGCCCGCGCGCGAGACCGCCCCCGACGACGTCGTGCCGATCGCCATGAAACGCGGCGGCGAAATCGACGCGTTTTTCCCCGTGCCCAAACCGCCCGTGCATCCCTACCCCGACGACCTCAAGCGCCAGCTCATCCACGGCTACTACGCGAGCACGAGCTACGTCGACGTCCAGATCGGCCGCGTCATGGCCGCCCTCGACGAATTGAAACTCGCCGACCACACCATCGTCGTCCTCTGGGGCGACCACGGCTGGCACCTCGGCGATCTCGGCATCTGGACCAAGCACACCAATTTCGAGCAAGCCAACCGCATCCCCCTCGTCGTCATCGCACCCGGCGTCACGCGCCCCGGCACCTCCACCGGCCAACTCGCCGAGACCGTCGACCTCTATCCTACGCTCGCCGAACTCGCCGGCCTGCCCAAGCCCACCGGCCCGCTGCCCGTCGACGGCACCAGCCTCGTGCCCGTCCTGAAGAATCCCGCCGCCCGCGTGCGCGACCACGCCTACCACTGCTTCCCTCGCGGCGATCTCGGCCGCGCGATCCGCACCGAGCGCTACCGCCTCGTCGAATGGAAAAAACCCGGCGCCCCCGCCGACACCGCGAAGATCGAACTCTACGACTACGCCACCGACGCCATCGAATCGCGCAACCTCGCCGCCGAGCAACCCGCCGTCGTCGCCCAACTCCGCGCCATCCTCGCCCGCCACCCCGAAGCCCGCCCCCCTCTCCGCTGACTTTGTAGGGCCGGCGCTCGTCGCCGTGCCGTCGCGGATTTCGCGCCCGCCGACTTTTCCAGTCCCGCCTCGCCCTCACTCTTTCCCGCTTACCATCTCACCCCACCTCACCCCCGCAAAATCTTCTCCATCGCCCTCCCTTTCGCCAACTAATCGACCAACTTATCCAGATAACGAATCTCCCGCATCGTCGGCTCCGCGATCTCCTCGATGCGCACCCCGCAGATCACGCCCGTGATCAATTTCCGCGCCGGATTCAGTTTCGGCGCCTCCCGAAAAAACGTCTCGAAGTCCGTCTCCTTCTTGAGCACCGCCGCCAACTGCCGCGGCGTATAGCCCGTCAGCCAGCAGATGACGGCATCCACCTCCGCCTTGGTCCGCCCCTTCTTCTCCGCCTTGGCAATGTAGTAAGGATAAACATTGGCGACCGGCGTCGTGAAAATGCGGTGTTTCGTGGTCATTTCTCCTCTGGTCTGGGCGGCCGCACGCTCGAAGTGAATCGCGGATCTGAAGCTCCACACTCTCGAAAGTGCAGACGCGCCTGAGCTAGACTCCTGTCACCATTCGGCCCGCCGCGCACAAGCTCAGCGTCCTGATCGTCCTGTCCGTCGTCTTCCCACCAGCAGACCGGGCACATCTCAAAGCCACCGCGTTCTCTGAGCGTGCGATAGTCGCAGCACGGACAGCGATACAACGTCCCATCCGACGTTGGTCCTTTGTTGGTGCTATTGAAGGGCATGACGTGCTGCCCGGCAGGCTGCATCCCACAGCGCTGGTGTCGACAAATTCGCCGCCCAACCAGCCCGGCGACTCCACCCCTACCCGTCCACCCGAAAAATTTGCCCTACCCACCCTCACCCTACCCCTCGTGACTCCCCGCAGCCTCCTCTTCGTTCTCCTCGCCGCCCTGCTCACGCCCCTTCACACCCCCACCCGCCGCTCCCGATACTGCGACGGCGTCAGTCCCACGCAGCGCACAAACGCCCGCGAAAACACCACCGCGCTATGATAGCCCACCTGCCGCGCGATCGTTTCAATTTTGTCCTCCGTTTCCGTCAGCAACTCCTGCGCGCACTGCACGCGCATATAAGTCACCTGCTCCATCGGCGTGCGCCCGAGTTCGCGCCGACATACCCGCCGCAAATGCTCCGGACTCAACCGGCACTGCCCCGCCAGCGTCGTGAGCTTCCAGTCCGCCGCGAGATCCGCCGCCACCGCCGACCACAATTTTGAAATGCGCGAGTCCCCGCGCCACGGCCGCGCAAACCGCCCCACCAACCCGTGCGCCAGACTCACCCAATGATGCGCGAGCCCCACATCGCGCCCGCCCTCCCACTCCGCGCGCAGCCCGGCCAGCACACGCCCGAGTTCCTCCGCCCCCTGCGTCAGCCGCAGCGGCGAGTTCGCGCCTACCAGCGGCCGAATCCCCGCCGGCTCCTCGTAGCGGACCCACGCAAACACCCACGGCCGCCCCGGCACCGCGTGAAACGCATTCAAGATCCGCGGCGGTGCGAGACACAGCGACCCCGCCCCCACGCGTTGCCAACGTCCCTCGAGCCACACGCGTCCCTCCCCCTCGAGCGTCGCGAGCACAAAACTCCCCGATGGCGCGAGCCGCACCCGCCGATACGGCGCCGCCACCTCATCGATCCCCAACCACGCGATCCGATGCACCGCCAACTCCGGGCACTGCTTCACATCCAGCGACCACCGCCGCGTCCGCGCCCCATCGATCGTAGTTTCTTCCCACCCCGGATTCATCGGTCCCCACCAAAACCAATTTTTCTCAAATGACACGGCCGAACCCAAATCCCCGCCCCCCGCCTAGGTTTTATCCGCGCCATCCGCGTAATCCGCGGTTAAAAAATTCCGCCCTCCATCCCCCATGTGGAAAATCAACACCCGCATGTGTGAAATCCACCCTTACCCCCCCCCCCAACCCCC
>JAUYAK010000065.1 GCA_030693515.1 Opitutaceae bacterium
CGGCGTGGCTCCTGAAAGCGCGTTGCGGTCAACGCGCGCCACCTCGCCGGCCGCTACTTCCGATTCCTCGGGTGGAATTTCGCGTGCTGCTCGACGAGGCGCTGCGGCTCGACCGCCGTGTAGATCTGCGTGGTCGAGATGCTGGCGTGCCCGAGCATTTCCTGGATGGCCCGCAGGTCGGCGCCGCCCGCCAGCAGATGCGTCGCGAAGGAATGGCGCAGCGCATGCGGCTTCACGTTCTTGGCGAGGCCCGCGCGCCGCGCGTGCGCCTTCACGATCATCCAGAGGGCGACACGCGAAAGGCCGCGGCCGCGGTGGTTGAGGAAAAAGACCCCGCCCGTGTGCGGCCTCACGAGCGCCGGCCGGCCGGCGGTGAGGTAGGTCGCGAGCGCCTCGCAGGCCTTCCCGCCGACGGGCACGACACGCTCCTTGGCGCCCTTGCCGAACACGCGGAGAAACCCGCGCTCCAGATCGATCTGGCTGAGGGTGAGCGCCGCGAGTTCCGAGACCCGCAAGCCGCTTGAGTAGAAAAGCTCCAGCAACGCGCGGTCGCGCAACGCGCGCGGATCGCCGCCCGCGGGCATGGCGATCAGCCGGGCGACTTCCTCCACAGTGAGCGTGTGCGGAATACGGCGCGCCCGCCGCGGCGTGCCGAGGAGCGCGGTGAAATCGTCGTCGCGCACCCGCTCGCGCACCAGAAAGCGCGCGAGCATGCGGAGGGCGGAGAGCTTGCGCGCCAGGCTCGCCGGCGTGTAGTGCGCGACCGTGAGCGAGTGCGCCCACTCCGCCGCCTGCGCGCCCGAGACCGCCGCCCAGCCCGCCACACCGACCCGCGCGAGAAACACCGCCGCTTGATCGAGGTCGCGCCGGTAGGCGGCGACGGTGTGCGCCGAAAGCCCGCGCTCCAGCGCGATGAAGCCGAGGAACGCCTCGATGTCCCCGGCAAAGGCCGCCGGCGCCTGGCTGGTTGCGTGCCGCATGGGGGAAAACAAAAGACGCCGCACAGTGGCGGCGTCGATCTTCAAGTGCGGAGGCGCGGCGCGCTCAATACTGCCGGCGGCGCGGCGGCGGCACGTAGTTCGAGTTGGTTTCCTTCATGCGGAATGTGATCCGCGCCTTCTCGAGATCGTAGGGGCTCATCTCCATCTTCACCGTGTCGCCCGCGGCGATCTTGATGAAGTTCTTCCGGAGCTTGCCTGAGATGTGCGCGAGCACCACGTGCCCGTTGGAGAGCTGCACCTTGAACATCGTGCCGGGCAGCACCGCCACCACCTTGCCCTCCACTTCAATCGCGTTGTTGTCAGCGGACATGGCAGGAGGGGAACAGGCGGATCGTGGTGGTGCGGGTCATGGTGTCGGTTCGGAAAACCCTTGGATAAGCCAGAAGCCAGTGGTTGTAGTCAAGGCTTCCGTCGGAGGGGGCCGGCCGCCCCCGCCCGGATTTTCAGCCAGGTTTTGCTCGCCGGCAGAGGGCCGCATTCCAGATTGAAGGGCACCCGCTCCGCTCTCCTCGGTCAAATATCACATGCTGCCCCGCCTGCCCTTCACCCGAATTCTCGCCCTTGTGTCACTGCTCGTCCACCCGGCCATCGCCGCCGAGCAATCGTCCGCCGGCACGGGCGAACGGGTGCGAGAGAAGATGCTGCGGATGACCGAGTTCCTGGACACCATGCTGCCGGGCGTGCTTGAGGAGAACAATGTGACGCTGCATTTCCGGCCCAAGTTTAGCGATCTCCGGGACTACGAGTTTGTGCGTTTTCCCTTCGAGCTGCGCTACGGCCTCACCAACCGCTGGGAACTGCGCGGCGGTCTGTCGCCCTTTACGCCCAACCCTTTCAACCGCGGGCGCGAGCACCGTTGGGGACCGGGCGAGGTGAAACTCGCCGCCCTGCGCGATCTCGACTGCCCGTTGGGGTTTTTCGATGAGACCACGCTCGGCCTTGAGGCCCGTATCCCGCTGGGCACCCCGCCCGCGGAGATCAACGATCACTACACCCATTTGAAGCCCTCGTTCACGGCCGCGCGCCGCCTGCGGGGGTGGCCCTCGACCACGCTCTACACCAACCTCGCCTATGACCGGAGCATCGACCTCACTCACCGTGATCCCGGACCCGCCGGCGTCGAACGCCGCGACATCCTCGAGGCCGCCCCCGGCCTGCTTTACAAGCCGGGTGAGGTCGGTTGGTTCACCGAGTATCGCCTGCGTCGCATTCATGACGACGCGGGCAACCATCTCGGCCACAAATTTCAGGCCGGCACCATCTGGGACGTGCCGCTCGCGCGCACCGAAAAATGGAATCTGCCCGGCAAGTGGCAGGTCGAGCTCGCCTACCGGGTGGAATTGGAGGAAGGCCGCGATCGTGACCACGGCATCTCCGCGCGGGTGAACTGGCGCACGACACTGCGCGAGGTGCTCCAGCACGGCCGCACCCCGGCCAAGAAGTAACGCGAAAGCGGGGCGCTCCCCCGCGCTTCACTTTTCTACCGCAGGCCGCACAGTCGGGCCCTCAATCCAGCGAGCCGCGATCGTCGTCGTGGTCGGCCAGGCGGGCACGCCGAGTTCGTTGCGCTGGAGCTGCGCAATCACCAGCTCGACCGCGCGGCCGCCAAGTTCGCCCGGCTGCTGGTCGAGGCCGGCGCAGGGCTGGGTGTTGTAAACGGCGTTGAGGCTCACAAAGCCGTGGGTCCGGGGCACGCGCGCGCCGCAGGCCTCCATCCACTCGATCTTGTCGGTGTGGTGGCCGATCACGACGTCGGGTTTGTGTTTCTTGAACCAAGCCTGAAACTCCGCGCGCGTCTGCGTCTCGACAATGAGCGGCGGCACGACAGCGGGGGCGGCGTCGAAATAGGCGCGAAACGCGGCGCTGAAGCGCCGCTGCGTCCGCTCATCACGGCCCCGCTCCATCGCCAAGCCGGGCCGGCGGTAGCCACGTTCCGCGAGGCGCGCGAGCAGGGCCATCATCGAGCGGTAGTGGTTGCAGCAGACACAGTGTAGCGGCGGCCGATCGATCACGTAGTCGCAATAGACGGCGGCGTAGCGCGACCAGTCGAGTTCCGTCCAGTCGGGCGCGCCCCACGAGGGCAGCACCATCACGCCGTGGATGCCGCGCGCCTGCAGAATGGTATCGAGACGGTGCACACTCAACCCCGCCGCACCCACGACAAACTCCTCCAGCTTGAAGCCCAGCTCGCTCGCCCGCTCCCGCCCCCCGCGCACGAGCGCCGCGTGAAACGCGCCCCGCGGATCGCGCCGCTGCGGCTCGACCAGATCGACCGCCGCAATCACGCCGCGGAACGTGCCGCCGCGCGAGCGGCGCAGTTCGGACATCACGGCCGCCGCGAGCGGATTGCGCCGGTAGCCAGCGGCGCGCGCCGCCTCCTCCACGCGTTTCACGGTCGCAGGATCGACGCGGCCTTTGCCGCGCAACGCATCCGAAACCGTGGTGTGTGAGAGGCCCAGGGCGCGGGCCAGCGAGCGGACGGTAGGCGCGGGGGTCTTCATGCCAGACGGTCAACGAGCGCGTGATGACGGGCGCTGGCAAGCGCGGAGTTGCACGGTGCGATGACCGGTCGCGGGGAAAAAAAGCTTTCGCGTTGCCCGCGCCCCTTCGCACCGCAAGCTCCGCGCACCCCAAATATGATTCCCCTTCCCGCCGCCACGGTCGACACCACCCACGATACCGGCGGCCTCGGCGGCCACCCGCGCGGGCTGACGACGCTCTTCTTCACCGAGATGTGGGAGCGATTTTCCTACTACGGCATGAGGGCGATCCTCATGCTCTTCATGGTCAAGACGGCGGCAGAGGGCGGGCTCGGCTTCGATACGAAGCAGGCCGCCGCCATCTACGGCACCTACACGATGAGCGTTTACCTGCTCTCGATTCTGGGCGGGTTCATCGCAGACAACTTCATCGGCGCCCGCCGCGCGATGGTCGCCGGGGGCGTCATCATCGCGACGGGCCATTTCACCATGGCCGTGGGTTCGATTCCGACCTTTTACGCCGGCTTGGTGCTCATCGCGATCGGCACCGGCTTGTTGAAGCCCAACATCTCCACGATGGTCGGCAGCCTCTACTCGCCGGAGGACGGACGCCGCGACGCCGGCTTCTCGATTTTCTACATGGGGATCAACATCGGCGCGTTTCTCTCGCCACTGGTGACCGGCTACCTCGCGCAAAGCGACGGCTGGCGCGCGCAGCTCACCAGCTGGGGGCTGAACCCCGCGCAGAGCTGGCACTGGGGCTTTGGCGCTGCGGGCGTGGGCATGACGCTCGGGCTCATCGTCTACATGCTGCAACGCGAGCGGCTCGCCCACGTCGGCAATGCGCCCGCGCCGGAAGCCGACGGCAGCGGTCGACCGTGGGGCAAGCTGGGCTTGGTCGCCCTGGGCTCCCTCGCCCTCATCGCGGCGATGAAACTCAGCGACACCTACCCCGCTGTCATCCTCGGCCTCTTCGCGATCCAGATCGGCGCGATTCTGTTCTACGGCTTCCGCCCGGATCCCGACAGCAAGCGCATGGCCGCGATCCTCGTCTTCTTTTTCGCCGCCGAAATCTTCTGGGCGATTTTCGAGCAGACCGGTTCCTCCATCACGCTTTTCGCCGACAACCTGACCGACAACACCGCCTTCGGCCAGCCGTTCCCTTCCTCGTGGTGGCAGTCGGTCAATTCCGCCTGGGTCATTGTCCTCGCGCCTTTGTTTGCCTGGCTCTGGATTACGCTCGGTTCGCGGCAGCCTTCCAGCGCAATGAAATTCACGCTCGGGCTGCTGTTCGTCGCGCTTTCGTTCGTGCTCATGGTGCCGGCCGCGAAGCTCACCGCTGAAGGCAAAGTAAGCCCGCTCTGGCTCATCGGCCTCTTTTTTCTTCAAACCACCGGCGAGATGCTGCTGAGCCCCGTCGGGCTCTCGACCATGACCAAGCTCGCGCCGCAGCGCTTGGTCGGGCTGGTGATGGGCATCTGGTTTCTCGCTTCCGCGCTAGGCAGCAAACTCGCCGGCGTGATCGCGGGTGAATTCAAGAGCGACAACCCGGCCGAGCTCGCGAGCTTCTTCTGGCAGCAGGCCCTCTGGGTCGGAGTGGCCACGGTCGCGCTCTTCGCCCTCGTGCCGTGGGTGAAGCGCCTGATGGGCGGCGTGCGTTGACGACGGCGCCACCTGCGCCACGTTCGTCGGCTCATGCACTGGACCTATCTCCTGCTGGCCGCCGGCCTTGAAATCATCTGGGCCACCAGCCTCAAATCCGCCGCGGGTTTCACGCGCCTGTGGCCCAGTGTCGGCGTGGTCGCCACGATGGCGGCGAGCCTGTTTCTCCTCGCGCTCGCGGCGCGCGGCCTGCCCATCGGCACGGCTTACGCGGTGTGGACCGGGATCGGCGCGGCGGGCACCGCGATCGCGGGCATCGCGCTTTTCGACGAATCCGCCTCGCTCGTGCGCCTCGCGTGCCTCGCGCTCATCGTGCTCGGCGTCGCCGGGCTGAAATTCTTCGACCAATAATCCCATGCCCTCCCGCGCCTGGTTCCCCACCTACATCTACCGCGAGCCGCTCACGCCCTCGGCGGCAGCGCTCGCACGGTTCAACACCGACCTCGCGGCCGAATGCCGGCAGCTGCGCGACTTCGACGCGGCGGGCCGCAAGTGGTCGGCCCAAAACTATCCCGGCGGCTACACCAGCTACGCCTCGATGAATGAGTTGCACCGGTTTTCCAGCACGTTTGCCGGGCTCGAAAAAAAACTCACGCGGCATGTCCGCGCCTTCGCCCGCACGCTGGACATGGACCTGCGCGGCCGCTCCATCCGCCTCACGGACCTGTGGGTCAACATCATGCCGCCCGCCGCGGCGCACTCACTGCACCTGCACCCGCTCTCGTTTATCAGCGGGACCTACTACGTGGTCACACCGCGCGGCTGCCCGGGGCTGAAGTTCGAGGATCCGCGGCTGAGCAGGTTCATGGCCGCGCCGCCCAAGCTCCCGGGCGCACGCCGGGAAAACAAAATCCACGTCACCTACCCCGCCGAGGCCGGCCACGTGCTCCTCTTCGAGAGCTGGCTGCGCCACGAAGTCGCCTCCAACCGCACCGCTGAGGAACGCATCAGCGTGAGTTTCAATTTCAACTGGACCTGAGACCGGCCCGATGATTGTCATCCGCCGCATGGTCGATCGGCAGCGCGCCTACACGGCAATCATGCTGCCAGGCGAGCCGCCCAAAATTTTTCCGACGACCGATCACGAGCACGCCCGTATCCTGCAAATCTACCTGCAGGACCGGCCGCACGAGGGCGTGCACAACGATTTTTCGGAGTTCGCCCTCGGCGGCCAGATCCTCCCTGCCCTGAAAGCAAAGAACCCGGCGCCGCGTGCGCCGGGTTCTTGAGCTGCGGACTTTACTCGCAGCCTTAGCGGCGGTGACCGCGATGATAATGATGGTGGTGGTAGGAGGGCGGCGGGTTATAGCGCGGCCCGGAGTGGATGCCGAATCCGAAGCTCACCACCGGCGGCGACGCGACGTAGATCACGCGCGGCGCGGGCGCGGGCACATAGACGACCCGCGGCGCGCTCTCGACGTAGATCACTTGCGGCGACGGGGCCGACACCACTTGCACGGGCGCAGGTGCGCCGACCATCGGCGCATGGGGCACTCCTGCAGCATCCGGCACCGCGTAGACCGGCGATCCGTAAACCTGCTGGCCATAGACGCCCGACGGCGGGGCCTGATAGACCGGAGGCGGCATGGCGACTGAACGCTCGGGCGCCACGAGGGCGCCCAGGAGCGCGCCGGCCGCGGCGCCGATGATGGCACCCTCCGCCCAGCGATCACCATTGTGCCCGCCGATGAGACCGCCGGCCACGGCACCGATCCCACCGACGGTAGGACGAAAAACCTGCGCATGCGCCACACTGACCCCGGCGACCGCAAGCGAGACCGTGACAAGGAGTGTTTTCATACGCCCTCTTCGACGCCACCGGTCGCGCCTCTATTCAAAATTAATTCTCCCGCCCCCATAGCCCTCGGTCAACGCATCCGCGCCAGGAACCACACCGCGATCAACGCCATGCCCCCGTTGGGCAGCCACGCCGCGACCAGCGGCTCAAGGATGCCCTTGGTGGCGAGGGCCGTCGCGGCGCTGTTAAAGATGTAATAGAGAAAAAACAGCCCGATCGATTTCGAGACCCCTACGGCCGGATTCACCCGCACCCCTGTCACCGCAAACGGAATCGCAATCGCAATCACGATCAGCGGCCCGAGCGTGTCGGCGATCAACTTGAAGTATCGCACCGCATAGGCCGCCAGCTTCGGACTGTTCTCCGCCTCAAGCTGACCGACGAGATCGCGCAGTTCCCAGAGCGAGAGCGACGTCGCCTTGCGATCGATGAGCAGCATGAGCTCCGGGTCCTCGTGAAATCCCGCCTCGAAACGCTCCTCAAACGGCTGCGAAGCCGTCAGCTCCCCCGTCTCGGCCGCAAATTCCAGCAGCCGCCCGCGGCGAAACACCCAGCCGCCCCGCGCCGGGTCGAGCCAGGCCTCGGCCGCGGTGACGCGCGAGGTCTCCCGCCGCTGCGGATCGAGCACCGAGACCGAGACGCCATAGCCGCGCTGCGCAGCCTTGCTGTAGCGGTTGAAAAACCACATGCGCCGCTCGATCGGGTTGTCGAAGGCCACGCTGAACACCGCGCCCACGCGATCCGCCGGCAGCGCGCGCGCGGTCGATTGATGGCGGAACTCCAGCTCGTCGCCCAGCGCCCGCGATTCCTCGACCGCCCACGGCACCACGGTGGTATTAAGCCACCACGAAAGTCCGCAGCACAGGATGCCCACGCCCCACACCGGCGCCATCATGCGCGCGAATCCGACACCCGCGGCGCGCATCGCCGTGAGTTCGTTGGCGCGGTGCAGCTTCCCCAGCGTGTAGAGCAGCGAGACCAGCAGCGCAAACGGCAGCGCAATCGCCACGTAGCTCGGGAGCTTCACGCCCACGTAGCGCCAGAAGACCGCCCCCCGCGCACCCAGTTCGCGCAATTGGCGGAAATCGTCCAGCAGCACTTGCACGAGCATCAGGCCGCAGCAGGCCAGGAGCACGAGCCCCAGCATGTGCAGCCACTCGCGCAGCAGATGACGATCGAAGGTATTCACGCGCCGGCATGAAACGCGCCCGCCCGCGCCACGGGAAGCGCAAAGATGGCCGGCCCGCCTACCCACGCCGGCCCCCTCGCCCGCCGGGAAACAGTTTGGTTGAAAACAATTCTGCGCTGACGTTGTCTCCGCCGCCTAGCTCCCCCGCTCCGCCCTATGCTCCCTGTCCTCCGCCTGCCTCTCCTGCTGCTCGCCACGCTCGCGCCGGCTTGGGCCCAAGCCCCGACCACGATCAAAGTGGGGCAGTTTGCCTCGATGACCGGGAAGGAAGCGGTGTTCGGCCAATACGCCCACAAGGGCACCCTCCTCGCCATCGAGGAGGCCAACGCCAGCGGCGGCGTGCTCGGCAAAAAAATCGAGCTCCTGCTCGAGGACAACCAGTCCAAGCCCGGCGAGTCCGCCACCATCGTCAAAAAATTCATCTCCCGCGACAAGGTGGTCGCCATTCTCGGCGAGATCGCCTCGAGCCGCACCCTCGAGGCCGCGCCCATCGCGCAGGCGGCGAAGATCCCGCTCGTTTCGCCCGGCGCCACCGCGCCCGAGGTCACCACCAAGGGCGACTACATCTTCCGCGCCTGCTTCATCGACCCGTTCGTCGGGACCATCACGGCCAAGTTTGCCCGGGAGACGCTCAAGGCCCGCCGCGCCGCCGTGCTCTCGTCGGTCTCCTCGGCGCAGAGCGTGGGCCTCGCCAAATTTTTCCGCGAGCGCTTCGCCGCGGAGGGAGGCACGGTCGTGCTCGAACAGAAATTTTCCGAGGGCGACAAGGATTTCCGCGCCCAGCTCACCGCCATCAAGGCCGCCGGCGTCGAGGCCATCTTCATCCCGGCCTACTACACCGAGGCCGCGCTCATCTGCAAACAAGCCCGCGACCTCGGCCTCGCGGTGCCGCTCCTCGGCACCGATGGCTGGGAGGCCGCGGAATTCCTCGCCATCGGCGGCGCCGCCGTCGAGGGCTGCTACCTCGTCACCCACTACTCCCCGGAGAGCCAGTCGCCGGTCGTGAAAGCCTTCCACGAAAATTTCCAGCGCCGGTGGGGCATCGCCTCCAATGCCCTCGCCGCCCTCGGCTACGACTCCGCCCGGATGTTGATCGACGCCCTCCGCCGCGCCGGCTCGACCGACGGCCCCAAGCTCCGCGACGCTCTCGCCGCCACGAAAAATTTCCCCGGCGCCGCCGGCACCATCACCCTCGACCCGAATCGCAACCCCACCAAGTCCGCCGTCGTCCTCACTGTGCGCAACGGCCAGTTCGCATTTTTTCAGGACGTCCAGCCTTAGCCATTCTGCTCTTTCCTCCCGCCACTCCTTTTCCGCATGAAATCACTCCTTCGATTCTCCACGCTCTCCACCCTCGCTGCCCTCTCCCTCGCCGCCCGCGCCGCCGACAGCTCCCCCATCAAGATCGGCGAATACGCCTCGCTGACCGGCAAGGAAGCCGGCTTCGGCCAGACTTCGCATCGCGGCGTCGTGCTCGCCGTTGAGGAAATCAACGCCAAGGGCGGCGTGCTCGGCCGCCCGCTCGAGCTCGTTTACGAGGACAACCAGACCAAGCCCGGCGAGTCCGCGACCGTGGTGAAGAAGCTCCTCTCCCGCGACAAGGTCGTCGCCCTCATCGGCGAGGTCTCCTCCGGCCGCTCCCTCGAAGCCGCCCCGATCGCGCAGGCCGCCAAGATTCCGATGATCGCCCCCGCCGCGACCAACCCCGCCGTCACGCAGAAGGGCGACTACATCTTCCGCGTCTGCTTCATCGATCCCTTCCAAGGCACTGTGATGGCCAAGTTCGCACTCAATGATCTCAAGGCCCGCAAGGTCGCCATCATCTCCAGCGTCTCCAACGCCTACAGCGTCGGCCTCGCTAAATTTTTCCGCGAGACCTTCGTCCCCGGTGGCGGCACCATCGCGCTCGAGCAGAAATACTCCGAAGGCGACAAGGATTTCCGCGCCCAGCTCACCGCCGTGAAGGCCGCCGGCGTCGAGGCCGTCTTCGTCCCCGGCTACTACACCGAGTCCGCTCTCATCGTGCGCCAGGCGCGCGACCTCGGCCTGACCATGCCCTTCCTCGGTGGCGACGGCTGGGAGGACGAGCAGCTCCTCAAAATCGGCGGCCCGGCCCTCAACGGCTGCTACTACTCCACCCACTTCTCCCCGGAAAACGACGACCCCGCCGTCGCGCGCTTCGTCACCGCCTACAAGACTCGCTGGAAGGGCGAGGTCCCCGGCGCCTTCTCCGCGCTCGGCTACGACTCCGTCTATGTGCTCGCCGACGCCATCAAGCGCGCCGGCACCACCGAGGGGCCCAAGCTGCGCGACGCGCTCGCCGCCACGAAAAATTTCCCCGGCGCCAGCGGCGTGACGACCCTCGACAAAGACCGCAACGCCTCGAAGGCCGCCACCATCATCGCGATCAAGGGCGGCAAACTCAGCTTCCACAAGACCGTCGCGCCGTGAGCCGCACCTCCCACTCCGCTGGGGCACGGCTCGCCCGCGGCCTTTTCACCCTCTTCGCGACGCTCGCGTTTTCCGTTACCTCCCGCGGCGCCGAGCCGATCAAATTCGGTGAGATCGAATCGATGACAGGCAAGGAGGCCGCGTTTGGACAATCCGCGCACAAAGGCATCGTGCTGGCCGTCGAGGAAATCAACGCCAAGGGCGGCCTCCTCGGCCGCCCTGTCGTGATTGTGCTCCAGGACAACCAATCCCGCGCCGGCGAGTCCGCCACCATCGCGAAGAAACTCGCGAGCCGCGACAAAGTCGCCGTCGTGCTCAGCGGGGCGATCTCCAGCAATTGCAACGAAGCCGGCCCCGTTTTGCAGAACGCAAAAGTGCCCTTCATCGCGACGACCGCCACCGACGCCTCCGTGACCGGGGCGGGCAATTATGTTTTCCGCAATTGCTTCGTGGACGAATTCCAAGGCGCCGTGATGGCGCGGTTCGCACGCGAAAACTTGAAGCTCCGGCGCGTCGCGCTGCTGACCTCGGCCTCGGCCATCGCGAGCGTCAATCTCTCGAAAATCTACCGCAAAACATTCACCGCGCTCGGCGGCGAGATTCCGGTGGAGCAAAAATATTCCGAGGGCGACAAAGACTTCCGCGCGCAGCTCACCGCGATCAAAGCCTCCGGCGCCGAGGGACTTTTCGTGCCCGGCTATTACACCGAGGCTGCGCTCGTCTGCCGGCAGGCGCGCGACCTCGGGCTGAATATCCCGATCTTCGGCACCGATGGCTGGGAAGCGCCCGAGCTGGTGGCGATCGGCGGCAAGGCCGTCGAGGGCACTTACTACTCGACCCACTACACGTCGGAAAACACCGCGCCTCAAGTCGTCGCGTTTGTGAAGAAATTCCGCGCCCGTTTTTCCGGCGAAGTTCCCGATTCGATGGCGCCGCTCGCCTACGACGCCGCGCTCATCGCCGCCGCCGCGATCACGCGCGCCGGCACGACCGACGGCCCGAAGGTGCGCGCCGCGATCGCGGCGACGAGAGATTTTCCCGGCATCACCGGCCGCACGACGATTGACGCGCACCGCAACGCATCAAAAGACGCCGTCATCGTCACCGTGCGCGGCGGTCAGATAAAATACGTCACCACCGTCACCGCCATCGAACCATGATTCGCCTCCCGCGCCTGCTCACCACCGCCCTCGCGCTGCTCGCCGCCTGCGCCGCCCCCGCCGCCGAAGGCCCGATCAAGATCGGCCACTACGCGTCGCTCACCGGCAAGGACGCCGCGTTCGGCGTCGCCACCCGCAAGGGCGTGCTGCTCGCCGTCGAGGAAATCAACGCCCGCGGCGGCGTGCTCGGCCGCCCGCTCGAATATCTCGTCGAGGACATGCAGTCCAAGCCCGGCGAGGCCGCCACCGTCGTGAAAAAACTCATCTCGCGCGACAAGGTGGGCGTGATGATCGGCGCCAACGCCTCCGCGAATTCCCTCGAGGCCGCGCCCATCTGCCAGAACGCCAAGGTGCCCATGATGGCCATCTCCTCCACCAACCCCCGCGTGACACAGATCGGCGACTACATCTTCCGCATCTGCTTCATCGATCCGTTTCAGGGCGCGGTGCTCGCCAAGTTCGCCCGCACTTCGCTGCGGGCGCAGCGGGTCGCCCTGCTCACCTCCACGAACTCCCCCTACAGCGTCGGCCTCTCCGCCGTGTTGCGCGAGCGCTTCACCGCCCTGGGCGGCGAGATCGTCGCCGAGCAGAAATTCGCCGAGGGCGACAAGGACTTCCGCGCCCAGCTCACCGCCATCCGCGCAGCGCGCCCCGAAGTGATTGCCGCCACCGGTTTTTACAGCGAGGCCGCGCTCATCTGCATCCAAGCCCGCAGCCTTGGCCTCACCGGGCCGATCATCGGCGGCGATGGCTGGGAGGCGCCGCAGCTTACGGAGCTAGGCGGCAAAGCCGTCGAGGGCACCTACTACTGCACCTATTTTTCCGCCGACAACAACGCCCCCGAGGTCCAGTCCTTCGTGCGCCGCTATCAGGTGCGCTGGAGCAACGAGCGACCCGAGGGCGTCTCCGCGCTCGGCTACGACGCCGTGCACGTCATCGCCGCCGCGATGGAGCGCAGCGGTGCGACCACCGGCCCGGCCCTGCGCGACGCGCTCGCCGCCACCCGGAATCACGCGGGCGTGACCGGCCAGACCACCATCGACCGCCAGCGCAACAGCGAGAAAGCCGCCGTCATGCTGGCCGTGAAAAACGGCCGTGCGGAGTTCTTCGAGACCGTGACGCCGTAACGCACGGCGGCGTCGGCTGAGAGCCCAGAGCCCAGAGCTGAGAGTAAAACCACCATGTTCAAATTCGAGAAGCTGTTGGTGTGGCAAAAATCCTTGGTGTTCGCCGACACCATTTACACCGAGACGAGGCTCTTTCCCGCGGAAGAACGCTTCGGGCTGACCAACCAGATTCGGCGTGCGGCAAGTTCCATCGCTTCAAATATCGCTGAGGGCTCGGCCCGCTCGGATCCTGATTTTGCTCGTTTCATTACTTACGCCAGTGGCTCCCTCTACGAAGTCGTGACCCAAGCCAGTATCGCGCGGCGTCAAGGCTTCTTGGTGGAGGATACCTTCTCCAAAATCTATCGCGACGCCGAGGAAATCAGTCGCATGCTCACCGGCCTGCGCGATTCACTCGCAACCTGATTTACTCTTAGCTCTAGCCTCTCAGCTCTAAGCCCACTGTTTGCTTGTCCGAATTCCTCCAGCAACTCCTCAACGGTCTCTCGCTTGGCGCGATCTACGCGCTGATCGCGCTGGGCTACACGATGGTCTATGGGGTCCTGCGCTTCATCAATTTCGCGCACGCGGATGTCTTCATGGTCGGCTCGTTCATCGGCTACTACGCCGGCAAGCTTGTGCCCGAGGGCACGCTTTGGGGCGGCTTCTCCGTCCTCCTCGCGGCGATGCTCGGCTGCGCGCTCCTCGGCATGTCGATTGAGCGGCTCGCCTACCGGCCGCTCCGCGGCTCGCCCACGCTCAACGTCCTGATCACGGCCATCGGCGTCTCTCTCCTCCTCGAATATTCGGGCCAGGTGTTCTTCGGCGCGGCCCCCCGCACCTTCCCCCCCATCTTCCCCTCGCAGAACTTCCAGTTCGGCTCGCTCACCCTCTCGAGCAACCAGATCGCCGTCATCGTGGTCGCCGCGCTGCTGATGCTCGCACTCCAATTCATCGTCCACCGCACCAAGATCGGCACCGCGATGCGCGCCGTCTCGCTCAACCCCCGCGCCGCCCAGCTCGTCGGCATCAACAACGATGTCGTCATCTCCTTCACCTTTGGCCTCGGCTCCGCCCTCGCCGGTGCCGGCGGCATCCTCTACGCCATGAACTACCCTTCCATCGATCCGTTGATGGGCGTGATGCCGGGCCTCAAGGCGTTCGTCGCGGCCATCCTCGGCGGGATTGGCAACATCCGCGGCGCCGCGCTCGGCGGCCTGCTCCTCGGCACGGTCGAGACGTTTGTGAGCGGCAGCCAGTGGTCCACCTACAAGGATGCCATCGCGTTCGGCATCCTCATCATCATCCTCCTTTTCCGCCCCGCCGGGCTGCTGGGCAAGTTCACGGTGGAGAAAGTCTAGAGCCATGAAGCCAAGAGCTGAGAGCTTAGAGTCCAGAGCCGGAGCAAACTCCCGTCGCGCGCTTTCGCCGCCTGCTCCGGGCTCTCAGCTCTAGCCTCTCAGCTCTGAGCCCGTCCCCACCGCCATGCCCAAGCCACACCTCGCCCTCGTCGCCGCGCTGCTCGTCGCGCTGGGCCTCTCGCATTTCTCGGACCAGATCGACCCCTACCATCTCGACGTCCTGATCGGCGTCGGGATCAACATCATCCTCGCCGTCTCGCTCAACCTCGTGAACGGCTACACGGGCCAGTTCTCGCTCGGCCACGCCGGCTTCATGTCCGTCGGCGCCTATTTCGCGGCCGCCATCAGCCTGTTTGTCGCGCCGCAGTGGCTCGGCGCCGAGGGCGGCAGCGTGCTCCAGCGCGGCCTCGCCTTCGCCGGCGCATTGCTCGCGGGCGGGCTCTGCGCCGCGGTGGCAGGCCTGCTCGTCGGCGTCCCGTCGCTCCGGCTCAAGGGTGACTATCTCGCGCTTGTCACCCTCGGCTTCGGCGAGATCATCCGCGTCATTTTCCAGAACGTGGAGAAATTTGGCGGCGCGCTCGGCCTCAACGGCATCCCGGCCTACACGACGATTTTCTGGGTGATCGCCTTCGGTGCGCTCGCGGTCTTCACCGTCACGTGCCTCGTCAACTCCACCTACGGCCGCGGCTTCCTCGCCACGCACGACGACGAGATCGCGAGCGAGTCCGTGGGCCTCGACACCACGCGCTACAAGATCGTGGCGTTCGTCGTCGGCGCGTTTTTCGCCGGCATCGCCGGCGGCCTCTACGGCCATTTCAAGCTCACCATCACCCCCACGGGCTTCGACTTCACCAAGAGCATCGAGATCGTCGTCATGGTCATCCTCGGCGGCATGGGCAACACCCGCGGCGTGATCCTCGCGGCGATCATTCTCACCCTCCTGCCCGAACTGCTCCGCCCCATCGCGGAATTCCGCATGATCATTTATTCGCTGCTGCTCATCATCCTGATGATTGTGCGGCCGCAGGGGCTGCTCAATTTTCCCCGCCGCGCCGCAAAGAAATCCCCAGCCCCATGAACCCCGAACCCGCTTCCGCTCCCAGCCCCGAGGCCCCGGAGATCGTCCTCTGGCACGGCTCACCCTCGCAGTGGACCAACCTCGGCTCCTACTTCCTCTGCCTCCTGCTCGCCGCCGCCATCGGCGCGCTCTACCTGGTCGTCACCCCCGTGCAGCCGCTCATCCTCGCCGGACTGGGCCTCCCCGCGCTGTGGGCCCTCTGCCGCTGGATCGCCACCCGCACCGAACGCTACGAACTCACCAGCGAACGCATCCGCGTGCGCACCGGATTCTTTTCCCGGACAACGCACGATCTCGAGCTCTACCGTGTGCGCGACTACTCGACGGTCGAGCCGTTCTGGCTGCGGCTCGTCGGCGTGGGTCACGTCATCCTGACGAGTTCAGACCGCAGCACGCCCCAGACCGTCCTGCGCGCCGTGCCGCGCGTGGCCGCGCTGAAGGATCTGATCCGCATCCACACCGAACACATGCGCCGGCGGCGCGGCGTCCGCGACCTCGAGATCGATCCGCACACACCGCCGCACACGTCCTGATGTCCGCCCCGCTGCTCCAGCTCGAACAGGCCACGATCCGCTTCGGCGGGCTCACCGCCGTCAACGCCCTCGATCTCACCATCGGCAAAGGCGAACTCTGCGGGCTCATCGGACCCAACGGCGCGGGCAAGACCACCGTCTTCAACCTCGTCACCGGCGTTTACCAGCCTACCTCCGGCAGCGTGAAACTCCGGGGCCACAACGTCGCCGGCCTCCGCGTCAATGAGATCGCCTGCCTCGGCATCGCACGCACGTTTCAAAACATCCGGCTCTTCGGCTCGCTCTCGGTCTTCGACAATGTTCGCGTCGCCTGCAATCTCCACCGCGGCTGCGGCCCCATCCACTCGCTCGTGCGCCTTGGCGCCTTCCGCCGCGATGAAGCCGCGATCACGAAACGCGCCGAGGAGCTGCTCGAGATTTTCAACCTCGGCCGTTTCCGCGACGAACCCGCCAAGAGCCTGCCCTACGGCGAGCAGCGTCGCCTCGAAATTGTCCGCGGCCTCGCGACCAAACCGAAGCTCCTCCTCCTCGACGAACCCGCCGCCGGCATGAACCCGACCGAGAAGGTCGAACTCATCCGCCTCATCCAGCAGATTCAAAAACAGTTCAATCTCTCGATCCTGCTCGTCGAGCACTCGATGAAAGTCGTGATGGGCGTCTGCCAGCGCATCGCCGTCCTCGACTACGGCGTGAAGATCGCCGAGGGCACGCCCGCCGAAATCCAAGCCGACCCGAAGGTCATCGAGGCCTACCTCGGCGAAGACACCAAGTCAGCCGCAGCGCACCACTGATTTGTTTGAAACCACTCATGCTCACTAATCCATGGAAAGGTTTTGGAATTCAGACCGCGCGTTTTCTGAATTTCTCCTCATTCCCCTTCATAAGTGTGCATTAGTGGTTAAATCAAAACCGTCCGCATGCTTTCCGTCACCGATCTCCACGTCTCCTACGGCGCGATCAACGCCCTCTCCGGCATTTCGTTCACCATCGAGCAGGGCGCGATCGTCACGCTCATCGGCGGCAACGGCGCGGGCAAGACCACCACCCTGCGCACCATCTCGGGCCTGCTGCGCGCGAAGACGGGCACGGTCACCTTCCTCGGCGAAGACATCTCCGCCACCGCCGCGCATCAGATCGTCGCGCGCGGGCTCTGCCACGTGCCCGAGGGCCGGATGGTGTTTTCCAATCTCAGCGTGGACGAGAACCTCGCGATGGGCGCCTACCTGCAAACCGACGCCGCCCGCAACGCCCGGAACCGCGACTACGTGTTCACGATTTTCCCGCGCCTCAAGGAGCGCCTGCGCCAGACCGCCGGCACGCTCTCCGGCGGCGTGCAGCAGATGCTGGCCATCGGCCGCGCCCTCATGGGCAACCCCAAGTTCCTGATGCTCGACGAACCTTCGCTCGGCATCGCGCCCCGGCTCATCAGCACCATCTTCGAAAAGATCGTGGAGATTAACCGCGAGCGCGGCATCACGATCCTCCTCGTCGAGCAGAACGCCAACCTCGCGCTCGAGGTCTCGAGCTACGCCTTCGCGCTCGAGACGGGTCGCATCGTCATGCACGGCGACAGCAAGAAGCTCCGCGCCGACCCGCAGCTCAAAGCCGCCTATCTCGGCGGCTGATACCAACGTCCCTTGACGTTTCGATTTCCGAAAGGTGGGGCCGCTTCTCCGCAAGCGGCCTGGGTTCCAGCCGCGAATCGCCCTGCAACTCAGACCGGCTCGGAGAGCCGCCCCCACCTCAGTTGAGTCGAGATATTGCGGGACGCACGCATCATACTAAACGCCCAATCCTTTTGCATCGTGGTAGGGCTCGACCTTGGTCGATGCCTCCGTCGTGGGCGTCCTGCCGAGGCGCGGACCAAGGTCCGGCCCTACGGGTAAAACCATTGGGCGATTGGTTTGAGCCCTCGCGCGCTCCTACTTCGCCGGCGCGACGGTGTAGCGGTGGGTGACCGCGCCGGTCTTCCGCTTGTCGTCTTCCGCCTGTGCCGGATAGGCGCGGAGGTAGTCCACACGTGCGTTTTCCGGCGTCACCTTCACCTGCGCCACCCGCCACGGTCCCGGTCGCCGCGCCGCCGACCGCACCAGGGCGGCACGCTCGGCCGCCACCGCCTCCGCCGCCATCCGCGCCAGCTCGTCATGCGCCGCATCGCCGATGAGGTGAGCCTGCAGCGGCACCGCGCCCAGCCAAACACTCGCGACGACAACCCAGCCGACAGGAACGGAAAAGCGCGTCATGCCCCCATTGAACAACACGGAGATGAATCCACGAGCCGCTTTCACATTAAAAGCTCTTCATCTACTGCCCTCGCGGCACCCGGCCGGAAACATCCCGAGAACGTGTTCGCTGAAGGTAAAGTCGATTTCGTTGACGTGTTGTGTTCGGTTGAGCAGCTGTTGGCGTCCAACTCTTCGCATGAGTAGCCAAGACCTTACCTGCATCGTTCGTATCGATGTTGATAAACCGAAGCAGCAACATTGCTGGGAGGTTAAGATTATTCGCAGGGGAAACTCATTCCACCGTTCCTTCTCGGATTCAAAGTTTGGCGGCAAAATGCCGGCACTCGGGGCAGCCATGAGATGCCGGGACAAAGAGCTGAAAAAGCGGCCCGCGATGAACGCTTTCGAACAAGCGATTCGCCCCAAGAAGACGAACAAGTCGGGAATCGTCGGCGTCCGTAAAACGCGACGGCTCGTTCGTCGGGGCGAGAAATCGTGGAGCTACGACGTGTGGGCGGTGACCGGGACGCCGGAGTCGGGAGGCAAAACCAAGACGCGATATTTTTCGATCGACGGCATGGGCGAACGAAACGCAAAGGCGGCTGCTATTACCCTACGCCAGCAGTGGGTGAGATTGCCTCGATTTAGTGGACATAGACATCCGCGTTGACGGGTAGCTGTTTGGTCGCTTCCGAGGACAGGAGCCGAAGAGC
>JAUYAK010000084.1 GCA_030693515.1 Opitutaceae bacterium
TTTCTCGCCGCTTCACGGACCCAGCACCAAAATCCTGCATTGGCCTCCCGCGCCTTTCCCGCGCGCCCCGCTCGGGGCGGCGGCGCTTCCGCGCCCGCCTCCGCCGCTTATGGGATGGCTGTGGTCACAGACCCGCCCTACTTGTTTCACCGTCGCACTCCGCGGTGCAGGCGGCTGACGGGCTTGGCCGCGGCGGCGACCACCTCATCCAGGATTTTTTGGTCGAACAGGGCCGAGTAAATGTAGGGGAAGCCCTCGATCTTCTTTCGCTCCACGGCGACGCCCATGTAGCGTTCGATGGAGCGGGCGTCGCGCACGTCGTCCTCAGTCACGAGGGTGAAGGCGTCGCCGGTGTTGTTGGCGCGGCCGGTGCGGCCGATGCGGTGCACGTAGTCCTCGGCGTTTTCCGGCACGTCGTAGTTGATGACGTGGGAGACGCCGGCGATGTCGAGGCCGCGGGCCGCGATGTCGGTCGCGCAGAGCACTTCGTATTTGCCGCTCTTGAAGCCCTCCAGCGCCTCGATGCGCTCGCGCTGGTTGCGGTCGGAGTGCATGACGCCGACGGTGTGGCCGCTGCGCTCCAGCCGTTGCGCGATGCGGTCGGCGCCCATGCGGGTGCGGGTGAAGATGAGCACGCTCTTGAAGTCGGTCTGCTCAAGGAGCAATTGCAGCAGATCAAATTTCTGCGAGGCGACGACGGGGTAAAACGCGTGCGCGATCGTCTCCGCGGGCGAGCGCACGCGGCCGATTTCGACTTTGACCGGATCACGGAGGGCCCAGCCCGCGAGCTGCTCGAGCTCGGGCGGGAGCGTGGCGGTGAAGAAGAGCGTCTGCCGATCCTTCCGGCATTTTTGGACGATGCGCTTCACGTCGGGCAGGAAGCCCATGTCGAGCATGCGGTCCACTTCGTCGAGGACGAGGATGTCGATGTCGTTGAGCGAGCAGTTGCCGCGCTCAAGGTGGTCGAGCAGGCGGCCGGGGGTGGCGGCGAGGATATCCATGCCGCGGCGGAGGTCGTCCTCCTGTTTGCCGTAGCCGACGCCGCCATAGACGATCGTCACGCGGAGGTCGGTGAACTTGGCGAACTTTTGGAACGCTTCCTCGACCTGGAGCGCGAGTTCGCGCGTCGGCTCAAGGATGAGGCAGCGCAACTTGCCGTGCGTGCCGAGGCGCTGGATGATCGGGAGGGCAAAGGCTGCGGTTTTGCCCGTGCCGGTCTGGGCGGAGCCGATGACATCGCCGCCCTTGAGCACGACGGGGATGGCCTGCGCCTGGATGGGAGTCGGCGTGAGGTAGCCCATCTCCTGCACGCCGAAGGCCAGCGCGTCGCTGAGGCCGAGGGCGGTGAAGGCGGTGTCCATCTTCGGGACGTCCACGGGGATGGCGGGCTTGATGTCGGCCGCGCGCGGGTGGTCGAAAGTCTTGTCGATCATCGGGCGCTCGCGCTCGCCGCGCGGGCCACCCCGTCCGGCCCCGGCGGCGCCGCCTCGGCTGGAACGGGAATGCAGGCCGCCGCGCCCGCCGCTGTCGCGTGCTCCACGGTCCTCGCGAGGGCTGCGATCGTCGCGCCGCTCGCGGGGCTGGTGCTCACCGCGAGGTTCGCGGGCCGGGTCTGAGGGGCGTGCGCCGCGGCCGCTGGAACTGCGCCCGCCGGCATCGCGGCCGGGGCCGGGGCCGCGCTCGGAGCGGGTGCGACCGGAGGACGAATCGCCGTGGGATTTGGCGTGAGAGGGGGAGACGGATTTGGCGGCGGAGGCCGCCGGCTTCGCTGCGCGCGAGGGCGTGAGCTTGTCGCGCAGCTTCGCAAAGATTTTCTTCAACATGGCAAAAGGGAAAGGGTCCAGCGTCGGAGAAACGAGGGTGTTTGCAATCCCCATATCCGCCGGGATTGCTGGCTGAAACGCCGCGGCGCCCTAGCGTGGCGGCCCATGTTTGATTCCCTTCGGCTCTCGGTGGTCCAGCTCCGGGTCGCAAACCTCGCGCAGACGGCGGAGTTTTATACGCGGCGGCTTGGCTTTGTCCTCGTGGAGTCCGCCGCCGTGCGTGTCGGGCTCGCCGTCGCCGCGGGTCAGCCGCCGATCCTGGGGCTCACGGAAACCCCGTCCGCTCCCGTCGCACCGGGCGACGCCGCTGGCCTGTTTCACGCCGCGCTGCTGCTGCCCGGCCGGCCGGCGTTGGGCGCGTGGCTGCGGGCGGCCTTGGCGCAGGGCGTCGCGTTCGACGGTTTTTCCGATCACGGGGTGAGCGAGGCGATCTACCTGCGCGATCCGGAGGGCAACGGGCTCGAGTTCTACGCCGACCGGCCGCGGGCGGCGTGGCCGTTTGCTGACGACGGCGAGGTCGCGATGGGCACGGCACCGCTCGCGGTGAGCGAGCTGCTCGCGCAGGCTGGCGCGGGGGCCGGATCCCTTGCGGGGGCGCGCTGGGGCCACCTCCACCTGCGGGTGACGCGCCTCGCGCCCAGCGAGGCATTCTACCGCGCGCAGCTCGGCGTGACGCTCATGCAGGGCTCGTATCCCGGGGCGCGCTTCCTCGCGGCCGACGGCTACCACCATCACCTCGCGCTCAACACCTGGGGCGCCCCGCGCCGGCCGCAGCCGCCCGGTGCGCGGGG
>JAUYAK010000085.1 GCA_030693515.1 Opitutaceae bacterium
GGCGGCGCGATCGTCGGCGAATCGGTCGAGGAGGCCGTCACGCGCAAGAACGCGCAGGAAATCACGATCAAAATGAAGAACGGCGACATCATCGCCGTCGTGCAGGAAGTGCGCAACGACGGCCGGTTTCGCGCCGGCCAGCACGTGCAGGTGATGCAGGGCGGCGGCGGCACCACGGTGCGCCGCCTCGACTGACCATGCGCGGGCTCGCGGCAAAGCTGGCGCTGGCCCTGGCGGCCGGTGCCGCGCTCGGCGGCTGCACCGGGATCAATCTCGCGCAGTCGCGCCCGCCGCCCCGCAAGCCCGTCACCGACATCGCGCGCCAGGAGCGCGGCGAGGTCGTCACGGTGCACGATACCACCCTCGATTTGTCCACCGGACGGGGCCGCTCCATCGGCATGCACGCGCCGGCAGTTCCCATCGGTCCCGTGGCCGTGCGCGTGCCGGTCTCGGTCGGCGGCGAGAAACGCGTCGATGTGCCCGCCGAGGAAATCACCGTGCGCCTCTCGACCGGCAAGCTGATCGCCGTCGTGCAGGAGCTGAGTTCGCCGCCCTTCGCGCCCGGCGAACGCGTGCGCGTGCTCTACGAGCGGACCGACGAGCAAGGCGGCACCGGCCGCATCCAGATCGTGCGGGAGTAGAACGCGCCAAGCGCGCTTCAGCTGCCGGCGCGGCGCACGGTGCCGAAGACCGCGCGATGCCCGGCGCGGGCCTGCCGCAGCGTCGCACGCACCAGCGCGAGGTCGGCACCGTCGAGCGGGAGACGCGGCGCGCGGATGGTCGCGGTGCCACAGCCCATTTCCTGCTGAATCCATTTAATGTGCTGCACGAACTTCGGCACCGTATCGAGCCGGAGCAACGGCAGGAACCACCGGTAGATCGCGTCGGCGCGGGCGGTGTCGCCGACGATCGCGGCATTGAAAAGGGCGACGCTCTCGACGGGAAACGCGTTCACGAGCCCCGCGATCCAGCCCCGCGCCCCTGCGGCCAACCCCTCGACGATCGCATCGTCCATGCCGACGAGCAGTGCAAGCCGGTCGCCCACCAGATGGCGGATGGCGGTCACGCGGCGCGTGTCGCCGCTCGACTCCTTCACCGCCCGCAGCGTGGAAAACTCCGCCGCGAGCTCCGCGATCTGCGCGGGCACGTAGTCGGTTTTGTAGGCCGGGGGATTGTTGTAGAGCAGGCAGGGCAGCTTGGTCGCGCGAAAGACCGCGGCGAGGTGGGCCTTCATCTCGCGCCAATCCGTGCTGTAAACGTAGGGCGGCAGCACCATCAGGCCTGCGGCCCCGGCCTTCGCCGCACCACGCGCGAGCGCCACGGCCTCCGCGGTCGAGAGTGCCGCGACTCCGAGCACCACGGGCACGCGGTCGCCGGCGGCGCGGACCGCGGTGCGGACGAGGGCGAGTTTCTCCTCGAACGAAAGCGTCGCCGCTTCGCCGAGCGAGCCACCGACAACGAGGCCCGTGCAGCCGGACTCGATCATCCAGCGGCCGTGGCGCGCGAAGGCCGCATGGTCGATGGCGCCACGGGGGCGCAGGTTGGTGGTGAGAGCAGGAAGAACGCCGGTCCAGTTCATGGGAATCGATCAGGGTTGAGGAGCGTGAGGTCGTGGGAGGGGTTTTCGCCCGAAAGCAGTTCAGCGATCAGCCGGCCGGTGATGGGCGCGAGGCTCAGGCCCATCATCGCGTGGCCGGTCGCGGCGGTGAGATTCGCGTATCGCGCAAAGCGACCGACATACGGCATGCCGTCGGGCGAGCACGGCCGCAGGCCCCGCCACACGGGCACATCGCGAAAATCCTCCACGGAAAAATCGGGGAAGTAGCGCGGCACCGATTCGACGATACCCGCGACCCGCTCGGGTTGAATCGATTCGTCGAGGCCGCTCAGCTCCATCGTGCCGCCGACCCGCAGCGCCGATCCCATCGGCGTCACCGCCACGCGCGCCTCCGTGAAGATCGAGCAGAGCCGCGGGAGCTGGCGCGGACGCGGCAGGGTGAGACTGTAGCCCTTGCCCGCCTGCATCGGCAGCTTCAGCCCGAGCGGCCGCACCGCCTCGGGCGACCATGAGCCGCCGGCCAGCACAAACTCATCCGCCTCGATTTCGCCCAGCGCCGTGATCGCAGCGGCCAGGCGGTGGCCCGTCTGCCGCCAGCCGGTGATCTCGGTCTGCCACTGAAACTGCACGCCTGCGGCGCGCGCGAGCCGGAGCAGCGCGGGCATGAGCCGTTGCGGCGTGAGATGGCAGTCGAGCGGGAAATAGATCCCGCCCGCGACCGCCATGCGCACGTCGGGATCGAGTTCGCCCGCCCGCGCCGCGGAGACGACCTCGGCGGCCAGGCCGAGTTCGCGCGCCCGGGTGGCGACCATGGCCTCCTCGTCGAGGGCATGCTGGGTTTTGCACAGCATGAGCAGACCGCGCTGCACGAGGCCGATGTCGTTCTTCGTTTCTTCGGCGAGCTGCGTGTAGAGTTCGCGGCTCGCCAGACTGAGGTCCCGTAGCACGGGCGCGCAGCGGGCGACATGATCGGCACTGGCCGCGCGCATGAAGCGCACGCCCCAGCCGATGAGTTCCGCGCTCAGACGCGGCCGGATGTAAAATGGGCTCTTGCGGTTGAACATCCACTTGAGCGCCAGCGTGGTCATGCCTGGCGCCGCCAGCGGGATGAAGTGGCTCGGCACAATCATCCCGGCGTTGCCAAACGAGCACCCGTCGCGGTCTTCGGCCAACCGCTCGACCACCGTCACACGGTGGCCGCGCGCCGCGAGTTCGCGCGCGCCGCAGAGGCCGATGAGGCCGGCGCCGAGGATCACGACGCGGCTCATGCGCGGATGCCCCAGCAAAACGGATCGCGCTCGTCGAGGAGCAGCGTGGCCTCGGCGCAGACATGCGCCTCGCCCGTGATCGTCGGCGCGATCTCGCCCCGCGCGCGATCATGCCAGCGGTAGCGGGCCGTGAAACGGCTGCCGATGATGCTCTCCTGCACCCACGCGGCGCCCTCGGCGAGCTTCCCGTCGGCGGCGAGACACGCGAGCTTGGCGCTCGTGCCGGTGCCGCACGGCGAGCGGTCGTAGGCGCCACCGGGGCAAAGCACAAAATTACGACTTACCCCTGCGGGTGTCGGCGCGAACAGTTCGATGTGATCGACCTCGGGGAAGCCCTGCGCGTTGACGGCGCGGCGCACGCGTTTCGTGAAATCCACCAGCCCGTCGATCTGTGCGATTTCGAGGGGCATGGTGCGCTCCTCGACGAGGAAAAACCAGTTGCCGCCCCACGCGATATCGCCCTGCACCGCGCCGTGCCCGGGCACCTCCACGACGACATCACGGGCCCGCCGATGGCTCGGGACATTGGCAACGGAGACGCGCCCGTCCGCGTGCAGCTCGGCCGTGATCGCGCCGACCGGAGTATCGATGCCGATCCGGCCGGGCTTCAGCCGGCCGAGGTGCGCGAGCGAAGCGACCAGCCCGATGGTCCCGTGACCGCACATGCCGAGCGGGCCGACGTTGTTGAAAAAAATCACACCGAGGTCGCAGCCCGCCGTGTGAGGCGGCACCAGCAGCGCGCCCACCATCACATCCGAGCCGCGGGGCTCATTGACGATCGCGGAGCGATAGCGGTCGAACTCGTCTTTGAAACGCGCGGCGCGCTCCGCCAGCGAGCCGCCACCCAGATCCGGGCCGCCGTCGAGCACGAGCCGGGTGGGCTCGCCACCCGTGTGGGAATCAAGGATGCGAATGCGTTTCATCACGGAGACGGGGATAGAAAGGCGTGCACAAAAAAATCCTCCATGCGCTTCCGCCCATAGGGCGTGCGGAAGACGCCGTGCCCGGCGCCGGGCATCACCAAGTAGTCGAAATCCTTGCCCGCCTTGATTAGCGCATCGGCCACCTGGTAGGTGCTCGCGGGATCCACGTTGCGATCGAGTTCGCCGACGGCGAGCAGCAGACGCCCGCGCAGCCGCGCGGCGTGGGTGACGTTGGAGTTCTCCGCGTAGTGCGGGCCCACGGGCCAGCCCATCCACTGCTCGTTCCACCAAATCTTGTCCATGCGGTTGTCGTGGCATCCGCAGTCGCTCGCAGCAGCATGGTAGAAATCGCCATGAAACAGCAGCGCACCGAGCGCACTTTGACCGCCCGCACTCGTGCCGTAGATGCCGACGCGCGTGAGATCGAGCTGGGGATATTTCCCGGCGGCGGCCTTGATCCAGGCAATGCGATCGGGAAAGCCGGCGTCAGCGAGGTTGCGCCAGGCCACATCGTGAAAGGCCTTGCTGCGGCCGGTCGTGCCCATGCCGTCGAGCTGCACCACGATGAAGCCACGCTCGACGAGGGGGTCGTGCGCACCGAAGGCCTTGGGCGTGAAATAACCGTGCGGCCCGGCATAGATGCGCTCGATGACGGGATATTTCTTCGCCGGATCAAAATCGCGCGGGCGGTGGATGAGGCCGAAGATGTCGGTCGCGCCGTCACGGCCTTTGGCGACGAAGCGCTCGGGCCAGCGGCCGCGCGCGGCGAGGAGCGCGGTCGCGTCGGCCCTTTCTAGCTCGAGCACGATCGCGCCATCGTCGGCGCGGCGCAGCACGGACACCGGCGGGACATCGACGCGCGACCAAGTGTCGACGAAGAATTTCTTGTCCGGAGAAAAACCGATTGTGTGCATGCCGGGCTCGGGCGTGAGGATCTTGAAACCCGAGCCGTCGAGATGCGCACGACAGAGCTGTTCGTAATAGGGATCGTCGAGGCCGCCGGCCCCGGCGGCGCGGAACCACACGACGCGGCTGCGCTTGTCCACATGCTCGATGCCGCGGACGACCCACTCGCCGCGGGTGATCGGATTCTTCACGCCACCGGCGTGCGCGTTGAAGAGCCACAGGTGCAGCCAGCCGTCCCGCTCGCTCGCGGCGATCACTTCGTCAGTCGCATCGAGGTGCTCCGTGAAGCGGCCGCTGCGCGAGTAGTGGACGAAGGTCGCACTGCGTTCCTCGGCGACAATGCGGAGCGCGCCGGTGGCCGCCTCGACGGCGCACAGTTGCAGCAGCTGATGGCCGCGCTGGTTGAACAGAAACGTGAACCGCGACGAATCCGCCGCCCAGCGCACGGGCTCGAAACTCCACGCGTGCTCCATCCCGCCGAGATCGATGGGCAGCTCACGCGCCGTCGCCACGTCGAAGAGCCGTGGGCGGCCGACCGGTAGCTCGTCACCCGGCTTGAGGTAGGGATACGACTGTGTCCGAGGCTGGAGCTGATCCGCGGGGCTCGACTCGACCATCGTCACGCGGCGTTCGGGCACGATGCGGGTCTGGAGCGCGATGAGGCGTTTGGAATCCGGCGACCAGCGCACGTCGGGCTCATGGGCGGGGTAATTGGCCCGGTCGTATTGCATGCTGACCATGCGCGCGCGCGAGGCGTCGCGGCGAAACGTGTGGCCCGGGTTGCCATCGACGGAGAGCCGGTGCTCACGCTGCGTGCCGACCTCGCGCAGCCAGAGATTGTCGTCGCGGGCGAAGGCCTCCCACTTGCCGTCGGGCGAACGCGCGCGACGGGCGCGGGCGTCGTCCTCGCCGGCCGGAGTGGGCGGTTTTTCAGGTGCGGCGGGTTCGGCGGCGAGTGTGTAGGTTTCGAGGTTGAGCACCCACGCGCGATTGTCGGCGCGGAAGCGCAGCGTCTTTGCGTCCGTCCCCAGCGTGGAGCGCGGCACCGCGCCGAGCCTGGCCTCCGCGATCACGGCCGTCGCCCGCGCCTGATCAAAGGCCGGCGTGCGCACGCCGCGCAGCGCATCGACGATCCAGAATTCCTCCGCCCCCGCGGGCAGGTCGTTGCGATACCAGAAGCGTGAGGACTGCCCGATCCAGTGCGGCTCGACGGGGCCGCGGTGGAGCCTGGGCACCTCGGCCCCCGCGAGAGTGGCAACCGTGAAAACGAGGCAGATGATCCAGCGCATGGAGGCAAAGCGGAGGCGAAGGGGCATCACGGTCGCAGCCAAGCGCACAGCCCGCCGGCTGGCACTGGGAAAAACAGACGAAGCTCACTTACCCAAGGATCGACCACGCGCCGAGCATAGCACGGGCGTCTTGCACCGGATCGGGCGGTTTGGCATCGGTTGCGCACCAGCCGCCGTGCGACCCGCCCTCCCCCATCCCCTCGCCCAGCTCGCGGACGCGCACGCAGCGGAGGCGCTCTTCGATCTGGTGCCGGACGTGGTCTTCTTCGTGAAAGACGCGGACGGACGCTACGTGGTCGTAAACCACACGCTCGTCACCCGCTGCGGCCGGCAGACCAAGGCCGAGCTCGTGGGCTGCACGGTCGCCGATTTTTTCCCCGCGGACCTCGCGGCCGCCTACGCCGCGCAGGACCGGCAGGTAATCTCGACCGGCCGGCCGCTGCTGGAGAAACTCGAGTTGCACCTCTACCCTGACCGCCGCCCTGGCTGGTGCCTCACGAGCAAGATCCCGCTGCGCAGTCCGCAGGGACGCGTGGCTGGCTTGGCCGGCCTCTCGCGCGATCTGGCCGCCCCGGGCCCGGCCGGCCTCATCCCGCCCGAGATGGCGGGCGCGATCGCGTTGTTACAGGAAAACTTCGCCGAACCGCTCACCCCCGCCCGCCTGGCCGCGCGCGCCGGCCTGCCGGCGGAGCGCTTCGCGCGCGTGGTGAAGCGCATCTTCCACCTCACGCCCGGCCAGCTGATCATCCAGACCCGCCTGCAGGAGGCGACGCGCCGGCTGCGCGAGACCGACGAACGCGTGGCGGCCATCGCCGCGGCGTGCGGCTTCTATGACCACAGCTCGTTTACGCGGCACTTCAAGGCCGCCACCGGCGTGACGCCGGTCGTCTATCGCGCGGGGCTGCGGTAGCGAGAACCAAGGCGCGCCCGCACTTGCCGGCGCTCTCCTTTCACCCTCATGGTGGCAGGAATGAACGTCTGCCTCGCCCCATGGCTACCCACCTTCACCGGTGCGGCGGCACCCGCCAAGCCTAGGCTGGAGCCGTGACATGATGACGAGCGCCGCCCCTGAGAAACTCACCCTCGACGAGGCCCTCACCTCTGCGCGCGAAACCCGCGCGCTGCTCGTCGCCCCCGGGGCCCTGCGTGAAACGGCGCGGATTTTTCGCGACCAATTCCCCGGCCGCCGCGCCCTTGTGATCGCGGACGCACACACGATGCCGCTCGCCGGCCGCACCGTGGAGCAGGCGCTCGCTGTGGCCGGAATCGGCCTGGAGCCAGCGCTGATCCTCGATGATCCGGCGCTCTACGCGGAGCTGCGTTTCGTCGAGCAGGTCGAGGCCGCGCTGCGCCGCCACGACGCGATCCCGGTCGCCGTGGGCGCCGGCACCGTCAACGATCTCGTGAAGCTCGCCGCCCACCGGACGGGCCGCGAAGGCTATCTCTGCGTCGCCACCGCCGCGTCGATGGACGGCTACACGGCCTTCGGCGCATCCATCACGATAAACGGCGCCAAGCAAACTTTCGACTGCCCCGCGCCGCGCGCCGTCGTGGCCGATCTCGATCTCATCCGGGGCGCACCGGCGGAAATGACCGCCGCGGGCTACGCGGATCTCTTTGCGAAAATCACGGCGGGCGCCGACTGGATTCTCGCCGAGGCCCTCGGCGCCGAGCCCATCGATGCGCGAGCCTGGACGATCGTGCAGGGCGGCCTGCGCGGAGCCCTCGCCAATCCCGCGGGCGCGCGCGCCGGCGAACCGCGGGCGCTGGCGCTGCTCGTCGAGGGGCTGATGCTCGGCGGCTTCGCGATGCAGTGGACGAAGAACAGCCGGCCCGCCTCGGGCGCCGAGCACCAGTTCAGCCACCTTTGGGACATGGAGCACCACACCCACCGTGGTGAAGCCCCGTCACACGGCTTCAAGGTTGGCCTCGCCACCCTCGCCGTCACTTCGCTCTACGAGTGGCTGCTCGCACAGCCCTTCGATCAACTCGACATTGAGCGCTGTGCCGAGCGCTGGCCCACCGCCGCCGAAGCCAACACGGAAACGCACCGGATGTTTGCCGGCGACGACTTCCTCGCCACTGCGCTGAAGGAAACCGCCGCCAAGCACATCACGCGCGACGACCTGCGCACGCAGTTGGGGCGGCTCCGCGCCCATTGGCCCGCCACTCGTGCCCGACTGGCCGCGCAGCTCCTGCCGCTCGCCGAGGCGCGCCGCCGCCTGCGGGCGGTCGGCGCTCCCACCGAGCCCGAGGCGATCGGGCTGACGCGGGCGCGACTGCGCGCGAGCTTCCTGCGCGCGCAACATATCCGCCGCCGCTTCACGGTGCTGGACCTCGCGGTGCGCACGGCGACGCTGGAGCCGGCGCTCGAGGCGCTCTTCGGCGCCGGCGGCGCGTGGGCCGATCCTGTTTCCCCATGAACCATCCGGCCCCGACCGACCCCGCCACGGCGGAGAAATTCCGCCAGTGGCAATATCGCACGCTCATCGCGACGATGTTCGGCTACGCGGCGTATTATTTCGTCCGCAAAAATCTGAGCGTCGCGATGCCGGGCATGCAGGAGGAACTCGGCATCACCAAGGCCGACCTCGGCACGTTTCTCACCGCCCACGGGTTGCTCTACGGCGTGTCGCGCTTCGTCAACGGGATGTGGGCCGACCGCGCGAACGCCCGCTGGTTCATGGTCGCGGGCCTGCTGCTCTCGGTCGTCGCCAATGTCTTCTTCGGCTTCGGCACCGAGGTGCTCTGGTTCGGGGTCGCCTGGATGTTCAACGGCTGGGTGCAGGGCATGGGGTTTCCGCCATGCTGCCGGCTGATGACCCACTGGTTTCCACCCGGCCAGCTCGCCACCAAGATGTCGATCTGGAACACCTCGCATTCGATCGGCGGCGCGACGGCGGTCGTCGTGTGCGGCTACCTCGCGTCGCATTTCGGCTGGCGGTGGAGTTTCCACGGGCCGGCGATCCTCTGCACCATTGCGGGCGTGATTTTGTTTTTTATGCTGCGCGACACGCCGACGTCGGTGGGCCTCCCCGAGATCGTGGTCGCGGGCGACACCGGCACGCACGGCGAGGACAAGAGCTCCGCCGACTACAAGCAATTCGTCCGCAAGCACGTCTTTGGGAACCCGCACATCTGGTGGATCTCGTTCGCCAACTTCTTCGTCTATGTCCTGCGCTTCGCGGTGCTCGACTGGGGCCCGACGCTCCTGAAGGAGATGAAGCATTTCAAACTCGAGCACTCGGCGTGGATCGTCGCCGGCTTCGAAGTCTCCGGCGTGATCGGCATGCTGATCGCGGGCTGGGTGACCGACCGGTTCTTCGGCGGGCGCGGGGCGCGCACCTGCGTCTTCTGCATGATCGGCGCGTGCGTCTCGCTGCTGGCGTTCTGGAAATTTGGCTCGACCCTCACGGCCGCGGCCGTGCTGCTCGGCGCGTCCGGCTTCTTCATCTACGGCCCACAGGCGCTCATCGGCATCACGGCGGCCAACCTCGCCACGCGCCGCGCCGCCGCCACCGCCGCCGGTTTCACCGGGCTGTTCGCCTACGCGAGCACGATCGTCTCCGGCCGCTGGCTCGGGCAAATGGTTGATCGCTCGGGCTGGGATGCGGCGTTTGGCGCCTTGCTCGCGATGGGCGCGGTGGGCATCGTTTTCTTCCTGCTCGCCTGGTCCGCCAAACCGCACGGCTACGGGCCGGCGAAATGATGCCGCCTCAATGACGCCTGCCTCCTTCCCGCCCGCCCGCCTCCGCCGCATCGCGCACGTCGCGCTCGATCTCGACGGGACCGTCTACCAAGGCGGCACGCTGTTCCCGTTCTCGATTTCGTTCCTCGCGTCGATGCGCGACCTGGGCATCGGCTGCACCTTCCTCACCAACAACCCCTCGAAAAGCGCCGCCGACTACCGCGCCAGCCTCGCACGCCTGGGCATCACGTGTGCGCCAGAGCAAATCTACACCTCGGCGCTCGCGACCATCGACTGGCTGCGCCGCGAGCGGCCCGAAATCCGCCGGCTCTTCGCCCTCGGCACGCCGAGCATGCTCGCGGAATTCTCCGCCGCCGGATTCACCCTCACCGCCGACGATCCGGCGGACGCGCCCGACGCCGTGCTCGTGGGTTTCGACCTCACGCTCACCTACGCGCGCCTCTGCCGCGCCGCCTGGTGGGTCAAAAACGGCAAGCCCTTCTTCGCGACCAATCCCGACCTCGTGTGTCCGACGGATCAGCCCAACGTGCTCGTGGACTGCGGCTCAATTTGCGCCGCACTCGAAAAAGCCGCGGGCCGCGCCCCGGACCGCGTGTTCGGCAAACCCGATCCCACGATGCTCACCGGCATCATGGCGCGCCACGGCCTCGCGGCCGACCAAATCGCGATGGTGGGCGACCGCATCTACACCGACATCGCAATGGCCCGCCGCGCCGGTGCGCTTGGCGTGCTTGTGCTCAGCGGCGAGGCGACCGCCGCGGACGCCGCCGCCGCGCAACCGCCGCCCGACCTCGTGCTGCCGAGCCTCGCGGAGCTGGGCGCCTTACTCGCCGTGGCACGTTCATAGCGCCATCCGCCGGCCTTAACGCCGCGCAACCGTGCGCGGGTAAAGCTTGTGGATTTCTCTCGCGTCATGGCGACGCGAGGCGCGCCCACCAAGAGCCCCCATTTTCCCGATACATGGCGAGCAGCCGCGGGTCGTTGCGCAGCAGCCCGCCCAGGCGCCCGGTCGCTTCCACGTGCAGCGCCCGGAGAGCCGATATTTTCACCTCGCGGCTGTCCGGCTGGGCGAAAATCACGTCACGACGTTGCTCAAACTCGCGCTGCGTGGTGAAGAGGCTGTTGGCCGTTTCGGCCGGCAAGCCGGCCCGGGCGACGAGCACGCTCGCCTGCCGATACGAGTAGTCCGTCGCCCGCTTGTAGTCCTCATGGCGCTCTGGCCCGAGCGCCAGCGCGATCTGGCCACTAATAAATTTTTCCGCCGCGGCGCGGCGCTCATAATCGAGGACGGAGCGGGTCGCCCATGAGGGATATTGTTCGTCGAATTCAGCCTTGAGCCGATACACGGCGCGAAATTCGTTCTCCGTGAGCTCGAAATCCCCGTGCTGGTAACGCATCGAGCTCGCCACGCGGCTAGTGCGCAGGTCGTAGTCCTCGAGTTCTTGCGCCGTCAGCACGGTCGCAAACTCGGCCCGCATCGCCTTGTCAATCTGGTGCAGCTTCTCGTGGTCGTCCGGCGTGGTCATCCCACGCTGGAGATCCCGCACTGCCTGCCGCTGTTCGCCGAAACGCTCCTGCATTTCAATCAGGCGATCCAGCTTCTCGGCGGCGAGGCCCGGAAAATGGCGGCGCAGATAAATCGCGGGGGCACTGTCCGGATCGCGGCCGAGCACCCCGGCAACGGCCGACCGTTCCTCCCGCGCGAGCGCGCGAAACTCCGCCGCCAATTTCGGATCAAACGTGACGGTTCGCCAATACGGCACGGCCGCCTGCGCCTCTTCGAGGGCCTTGCGTTGGGCTGAAAATCGTTCGCGCACCTGCGCCGCGACGATCGCGCGCACGGCCCAAGGCGGAAAGCCCTCCGCGGCGAGGCGTGCTGACAGCTCGAAGAGTTGATCCGAATTCAAGGCCGTCCACGTTTCGGGCCCGGGCGCGGCTCTCGGCGCGGGGGCCTGCGCCGCCCGCGACGGTGCCGGGAGCGGCGCGATGGACGTCCATTGGGCGACGGCGATGACGGCGAGCAATGCGAAGTTCGCGGCAAGGGTGGCGCCTAAGCCAAAGGGAAAGGTCTTCATGGCATCAGGGCCTCGGCGTAGGCAAAAAGCGGAAATCGGGTGAAGCCCCGAAGCTGTGGCGGTTGGAGTCCGTGACAAATGTCAGCGTCTGGGCCCGGGCAAAAGACACGGCGGCTCCGCGTTCGAGATAAGGCAGCCAGCGCTCGGTGATTTTCAGGTAGGAGGGCCCCGCGATTCCGCCGAGCACTTGGAGAATCTGCTGCCGGCCGGCCTGCGCGAGCCGCTGCAATGCGTCCCGCTTTGCCTGCACGTCGAGCGTCCTGTCGTCGAAAATCTGATTGGACCTAATCGCGATGCTCTCGCGCAGGTCGTAAACTTGGACGGGCAGCTCGCGCGGCAGGTTCGAGCGTTCGACGAGGCGGACGATCTGCTGAAACTCGTCACTGGACTCCCGGACATAGTCGGCGAAGCGCGCAGGGCCGAGCGCCGTGTGCAACTCGACCAAATATTGATCATGGATCACGCGACGCGTGCCTTGATCCATGAGCGAGAAATTGCCGGGGCTGATCCGCGCGTTGAGATTTTCCTGCACGCGGAAGAGGGCGTGGAACTCGGCCTCGCTCGCCTCGAACCCGCCTGAGCGATCGCGCAGCAGCGCGGTGATCGGGGACGTGCGGCGGCGGTAGTCCGCCAGCTCCTCCGGCGTCAGCGCCGCGGCGAGATCGGCGAGCTTCTCCCGCGCGAGCAGCTCCAGCTTCGCGCGATCCTCGGGCAAGTTGATGCCGCCGGTGGCGGCCCGCACCGCGGAGTTCATCTGGCTGTAGTCGTCCTCGATGCGCTGCAGGATATCGATCTTCGAGCGGGACAGGCGGCCAAACTGCCGCCGCTGATCCGCGGAGACTTCGTCGTTCGCGAAGAATCCGTCCGCAAACAAATCGCGCGCGACGCGCGCCCGCTCCTGCATCAGTTCCCGGGTCTGCTCCATGCGCTGGTGCGCCTCGCCGTAGAAACCGTCCTTCAGCTTCCAAAACGGCGTCGCCGCATCGGGATCGCGCAGGTCGCGGATCTGGGAGTCATACCGCCGATTGACCCGGGCCGTGACCAAGCCGCGGATCACGCCCGGCGGAAACCCCGCCGCACGCAAGCGCGCGACAAACGCCGCCGAATCCTCGTGGTGCACCACGGCCCACACCTTCGATCGCTCGGGTGGTGCTGGCGCATCAAGCGTGACGGGTTTCGCAGGCCTGGTCATCGCAGACTCCGTCGTGAACCATGCCCGCAGCGTCGTAGGCGCCAGCGCCGGATTGCGCGCGAGGGCGGCGAGCAGCACGGCATTGATGCAAAGGGAAACTGCTATGAGCAGAGCTTTTATCGGGAGTCTGGGGCAGGACGGAGCTGAGCTCGGGAAACAAGCGTCACGCCTACCACGAAGCGAGCGAAACCATGAAACCCCACGAAGTGAATAGCCCCACGCGCCCTACCTTTTCATCCCCTCTCCCTTCACCCAAAAACATTCGGAACCGCAGGCCCTCATCTCTTTCCCAACGGGCAAGGTGATCCGCCCCTTTCCCCTGCCGTTGTTCGTGTTGGCTGCCGCGCTCGGTGCGGGCCTCACTTCGGCCGCGGAGTCGTCGCCGCTCCTGAAGGAGCCTGCTCCGGCTGGCGCCAGGTCGGCGGCCCGGCCGACGGCGACACGCGCGATTTCTCCGCAGGTCGCCGGGCTGCTCGCCGCCGCTGCGCCGACATATTCGCCGTCCGAAGCGCCGCCCGCCCAACCGGTCGAGGCCGAGCCGCGGCAACCCGACCAGCCGCGCAACCGGATCATCCGTCTGTCGCCTTACATCGTCCGCGAACGCCCACCGCCGGAATTGAAGGAACGCCACATCCTCACCGCCAAGGGCCGGCTCGACCTCGCACTCCAACGCCATCCGGGCCTGCGGCTCGGATCGCTGGGCCCGCTCAATAACAACCGCTGGGCCCACGCCATGCTCGAGGAGGAGTTCGCCCTCGAACGACGAAAGGAAATGCTGGACCTGCTCAGCCTGCTGCCCGCCGGCCCCCACAAGCCGGAACCCTTCCTCTTCTGGCGCCCATGGTTCACGACGCTGCGGCCGTCGAGCAGTCCTCAGGGCGGATTGGTCGTGCCGTGGGAGAAAAAATGACCGGCCGAGCGCTGCCAAAAGAGCCGAGGAGTCATAATCCGTCCACCAACCTCGGAGGAGTGCGGATACTGCCGGCTCTTAGCGCGAAGTTCGCTGATTCGACAGTTGGCCTGCACTTGAAAAGCCGCAGTGTTCGCCCGTTTTGTTGGATCAACATGAAGAATGAAGTTCCCTACGGCGAGCGCGCCACGGCGCTGCGCAAACACGATTTCTACGTGTATGACCTCGGCCTACACCTCAAATGGAGCCCGTCCGGTGAGGATATCCTGCAGCACCTTTGCGCCAACCAGACGTTCATCGTCGATTCATGCGCCCAACGGAGCAAGGTCAGCAGATGAGGTCTGGCTCTTAAGAGATATGAAAGGCATCGAGGTGCCTCGCCGACCAACTCGATCCGGTCCCTTCCTCCTAACTGCGCTGCCTTCGCCATCACAACTGCTCGCGTTCAAATCCTGACCTTGCCATCCCAATCGCCATGAACCCCGTCGCCTCCCGCTGCGCCATCGCCGCGCTCCTCGTCTCCACCGCCTTCGCCGCACCCGAGTTTGTCGCCCATCGCGGCGCGTCGCACGACGCGCCGGAGAACACGGTCGCTGCCGCGAAGCTCGCCTGGGCGCAGGGCGCCGACGCCGTCGAACTCGACATCTGGCTCAGCAAAGACGGCGAGGCCGTCGTGATCCACGATGCGACGACCAAGCGCACCGCTGGCAAGGATGCGTCCGTCGTCACCCAGACCCTCGCCGAGCTCCGCCAGCTCGACGCCGGCGGGTGGAAAAACCCGAAATTCGCGGGCGAGAAGATCCCCACGCTCGACGAGCTGCTCGCCACCCTGCCGCGCGAGCCCGGCAAGCGCATCTTCATCGAGATCAAGACCGGTCCCGAGATCGTGCCGGCCATGGTCGCCGCGATCCGCCGCGCAGGTCTCTCACCCAAGCAGACGGTGATCATCAGCTTCAAATACGACTCCCTCGTCGCCTCGAAAAAAGCGCTGCCCGACTACGCGGCGCTCTGGCTGCTCGGCAAGCCCTCCACCGATCCGAAGAAGAAGTCGCTGACTCTCGATGAAGTGATCCGCGATTGCCGCGCCGCCCAGCTCGACGGTCTCGACCTCAACCATGGCTGGCCGCTTGACGCTGCCGCGGTGAAAAAAATCCGCGCCGCCAACCTCCAGCTTCACGTCTGGACCGTCGACGACGTCGCCATCGCCAGGCACTGGACCGCCCTCGGCGTGGACAGCATCACGACCAACCGCCCCGGCTGGCTGCGTGAGCAGCTGCGGCCCTAATCACCGCGTCGCTGAAGTCAGCGACGGCGGCGGACCGAGCTGATTGTATTTCATCAGCGAGCGGATCTGCTCCTGATCGAGCGTGGCGTTGAAGACGAAGACCTCGTCCAGCGCCCCTCGGAAAAAACGGCCGAGCGCGTTGCGTTGCTCGACGCTGACGTAGCCGAGATTGCGGCCGAGCCACATGTTGTGCGCCTCGGGACCGGTGATTTGGGTGCGGATTTCGCCGACGGCCTTGCGGGCCGCGGGTTCAAGTTCGCCGTCGAGGTAGAGCAAAATGTGTGTGCCGGCATCCGGCCGGTGCCCGCCATACATGACGACAGCGCAGTGGTGCCAGCGATCGTCGCGAAGGTCGGTCGTGCCGACGACAAAGCTTCGGTGCACGCCGAGGCGGAGGCGGCCGAGCGGGCCTTCCGCCGCATTCGGGTTCACCGAAATCTGCCACGCGAGGCCAGGCTTGTTGGTGCCCCAATTGATGATGCCGTAGCCTTCGTCGATGCTCGAGTCCCGCGGCACTTTGACCCAGAAGGCCACGGTGCGCGGCTCGCCGCCGGGGATGCCGGGGAACTCGCATTCCATGAAGGTCTCCCGGCCGTCGAACGCGAGCCCCGCGCCAAATTGCCCCGCGATCCACCGCGGTCCGGCGCCGCCCTCCGGGTAGGTGCGGCGGATGGCCCGCGCGCCGGGCACGCCGAGGCCGCGACCGCGGTTGACGGAGACCTCCCCGGCCCCCTCGTCGAACGACCAATGCAAAAAACCCGTCGCGCCGGTCGAGAGCGGCGGCAGATCGGTGATGAACTCGCCGGCATCCGCCTCAAACTGCTCGATCCGCTGCGACGTGAGGCGCGCGGCTTGGTTCACCGAGAGATGCACCGGCTTCTGCTGGTTGCCGGGCACGGCATCGACCTTGCCCTCCAGGACATGCACCTCCGTGTCGCCGGAAGGCCCGACGCTGACGCCAAATTCCGTGCCCTGGTCGATCAGGCGGCCGCGCGGGCTGTCGAGGATGAAGCCCTTGGTGCCGGGCGCCATCCGCGTCACCACCCGGCCCTGATGAAGAAACGCATGTTGCGGCCCCAGCACCTCGAAATCCGCCGGCCCCTCGACAATCACCGTCGCGCCAAGGTCAAACTTCAGCTCGACGAGCCCGCCTGCCAGTTGCAGGCGGCGGGTGTCGAGTGCGTCACCGATTCTCGGCGCCGTCTGGCCCGTTTCCCACGTGGCGGATTCGACGCGGACGATCCGCGCTTCGGGCGCGCCAGGGCGCTTCAGCCCCCAGCCCGCGAGACTGAGCACCAAGGCGGCGGCGGCGGCCCAGGCCCAACCCGGCAGCCAACTGCCGCGGCGCCACGGCCCGACGGTGCGCAGCGCCGCGTTGTCCGCCAAGCGGGCCCGCACCTCCCGGACAAACGCCCCGTCGTCAGGATAGAGGTGCTCATGGGCCAGCAGGCGATCCAGGACCGTCAGGTGGCTCAGCTCGGCCAGCAGCTGCGGATCAGACCGGCAGGCGTCGAGCAAGCACGCGGCTTCCCCGGGCTCGAGGTCACCCGCGCAGGCGCGGGCCAGCAGCTGGCGTTGTTCGTCGCGCGTCATGTGGTTGATTCGAGGTCGCGGACTTTGCGCCCGATGCACTCGGCGAGAATCTCGCGGAGCCGGTGCAGTTGCATGGTGAGCGCGGAGTAGCCGCGCTGCAGCCGGTCGGAAAGCTCGCGCACGGTTTCCTCCTCGCCGTAACGCCGGTGCAACAGTTCGCGCGCCGGGCCGTCCATCCGCTCCAGGCAGTCGCGCAGCGCCGCGTGGAGCAGCGGCTCGCGCGCCGGGCCGCAGTCCGCAGCGATCCGCTCGTCGAGCAGACCAGCGAGTTCGGCGCTGCCGCCGATCGCCTGGGCGCGGAATTTCCGCCAGTGGTTGCGCAGGAGATTCAGGGCGATGCGGCGCAGCCACGGCGCGAGCGGCCGCTCGGGATCGAAGCCGTCGAGTTTCCGATACGCGGTCAGGAAGACTTCCTGCGCCAGATCCTCGGCCTCGTGCGGATCGTGCATGCGGGCGACGAGACAGGCGCGCACCCCGCGATGATGGCGCGCGACGAGCGCGGCAAAGGCCTCGGCCTCGCCCCGCTGGGCGGCGCGCACCCACTGCTTTTCCTCCGCGTCGGCGTTCATGGTTCGCAAGGAGAATTGTCCCAAGGCCGCGCCGAGAACACACGATTCCGAAAATATTTTCTTCGGCTTGGTGTTATCCCTCGTCGCTCGCGACAATCCTTCCGTGAACCCCCGTCTCATCCCCGAGGCCGGTGGCCTGCCCCTCAAACAGCCCCCAACCGCAGCCATGCTCCCTACCCTCCGTCCGTTCCTCGCCGCGCTTGCCGTCGCCTGCCTCCTCGCGCCCGCCGCGGCCCCGATCCTCCGCGCGCAAGCCGTCGCCCCGGCGCCGGCCACCGCCAAGCCCGCCACCGCCACCAAGGAAGAGGCCGTCGTGCTCAATGTTTTTGAGGTCAAGGACGACCCCCGCGACACCTACGACGCCACCAACACCAATTCCGTCACCGGCACCAACACCTCGCTCAGCAAGACCCCGCTCGACGCCAAGGTCTTCAACCGCCAGATGCTCGACGACATGGGCACGGTCGACATGACCGACATGCTGTGGAAAATCGGCGGTCTCGGCGCCGCCGTCATCAACGGCGGCGAGGACGTGCGCGGCATGGTCGATGGCGATCGGCAGGACCCGAAGTCGATGACGATGCGTGGCCTTCAGATCAGCAACCCGCGCCGCGACGGCTTCCTCCGATCCGACACCACGTTGCTCGACACCTTCGACATCGACCGCGTCGAGGCCATCGGCGGCTCCAACTCCCTGCTCTTCGGCTCCGGCGACGCCGGCGGCGTCATCACGAGCGCCTCCAAGCGCGCCTACCTGAAACGCCGCCCCACTATGACCTGGAGCGCCACCGGCGATTCCGAGGGCTCGCGCCGCTACACCGTCGATGCCCAGGTCGGCGAAAAACACTTCGCCGTCCGCTTCAACGGCGTGAAGGACGACACCAAGTATTCCCGCCCCGGCCTTGGCCGCTATGCCGAGGGCTACCACATCGCCGCCACCATCCAGCCGTGGAAGCGCCTCCAGATCCGCGGCGAATATCGCTACTACAGCCGCGACACCATTTTCGCCCAGGCCTCGACCGTGCGGGCGCCCCTCTCCTGGCAGTTGCCCGCGCGCGACCCCCGCGGCGCGCAGATTGTCAACGTGCCCGGCAACCTCACCGCCACCAACGTGGACAACAAGAGCGCCCGCTATCTCGTCGCCTTCCCTGAGGTCGTCGCGCTGTCGGGCGGCGTTCTCGATCTCGACAAGGTCGACTCCGCCGTCGGCCCCTACCACCGCGACGTCTATTTCAACCGCATCAAGTCCGTCGTCGCCGAGGCCACGATCATCGAGGGCCTCGCGATCCAGCTCCGCTACGGCCACGACGCGCGCGTTAACGAGGCCCCCCGCGCCAGCAGCACCACCGTCTTCGCCCCCGGCGCCATCGGTAACAACTACGTCGATCCCGTCACCGGCCAAATCGGGCAGAAGTGGGCGTTCAACACCTCGGTGGTCGCCACGCCCTTCTTCACCGGCGCCCGCGGCTACCGCGGCGCGCTCGCCTACCAGAAGGATCTCGGCCGTTGGTTCGGCCGTCACCAGGCCAACGTCTTCCGGCAAGACATGGAATCGTGGTCCAACCAATACACCTCGCGCTTTTACGAGACCGACGCCTCCGGCAACATCATCCAGAACCTCGCGCAAATCACCAACGCCGAGTCCGGCCGCAACCTCATGCCCAGCGTCTGGGTGCCGATGTTCCCCGAGACGATTCTCGGCGGCCAGGACTGGCCGACGCAGACGATCAAGCACCCCAACGGGCGCATCTACAAATCCGCGCCGCAGGTTTACTCCGGCGCCGTGCCCGCCACCGCCACCAACCCGATGGGCATGTCCGGCGTGCCCAGCGCCACCGCCCCCGGCAACGGCTCCTACATCATGGACGACACGAACGAGAAAAGCTGGGGCGCCAGCCTCTTCTCCGAGTGGTGGGGCGGCCGCATCGACACGATGGCGGGTATCCGCAAGGAGGAAGCCACCGGCCTGCGCAAGGCCACCGGCATCCGCCGCGGCCCCATCTCCTATGACGGCCTCAATCTCGGCACGGTCATCGACACCCCGATCAAGGACCTGCGCATGTCGCTCAGCTACTCGTCGAACGGCAAAATCAACTTCGACACCACGCGCGACCTCTTCAACGATCCGCTGCCCGCCGGCAAAGGCGTGAGCAAAGACATTGGCTTCAAGCTCGACCTCTGGGAGCGCCGCCTCTCCGGCGCGGTCAACTACTACCAGTCCGAGGCGCAGAACTTCACCGCCACCTTCGGCAATCGCGATGACATCGATCCGAACGGCATTAACGGCCGCTTCGGCGGCAACGCCTACACCTTCAGCAAGACCTCCGACGGTTACAACGTCACCCTCTCCGCCAAGCCGCTCAAGGGTTGGGAAATGCGGATCAACTTCGCGACGGCCAACGGCTCCGAACGCAGCAACGTCACGCTGCCCCAGTTCTACAACGACCAGTTTAACACCACCACCGTCGGTGGCCAGCAGGTCGTCGGCATCAAGGCCACGCCCACCTCGGCCGTCGCCCCCTTCACCGTGCCCTCCGATCCGCGCGATCCGAACTCCACGATGATCCCGCTCTCGCTCGCGATGCTGCGCGATCCCAATAGCCCCTACTTCGCCACCCTCGACCGCGAAGGCGGCCAGATCACCAACGCGCAGAACCTCGGGCTTTTCACCCCCGGCGTCGGCACCGGCGTCAGCGGCCTGCCCATCACCGATCACCAGCTCGGCTTCGTGTCGCCCTCGGGCGGCACGCTCATCGTGCGCCGCGCCGGCGAGCAGACCGCCGGCTACGCCGAACGCGCCTACAGTCTCGTCAACACCTACACCTTCACCGAGGGCCGCCTCCGCGGCTTGCGCGCCGGCCTCACCACGAGCTTCCAGCAGAACCACCGCGCCTTCATGTATACCGACGCCGCCGACGCCGGGAAGCGGAAGATGTTCTTCTACCCGAACCGCTTCACGAACGATCTGTTCGTCTCCTACGGCTTCCGGGTGAACCGCTTCGTGCGCGCCAGCGTGCAAGTCAACGTGTTCAACCTCCTCGACGAGCAGCGCGTGCTCCACCAAATCCGCGCTGCCAACGGCACATTCGCCTACGCGGGCTATTTCTACACCCCGCGCCGGCTCGCGATCACCACGCGGCTCACCTATTGACGATGCGCCGCGCGCCTCACGGCGAGTGGCGCTTCGCCTTCGAGATTCCCCCGTGCCAGATGTCGTATTTCGGATCCGCGTGACGCCCGAAAAACCCAGCCAACCGCCCCGCGAGTTCCGTGCGCTGCGCCTCCGTGTCGGGCCGGCCGTGGAGATTCGCGCGCTCCAGCGGATCGTTCGCGAGATCGTAGAGCTCGAACGGCCCGGCTGGATGGCGCGCGACGTATTTCCACCGGTCCGTGCGGATGGCGCGCATGGTTTCCATCTCGTAGAAGACGACATTGTCCCACGCGATGGGCTCGCCGCGCAGCACGCCGGAAAAATCGCGGCCCGGCGAACGCGGCGCGGTCGGCATCCGTCCACCCAGACCGAGCTGCGTGAGCACCGTCGGGAGAAAATCGTAGTTGCTCACCAGCAGATCGCTCGTGCGGCCGGCGGGGATTTTTCCCGGCTGCCGGAAGATGAGCGGGATCTGCATCATCAGATCATGCGCCGCGATCGGCCGGAAATGGTCGCCCATGCCCCACATGCCGTTCTGCCCGCCCATCCAGCCTTGGTCGGAGGCATAGACGACGAGCGTGTTATTGCCGAGACCGAGGCGCTCGATCGCCGCCATCACCTCGCCCACGCCATCATCGACGCCGCTCACCTCGGCCGCGGTCCGCTCCATCGCGAGCTGGGTGTTGTGAAACGGCTTGTTGCCGTTCTGCCACGGGTGCATCGGTTCGGTGGGAAAGCTCTGGAACCGGTGGCCGCGGTAGGCCTCAGCGTGGCGGTTGCGGGGCGCGTTGCGCATCAGCCCGCCGAGCACGTAGGGCCCGTTGTAGGCCAGAAACAGGAAGAAGGGCCGGGCCCGGTTCTGCTCGATGAACCCGATCGCCTTCCGCGTCCAGAGATCCGTCGTGTAGCCGGCCTCTTTGCGGACCGCGCCGTCCTCGATCACGTTTTGGTCGTAGAATTCGTTCGTGTGGCCGTCCGGCTTGGTGACCCAGAAAGAAAAACCCTCGCTGGGGCGAAGATTGTCGCCGAGGTGCCATTTGCCGCTGAGGCCGCAGGTGTAGCCGGCATCGCGGAGGATTTCGCCGAGCGAGGTGAACTCCGCGAGCGTGTTGTAGGCCTCGGGCCCCATCATGAACTTCGGGTCGAGAAACGAATGCACGCCGTGCTGCGACGGCATGAGCCCGGTGAGAAACGTCGCGCGCGTGGGCGAGCACACGGGGTTGCTGCTGTAGGCCCGCGTGAAGCGCACGCCCTCGGCCGCGAGCCGATCGACATGGGGCGTGCGGATGTCGGGATTGCCGTAGCTGCCGAGAGTCCACGCGCCCTGGTTGTCAGTGAGGATGAAGACCAGGTTCGGCGGCGGCTCGGCCGCGAGTGCGGTGACAACGCAAAGCAAGAAACAACCAAGGACGCGGTGCATGGGGTGGCGGGGTGCGGCGCGAGCATCGGCCGCCCGCAGCGCGCCGCGCAAGATCGTCTTGGACACGGCCGCCCTCTTTCCATCGCATGAACGTGCTTCGCGCCGTCCTCTGTCTCCTCGCCGCGCTGCCGCTCTGCGCCGCCGAAGCGCCGCGTGCCATCAGCGGCATCTACCCGCACCTGGCGATGTTCAACACCCACCACGAGTGTGGCACCGGCGCTGTCGTGCCGTGGGCTGACCGGCTCTGGGTCGTCACCTACGCGCCGCACCAGCCGCGCGGCGGCAGCGATAAGCTCTACGAGATCACACCCGACCTCCGGCAAATCGTCCGACCCGAGAGCATCGGCGGCACGCCGGCCAACCGTTTCATCCACGCCGAGTCTCAGCAGCTTTTCATCGGTCCCTACGCCATCGATGCGCAGCGGCGCGTGCGCGCGATTCCCTACACGCAGATGTTTGGCCGCCCCACGGGCAACGCCCGCCACCTCACTGATCCGGCGAACAAGATCTACTATGCCTCGATGGAGGAGGGCTTCTATGAGGTCGATGTGCGCACGCTCGCCGTCACGGAGCTATTTCGCGACGAACAGGTGAAGGAGCCGTTTCGCCGCGCCGATCTGCCCGGCTATCACGGCAAGGGCCTCTACTCCGGCCAGGGCGTGCTCGTTTACGCCAACAACGGCGAAAATTCCCCGCTCGCCCGCACCCGCCCCGACATCCCGAGCGGCGCCCTCGCCGAATGGGATGGAAAATCGGAGACGTGGACCGTCATCCGCCGCAACCAGTTCACCGAAGTCACCGGCCCCGGCGATCTCTCTGGCAACAAGCATCCCGCCACCGATCCCATCTGGTCCGTCGGCTGGGATCACCGCTCGCTGATCCTGATGGTGCGCGATGCGAAATCCGGAACTGCGGGAGGGGCATTGCGCCCCGACTCGCCAGCGGACGGATCTTCGTCGGGGCATAAAGCCCCTCCCACAACCGGCGCCTGGCACATCTACCGGCTCCCGAAGTCGAGCCACTCCTACGACGGCGCGCACGGCTGGAACACCGAGTGGCCCCGCATCCGCGACATCGGCGAAAAAGACCTGCTCATGACGATGCATGGCGCGTTCTGGCGTTTCCCGAGGAATTTCGATTCCACGCACTCCGCCGGCATCACGCCGCGCTCCAACTACCTCAAGGTCGTCGGCGATTTTACACGCTGGGGCGATCGCCTTGTGCTCGGCTGCGACGACACCGCGCAGAGCGAGTTTCTCAACAAGCGCCGCGTGAAGGGCGACGTCGCCGGCCCCGGCCAGTCGCAATCCAACCTCTGGTTCATCGAGCCCGCCCAGCTCGATCGTCTCGGCCCCGTGATCGGCCGCGGTGCCGTGTGGCTCGATGAGCCCGTGAAAAAGGACGCGCCCTCCGATGCGTTTCTCTTCTCCGGCTACGACGAGCGCACCCTCCACCTCGCGCACGACGCGTCCGAACCCGTCACCTTCACGCTCGAGATTGATCGCGCCGGCAACGGCGCGTGGAGCGAAGTGCGCCGCATCACCGTGCCGGCCGCCGGTTATGTCTTCACGGCATTCACCGATCGCGAACGCGGCGCGTGGATTCGGGTGCGCGCCGCACGCGACCTCGGACGCGCGACCGCTTTCTTCAGCTATCGCAATCGCGACCCGCGCCCGACCGTGCCGGATTCCCGGTTCGACGATCTCGGCACCGCCGGCGCCAGCGGAGCGCTCCTGCACGCTCGTGGCGCGGGGAAAAAGACGCTGGGCGTCGCTGGAATCTCCAACCGCCTCACATTTCACGAGCTTAACGAGAACCTCAACCTCGTGCGCACCGACGAGCCCGGCGCCGCTGAGTGGATGCGCGAGAAAATCTCCCCGCCGCGCAACGCCCTCGGCTACGATGCCGCCTCCGTGATCTACACCGACGAACAGGGCAAGCGCTGGCGCCTGCCGCGCGGTCACGCCGATTTTTCCTCCACCTCACCGCATGGCGTCGAACGCACGGCGCGCGAAGTCGTCACGGAGCGCGACGTGCTCAATGCTGGCGGCACGTTTTTCGAACTACCCGCCGAAAACGCCGGCGGCATCGCCAAGGCCCGCCCCATCGCCACGCACAACCGCCGCATCCACGACTTTGCGAGCTGGCGCGGTCTGCTCGTGATGTCAGGCGTGGTCGGCAATGCGGCTTCATCCAATCCTCGCATTGTCCACTCCCCGGATCATCAGGCCGCCGTGTGGCTCGGCGTCATCGACGACCTGTGGTCCTTCGGCAAACCCGTCGGCGTCGGCGGCCCGTGGAAAGACACCGCCGTCAGCGCCGGCGCGCCCTCCGATCCCTATTTGATGACCGGTTACGACCAGATGTCTCTCGTGCTCTCGCATACTTCGCCCGGCGCCGTTCGCATCCGCCTTGAGATCGACCTCACGGGCACCGGCGTCTGGGCCACCTACGCCACCCTCGACGTTCCCGCCGGCCGACCGCTCACTCATGGCTTCCCCGCCGGCTACCAAGCCTATTGGCTCCGCGTCTCCGCCGATGTCGCGACCACCGCCACCGCCCAGCTCACCTACGAATAATTTCCCCATGAAACTCCACCGCCTCGTCATTCCTCTCCTCTGTCTCGGGCTCTCGTCCGTCGCCGCCCGCGCTGCCGATCGCCTCCTCGTCGAGGCCGAGAACTTCCGCTCCCGCGGCGGCTGGTCGCTCGACACGCAGTTCATTCACCTCATGGGTTCGCCTTACCTGCTCGCGCACGGCCTGGGCCAGCCCGTCGCGGACGCGACCACCACGGTGAACTTCCCTGCCACGGGCACCTATCGCGTGTGGGTGCGCACCAAGGACTGGGTCGCCCACTGGCAAGCCGCCGGCACGCCCGGCCGCTTCCAAGTGCTCGTCAACGGTACGCCCCTCGCCGAGACCTTCGGCACCAAGGGCGCCGCGTGGTTCTGGCACGACGGTGGCACGATCACCGTCGCGCAGAAACAGACGTCGCTCGCCCTGCGCGATCTCACGGGCTTCGCCGGCCGCTGCGATGCCATTTACTTCACCTCCGATCTCGCCGAGACACCACCCTCCGACAACGCACCGCTCTCCGCCTGGCGCAAGGCCACCCTCGGCCTGCCGGCCGCGCCGCAGGACATGGGCGAGTTTGATCTCGTCGTCGTCGGCGGCGGCTACGGCGGCCTAGGCAGCGCGATCTCCGCGGCGCGCATGGGCCTGAAAGTCGCGCTCATCCAGGAGCGTCCGGTGCTCGGCGGCAACGGCTCCTCCGAGGTCCGCGTCTGGGCCATGGGCCTCATCCGCCGCGGCAAATATCCGCACATCGGCGAGATGGTCGATGAATTCGCCGACCGCGCGAAAAACTCCCCCGGCACCTTCGAGGAGTTTGGCGACGCCCAGAAGGAGGCGCTGATCCGTTCCGAGACGAACATTTCCCTTTTCCTCAACGAGCACGTCCACGCCGCCGAGACGCGCGACAACCGCATCGTGTCCGTCACCGCGCTCAACACCACCGACAGCCGCGAGAAGAAGTTCCGCGGGAAATATTTCGTGGACTGCACCGGCCATGGCGCCCTCGCTCACCTCGCCGGCGCCAAATACGAAATCGAGCTCAAGGACCTGCTCGGCATGTCCAACATGTGGGTCTGGTCCAACGACACCGCGCCGCGCACCTTCCCCGAGACGCCTTGGGCGCTCGACCTCGCGATGGACGATTTCCCCTACCCGAAGCTCGGCAAGGCCGACATGGCCGACAAGGGCAAGGGCGAGTGGTTTTGGGAGAGCGGCTTCAACAAACACCCGATCAACGACCTTGAGCTCATCCGCGACTGGAACCTCCGCGCCGTCTTCGGCGCCTTCAACGCGATGAAGAACCGCGACGGCAAGGCCGAGCACCCGAACGCCAAGCTCGACTGGGTCGCCTACATTGGCGGCACGCGCGAATCTCGCCGCATAATCGGCGATGTGGTCCTCACGCACGAGGACATCGTCACGAAGAAAGATTTTCCCGATGGCTGCGTGCCCAGCACCTGGAGCATCGATCTCCACTTCCCGCGCAAGGAATACGCCGTCAAGTTTCCCGACAACCCCTTCATCGCGATCGCGCAGCACGACCGCCGCATCGACCGCGACTTCGGCTATCCCATCCCCTACCGCTGCCTCTATTCCGTCAACGTGACGAACATGTTCATGGCCGGCCGCAACATCAGCGTGACCGATCAGGCCCTCGGCACCGTGCGCGTGATGAAGACCATCGGCATGATGGGGGAGGTCGTGGGCAAGGCCGCCGCCGTCGCGCTCAAGCACGGCGCCACGCCGCGCGACGTCTATCATCTCTACTGGTCTGAGCTCGACGCGCTCCTGAAGCTCCCCGGCCGCGCGCGCCGCGCCGCCGACGGCACCACTCAGCTCGTCGGCCCCGAACCCGGCCCGGTCATCGACGTCGGCGGCGGCAACTTCGGCGTGAGCGTCGCCTCCCTCAAGGGTGTCGTCGTGGACAACAAGGCCGCGAAACTCACCGGCAAATGGGAAAGCGGGACCCACCTCGCGCACATCGGCCCTGACTACGTCTATGCGCGCGGCGCGGGCAAGAGCGCGAGCTTCGCCTTCACGGTCCCCGCCGACGGCCGCTACGAAGTCCGCTTCGCCACCGCCCCGCACGAGAACCGCGCGAGCAACGCCACCCTCGTCATCCGCCACGCCGAAGGCACCGCCACCGTGACCGTGAACCAAAAGAAACCCGCCCCGATCGACGGCTACTGGGTTTCACTCGGCACGTTTCGCTTCACCGCAGGCAAACCCGCCGCCGTCGAATGCGACGCGACCAACGCCGACGGCAACGTCCACCTGGACGCGGTGCAGGTGCTGCCGGTGCAGTAAACAACGGCGCATGCACCGCTGCACCGGCCCTGAATGCGGTTTGACTCTCTTGACAGTCACTCTTGACTGCCAAGTATGAAAACCAACACCCGATCCTTCCAGCGCGACTTCCCCCGGATGCGCCGGCTGGCAGCGGCCGGCACGGTGATTGTGGTGGAGGCGGAAGGGCAGGCCTTTGAATTCCGGGCACGCCGCCGCGGCGTCGGTGTGCTCGGCTGCCTGAGCGGCCGGGCCAAGCTCGGCAAATTGCGCGAAGGCCCGGCCATTCCCGCCGCCGAGTGGGGCCCGCTCGCGCAGTGAAATTCCTGCTCGATACCCATGCGGTCCTCTGGATCGCGGAAGCGTCCCCGCGCCTTTCGGCCAAAGTGCGGGCGCTCGCCGCCAAGGGCGACGCCGACGATTTCGGGGTCGCAGCGATCTCTCTGCTGGAAATCGCCCGCAAGGCCCACACCGGCGAAATCGATCTCAGTCCCGACGGCGCGACGTGGCTGGACGATCTTAGCCATCGTTTCCGCATTCTTCCCATCACGCCCAAAATCGCGTGGCGCTCAGTGCGGCTGGATTGGGCACACAAAGACCCGGCCGACCGCCTCATCTGCGCCACCGCACAGGAGCACAAGCTGACGCTCCTCACCCACGATCAGGAAATCAGCCGCTGGGGAGGCGTGGAGGTCTTGTGGTGAAGGCACGAACGATATTTGGCCGCGGCCACCCTTGAAACGCGTCGCCCTCCAGCTTTACCGCTTCGCGATCGTCGCGATCGTCGCGTGGCTGGTTCGTGATCTCGCGGTGCGGCAGCGGACGCAGGGGGATTCGCCGGTCGTCGTCGACGAGGTGAAGTTGTTTTTCCCCGAGGCCGCGCGGCTGCGCCCCGACAGCTCGGCGCGCGACGGACTCTTCATCCTCGACCGCGAGGGGCGCGAGCTCGGCTATGTTGTGCGCACCTTTCCGCCGGCGCAGGACCTCATCGGCTACGCGGGTGCCACCGACACGCTCGTCGTCCTCGACCGCGACTGGAAAATCCGCGGCCTGAGAATCCATACTTCCGACGAAACCGAAGACTACCTCAAGTCCATCACCACCGACCGACGCTTTCTGAAAAAATGGAACAGCCTCACCTGGGACGCCGCCGCTGAACTCGATTTGGACGCCGCGGGCATCGAGGGCGTCTCGGGCGCGACGATGACGAGCATGGCCATCGCCCGCGGGGTGAAGCTCCGCCTCCAGCACGCGCACGCCGAGATCAGCGCACCGCCCGCCCTGCACATCGGCTGGCGCGACGCCGGCATGCTCGCCGTGCTGATCGGCGCGGCGCTCATGGCCTTCGGCCCCGCCGACTGGAAGCGCCGCTGGAAGCTCCCATGGCAGATCCTGCTCGTGGGCTACGTCGGTTTTGTCGCCGGCGATTTACTCGCGATGAAGCTCTTCGGCGGCTGGGCGCGCGCCGGGGTGCCGTGGACCAACGCCCCGGGCCTCGTGCTGCTCGCAGCGTCGGCACTCGTGGTGCCGTGGGTCACGGGCGCTCCGCTCTACTGCCACCACGTCTGCCCGCACGGCGCCGCCCAGGAACTGCTGGGCCGCATCCGTCCGCGGCGCTGGCAACTCACGCTGCCGCCGGGCGCGGTGCGCGGCCTCGAATATCTGCCGCCCGCGCTGCTCGGCTTCTCGCTCGTGATGGCGCTCCTCGCGCTGCCGTTTGATCTCGCGGGGCTGGAGCCCTTCGCCGCCTACGTGGTGCGCTCAGCCGGGATCGCGACGCTCGCGGTCGCGGGGCTCGGGCTCGTGGCCTCGTTGTTCGTGCCGCAGGCCTATTGCCGCTTCGGCTGCCCCACAGGCGCGCTGCTCAATTTCGTCCGTGCGCGCGGCGCGACGGATCGGTTTTCGCGGCGCGATGCGGCGGCGCTCGGGCTTCTCGCCGTCGCCGTCACGCTGCATTGGCACTATCTGCCGCTCATCCTGTGGGTGAAAGGCGTGGGATGAAACGCCTCCTCTCCCTCTTCGCTGCCTCGCTGGGTGTCGTGGCCTCGGGTGCCACGGACGTCGTCACGCTCACGGGCCGCGCGATGGGCACGGCGTGGACCGTGAAGTTCCAAGCCCCCGCGCACGGACTCGATCCCGAGGGCCTGCGCGCCCGCATCGCGGCGCGACTCGAGGCTCTGGAGCAGCAGCTCTCCACGTGGCGCCCGTCCTCGGATCTTTCGCGTTTCAACACCACCGCACACACCGCGTGGTTTTCCGCTCCGCCTGAGCTCATCGCCGTCGCCGCGGCATCGTTACGCGTCGCCGCGCTCACTGGCGGCGCATTCGATCCCACGGTCGCTCCGCTGGTGCGGCTGTGGGGCTTCGGCGCCGAAGGGAGCATTGAGAGCGTGCCCTCACCCGAGGCCGTTGCTTTTGCGCAGGCGCGTGTCGATTGGCGCACGCTCGAAGTGGAGGCGTCACCGCCTGCGCTGCGGCGGACGCGACCAGGGATCACCGTCGACTTTTCTTCGACGGCCAAAGGCTTCGCCGCCGACGCCGTGAGCGCCTTGCTCGCCACGGAAGACCTGCCCCGCCACCTCGTGCAGATCGGCGGAGATGTGCGCACCGGTGCCGCGCCTGACGGCCGATCCGGCTGGCCGGTCGCGATCGAGCAGCCGTTGGACGAGGGGCGCGGCATCGCCTGCGTGGTCCCGCTGGCCGGTCTGGCCGTTTCCACGTCCGGCGATTATCGGAATTTTTTTCGCGCGGGCGCCCAGCGTCACGGCCACATCATCGATCCGCGCACGGGCCGACCGGTGCAGGGCGACCTGGCTTCGGTGACAGTCGTGCATCCGTCGGCCGCGGTCTCGAGCTCGCTAGCCACGGGACTTTTCGTGCTCGGCCTCGAGGCGGGTCGGCGTCTCGCCGAACGCGAGGGTCTCGCGTGTCTCTTTCTCGTCCGCGATGGCGGCGGTTTCACGTCGCTCCCCACCGCCGAGTTCGAGAAACTCCGGCCGTCGTCGCCACCCGTGGCTCCTAGGGCTGGCGCGCCCAGGCGGCCTTGAGTGCGAAGATGCGTTCGGCGTTGGCGTGATAGAACTTCTCCAGCACGGCGCGCGGCAGGCCGAGTGATTCGGTCTTCTGCCCGTAGTAGGTCATCGGCCCGCGGCCCGCGTAGTAGTCGAAGTCCCCACGGTAGCGCAGCTCGAGGGAGGTGGCATGGCCGCGCCGTTGCTGGTCGCTGGGCGGCGTGTCGCGGCGGTGCGGCAGCCAGCTCGAATCGACACCATACATGATGCGATCCGGGAAACGCAGGAAGAGCGCGCGCACGTTTTCACTCGGATGGCGCGTGAGGTTGCGCGTGCGCGCGGCCACCTCGATGCTGAAGTTGGAAAAACGCGCCAGGCGCTCCGCGATGCCTGCCAGATCGTGCTCGAGGCTGCCGAGGTGCGCGCCCACGACGGTGAGCGTCGGGTGTTTCCGCATGATGTTGTCCCGTGCCGCGATGATGGCGGCGTGGCTCGGGTAGTCCGGCTTGCCGTGCAGATGCCACTGCGGGTTCTGCGAATAGTAGCCGTAGTGCGAACTCGTGGGATCGAGCGGCAGCCAGGCGTCGATGGGCTCGGCGAGGTGCGCGTGCAGTGGTTTCCCGCGTCGCGCGAGGTGCGCGTAGATGGGATCGAAAAGCGGATCATCAGGTAGAATGAACTTCCCATCGCGGTCCTTGATCTCGATCCCGACCTCCTTCCAGATTTTCACTGCGACGGCGCCGCGGGCAAAGGCAGCGTCGAGCCAGGCAATCGTCTTCGGCACGAAGTCGGGCTCGTCGCGCCCGCGCAGGTCGAACGTCGTCGTGACCGGGTAGAGTTCGGGTTCCTTGCGATAGAGTTCGAAGGCCACGCGATCCATCGTCGCGAGGCGGCCATCGCCACCCGGCACGCAGACGTTGATCGTGCGGACGTTGATGCGGCGGAACAGCGCATGGAACGCCGGCACGTCCTCGAAGATGTGCGAGTGCACGTCGATCTTCAGGAGTTGTTCGTAAACGGGCGCCGGCTCCTCGGCCGCGGACAGCGGGGCGAGGGCGGCCACAAGGGCGAAAGCGAGGCGACGGAGCAGGGGCATGGCGCCAGCAGGCATGTTTCCGCTTTGCCCGGCGACGCAAAACCAGCCCAACTCCCGGGCATGAACCCCTCCCCTGCGCCCGCCCCGGCGCGGCTCGCCTCGATCGATGCCTACCGCGGTTTCGTGATGCTGCTCATGATGGCCGAGGTCCTGCGCCTCAAGCGCGTGGCCGCCGCGCTGCCCGACAGCGGGCTCTGGCAATTCCTCGCCTGGCACCAGACGCACGTCGAGTGGATCGGCTGCACCCTGCACGATCTCATCCAGCCGTCGTTCTCGTTTCTCGTGGGCGTGGCGCTGCCCTTTTCCATCGCGGCGCGGCTGGCGCGCGGCAACTCGCCGGCGCGGATGACGCTCCATGCCGCCTGGCGCGCCCTGCTGCTGGTGCTGCTCGGCATCTTCCTGCGCTCGGCCAGCCGCAACACGACCAACTGGACCTTCGAGGACACGCTCACACAGATCGGTCTCGGCTACGTGTTTCTCTTCGCGCTCGGTTTCCGCCCGCTGCGCGATCAGTGGATCGCGTTGGGCGCAATCGTCGCGGGCTATTGGGCGGCGTTCGCGCTCTGGCCGCTGCCGGGCGCGGGCTTCGACCCGGCAAGCGTCGGCCTGAAGGCGGACTGGCTCGCGGCCCACGGGCAGGCGGGCTTTGCGGCGCATTGGCAGAAAAACACCAACCTCGCGTGGGCCTTCGACACGTGGTGGATGAACCTCTTCCCGCGCGAACGGCCGTTTGCGTTCCATCCCGGCGGCTACGCCACCCTTAGCTTCATCCCCACGCTCGGCACGATGATCCTCGGGCTCATCGCCGGCGGCGTGCTGCGCAGCGAGCGCGACGCCGCGGCCAAGCTCCGCTGGTTTGCCATCGCCGGCACCGCGTGCCTGATCGGCGGCGCGGCCCTCGGCTGGCTGGGCGTCTGCCCGGTCGTGAAGCGCATCTGGACGCCGAGCTGGGTCCTCTACAGCGGCGGCTGGTGCCTGCTGCTGCTCGCGCTCTTCCACCTCGTGATCGATCTGCGGGGCTGGCGCGGCTGGGCCTTCCCGCTGCTCGTCATCGGCGCCAACTCCATCGCGGCCTACTGCCTCGCCCACGGCTTCGACAGCTACGTGCTGAAAAATCTCACCACCCACCTGGGGGCGAAAACCTTCCGCGTGTTCGGCCCCGCCTACGAGCCGCTCCTGCAAGGCGCCGCGACGCTCGCCATCCTCTGGCTCATCCTATGGTGGATGTATCGGCGGAAAATCTTCCTGAAGCTCTGACGTCCCGAGGCCGCCAGACTGCGCTCACATCGGCTTCGCGCCTTCGGCCATCACCGCGGCGATCTTCTTCTCGTAAGTCTCGGTTTCCTCCGCGCCGAGCTTGCGGTCGCGGATCTGGCCGTCGCGATCGATCAGGAACGTCGTGGGGATCGCCTCAATGCCGCCAAACTTTGCCTGGACCTCGTCATCACCCATCACGATCGGATAGTTGATGCCGTATTTTCCGGCAAAGGCCTTCACGACGTCCGGCCCGGCTTGATCGAGCGACACGCCGACGATCACCAGGCCCTGCGCGCCATATTTTTTCTGCAGCTCGACGTAGCCGGGAATTTCCGCGCGGCACGGCCCGCACCACGTCGCCCAAAAATCGACGACCACCACCTTGCCCTTGAATTGTTCAGAGGTCACGGCCTTGCCCTCCAGATCCTGGAGCTTCCATACCGGGGCGGCGCCGAGCTTCGGCAAAGCTCCCGCTACGCTGGGCGCGGACTTGGCCGGCGCCTCCGTGCTGGTGGCGGGCTTGCCGCAACCGGCCAGAGCCAGGGCGGCGAGGAGCATTGAGGGAACGGCAAACGCGAGCGAGGTCTTCATGGGAGATGGGTGGGACGAGGTGACAGCCTGCTCATGAGAGCCGGCGGGGCAAATTTTCTTCCCGCCGCCGGCGCGTTTACTTCCCATGCGATTCCGGCAGGTCGAGCCCCAGCGTCTCGATGAACTTCTTCATCGCCGGCGTGAGCACGCGGCCCTTGCGGTGGAGGATGGCGAGCGGGCGGGTGAACCCCTTGCCCTTGAACTGCAGCACCGCGAGCGTGCCCTGCTTCTTCTCCTGCATCACCGTCGCCTGCGGCACGATGGCGATGCCATGGTCGATCTCCACGGCGCGCTTCACGGTCTCGATGTTGTCGAACTCCATTACCGGATCGATCTCGAGCTTGTGCTCCCGGAAGATCGCATCGACGGCCTTGCGCGTCGGGATATCGGGATCGAAGCCGATGAACTTCTGCGCGGCGAGGTCCTTGACCTCGATGTCGGTGCGCTTGGCCAGCGCGTGCTGCGGATGGGTGATGACCACGAGATGGTCGTCGCGGAACGGCAGCACCTCGATCTGGCGCTGCTTCACCGGGAAAGCCACCAGGCCAAAGTCCACGGCGTTGTGCAGGATGTCCTCATAGACGAGGTTCGAGCGGCGGTATTCCACGCGCACGTTGACCGAGGGGAAATCGTGGAGGAATTTCTTGATGAACGGCGGCAGCTCGTGGAGCCCGATCGAGTAGATGGTGGAGATGCGGATGGTGCCGCTGATCACCTTTTTCATCTCCTGCAGTTCGGACAGGAGCTTCTCGTAGGTGTGCAGGACCTCCTTTGCCGCGTCGTAGACGCGCGCGCCCTCGCGCGTGAGCTGAAACTGCTTCTGGCTGCGATCGATCAGCAGCGTCTTGAAGTGCCGCTCCATCGCGCGCGCCTGCTGGCTCACGGCGGATTGCGTGATGCCGTTGAGCTTCGCTGACTTTGAAAAGCTCTTCGTCTCGACGAGGTCGGCGAAGATTTTGAAATTCTCGATCTGCATGATTGGCTGGCCTTGTTTGCCGGAGCCTAGAAAGTCCCGTTCTGTCGTAAACCACTAAGTCGCCGCCCGTCCCATGCTGCTCGCCTACGAGGAATTTACCCGCCGCACCGATGCCATCCGCGCCCAGATCGCCGCGGCGTGCATCGGCGCCCGCCGCGATCCCGCCACGGTGGAGCTGCTCGCCGTCACCAAGACCCACCCTGCCGGCGCCGTCGACCATGCGGCGCGCTACGGCCTGCGCGGCGTCGGCGAGAATCGCGTGCAGGAAGGCGTGGAAAAGCGCGCGCAGACCACCACCGCCATTCGCTGGGAACTCATCGGCCACCTCCAGTCCAACAAGGCGAAACTCGCTGCGCGGCACTTTGACCGCGTGCAGAGCGTGGACAGCGCCAAGCTGCTCGCCCACCTCGACCGCGCCGCCGCCGAGTGTGGCAAGACCCTGCCCGTCCTCCTCCAGATCAACGCCGGCGACGATCCCGCGAAGTTCGGCGCCGACCTCACGGACGCCCCGGCCCTGCTCGAAGCCGCGCTCGCGCTGAAGGCCCTGCGTGTCGATGGCCTCATGACCATCGCGCCGCTCGGCGCCACGCCCGCCGAGACCACCGCGCACGCCGAGCGAACCTTCGCCAACCTGCGCACGCTCCGCGACGATCTCGCCGCGCGCTTCGCGACGCCGCTGCCCGAGCTCTCGATGGGCATGACCGGCGATCTGGCGATCGCCGTCGCCGCCGGCAGCACGATGGTGCGCGTGGGCACGGCGCTCTTCGGCTCACGGTAGTTTTTTCGCGTCGTTACCCGTTTCCCTGTTGCCCCGACTGGAAAAAGAATTTCGGTTGCCAGCGTGGAAACCGAAACTCTCGGCACGGCGCAGCGCGACGCGTTCCTCGGCCTGCTCGACGACCCGAGCCCGCTCGTGCGGCGGGCCCTCCTCCTCCGCTTCGCGGAGCTCGGCCCGGCCGCCGCGTCGTTTCTCCAGACGGTCGTGCGCGGGCCCAACCGCGTCGCCGCCCGCCACGCCGCGTGGTTCCTCGACGAGCTGAAGTTCACCGATCCGGTCGCGGAGTTCCGCGGCTTCATCCGGTCGATGCACTACGAGCTCGAGACCGGCGCCCTCCTGCTCGCCCGCACCGTCTCGCCGCGGCTCGATGCCGGCGAATGCTGCACCCAGCTCGACGCCATCGCCGCCCGCTGCCGCGAGCTGATCGTCGAGCCCTCGTCGGCGCGCGAAAAATGCCGCATCATCAACCGCGTGCTCTTCCACGAATGCGGCTTCCACGGCAACGTCGAGCACTACACCGATCCGCTCAACAGCTTCCTCGATCAGGTGCTGGAACGCCGCACGGGCATCCCGATTTCGCTGAGCATCGTCTATCTGCTGGTCGCGCAGCGCGCAGGGCTGGAACTCGAGCCGGTCGGCCTGCCAGGCCATTTTGTCGTCGGCTGCTTCAGCGACGAACTCCCCTTCTTCGTCGATCCGTTTGAGCGCGGGCTGTTTCGTGACGTGCCGGAAATCTTCGATCTGCTGCGGGCCGCCAACCATACGCCCCAACCCTCCGATCTCGCGCCGACGCCCGTGCGCGAGGTGCTGTGCCGGGGTTGCCGCAATCTGGTGAATCACTACGCCGCCGCCGGCGACACCGTGCGGGCGAAGCTTTTCGCCGGATTCGTGGACGAATTCGAAGCCGCCTACGCCAAGCACGCGTCGGGATGAGGTCGAAATTACGATGGGAGGAATTGCGATTTACGTCCGCGGTTCGTGTGTGCGTCGTAGTTCGTGAATCCCAAACCGTAAATTGAACGACCCTCTCACCCTCACCGATCTCGAGTCCTGGTCCCGCCCGGGCGTCTCGCTCGCCGTGCTCGGCCACCCGATCAAGCACTCCGTCAGCCCGGCGATGCACAACGCCGCGCTCGACGCACTGGCCCGGACCGAGCCCGCGTTTGCTGATTGGCGCTATTTCCGCTTCGAGGTTCATCCCGACGATTTGCCGCGCGCGCTCGAATTGCTGCACGCGAAACGATTCCGGGGCGTGAACCTCACCGTGCCGCACAAGATCATCGCCTTCGATCGCGTCGCCGCCGTGGATCAAGCCGCGCAGCCTATCGGAGCCGTCAACACCCTGCTCTGGACCGAACGCGGCTGGTGCGGCCACAACACCGACGGCTACGGCCTCGCTGCCGCCGTGCACGAGACACTCGGCCGTGATCTCGCGGGCGCGCACATTATTCTCCTCGGCGCCGGGGGTGCCGCGCGCGGCGCCGCCGTCGAGTGCCTCCAACGCCGCTGCGCCTCCCTCTGGATCGCCAACCGCACCGCGGAGAACCTCGCCAAGCTGCTCGCCACGCTCGCGCCCATCGCGGAAGGGATCGCCGTGCGCGGCTTCGCCCCGGCCGAGATTCCGGCCGATCTGCCGGCGGGCACGCTCGTCATCAATGCCACCAGCGCCGGCCTCAAGCCGGCCGACCCGCTTCCCATCAACCTCGCCGCGCTCCCCCGCCCCGCCGCCGTGTTCGACATGATCTACAATCCGCCGATGACCCCGCTGCTGCACGCCGCCGCCCAGCTCGGCGTGCCCCACGCCCATGGTCTCACCATGCTCGTCCACCAAGGCGCGAAAGCCCTCGAAATCTGGAGCGGCATTTCCGCCACCCGCACTGCGCCGACGATGGCCGCCGCTGCGCGCGCCGCCATGAGCGTCGCTTGACTCGCGAGCCCTCGCCGCAACGCTGCCGGCATGCCCACGCTCACTGCACGCTCCCAGAAGCCCAAGAGCCGCACCCCGCGTGCCCGTGCGAAGCACGCCACCAAGCGCGGCCCGGCCGCCCGTTCGTTTGCCGAGGGGATGCGTCCATTTTTCGGCATGGTGAAAAACGCCCCGCCGGATCTTTCGACGCGTGAAGGTTTCGGCCGCTAGGTATCTGATCGATGCCGGCCCACTCGTCGGTGCGCTCTCCGCGGCGGATCAATGGCACAACTGGAGCACAGACGTGATCGCGACCCTGGATGAGCCCGTGTTCACCACCGAGACGGTCTTTGCCGAAGCGTGCCATCTCCTGCGCAGTGAAAAGCCGGCGATCCAAGCGCTCATCCGCCAGGTAAGTGAACGCCGGCTTAACCTAATTCCCATCTGGGAATCCGACGGGGCGCGCGCTGCCGCACTGCTCGCCAAATACGACTTCATGGATGCCGGCGACGCCTCGCTCGTCGTGCTCTCGGAAAAATTTCCGCGCGCTAAAATCATCACCACGGATGTCCGCCACTTCACGGTTTATCGCCGGTCTCGCGACGTCACGCTGCCGCTCATTCACCCCTGATCGCCACCCATGGAATCATCCGCCTTTGCCGAAGTCTCCGCCGCGTTCCCGTGGTTTTTTCCCGCGGTCGCGTTCATCTTCGGCGCGTGCGTGGGGAGTTTTCTCAACGTCGTGATTTACCGGATGCCGAAGGAGCAGTCGGTCGTCACCCCTGGTTCGCACTGCGGGTGCGGTCAGCCGATTCGGTTCTACGACAACATCCCGATCCTCTCGTGGCTCCTCCTGCGCGGGCGGGCGCGGTGCTGCGGGCGGGCATTTTCGTTTCGCTACCCGTTTGTCGAATTGCTGACCGGCGCGCTGTTCACCGTCTGCTGGCTGCATTTTCCCCCGTGGGTCGCGGTCTGCGGTTGGGTGTTTGTAAGCTGCCTGATCGCGGCGACGTTCATCGATCTCGATCACATGATCATCCCGGACCTGTTCACGATCGGGCTGGGGGTGTTCGGGGTGTTCATCTCGACGCTGGTGCCCGCGCTGCACGGGCACGACAGCGGGATTTTTCTCGTCGATGCACTGCGCGGGGCACGCTCCGCCGTGCTCGGGCTGCTGATCGGCTCGGGCCTGGTGCTCTGGATCGCGCTCATCGCCGAGGCGGTGCTGCGCAAGGAGGCGATGGGGTTCGGCGACGTGAAATTTGTCGGCGCGATCGGGGCGTTCTGCGGCTGGCAAGGCGCGGTGTTCACGGTGTTTGGCGGCGCGGTGGTGGGCACGGTGTGGTTCGCGATCGCGTGGGCTTGGGAAAAGGCGACCGGCCGGCGCGCCGCGGTGGCGCCGCCGTCGGAGACGCCCGAGGGCGAGGCCGCGCCGCTGGGCTTCGGCGCGCACGTGCCCTTCGGCCCGATGCTCGCGATCGCGGGCGCGCTGTATTTCCTGGCGTTCCGCGGACCGGTGCTCCGCTGGATGGCGGAGATGGCTCAGTTGTTCTGAGCGCCGCTCAGAAATGCCGCGCCATCGCGCGGCGCAGCACCGGGCGCACGAGACGCGCGAGGTGCGCGTTGGCGTAGCCCATCCACGCGACCGGCGTGGTCGTGTCGAGCGGGGCGCGGAGCGGGCCGCCGTCGGGCGCCTCGATCAGGCAGCCGGCTTCGCGCGCGATGAGCGCGGTGCAGATGTCGTAGGGATGGCAGCAGAGCGTGGCGGCCGAGAATCCGAGCTTCGCGTAAGCAGGGGGGCGCAAATCGCCGAGCATCCGGTCGTGCCCGACGATGAGTTCGAAGAGCTGGCCGCCGGTGCAAATGTATTGGTCGTCGAAGACGAGCTGGCCGCCATTTTTGCCGAGCAGGCCGAGGTCCCGCCAGAGCGTCTCCTCGACGGCACCGAGCAGGGCCTTGCCTTCCGGAAAGAAGCGCGCGAGCGAGGCGAAGCCGTGCTCGAAGCCGCGCGCGCGCGAGGGACGCGGCGTCCAGCGCCGCCGCGTGCCGCGCACAAGATCGTGGGTCTCCGCGATCACGCCGCCGCCGCGCACCGCGCTGAGCTGATCGGCACGATCTTGTTTCGAGACGGGCAGCTCGGTCATCGCCGCGACGACGATGTCGCCGAGGTGCGTGCGCGCGCCACGCTGCGGCGCCAGGCCCGCGAGGATGAACGCGGAGCGCTTGTCATACATGATGCCGCGCGTGCCATCGATCGGGTCGAGGATGCATTTCCACGCGGTCTGGGCGACGGGCGTGCCGCGAGGAAAGGTGACCGCTTCGCCTTCGAGACCTTCCATCACGAGCTCGACCGGACATGTGCGCGGCCAGTGCCGCCCGAACCACGCGATGATCGCCTCTTCGCTGATGCGATCGATGTGATAGATCGTGTCGGCGGCGGTCACGGCCGCGACCCGCGCAAATTTCCCCGACTGCCGCCGACGGGCAGCGATCACGGTGTCGCGCAGATGAGCCTGCAACGCGCAGAGCAAGCGACGGAGGGTGACGAGCTGGCGGGCATGGGCAGGCATCGCGGTTTTAGCGAACGTGCCCGCGTCTGGTCCGCGGCTCCAGCCTCATCCTCGCGCGCGCAGCTCCGCCGCCGGCTTGAAACGCACCGTCCGGATCGCCGGGATCTTCATCGGCTGCCGGGTGTGGGGATTGTAGCCGTTGCGGGCGGGCCGCGTGGTCATTGAAAAAGCGCCAAAGCCGACCAGCGACACCTCCTTGTCCCGCCGGAGCCCGCGCTTGATCGCGGTCAGCACGGCATCGGTGGCGCGCTCCGCGGACGCCATGGACGTGCCTTGGCTCATGATCTTTTGCACATCGGCAACGAGGGCGGCCTTGTTCATCGGGGCGAATGAAAGGGCGAGCGAAGAAACCCCGCCCGGCCCGGTCAAACTCATTTCCCATCATCCGGCCGGGGCGGCGGGGCGAAGCGTGCGGGAACGTCACCCGCGCGGCCTTTCACCAGCACCTCGATCAGGCCCGCGAGGGCGGCCTCGCGCGTGGTGCCGCGCTCCGCCGCGAGCTGGTCGGCGCGCTTGAGGAGTTGCGCGGCCATAGTCGCCGCCTGCGCGCGCGCCGAGCCAAGGCGTTCGCAGAGCTGGGAGAGTTGTTCGATTTCGCTCACAACGGATCGACGAGCCCTACTTTTTGCGACGCCGGGGCCGCCAGCGCCAGCTCGCTCGCCCCGTTGGCCGCGAGGAGCGAAATCATCGCCATGCCGATCCAACCGCCGCCCTCATCCGACACAGCGGATCGCACTTCGCCCGCGCGTCGCTCCCCCGCGAATAGCGCCGCTGGCAGTGACTCCGGACACTCCCCCGCGCCGCGCACGCGCACCAGCCGCCGCCGCACCTGCCCCATGGATTTGAGCCGCGCCATCACTTCCTGGCCGAGGTAGCAGCCCTTGGTGTAGGAAATCGCCTCAGCCTCGAGACGGGCCTCGTTGGGCAAGTCGCCCGGCCCGACATCGGCCGGCACCGCCGGGATGCCTGCCGCAATCCGCCGCCGCTCGAGCTCGGATTCGGTGAGTTCAGGCACTGCGGACATGCGCTGAGAAAGCATGGCCGGCAGCCCATCGCCCACCCGGTAGAGGACTTCGAGCCCCGCGCCGCCACGCCGGCCGCGAAAGACCACGCCCTCCTGGGTCAAACCCGCATCCCAGCCGGCGACTGCCTGGCCTTCACCCGCAAGCACACTCACGCCCGCCCACGCATCGGTTTCATCGGCCAACGTGACATCGTCTGCGATGACATAGCCCTCGAGACGCTCCCGGATCACCGACGCCGCGGAAAAGTAGCTGCCCACCCAAAACTGCCCGGCACCGGCCCCGCGGATCACAAAACTATCGGCGAGCACCTTTCCTTTTATCGACAACCACAGACCGTAGCGCGCCTCACCCACCTCAATCCCTCGCAGGTCATTGGTGAACTGCCCTTGGAGAAACGTCGCCGCATCGTCGCCCGTGACCTGCAACCAAGCCGCCGGCCTCCAGGTGAAAACCGCCGCGGAAGTAGTTTTATTGATAGGCATTAAGATGCTTAAAATGAGCGTTTAGAGAAATAAGTGATAGATTTTGAAAACTTGCAGTTGACCGGCCCAATCAAACGCCTATCCCTAGCAACATCAAGTTTAACACTTCTCCCCGCTTAGCGGGGAGTTTTGGGGTAACTAAGAAAGCAAAGGCCGGCCGCTTAGGGGTAAGCGGCCGGCCACTTTTTTGCCCGGATATCGCCCCTCGCCTGAAACGCCCGAGCCGGCCGGTCTGCACAAACCGAGACTTGCACCGCCGGAGCGCCGCCCGCCAAGCTGACCCTTCATGCAGAAAACGTCCGACATCCACGTTGTCGAAACGCGCCCCTTGCCCTCGCCCGCCGCACTCTTGGCCGAACTGCCCAAGACCGAGGCGCAGGCCGAGTTTGTCACCCGGGCGCGCCGTGAAATCCACCGGCTGATCTTCACCGACGACAAGCGGTTCCTCCTCATCATCGGGCCCTGCTCGATCCACGATCTGGAGGCGGGCCGCGACTACGCGCGCCGCCTCGCCGGGCTGGCGCGCGAAGTCTCCGACCGCGTCGTGGTCGTGATGCGCGTCTATTTCGAAAAACCGCGCACGACCGTCGGCTGGAAAGGCCTCGTGATGGACCCGCACCTCGACGGCTCGCACGACATCGCCGCCGGCCTGCGCCTCGGGCGCAGTTTCCTCCGCGACGTCCTGGACCTCGGCCTGCCGACCGCGACGGAGTTTCTCGATCCGATCACGCCGCAATACGTCGCGGACCTCGTGTGCTGGGGCGCCATCGGCGCGCGCACCACGGAATCGCAGACGCACCGCCAGATGGCCAGTGGCCTCTCGATGCCGCTCGGTTTCAAGAACGGCACCGACGGCACCTTCCAAGCCGCCATCAACGCCATCAAGGCCGCCTCCCAGCCGCAGACGTTTCTCGGCATCAACCTCGACGGCGGCGCCGCCGCCATCGTCACGAGCGGCAATCCCGCCTGCCACGTCGTCCTCCGCGGCGGCGCGGCCGGCCCCAACTACTCGCCGGCCCACATCGCCCAGACCGAGCAGCTCCTCGCCAAGGCCGGCCTGCCCAAGTCCATCCTCGTGGACTGCTCGCACGACAACTCCGCCAAGAAACCCGAACTCCAGCCCGAAGTCCTCCGCGCCCTCCTCGATCAGATCGCCGCCGGCAATGCCTCCATCATGGGCGCGATGATCGAGAGCAACCTCGGCGCCGGCAACCAGACCTTCCCGCAGCCGAAGGAAAAACTCCGCTACGGCGTGAGCATCACGGACGGCTGCATCGACTGGCCCACCACCGAAAAGCTCATTCGCGATCTGCACGCGGGCCTCGCCTCGCGCTTTCGTTGAAATCATTTTCCCGGCCGAAAAATTCTTTCGCGTTTTTCGTGTGTTTCGCGGTTAACCCGTCCCTCATTTCCTCATGAAGACTCCCCTTCGCGTCGCCGTCACCGGAGCCGCCGGTCAAATCGGCTACTCCCTCCTCTTCCGCATCGCCTCCGGCGCGATGTTCGGCCCCGACCAGCCCGTGATCCTCCAGCTCATCGAGGCCCCGATCGAGAAGGCGCTGCAGGCTCTCGGCGGCGTCGCCATGGAGCTCGACGACTGCGCCTTCCCCCTGCTGAAGGGCATCGTCCAAACCTCCGATCCCGCCGTCGGCTTCAAGGACGCCAACTGGTGCCTCCTCGTCGGTGCCAAGCCCCGCGGCCCGGGCATGGAGCGCGCCGACCTCCTCAAGGACAACGGCAAGATCTTCATCGGCCAGGGCCAGATCATCGACGCCGTCGCCGCCGCCGATGCCCGCGTCTGCGTGGTCGGCAATCCCGCCAACACCAACTGCATGATCGCCGCCTCGCAGGCGAAACGCCTCCCCGCGGAGCGCTTCACCGCGATGGTCCGCCTCGATCAGAACCGCGCGCAGACCCAGCTCGCCAAAAAAGCCGGCGTCGATCTCACCGCCGTGAAGGACATCTTCATCTACGGCAACCACAGCCCCACGATGTTTCCCTCGTTCGCGCACGCCACGATCAACGGCCAGCCTGCGACCTCCGTCATCACCGACACCGCCTGGCTCCAGGGCCCGTTCTGCGAGACCGTCTGCAAGCGCGGCGCCGCCATCATCGCCGCGCGCGGCCTCTCCTCCGCCGCCTCCGCCGCCAACGCCCTCGTCGATCACGTGCGCTCGCTCGTCACGCCCGGCGCGATCCACTCCCTCGCGGTGAAGAGCGAGGGCCGTTACGGCTTCGATGCCAATGTCTGGGCTGGCATGCCCGTCCGCACCACGACGCCCGGCAGCTACGAAGTCATCACGAGCTACGTCATGGACGATTTCGCGAAATCCAAAATCGCCGCGACCAACAAGGAACTCGTGGACGAGCGCTCCTTCGTCGCCGACATGATCAAGTAACGAAAACTCGTTTTCGCTATCTCCACGGCGCCCTCATCCGGGTGCCGTTTTTTTTGCAGCGCGAAGACGCCAAGGCGCGACGCTCGCACTCACTTCCTTCTCGGCTTTCTTCGCGCCTTGGCGTCTTCGCGCTTAGTTTGCTTTTCCTACCCGATCAGCCCGCTCAGCGCCTTGCTGATCTGAAACGCCGCGCGCACCGCGCCAAACGCCTCAATCAGCTCCGCCGGCCCGGCGCCCCGCGGAAACACCACTTCGAGCGTCGCACCCGTGCAGCGCACCTCCGCCTCGACCCCGTCCACGCGGATCGTGCATTCGCTGCCATCCGAGGGATAGGACACCTCCAGCCCGCCCTCGCCATCCAGCGCCTCGATCGCGTCGATCACCGCCTCCACCCGCACGCCTTTCTTCAGCGCAATGGAGATCTCCGTGAACCGCCCCGCAAAGATCCGGGCAAACTCGTCCCGCCGCGCGAGGTCGGCATCGCCCAGCTCACGCAGCGTCGTCGTCACCGCGTAGCGCGCCGCATCCCGCTCCTCGAGCGCGTAGAAAATCTCCACCGTGAAATCCCGCGCCGTCAGCACCGCGAGCGGGCTCGTCACGTTCAGCGCGACCTCCTTGCGCTTGTAGCCGAGCCCGGCACGCACGGCTTGGAACAACCGCTCCGCCTCGTCCGCCAGCTCCGTGTCGCAAATTTTGCCGAGGAAGGCGTTGGTCGTGGCGTTGGCCGCATCCGGCACCGTGTGGTGGCCCTTCTTGAAACCCGCCAGTGTCTTCACCGCGCCGGCTGATCGCCCGACAAATGCGATGCTCGCGACGACGCGCGACGGGAGTGGTTCGGCCATGCGCAGCGAGCAAACGCGCCGCGCTCCCGCCCGCCAGCCCGAAAAACTCACGCCGTCCGCCGCCCCGCCCGCACAATCAGAGAGACAATCCCCGTGACGACCAGCACCGGCACCCACAGCGGCGCCAGCACCACCGTCAAACCCATCCCCAGCGCCACCAGGCCCGCGAGCAGGATCGCCAGGATGCAACCGAGCGCCAGCGTGAGCGGCAGCAGCTTGAGCGCGACCAGCGCCAGACACACGAGCAGGAAAATCTTCAGGAAGGATTTCATGCCTAGGAAAACCCGGCTACCCGAGAAAAGTTGCAGCCATTCCCTCCGACCCCGGCGCGCCGCCTACTCGTGGTTCCACTTGCGCGCCCACGGATCCTTGGTCGCGATCTGAAACGCCTTCACCTTGGCCAGCAGTTCGGCCTTGAGCGCCTGCTGCGCGGGATCGTCGGCGAGGTTTTCCACCTCGGCGGGATCGCGCGTGAGGTCGTAAAGCTCGAGCTTCGGACGGTGCAAAAAGCGCTCGATGGGCCGGCGCCCCAGCCGCGCGCGGCCCGCCTCGTTCGCGCTGATCCACGTCGGCGACTTGATGAGGTCGAGCGCCGAGGGATAGGTCAGGTCGTGCGCGAGGTTCACGATCAGTTTGTGTGTGCGGGTGCGCACCGCACGCATCGGGTAATACATCGTGACCTCGTGCAGCGTATGGGACGCGTAGATTTCGTTCCACCCGCGCAGTTCGCGGCCGTCGAAGCCGGCCCGGAAGGAGCGTCCGTCGCATTCGCCGGCGGCGGGCGGCGCACCGGCCGCGTCGAGCAGCGTGGGCGTGAGGTCGGCCCAGGTGACCATCGCATCTTGCACCGCGCCGGGCTGCGTGCGACCCGGCGCGCGCACGATCAGCGGCAAGCGGATGCCGGGATCGTAGAGCGTGGTCTTGGCGCCGGGAAACGCCGCGCCGTTGTCGGAGAGATAGACGATGAGCGTGGACTCGTATTTACCCGCGGCCTTGAGGATCGCGATGAGGCGGCCGATGCCCTGATCGAGCCGCGCGATCGCCTGGTAATATTCCGCGATTTCGGCCCGGGTCGCCGGGGTGTCCGAAAGCCACGATGGCACGGGCACCTCCTCGGGCCGGAACACCACCGGCGTGATGCCGGGATAGCCCGCGACGCGGTTGCCAAAGGAATTGGGTTGCGGCCATGTGTCGAATGTCGGACGGCCATCGGGCAGGACGGCGTTGGCGCGGTGCGGATCGTCGGTCGCAAAATAGAGGAAGAACGGCCGCGCATCATCCGCCTCGATCACACGGCGCGACTGCTCGGCCATCTCGACGGGACTGCGCCCGATGGTCGCGGGGTCGTTGGCCGCGCCGGCGGAGAGCACGGTCTCGAACGCATAGACCGCCTCGGGCGCGACGTGGAACTTGCCGATGCGCGCCGTGCGGTAGCCCGCGGCGGCGAGCCGCACGGGCAGGCTCTTCACGTGCGCATACGACTGGAAATGGTGATCATCATGCTGGAGGCCATACATGCCGTTGCGGTGGTTGTGCTGACCGGTGAGGAGCACGGAGCGCGACGGACTGCAGCTCGCCGTCGTGCAGAACGCCTCGTTGAACCGCGTGCCATCGGCCGCGAGCGCGTCGAGCGCCGGAGTTTTTACGACGGCGTTGCCGTAGCAGCCGAGCGCCTCGCGCCCATGGTCGTCGGAGACGATGAGGAGGATGTTGGGCCGCGCCACTGCGGCGGAGAGCGGCGCCGAGCCGAGCGCAAACAGGATGAGGGCGGGGAAAACAAAACGCATGGGGCGGCATGAGTGTGAGCGCAGCGCGCGCGCCGCGTCGCGCAAAATCTCGCCAGCTTCCCCGAACTCGCGATTCTCCCGGCTGCCACGGTCCAGCCCGCGCCATGAAGAAACGCCCCGCACCCAAGCCCCGCACCGCCGCCACCTACCCCCGCCTGATCGGCGGCATCGGCGCGCTGCTCGAGACCTCCCGCCACACGGCCGCGCGGGCGGTGAATTCGCTGATGACGGCGACCTACTGGGAAATTGGCCGCCGCATCGTCGAGTTTGAGCAGGGCGGCAAGCGGCGCGCCGGGTATGGCGACGAGCTGCTCAAGCGGCTGGCGGCGGATTTGACCTCGCGGTTCGGACGGGGGTTTTCCCAGCGCAGCCTCCAAAACATGCGCGCATTTTTCAGCTGTTTTCCACCCGATCAGATTTGGCAGACAGTGTCTGCCAAATCCGATCGGCCCGCCTTGGCCCCAATTTCGCAGACACTGTCTGCCAAATCCGCCCGTGAGCCCAAGCGAGCGACCTTGACGATCGACCCGGCCGGCCCCGCCCCGTCCCTGGCCGATCTCGCCCGCGCTTTCCCGCTGCCGTGGTCGCACTACGTCCTGCTCCTTTCGGCGCGATCGCTAGACGCACGCACCTTCTATCACACCGAGGCCCTGCGCGGCGGCTGGAGCGTGCGCCAGCTTGAGCGGCAGATCGGCACACTCTTCTACGAGCGCACCGCGCTATCCAAAAACAAGGCGGCCATGCTGCAGAAAGGCGCGCGGCCGCAGCCCAGCGAAGCGCTCAGCGCCACCGAGGCCATCCGTGATCCGCTCGTGCTGGAATTCCTCGACCTGCGCGACGAATACTCCGAGAGCGACTTGGAGCACGCGCTGGTGCGCCACCTCGAGACTTTCCTGATCGAGCTCGGCGGCGACTTCGCCTTTGTCGGCCGCCAGCGCCGGCTGCGGATCGACGACGAGTGGTATCGCGTGGACCTGCTCTTTTTCCACCGCCGCCTGCGCTGCCTCGTCATCGTCGATCTCAAGCTCGGCAAGTTCACGCACGCCGATGCGGGCCAGATGCACCTCTATCTGAGCTACGCCAAGGAACACTGGACGCATCCGGGCGAGAACCCGCCTGTGGGTCTGATCCTCTGCTCCAGTGCCGGCCAAAACATCGTGCGCTACACCCTCGACACGCTGCCGACCAAAGTCATGGCCCGCGACTACCGGCTGGCGCTGCCCGATGAGAAACAGCTGGGCCGCGAGCTCGCGCAGGCGCGAAAGAAAATCGCGGGCCGCCGCCGGTGAGCACCCGACCCGTTCCGTATCACTCGTCGCCATGCCCGCCCCCATCCCCGTCGTCGCCGCCGTCATCCTCAATGCCGCCGGCCGCGTGCTGCTCGCACAGCGGCCGGCGCACAAGCACCTCGGGCTCAAGTGGGAGTTTCCCGGTGGCAAGGTCGAGCCGGGCGAGGCGCCCGAGGTCGCGCTCGTGCGCGAAATCCGCGAGGAGCTGGGCTGCGACATCTTCATCCGCCGCGCCCTGCCTCGCTTCACGCACGACTACGGCACGGTTGTCATCGAGATGATCCCGTTCGTCTGCGAACTAGCGCCCGCCGGACCGCCGCCACATGCGCATGAGCACGCGGCGCTGGCGTGGGTCGAAGTCGCCCAATTAAAAGACTACGACCTCGCGCCGGCGGATTGGCCGGTGCTGCCGCATTTGTAGGGCCGCGGCTGGCGTCGAGCGCCGGCCCTGCACTCGACACGCCCAGTGCGTCGATTCACTCTGCGCCCATGCCGTCCGCCCCGCTCCCGCTCGAAGCCGTTTCCCGCCTGCCTGCGCCGGGCGACAACGTCGCGATCGCGATCCGGCGCATCGAGGTGGGCGAGGTGCTGGCGCTCGCCGGCGGCCTGCGCGCGCTGCCGCACACGGTGCTGGAGGGCCATCGTTTCGCCGTGCAGCCGATCGCGGCCGGCGAGTCGCTGCTCTCGTGGGGCCTGCCCTTTGGCCGAGCCCTGTGGCCCATCGCGCCGGGCGACTACGTGACCAATCGCGCGATGCTCGAGGGCCTCGCCGTCCGCCAGATCGGTGCCGCCGTGCTGCCGGCCACGGCCAACTTTGAGGATTCGCTCGAAGCCTTCACGCTCGACGAAAAAAAGATCCGCGCCGCGCCGGCCGTGCCACGCGCGCATCCCGCGCGCACGTTCGCCGGCTATCGCCGCCCCGCCAACCGCGGCGTCGGCACGCGCAACACCATCGTCGTCCTCGGCACCTCGTCGCGCGCCGCCAGCTTCGCGCGGCAGCTCGTCGCGCGGCTCCAGCCGCTCGCGCGCGTCCATCCCACCCTCGATGGCCTCGTCGCCATCGCGCACACCGAGGGCGGCGGCCCCGGCGAGGGCAACAACGCGCCCGAGGTGCTGCGCACGCTCGCCGGGTTCATGGTGCATCCGAATGTCGGCGCCGTGCTCGCCGTCGACTACGGGGTCGAGCCGGTGAACAACGCGCGCCTGCGCGACTTCATGCTGGCGCACGGCTACCCGCTCGACGCTGTGCCGCATCAGTTTCTCTCGCTCGATCGCGGGCTCGCCGCCGGACTCGCCGAGGGCGAGCGCCTCGTGCGTGGCTGGCTGCCCGCCGTCGCCGCCGAGCGCCGCACCGAGGAGCCGCTCAGCGCCCTGCGCATCGCGCTCCAGTGCGGCGGGTCGGATGCGTTTTCCGGCGTCTCGGGCAATCCCCTCGCCGGCGCGCTCGTGCACGAGGCCATCCGCCACGGCGCGACGGGCGTGCTGACCGAGACCGACGAATCGATGGGCGCGGAAAACTACCTCCTGTCCAACGTCCGCGACCTCGCGACGGCACGCGCCTTTGTCGGCAAGCTCGATGCGTTTCGCGAGAAGCTCACGTGGCACGGGCTCACGCCTGAGAGCAATCCCTCCGCCGGCAACCGCTTCCGCGGCCTCTACAACATCGCGCTGAAATCCCTCGGCGCCGTGCACAAGAAAGACCCGCGCACGCCGCTCCAGACCGTGATCGACTACGCGCAGCCGCTGCGCGATCTCGCGGACCCGGGCTTCACCTTCATGAACGGCCCCGGCAACGACCTCGAGGGCATCGCCGGGCAGGTCGCCGCCGGCTGCAACCTGATCCTCTTCGTCACCGGCAACGGCTCGATCACGAATTTCCCGTTCGTCCCCACGCTCAAGGTGACCACGACCACGCGCCGCCACACGCTGCTGATCCACGAGATGGACCTCAACGCCGGCCGCTACCTCGACGGCGAGCCGATGGCCGCCGTCGCGGCCGATGGCTTCGAGACGCTCGTCGCCACCGCCTCGGGCAAAAAATCCCAGGGCGAGCGCGCCGGCCACTCGCAGGTCTCGATTTGGCGCAACTGGCGGCAGACCGACACGTCTCAGCTCGCCGCGCTCAAGGCGCGCACCGCGCCCGATGGTGAGCCGCTGCCAGTAGGGCGGGTCTTTGACCCTCCCTTTCTCGCGTTGAGTGTCCGCACCGAGGGCGGGTCACAGACCCGCCCTACTCTAAACCCGCTCCCCTTTTTCCACACCCCCGACGGCCGCGTCGCCACCGAGCGCATCGGCCTCATTTTGCCCACGAGCCTCTGCGCCACGCAGATCGCGCGCCTCGCCGCCGAGCGGCTCAACGCCGGACCGCTCGCCGCCGCGCACGGGCTCACGCGCTGGATCGGCTTCACGCACACCGAGGGCTGCGGCTTCGGCGGCGAGACGATGTATCACCTGCTGCACCGGACCTACCGCGGCTACCTCACGCACCCCAACATCGCCGCCGCCCTCCTGCTCGAGCACGGCTGCGAAAAGGTGCCCAACGATGTGATGCGCCACCACCTCGCCGCCGCGGGCGTGGACACCTCGCGCCTCGGCTGGACCAGCGTGCAGCTCGACGGCGGCATCGCCAAGGCCCTCGACAAAATCGAGACGTGGTTCACCGAGAAACTCCCCACGCTACCCGCTGCGGTGCCCACCCCCGCCTCGCTCGGCACGCTCAATCTCGCCCTGATCGCGGCCGGCCCCGTCGGCCCCGCCGCCGCCGCGGCCTTCGCCTCGATCGCGCGGGCCTTCCTGCACGCGGGCGGTTCTGTGCTCCTCGCCGAGGGTGATCCGCTGCTCGCGAGCGCGGAATTCCGCGGCGCGGTGCTCGGCGCCACGGCGCCGCACGCTACGCTCGCCTACGGCCAGCCGCTCACGCGCGCCGGCCTGCACCTCATCGCGAGCGAGACGGATCACTGGGTGGAAAACCTGACCGGCCTCTGCGGCTGCGGCGCGCATCTCGCGCTCGGCCTCGCCACCGAACACGGCCGCCAGGGCCACCCGATGCTCCCGCTCGTGCAGGTCGCCGAGCCCGCCGAGCGCGGCCGCATCCCCGGGGACGACATCGACCTCTTCCTGTCCGGCGACGCCCCCGCCGATGCGGACGCCATGGTCGCGCGCCTCGCCGCCGTCGCGCAGCGCCAGCAATCGGGCGTCGCGAGCGAACGCGGTCTGGTCGATTTCCAACTCACCCGCGGCCTGTTGGGCCTAACGACCTGACCGGCGTCCTGGCACCTTGGCGACGTGGCCAGCCCCAAACTCCAAAGCCTGCCCCCCTCCGGCTCCCCCTCCGCGATCCCGAGGCGTCCACAGAGGCAATCAAATCCACCATCCAATTCCTCGACCACGGCCTGCGCGGCTACTACTGCGCCTTCGCCGGCCCCAAGACCGCCACCATCCGCCGCAGCGCCAAGGTGTTCGCCGCGTGATTACCAAGGCCGAGCGGCCTTTCGCCCCTCAAGGAGGCCGCGCCGCCAGCATCACCCACCTCGGAAGCTGCGCCACCAAAGGAAATCTCTGTCACTGACGCGCAGAAATCGTTTGGTCCTTGTTTACGCCACCATGCTTCGTGAGTGTGCGGACAGCCCAATATCCCTATTCGCAAGAAACGCTCATTGGCCAAAAAATCTGGTGACGCATATCAAGACGCCGTCGCATTCGTCGCTAGGAACCTAGAACCGTCCGCCGAGATTCGGGTGGGAACTTGGATCGATGGCCCGGACGGACGCCGCGATCTTGACGTAGTGCTGCAGAAGAAAACGCCCGGTGCACCAAAGGTAGTTATCGAATGCAAAGACTGGAACAGGCCTATCGGCATCGGATTCATTGATGCTCTAGAATCAAAACGGCGGGACATTGGGGCCTCGGTGGCGATGATCTGCAGCAACTCGGGTTTTTCGTCCGACGCACTTCGAAAAGCCGCCCGAGTTGGGATTCCTACTTTGGCAGCCTTGATTGAAGGTGATCGCAGAATCCGCGTCGTCGTCCGAGAGCAGATCTTCACACGCATCGTGGACTTCGTTCATCACGGGTGCTCCATTCACCATCAGGCCCACTCAGCTGGAGCGAATGACCTCCTCCAGAACCACTACACGAAGGAGTGGCTCTACTGTGGAAAATCTCTGGAATCGTGGGTTGCGGGAAAGCTAATGAGAATCGGCGTTCACGCTTCTCGATCGCACTCAATCCTTCTGAAGCATATCTTTAAGGCATTGGTGCCCTTCGACATTCGAGGAACGAGTATTCTAGTTAGTGGTGTAGACATCAAAGCGAAATTCAACGTGCAGTGGATGACGCAGGTCGCCGAAATCGGAGCGTCGAGCGGAATGTATGATTACATGCGGAAGGTGGTCCTGTTTGGCCCGGGATGCTTCCAGTTTCATCTCAAAAACATCGACACGAAAACTTGGGGAGAACCCATCGCGATTGAAGAGGTCCCACCTCACCTGCTCCAACATCCTATCCCGACCTTCGGGGCATCTACTCCCCAAGTCGCGATGTCGCTGAGCATGCTACGGAATATGCCTCAAAGCGATCCGAAGGACGCGCCAGACCTAGACCCCCTTGTTCTCAGCCAAACGATCCTAAACGACGGCGTATAGCACGACGGCAAGAAACCGCGGCCACAATTCTTCATCAGTGAGATATTACGCGAGCAGTGACACCAACACCAAAGCCAACGCCGATGAAGAATGATAAATCCGAAAACGCGCTCCCGCCCAAACAACGCGAAGAACTGCTCGCCACGTTACAGGCTCGCCTTGAGGAGAACCCGCAGCGCCACCCGAAGCTCGACTGGACGAAGGTCAAGGCGCGGCTGGAGGCGCAGCCCGAGAAACTGTGGTCGCTCGCCGAGATGGAGCGGGCGGGGGGCGAGCCGCATGTCGTCGGGCACGACGCGAAGACGGGCGAGGTCATCTTTTTCGATTGCTCGGCACAGAGCCCGAAAGGCCGCGAGAGTCTGTGCTACGACCGTGCGGCGCTGGATGGCCGGAAGAAATTCCCGCCGAAGGGCTGCGTCACCGAGGCTGCGGCGGCGCTGGGCGCCGAGCTGCTCGACGAGACGCAATATTTCGCACTGCAGGAACTCGGGAAATTCGACACGAAGACCTCGAGCTGGCTCAGGACCCCGCCGGAAATCCGCCAGCTCGGCGGCGCAATCTATGGCGACCGCCGCTACAACCGCACCTTCATCGGCCACAACGGCGCCGACTCCTACTACAGTGGCCGGGGCTTCCGTTGCTCACTGCGGGTCTGAGCGGGCGATTGCATAGCCGCGGGCGTCCTGCCCGCCGGCTCAGGACTTTCGTCCAAACCACAGCGGGCAGGGACGCCCGCCGCTACCCCGAGCCATCGCGCACAAGCCCGCTCCTACCGCCGCGACGGTTCAATGAATTCATCGCCGCGCCGTGATTTCGCGCTTGCTTAATTAAGTTAATACTTAATTAATGTCGGTCATGCAAAGCCTCCTGGCCATCGCCGACCCGACGCGGCGGCGCATTGTTGAACTGCTCGCGGTGAAAGAGCGGACGGCGGGCGAACTCGTCGAGGAATTCGATATGAGCGCCCCGGCAATTTCCCAGCATCTCAACGTCCTTCGCGAGGCCGGCCTCGTCGTCACGCGCGCCGAGGGCCAGTCGCGCATCCAGTCCCTCAACCCCGCCGGCCTCGACGACCTCGAAGCCTGGTTGCAGAAAACGCGGTCCATCTGGTCGAGCCGGCTCGATGCCCTTGAGCGCGAGCTGCGCGCGGAGGACGAGGCGACCGCCAAGGATGCCAAGAAAAAAAGATCATCATGACCAAGCCCGTCCAAGCGGTCGTCCTCCACCGCTTCACCATTTCGGCCGAACGCGTCTTCGACGCGTGGCTCGATGTCACGCTGCTCGGCCGCTGGATGTATGGCCCGGCCGTGCGCGACGAACGCATCGTGCGGCTCGCGCTCGAGCCCAAAGTGGGAGGCAAGTTCTCCTTCGTCGTCGATCGCCAGGGCACCGAGGTCGATCACGTCGGCGAGTATCTCGAAATCGATCGACCGCGCCGCTTGGTCTTCACGTGGGCGACGCGTGACAGCCTGCCCGACACGAGCCGCGTGATCGTTGAAATCACAGCGCTCGATCAAGGCTGTGACGTGAAGCTCACGCATGAGATGGGCGCCCAGTGGACCGCGTTTGCCGACAAGGCCGCCGGCGCTTGGGCAAAGATGCTCACCGCGCTGGAACGGATGTTCGCGCCACCGGGCCGCAGTTGAGGCGTCTCCATCCTCAACGATTTTTTGAAAACATGAAACCCAACGAACAACCCGGTAAGTTCACCACGCCGGCGGAAGTGCGTCTCGTGCGCACGCTGCCCGGCCCGATCGAGCGCGTCTGGGAGTATCTCACGAACCCCGAAAAGCGCGCGCGCTGGTTTGCCGGCGGCGTCTGCGAACCAAAGGTGAGCGGCAAGAACGACCTCCTTTTCCAACACAAAAACCTGTCGCCGCACGAAGAACCGCCCGAGCAATACAAGAAAATGCACGACGAAGGCTTCACGATGCCTTCGACCATCCTGCGCTGTGAACCGCCGCGCGTGTTGAGCTACACCTTTGACGACGATTCCGACGTGACCTTCGAACTCACGCCGCAGGGCAAAGACGTGCTCCTCGTGCTGACTCATCGCGCCCGCGGCGAAGACATTCCCTCCATCCCCGGCTACGCGAGCGGCTGGCACACGCACTTCGCCTTGCTCACCGCGCTACTCGAAGGCACTCCGCCGCCGCCATTCTGGGCCCTGCACCTTCGGCTCAAGGCGGCATACGCGAAAGCCTACGCCGACCTGCCGAAGAGCTGACCCGCGTTAATCACCCTTTTTGTGAATATATTTTTCCACAGAGCGACTGAGCCCAGACCCAAAGGGCACAGAGCCAAACCCGCTGGCTTGCTCTGTGTCCTCCGTTTCCGCGCTCCGTGTCCTCTGTGTCTCATGCCTTGGCTTGAGGAGCCTCTGAAAAACTCCGCCTGACAAAGGAACCGATGAAACCGCGAGGGATCACAAGGCCGCGATGAGCCAACAAACGACGTTTCTTTCCCTCGGTTGCCTGACCAAGCGCACGCGGGCGGACCGGTTTCTCGAGGAGATGAATCGCGTGGTGCCGTGGGCTGCGCTGGCCGAGATCGTCGCCCCGCATTACCGGCCCGCTGGCACCGGCCGACCGTTGACCGAGATCGCGCTGCTGCTGCGCCTGCACTGCCTGCAACTGTGGTATAACCTCAGCGACCCCGGCCTGGAGGACGCGGTGCACGACCGCCTTTCGTTCCAACGTTTCCTCGGGCTCGATCCGCTGCACCAGAAGGTGCCCGACGAGACCACGGTGCTCAACTTCCGCCGGCTGCTTGAGCAGCACGGCCTGGCCGAGGCGATCTTCGCGCAGGTCAACGCCGGCCTCGCCGCCCAAGGTCTGCTCGTAAAGACCGGCACGGTGGTGGACGCGACGATCCTCGCCGCCCCGAGCAGCACGAAGAACCAGACCGGCCAGCGCGACCCCGCGATGAGTTCCACGCAGAAAGGCGGCGACTGGCACTTCGGGATGAAAGCGCACATCGGCGTCGATGCGAAAAGCGGGCTCGTGCACACCGTGCGCACCACCACCGCCAGCGTGCATGACAGCCAGGTCTTCACGGAACTGACGCACGGCGAGGAGCAGCTCATCGCCGGCGACAGCGCCTACGCCAACCAAATGCTCAAGAGCAACTGCCGGCAAGCCGGCCTGCTCTATCTCATCCACGACAAGGCCAACCGCGGCCAGCCGCTCTCCGCCCGCCAGCGCCACCGCAACCGCCAGAAGTCCAGCCTCCGCGCCAAGGTCGAGTTCCCCTTCCGCATCATCAAGCGCCTCTGGGGGCACGCCAGCGTCCGCTACCGCGGCTTAGCCAAGAACACCGCGCGCCTCCACTTGCTCTTCGCCCTCTCCAATCTCTACCAAGTCCGCAAAACCCTGCGCGCCGCCGCCTGAACCACCCCGCCGGTCGTTCCACCCGGCCCAAGTCCACCCCCGCAACTTCCCTGCCCATGCCACTCGCCCGTTTCCATTCGCAAAAAAATCCCCTCGCACCCATCGGCCGGATTAAACAGTGAGTTTTTCAGAGGCTCCTAAAGTGAGGTCGAGCATGGCCCGCTGAAACACGAGGGGGCTCAGCATGTCGCGGCGACGCATCGCCGCCGCGACCGCGTCAGCGATGACACGGGCCTCGCCAAGCTCATCGGCAGAAAGCGTCCGGGAAAAATATCCCCGCCAACGCACGAGTTGCTGGAGGGGCTCGGGCACAAACGCGAAATGGAACACCGCCCGCTCGGTCTTTCCCCCCTCCACCAGCCAGTGATAGCGCACGTGGGGTGGCATCACCCAAAAATTTGCGGCGGCGAGCTGGCGGTGTGGTTCGTCGTGGAAGACGGGCCGCACTTTGCTCCGAAACGCGATCCAGAACTCCCAGTTTAGCCGATGATCGGAGTTATCGGGGGAACGCCTGAAATCGCGTTCGGCGTAGGTGAAGTAGCGGAGCATGCTTGGGTGATCGGTTGGTAGTGATGGCCGCCGCTCGAGGGACGAATAGGTGTAGGCAAGACTCGTCATCGATTGCCAGTCTATGCGTTGAGCGAGACGCAGCGCATAAACTTCCCGGTTTTTCCATTGCGGGGTGAGGGGGGCGGCCTTCAATCGCCCCCTTTCCAACCCGCATGTATCTCAAGGCGCTCAAGCTGCATGGCTTCAAATCCTTCGCTGATCCGACCACCCTCCGCTTCGAGCCGGGGGTGACGGCCGTCGTCGGACCCAACGGCTGCGGCAAGTCCAACATCGCAGATGCCATCCGCTGGGTGCTCGGCGAGCAGAGCGCCAAAGCCCTCCGCGGCGGCAAGATGCAGGACGTGATCTTCGAGGGCGCCGACACCCGCAAGGCTGCCCAAATCTGCGAGGTCTCGCTCCTCCTTACAGACTGCGAAAAGCAACTCGGCAGCGAGTTTCACGAGATCGAGATCATGCGGCGCGTGCATCGCGACGGGCAGAGCGAGTATTCCTTCAACGGCCAGCCCTGCCGCCTGAAGGACATCCAAAAGCTCTTCATGGACACCGGCATTGGCCGGACGAGCTATTCGATCATGGCCCAGGGCCAGATTGACCAGATCCTTTCGTCCAAGCCGGAGGAGCGACGCGCGGTCTTCGAAGAGGCGGCGGGCATCACGAAATACAAATCCCAGCGCCGCGAGGCCCTCCAGAAACTTTCTCTCACCGACCAAAATCTCGCGCGTGTCGCCGACGTGATCGGCGAGGTCGGCCGCCAGATCGGCAGCCTGCGCCGCCAGGCGGCCAAGGCCATGCGCTACAAGCGCCTCAACCACCGCCTGCGCCACCTCGCGCTCGGCTGGAGCGGGTTCCATCACGCGCAGCTCACGGCGACGTTGGGCGAACTCGAGGGCAAGGTCGCCGAGCTTCGCGCCGACGCCCAGGCCCGCCGCACCAATCTGGACGAGCAGGAAGCCTCGCTCGCGGCCCAACGCGCCCATCGCGGCCGGCTCAACCAGCGCGTGCAGGACGCGCAGCAGGCCGTCTATGATGTCCGCTCGCAGAAGGACGCCGCGGAAAACGCCGCCAATCTCGCCCAGATCAAGCGCAGCGGCCTCGAGGACCGGCTCGCCTCGTCGCGCGACAATCTCGGTGAGATCGAGATGCAGCTCCGCGAGGTCTCGGCGCAGGTCGACACCGGGGCGCAGGACAAGCAGCTCCAGCTTGAGCTGCTCGGCGGCAGCGACGCCGTCTTCCAGCAGCGCAACCGCGAGATCGCGATCGTCGAGGGTGAGCTGGGCAAGCTCGAGCAGGAGCTGAACCAGGCCAAATTTCACCTCCTCCAGTTGGAGAGCACCGTTGCACGCCTGCGCACCGACTGCTCCGGCTACGAGGTCGATCAGAAGACCAGCGCCCACAAGCACGACTCGCTCGCGCAGGAACTCGACGGCGTGCGCGCGCAGGTCGCCGCCGCCGAGCAGCTCGCGGCCGAGACCGAGGCCCGCGCCGAGGAGGCGACGGTCGCGAAGTCCCGCGCCAACGGCGAAGCGGCCACCGCGCAGCAGGCGATCACGGATCTCACGCGTGAATTTCGCGAGGCCCAGCGCAAACTCTCCGAGATCGATCGCGCGCTCGCGCAGCGCACCGCCCGGCTGCGCCTGCTCCAGCAGTTGCAGGAAAAATGGGAAGGCTTCGGCGAAGGCGCGAAGGCTGTGCTTCAGGGCCGGCTCGATGCCGCCCTCGCCGGCGCCAAGGTCACGCCGATCATGCAGGGCCTCGTGGTGAGCGCGGAGTATGGCAAAGCCGTCGAGGCCATCCTCGGCAACGCCGCCGAAGCGATCAGCGTGAGCGATCTCGCGACCGCGCGGCGCATCCTCGCGCAGCTCGACGCCGAGCAAATCGGCTCGGCCGTGCTGCGGGTCTCGGAGTTCAGCCTGCGCACCGAGGGGCATTTCGAATTGCCGCCGGGCCTCGTGCCCGCCGCGCAGGCCGCGGCCGACACCGACCCCGCGCATCCCGCGCTGGGCGTGCTCCGCGAGTCCTACATCGCGGACGATCTCGGCGCGTTTCTCGATTTTTGGAAGGCCAACCCCGCGTTTCCCTTCCTCGCGGTCGCCACCCGCAAGGGTGACCTCGTCGATCGCCGCGGCCTCGTCTATGGCGGCCATCACGGCACCAAGCGCGCGGCCCACAGCATCGTGCAGCGCGAAATCGATCTGCGCGAGACGGCCAAAGCCCTCGCCGAAGAGCAGAAGGCCCACGACACCCAGAAGGCTGCGATCGACGTGCTGAACACTCAGCTCGCCGAAGCCGAGCGGACGGTCGAGCAGCGGCGCGCCGAGGTGCTCGTCGCCACCCAAACCATGGCCGCCGTGCAGGCCGAGCAGCGCAATGCCCGCCAGAATCTTGAGGCCGCCGCGACGCGCCTCGGGCGCATGGAAAATGATCTCACCTCGCTCGAACACGCCCGCAACGAGGCGCACGCCCGCTGGGAAAAAGCCCAGGGCGGGCTGGCCGAGGCGAATGCCGCCGCCACCGCGCAACGGGAAAAAATCCGCGTGATCGAGATCCGGCTGGCCGAGGTCCGCATGGATCGTGATGTGAAGCGCGAGACGCTCGCGCAGGCCCGCCTCGAGCTCGCGGAGCGCCGCCAGAAGGTCGAGGTCATCGACCGCGGCCTCGGGGAGATGGAGCGCCGCCGCCAGCAGTTGAGCGAGCTGCTCGTGCAGCGCCAGACCGAGATCGAGTCCTGGACGGATCAAACCGCCGAGCTTGAGCACGACGCGACCGCCCAGCGCGCGCGCAGCGAGCAGCTGGCCGAGACGCTCACCGTCGCGCAGGCACAGGTCGAAAAGATCCGCATCGAGCTCGTCGAGGTCGAGCGCGCCATCAACGGCCTCGAGCAGGCGCAGCATGCCGTGCGCGAAGAGTCCGAATCCGCGCACGAGGTGCTGAGCACCCATGAGGTGAAGCTCGCGGAAAACCGCCAGCGGGCGCAGTTTCTCGCGGAGGAGGTCACGCGCGAATTTCAATCCGACATCGCGGCCCTCGAATGGCGTCGCCTGCTGTGGCACGCCGACGACGAGCCGGAGGGCGTGAAGCCCCTCGATCTCGACGAGGAGGAGGACGAGGTGCCGGCCGAAGGTGAAAAACCGAAAAAGAGGAAACTGAAAGCCCGGGGCGAGCCGACCGCCGAGGACCTGGCCGCCTGCGACACCACCGACTGGGCCGCCACCAAGGCCGAGGTCGATGCGCTGCGCCAGCGCCTCAACAGCATGGGCGCGGTCAATCTCGTCGCCATCGAGGAATACGCCGAGCTGAAGCAGCGCCACGACTTTCTCCAGGGCCAGGTCACCGATCTCACGACGGCGAAAGCCGAGCTGATCAAGGCCATCGACGAGATCAATCAGACCTCGCTCCAGCAGTTCCAGGTGACGTTCGAGCAAATCCGAAAGAATTTCGAATACACCTTCGTCACGCTCTTCGGCGGCGGCCGCGCCCACCTCGAGTTGATCCAGGCGGAGGACATCCTTGAAAGCGGCATCGAGATCGTGGCGCAGCCGCCGGGCACCAAACTCAAGGGCATCACGCTCCTCTCCGGCGGACAGAAGACGCTCACGGCGGTCGCGCTGCTCTTCGCGCTCTACATGGTGAAGCCCTCGCCGTTCTGCGTGCTCGACGAGCTGGACGCACCGCTGGACGAGTCGAACATCGGGCGCTTCACGGACCTGTTGAAGAAGTTCGTGGACGAGTCGCAGTTCATCATCATCACGCACAACAAGCGCACGGTCTCCGCGGCGCAGGTGATCTACGGCGTGACGATGGAGGAGCGCGGCGTGTCGAAGACCGTCTCGATGCGCTTCAACCACGAGCGCGGCGAGGCCGAGGCGCAACCCCGCAACATCGCGGAGTCGGTCACCGGGGCGCGGGCGCCGGCCTCGGCCGCGCGCTGAGGATGTCATGAGCGCGGCTCCGCGAGGCGCCCTCGGTGCCGGTGTCCGCTGGGTGCGGGCGGCCGCGCTGGGGGCGGCGCTGGCGCTCGTCCCTTGCCCGCTGCCTGCCGCCGAGGTCGCGGAGCAGCTTTTCTCGCAGCGACTGCAAACGCTCCTCGAAGCGGGCAAATGGAGCGACGTCGCGCGGCATATCCAGCAGGCCCAGGCGCTGCGGCCCGTGCCCGCATGGCTCCCGGGCCGGGAGGCCGAGATCCGTCTTGCGCAGGTGCGCATCGCGGCCGGCCGGGGCGATCAGCTCGCCGCGGTGGCAGCCGCGCGGCTCTTCCTGAACGGCGAAGACGATCGCCCGCCGCAGTTGCTGGCGCTGGCGCGCGCGCTGCACCTCACCGACGCGCAGCCCGTGGCGCTGGCGCTCATCAAGGAGATCGTGCGGCGCCAGCCGGCGTTTGCGCCGGCGACCCGGCAGCTCGCCGAGTGGGAGCCGCCCGTCGCGGAAAAGCCGCCGCGCGAGGCGTCGAAGTCCACACCCGAGCCGCAGCGCGAGCCGGAAACAAAGCCCCCGGCACCCGCGCCCGACGAGGCGACCGCACTGCTCGTCCGCCTGCACACCGCGCGGGAGCAGGGCAACATTCCTGGAATGCTTGCCGCGACCCGCCTGTTTCTGACCGGTGATCGCGCGCGGTCCCTGCGCCTGCTTGAGGTGGCTCGCGAGTTTTCCACCCGCGGGGATCGCGCGGCGGCGATCATGCTCACCAAGGAGGTGCTGCGGCGCACGGCGGATTTCCCGCCGGCGAAACGGCAGCTCGCAGAGCTGGAGGCGGCCGCGCCACCCTAGGAGCCGCCATGTGGGCCTTCTTGCGCGGTCTGTTTTCACGGCGCGCCGCCGCCGGGGCGGGGGAGCGGGGCGAGCGCCTCGCCGCCGCCTGGCTGCGCCGCGAAAAAGGCTTCGCGATAATCGTGCGCAACTGGCGCAACCCGGCGGACCGCCGCGAGGAGATCGATCTCGTGGGCCGCGATGGCGAGGTGCTCGTCTTCGTCGAGGTGAAGACCCGCGCCGCCGGCGCGCTCGTGCCCGGCTACCATGCGATCGACGAGCGCAAGCGGCGGGTGCTCCGTCGCGCGATCCAGGCCTACCTCGTGCGGTTGCGCGAGCCGCCGCGGACCTACCGCTTCGATGTTGTCGAGGTGGCGACTGTCGCCGACGACACGGTGGCGCCCGAGATTCTCCACTTCGAGAACGTGCCGCTCTTCCCGGGGCGCCGGCGCTGAGCGCGCGGCGCGTCATCACCAGCATTTCCCTTGCGCCGCCGCGGCTGCGGCCAGAACACTCGCGCCGCCATGTCCGACTCACCGCGCCATCCTTTTCTGCACGGCCTCAGCAAGCACCGCGGCGCGCCGCCGACGGTCGTCGTGATCTTCGGCGCTTCCGGCGACCTCACGGCCCGCAAGCTCATCCCCGCCGTTTACAATCTCAGCCACGACAACCTCCTCCCCGCGGATTTCTATCTCGTCGGCTACGGCCGCAAGCCGATCCCGGACGACGAATTCCGCACGCTCGCCGCCGATGCCATCAAGGAGTTTTCCCGCCGCGATCTGACGGCGAGCGTCTGGGACCGCGTCGCGGCGCACACGACCTACGTCGCGGGTGGCTACGATGAGAAGGCGGCCTTCGAAAAACTCGCCGTCCACATCAACGCCATCGAGAAGAAGCTCGGGCGCGATGTGCAGCGGCTGTTCTACATCTCGACGCCGCCCTCGGTCTTCGCGCCCATCCTCCAGAACCTCGGGGCCAGCGGGCTCGCCGGCAAGCACCTCGGCACGCCGCACCACTCCAAGGTGATCATCGAGAAACCATTCGGCAAGGATCTGGCCTCCGCGCGTGAGCTCAACACCATCATCCGCTCGGTCTTCGAGGAGAACCAAGTCTATCGCATCGACCACTACCTCGGGAAGGAGACCGTGCAGGACCTGCTCGTGCAGCGCTTCGCCAACGCCATTTTCGAGCCGCTGTGGAACCGCAACTTCATCGACAGCGTGCAGATCACTGTGGCGGAGGAAGTGGGCGTGGGCACGCGCGGCGGCTACTACGAGCAGAGCGGCTGCCTGCGCGACATGATCCAGAATCACACGATGCAGCTCCTCGCGCTCACCGCGATGGAGCCGCCCGGCTCGCTCCACGCCGAGGCGATCCGCGACGAGAAAGTGAAGGTTCTGAACGCCATCCAGCCGCTCACCATCGGGCCCGCCGGCGATGTCGCGCGCGCGCAATACTCCGCCGGCATGATGGGTGGCGAGGCCGCGGCCGGCTACCTCGAGGAGGAGGGCATCGCCGCGCAGTCCAACACCGAGACCTACGCCGCGATGCGCCTCTCAATCAACAACTGGCGCTGGCAGGGCGTGCCGTTCTACCTCCGCTCCGGCAAACGCATGGCCCGCCGCGTCTCCGAGATCGCGATTAATTTCCGGCGCCCGCCCGGCACGCTCTTCGCGGGCGAGACGGCGCGCTTCGACCTCGCGGCCAACACCCTGTCGTTCCAAATCCAGCCTGACGAGGGCCTGAGCCTCATCCTTAATACCAAGGTCCCCGGCCTCGAGACCCGCACGCAGCCGGTGAAGATGAGCTTCCGCTACGCGACGACGTTCGGCTCCAACACCGCCGAGGCCTACGAGCGCCTGGTGCTCGATGCGATGATTGGCGACGGCACGCTCTTCATCCGCGGCGATGAGGCCGAGGCGTCGTGGAAACTCTGCACCCCTGTGCTCGATTACTGGAAGGGTGTCGGTCGCACCGGTATGGACACCTATCCCGCCGGTTCCTGGGGTCCGCCTAGCAGCGACGCGCTGCTCGCCAAGCATAACCACACCTGGCGCCAGCCCTGAGCCATGCCCGCCATATTCGACGCCTTGCCCGGCTTGGAGGTGCCCGTCGGCGCGATCACCAAAAGCCTCGCCCAGATGTGGACCGACACGGCGGCGGACGGCCGGCCCGCCATCACGGTCGATGATGCCAAGGCCACCCAGGTCAATTTCGTCCTGCACCTCGGCCTCCAGACGACGCCCGAGGACGCCGCCCGGCAATTCGAGATCGTCGTGAAGTTTTCCCGGCGGACACCCAGCCGCGTCGTCGTGCTGTGCCCGCTGCGCTCCGATGTGCCCGCGCCGCAGATGCGCGCGAAGATATTCGCCGAATGCTTCCTCGGGAAATCGAAAGCCGACAAGCGCTGTGTCGAATTCGTGATGCTGAGCTACTCGCGCAGCGCCCGGCCCTTTTTGGAAAACGAAGTCTCGATCTGTCTCTCGACGGATTTGCCGCTCTACTACTGGGCGCACGGTTTTTCCACCAGCGGCAAGCTGGCGGACTACCGCTACCTGCTCGGCCGCGCCAAGCGCGTCTTGATCGACAGTGCCATCGCACCCTCGGATGCGCTCACTTACCCGTGGCCCAATCCTTCGGCGCTCCGCGATCTGGCCTACTGCCGGCTGCTGCCGGTGCGGCAGAGCATCGGGCAGTTTCTCGCCGCCTATGCGCCGGAAAAAATCGCCGATGGCCTCGCCACTGCGGTGGTGTCGCACGCGCCGGCCCTCGCCGCCGAGGGCCGCGTGCTGCTCGCGTGGCTGCGACGCCGGCTCGTGGCCTGCGGCGCGGCGGTGGACGCCGTGCGCCTCGAGACCAAGGCGCTGGCGCCAGGCGCCGCGGGCAGCCTGGCGGTGCAATTCGGCTACACGACCACGGCGCGGCAATTTCACTGGAGCGGCGATCTCGCGACCGGCCACGCGGCGTTCGACGCCGATCTCGGCTCCGGGCGCACCCGGCTCAAGGCCGCCATCAGCCTGCTCCCGCCGGAGAATGCGTTGAGCGAGGCGATGTTTTTCTGAGCGACACGGGACTGCGGGGCGCGTAGCACAGCGGCATGAAGACGAAGCCCCGCGTCCTCGGCCTCGGTGGAATATTTTTCAAGGCGACGGATGCGCCGAAGCTCCGCGCCTGGTATGCGAAGCACCTCGGCCTGCCCATCGATCCCGCATGGGGTGGCTGCGCCTTTGAATGGCGCGACCTCAAGGACCCGCGCCGCAAGCGGGCGACGATCGGGAGCGCAGTTGAGGCGAAGACACCGTATTTTCGTCCGAGCACAAAGCCCTTCATGGTGAATTACCAGGTCGGGTATTTGTGACAGCGGGTCCCTGTCATCTTCCATGAAATCACGGTTCATCCTCTCGTCTCTCGCACTGGTTTGGGCCGGCTTGCTGCAGGCTGCCGACCCCGTCGCGGTCGGCGTGGCCCGCATCGATATCACGCCCGAACTCCCGATCCAGCTCGCCGGCTACCAGTCCCGCACGACCGAGGCGACACGCGTGGGCGCGCCGCTGTCGGCCCGCGCGCTGGCCATCGGCTCAGACGCCGAGGGGCCCGTGGTGCTGATCACAGCGGATGTGATCGCCGTGAGCGAACAACTGAGCGAGGCGGTGGCGGCGGCCATTCACGCGCGGCATGGCATCCCGCGGGAGCGAGTCGCCGTGTGCGCAACGCATCAGCATACCGGCCCCGCGATCGCGGGAACGCTCCCTTTCATGTTTTCCCGCGACTTGCCGCCCGATGCCACCGCGCGGATCGATCGGTATGCGGAGCTTTTGCAGCGCCGCCTGATTGAGGTCGCGCTTGCGGCCCTGGCCGATCGCAAGCCCGCCCGTCTCGCTTGGGCGCAGGGTCGGGCAGAGTTTGCCGTGAACCGCCGCCAGATCACCGACGGCCGGCACACGGGCTACAAAGCGACGCCGGGCGGGCCTGTCGATCACGCGCTGCCGGTGCTGCGCGCCGTCGACGAGCGGGGCGGCGTCCGCGCCGTGCTCGTGAACTATGCCTGCCACTGCACGACGCTGAAAGGCGGCGACAATTTTGTGCATCCCGACTGGGCCGGCGAAACGGCGACGCGACTCGAATCGGTTCACGCGGGTGCCGTCGCGCTGGTGGCCATCGGCTGCGGTGCGGATTCCGATCCGCAGCCGCGCGGCTTGCCGGAAGTGGCGACGCATGGGGCCACGATTGCGACCGAGGTGGCGCGGCTGCTGGCTGGCGAGATGCGACCGGTGGGGCGCGTGACGAGCGCGCGCTTCCGCCGCATCGAGCTGCCGCTGGCGCGCACGGTGCCGCGGGAGGAACTGGAAGCGCGCCTCAAGGGGCGGCCGAACGTCGCTTACGCGGCGGCGCAGTTTCTAAAAACACTCGATGCGGGCCGGCCCTTGCCGACTGCCGTGGGCTATCCGGTGCAGGCGTGGGCGTTTGGCGATGAGTTCGCGATGGTGTTTCTCGGCGGTGAAGTCGTGGCCGAGTATGCGCTGCGCCTGAAGCGAGAGCTCGGCGTGGCGCGGCTCTGGGTCAACGCCTACGCGAACCACGTGCCGTGCTACATCCCGTCGCGGCAGGTGCTGCGCGAGGGCGGCTATGAGGCCGACGGCGCGATGGACTACTACGGCTTTCCCACGCGCCTGGCCGACGACACCGAGGATCGGATCGTGCGCACGGTGCATGAGCTGCTGCCGGCGGGGTTCGTGGCGCGGCCGGCGCGGTGACGAGGCGAACGCAATGAAAGCCTTTGCTTCCTGCCGCCGCGTGCTGGCGCTCGGGCTTTGGCTCGCGCCGTTGCCGCTACTGTGGGCCTACAAGGAGGTCGCGCCCCCGGCCAACGTCGTATTGCCCAAGCCTCAGACTGCCGCCGAATCGCTCGCCGCGATCAAGGTGCCGGCGGGCTTCGAGGTGGAGTTGATCGCGGCCGAGCCGCAGGTGCTCGATCCGATCGACTTTGCGTGGGACGCGGCGGGGCGGCTCTGGGTCGTCGAGATGGCCGACTACCCGCGGGGCCTCGACGGCCGCGGCCAGCCGGGCGGGCGTATCCGGGTGCTTGAGTCCACTCGTCGGGACGGCCGCTTCGATCGCTCGACGTTGTTTGCCGATGGACTGCGATCGCCGACGGCCGTCTTCCCCTGGCGTGACGGCGTAATCGTCGTGACGGTGCCGAACGTGCTGCTCCTTCGTGACACCGACGGCGACGGCCGCGCCGACCACACGACGGTGCTGTTTCGCGGGCTCGCCGAGGGCAACGAGCAGCACCTGAGCAACGGCCTCCAATGGTCGCTCGACGGCTGGCTGCATCTCGCCAACGGCGAGAGTGGCGGTAAGATCGTCTCCGAGCGGACGGGGCGCACGGTCGATGTCGGCCGCCGCGACTTTCGCATCTCGCCCGACGACGGCGGCATTGAGCCGCTCGTTGGCAACTCGCAGTTCGGCCGCAGCCGCGACGACTGGGGAAACTGGTTTGGCGGCAACAACTCCAACCCCATCTGGCACTATGCGCTCGAGGAACGTTATCTCCGGCGCAACCCGCACCTCGTGCCGCCCAACGCCCAGGTGACTGTCGGCGGGAGCCCGGGGGCGGCGCGGGTGTATCCGGCGAGCGCGACCCTCGCGCGCTTCAACGATCCGCACGGCTTCAACCATTTCACCTCGGCGTGCAGCCCCGCGATCTACCGTGATGATTTTCTCGGTGCGGAGTTCGCGGGGAATGTTTTCGTCTGCGAGCCCGTGCATAATCTCGTGCACCGCGAGATGGTGCGACCCGTAGGGGCGAGCTTTGTGGGAGAGCGCGCGCCGGAGGAAAAAGCGTCGGAGTTTTTTGCGTCCTCCGATCCTTGGTCGCGCTTCACTGCGGCGCGGGCGGGGCCGGATGGGGCCCTTTACGTCGCCGACATGTATCGCCTCGTGATCGAGCATCCGCAATGGATTCCCGATGCGTGGCAAAAAGTGATCGGGGATCTCCGGTCCGGCGCGGACAAGGGGCGCATCTACCGCGTGCGACCGAAGGGAAAGCCGCTGCGCCCCGTGCCCGACCTCAAACGCGCCGACGTGACGGCACTCGTGGCCGCGCTCGAAAGCCCCAGTGGCGTCGTGCGCGATCTCGCGCAGCAGCAGATCGGGTGGCGGCAGTCGAGGGAAGCGGGGCCGCTGCTAGATAGTGCGTTTGATAACACACGGCGGCCGCAGACACGCGCGCAGGCCCTGTGGTGCTTGCAAAGCATCGGTGCGCTTGGGTCTCCACACTTGATGATCGCACTGGGCGATCCGCATCCCGGCGTGCGCCAGCAGGCGCTGCGATTGAGCGAGGCCTTTGTGGCCACCGAGACTGAGGAGGATCTGCTTCTGGGAATCGTCGAGATGGCGACGGACGCAGATGCGGGCGTGCGACAGCAGGCCGCCTACACCCTTGGCGAGTGGAAGTCACCCGCAGCCGGCGAGGCGCTGGCGCGGCTGCTGCGAAGAGAGACCGACCGCTTTGTGAAAGCCGCCGCGCTCAGCTCGGCGCTGCCGCATGCCGATGCGATCATGGCGGCGCTGCAACGCGACGGACCCGCCGGTGACGCGCTCCTGATCGAGGTCGCGACCGTGACGGAAAACGCGCACGCGCTCACCCAGCTCCTGGCGGCGATTGGGGCGCGCACGGCCGCCGCGGATTTGCCGGGAGCGTTTTCATCCCTCGCCCAGCTGCTCGACTGGCTCCAGCGGAACAACAAGACGCTGGCCCAGCTCCAGCGTTCGGCCGACGAGCCGCTGCGGCAGGCGCTCGCCGCCACCGATGGGATCTTTTCCGCAGCGCGGCGCGTCGCAATCGACGTCCGGGCTGAGGCCGGCGAACGCGTGGCGGCCGTGCGCATCCTCGGGCGCAACCGCTCGCAGCAGGCCGAGGACCTTGAACTCGTGGCCGGGTTGCTCGCTCCGCAGACGCCGGTGGAAGTGCAGGTGGCTGCGGTGCACGCGCTCGGTCGCATGAACCGGCCGGTCGTGCCGGAGCGCGTGCTCGCGGGCTGGCGCAGCCATGGTCCGGCCGTGCGCACCGCCGTGATCGAGCTGGTGACCAGCCGCGTCGCGTGGTCGCACGTCCTGCTGGATCAGGTGGAGGCCCATCCCGCCATGTTGCCGCAGATCGATTTGGCGCAGCGGCAGCGGCTCACGCACCACATCGACGCCAAGCTCGCCGACCGCGCGGTGCGGGTGTTTCAAACCGGCACGGATCCCAATCGTCAGGCCGCGATTGATCGCATGCTGGCGGCGTTGGCGGGCAAGCAAGGCGATGTGGCCAAAGGGGCAGGGGTCTTTGCGCAGCATTGCCGCGCCTGCCACGCTTTCGGCTCGGCCGGTGGCGGCGCGCTGGGTCCGGACCTCGCCGTCGTAAAGGATCGCAGTGCGCCTTATCTCGTCACTCACATCCTCGACCCCAACCGCGCGGTCGAGGATCGCTACATGATGCATGCGGCGACGCTGCTCGATGGGCGGACGCTGGCCGGAATGTTTGCGGGCGAATCGGGCCACAGCATCACGCTGCGCGGGCTTGATGGGGTGGAGCACACGATGCTGCGCAACGAACTCCGCCTCTTTGTCAGCTCCGGCCGCTCGCTCATGCCGGAGGGCCTGGAGGCCGCGATCGAACCGGCGGCGATGGCCGATTTGATTGCCTTTCTGGCCGGAGTGCCCGCCACGCCGCCGTAGCTAGGAGGCCGGAGCGCGATGGACGCGCGGCGTCCACGTCACGTAGCTCGGCTCTTCATGGAGAAAAGCGTCCGGGGCCTCGGTGACACTGTGCAGGTCGGTTTCCCGCGTGCGGGCTAGCAGATCGGAAACATCGTAGGGCGTGCGGGTGACGTTGGGTGGCAGCGCCGACCAATGGCGAAAGCCGTCGGCCATCACGAGCGGACCGGCGAGTTCGGTGGCAGGCCGCCGCCGCAGCGGGTGGCCGAGACGCTGCGTGTGCCAGCATTCACGGCGGGCGTCGGCGATGATCGTAGCGTCCGCGCGTCCCAGGGCGTGGGCGACGAGGGCGAGGCTTTGGTAGGAAAACATCGGGCGCGCCCGCAGCATGTGCCAGGTCCGCAACGCCATCGCGGCCGTGCGCGTGCCCAGCACGGAGCCGGGGCCCTCGCAGAAAAGAAACGCCGCGGCGTTCTGCGGATTGAACCCAAGCTGGGCGAATCCCTCGAAAATCGCGATGCCCGCCTCCGCCTCGGAAGCGTGCCAGCGGTCACCGCCCTCGGCGCCCAACACGCCGACTTGCACGCGCGCCGACGCGGCGTCGATCACCAGGAGTGGCGCGTGGGCGGCGAGGAGTTGGGCAAGGCTGGGCATGGAGAGACGGTGAGACTCGGAGCTGCGCGATTAGCGTCGCGGGGCTGTTTCAGGCCAGATTTGCGCGCCATCCGCAAGGCTGCGCGCCGGTCGGGGCGGAAAATGAGATATCGCGGAGCGTGCCGCGTCCTCGGCACGGTCGAGGCTGACCACCGCGTCGCGACGGAGAGCACGCCGGCCAGAGCACCGTGGATTTGGCGGTGGTGGTCCGCGGTCGCAGCTTCGGGGCGGACATAGTGCCGCCAACGAATACGGCCCGTTCGGCGAGCGCGCTGCGCCGGCAGATCCACGACGCCTCCATCGGCGACCAACCATTTGGCTTCAGCACCAAGTTCACGGACCATGAGCCCGGCTTGGTCTTCTACGGCAAACGCTACTACGACCCCAGCAACGGGCGGTTCGTGGGCAGGGACACGATTCAAGAGCGCGGCGGGCTCCACCTCTACGGCTTCTACGGCAACAACGGCGTCAACCGCTGGGGTTTTAGAGGCTTGGATCATTGAGGACGTTGCGCGAGGCCAACAGAAAGCACTCGGTCAAGAGTCAAGACCTGACGTGTTCCGGCTGTTCCTGTTCCGGCTGTTCCGCTCGGCGAGCGTGCTGCGCCGGCAGATCCACGAGGCCTCCATCGGCGACCAACCATTTGGCTTCAGCACCATTCACGGACCATGAGACCGGCTTGGTCTTCTACGGCAAACGCTACTACGACCCCAGCAACGGGCGGTTCGTGGGCAGGGACTCGATTCAGGAGCGCGGCGGGCTCAACCTCTACGGCTTCTGCGGCAACGACGGCGTCAACCGCTTGGATCATTGAGGACGTTGCGCGCGGCCAACAGAAAGCACTCGATCAAGAGTCAAGACCTGACGTGTTCTGGCTGCCCCGCTCACCATCTTCGTCGCCCGCGCCGCCGCGGCCGGCAACCCGGAGATTTACCGGGCGGATTCGCGCATGGCGGAAATCGCCGGGCGCATGCAGACCTTCACCTACGATCACGACGGCAACCTCACCGGCGACGGCATCGCCGAATACCAGTGGGACGCCGAGAACCGGCTCATCCGCATCGAGACGACCTATCGCGCGCGGCAGTGGGGCTTCCCGCACCGCGTGATGGAATTTCGCTACGACTACATGGGCCGCCGCGTGCAGAAGCGCGTCTTCGACGTGACCGAGAACCGCGAGATTTCGTGCCGCCGCTTCCTCTACGACGGGTGGAACCTTGTCGCGGAATACGCCGCGCCCAACGGCACGGCCATCGGTGCCCTGCTCCGCAGCTACACGTGGGGCCTCGACATCGCCCTTTCCCTGTCCAACGCTGGCGGCGTGGGTGCCCTCCTCCAAATCGCCGACCACCCCAGCGGGAAGACCTTTTTGCCGAGCTACGACGGCAACGGCAATGTCGTCTCGCTCACCAACGCCGCGACCGGCGCGCTCGCCGCCGTCTATGAATTCTCTCCCTACGGCGAGCCGCTGCGCAGCCAGACCTTCGATGCTGTCGTCATCGACAACCCTTTCCGCTTCTCGACCAAGTTCACCGATATCGAGACGGGGCTCGTCTACTATGGCCACCGGTTCTACGATCCCAAGAACGGCCGGTTCATCAACAAGGATCCGGCGGAGGAGGCCGGCGGGCTGAACCTTTACCGCTTCTGCGGCAACAACCCGATCAACCGCTGGGATGTGCATGGGCGCAACTCCCCGGGCGAGGGCGACGTGCCGGTCGATGACGAATGGAATCCGCCGCTCGTCGGCTGCCGTGAGGACGATCCGGTCACGGTTAGTCCGGGCGCTGGCACGGCCACGCCGACCCCCACGCCATCCGACCCCGTCTACACCAGTGGAACACCCTCTGATCCGGGCTACATGGGCGACTACGGTTCGGAGGTGTTGGATCCTTTTGCCATGACCTTGGTCGTCGATGGAATGGTCTCCGGCACCGTCGGTTCATCCGACGTCGCCGCCTATTCGCAGATGGCAAACGATATAACACAGCAAAATGAAGCTCAGCGACAGGCTGACACCGCAGCTAATATTGCGGCAGTAAATGCCGGCTTTGGTGACAAGCTGGGCGAGGTGTTTGGCCAGATCGCGAGCAACAACGCTAATGCCATGAACGACTTACTCGGCGCGGGCATCAGCGACATGGTCGGCAGCAACGTGGCCAAGGGCGATCTGATCGCATCCGGGATGTCCAGTAGTGTGAATTCGTTCTCGAACATCACTCTGACCGTGCCGGGCATCACGGGCACTAGTATTACCATTGGCGATTTCCAGTCGAGTGCGCCAACTTCACTGCCGCCGGTCGAACGCCTCAATGCAACCGACTCTGCGGCTTCCATGGCTGCCATTCCTCGGGGCTCAGGTGTGAATTCCGATTGGGCTGCGGTGTATGACTCGCTGGTCGATAATGCTCCTGCAATGGCTTTGGCCGCAAAGACCGCACCGTATGTAACGGCGGCGGTAATCGGCGGTCCCCCTGTGCTCCTCGGCCTCGGGACAGTCGGAGTTGTCGGCACCGCCGGCTTCAAATCACTTGTAGCCGCGGCAGGGGCTCAAGGTGCCGGCGGGGCTGGTGGCTTGACCGGGGCGATATATACGGTTGCTGCCGGAGGCGGTGGCATCAACGGAACCGTTACCGTTGCTAGCGGAGCTGCAGCGACCGGTGTTTTGGCCACTCGAGGAAGTAATTTCATACTACACAATTTGCCCGCCATAAATTCCGGCACACTGCGGGTCGCCAACTTTGTTGAGAATCTGTTTCCCGGCCCGCCCCCAACCACGGTAGCGGGAGGCTTGGGGAGCGTTGCGGGAATAGTAAATGAATGGATAGGTAACCCATTAGGATTGCCGCCTGGTCCATGAACTCAGAAAAAACGCGGCTACTTGGTTTCATGCTCTTTTTAGTTTTTGGTGTTTCTCTGCTGATTAGGAGCATCACGCACCCGGATTCCGGAATTTATAGAGGAGTGCATTATAGTCAGGCCCAAGGAATCATTGCTTCGCTGCTCTTTATTCTAACCGCACTAGGCGGACTGTTTGCCTCAATAAGACGGAAGTAGAGACAGCCGAACGGGGTCAGGTAACATGACCAGCGAAATGAGGAGCCGGGGGCGAACGAATGGAGTCAGGCTTTGGGGTTTGTGGTGAACGCACGCCGGTCATCTTCGATCCGCTCCGCTCTCAGCCTCGCAACGCCCAACCCAAATGTGCGAAACTTGACGGACACCACCTCCGACCCCGCCAGCGATGATTCCATACGACGCCCCACGCCTGCCAGTAGTCACGGTGCCGATTCCGAGTCCGCCGCACGACGACGAGGCCCTGCTCGCGGCTGTAGTTGCCCGCGGCGAAGGCACACCGAAAAGTGCAGGCGGCGTGCTTCTATTCACGGTGCTGCTGTTCCACGCGTTCGGCGGGTTGAACTGGGACTGGAAGTCGATGGTCTTCATCACCATCGCCGTGGGCCTGCACGAGCTCGGACACGTGCTCGCGATGCGCGCGCTCGGCTACAAGAATGTGCGCATGCTCTTCGTGCCGCTGTTCGGCGGCCTCGCCACCGGAGAGCCACGCGAACTGACAGCCGGAACACTGACAGCCGGAACACGTCAGGTCTTGACTCTTGACATGCCGCTGCCGGCAGTGATTTCTGTGGGCCGTGCCGCGACCATTGCGCATCGAATTCTCCGGGGCGCGATACCACGTCATCAACCGGGGCAACTACCGCCGCTCCTTGTTTGAGGGGAAGGGGGCGGCCGAAGCTTTCGAGCGCGCGCTCGCCGAGGCGGCGGTGCGCTTCGGGTGGCGGGTCCACGCCTATGTCGTCATGGGCAATCATTTTCACCTCGCGGTCGAAATCGCCGAGCCGAACCTGAGTGCCGGCATGAAGTGGCTGCAGGGCACCTGGATTCGGCGGCACAACGCGCTGCGCGGCCTTGTCGGCCGGCCGTTTCAAGGCCGCTACAAGGCGCTGCTCGTCGAGCCCGGGGATGCCTTCGGTCAAGTCTGCCACTACATCCATCTCAACCCTGTGCGCGCCCGGCTCGTGGCGCCGGACCAGGCCGTGGCGCATCGCTGGGGCAGCCTCCCGAAATTCGTCAGCCCGAAACGGCCGGGCTGGCTGCAACCCGAGACCGTGCTGCACGCCGCCGGCGGCTTGCGCGACACGCCGGCCGGCTGGAAAAAGTATCTCGCCTACCTTGAGTTTCTCGCGGCGGACGACGGCGCGAAACGGGAGCTGATGGCCCGTCGCATGAGCCGCGGGTGGTGCGTCGGGACCGATGCCTTCAAACAGGAGATGCGCCGCGAGGCCGTGAAACGTGGCGCGGACTTCGAGCGCTTCGCCGGACTTGAGCCCGAGGCCGTGCAGGCCGAGCGTGATCGAGGGTGGGAAACGCAACTCCGCGCGCTCGCGCGCCGCGCGAAAATCGATTTGGCCGGACTGCCCGCGCCCAAGTCGCATCCGCACAAGGCGGTGCTGGCCGCGGCGATGAAGCAAAGCACCTCAGTCTCCAATGCCTGGCTCGCGCAGCGGCTGGCGATGGGCCCGCCGGCCTCGGCGAGCCAATTCGCGCGCCGCTGGATGCTGCGCGAGGAGGGCCGGACCGCCGTGGCGGACCTGCTCGCCGCGGCCGGCGGATAAGCGTGGCCTTGCGGCCCGCCAGTGGCGGCGTCTGGCGACGGCGATTGGGGGAAAACGCGGAGAATGGCATGATGCCAGCGGCCCGTGTTATAAAGACTTTGCCAGGTGGGGCTGGCTCTCCGAGCCGGCCTGGGTTGCAGGGCGATTCGCGACTGGAACCCAGGCCGCTTGCAGAGAAGCGGCCCCACCTTCCCGAAGTCCAAATTTCAAAGGCCCCGGGGTTTGCCCCGAGGATTTTTACTCGCACTGCATGGCGAATGAAAATGGCGGAGAGGGTGGGAGTCGAACCCACGGTGCCTTGCGACACTCCGCATTTCGAGTGCGGTGCGATAGACCACTCTGCCACCTCTCCGTTGCGACCTCGCGGCGGGCAGGCACCGGAGGGCGGACGCGAGACCGTAGGTCCCAGGCCGGAAAACGAAAGGAAAATTTCTTCCGCCTCAGCGATTGGGCGGTTCGTCGCCCCGGCCCGTGCCGCCATTGGCGGGCAGATGGTGCGGAAACAGCAGGTAGTAATTCATCAGCCACCAGCTGCGCGACGAGCGATAGAACAGCACGGGAAAGCCCACGGCTCCGCCGACCGCCAGGCCGATGGCGAGTGTGTCGCCGATGACTTGGTTGAACCACAGGAGCAACACCGGCAGAAGGAAACCCACGAGGGTGACGCCATAGTTCAGGGAGAGGGAGCCCAGGTAGAAGCCCTCGTCATGGTCGCGTTCGAATTTGAACCCGCAAGGCTGGCACTGCGCGTTAATCCGGAAAAGCGCGCCGGGCTTGAAGAGGGTCCGCGCCCCGCAGTTGGGGCAGCGGTGCGTGAGCCCGCGGGCGACGATTTGGAGGCGGGTGACCGGCATGGAAAAAGAAAAGGGCGCCCAGCCAAACGGCCGGACGCCCGAAAGACAACCCGACGCGGGCGCGTCAGGAGCCGAGCTGGTAGCGCACGAAGCGGCGCACCTGGATGTTTTCGCCGATGTGCGCGATTTGGCCGGCGATCAGATCCTTGATGGATTTCTCGGCCTGCTTCACGAACGGCTGATCGATGAGGCACACGGTGGAGTAGAAACTCTCCAGTTTGCCCTCGACGATTTTCTGCACGACCGCGGGCGGCTTGCCGGCGACGGCCGCCGCGGCGATCTCGCGCTCCTTGGCGAGATCGGCCTCGGGCACCTGATCGCGGGAAACGTAGAGCGGATTGGCCGCGGCGATCTGGAGGCAGAGATCTTTCACGAAGGCGCGGAACCCATCGTTGCGGGCGACGAAGTCCGTCTCGCAATTGACCTCAATCAGCACGCCGACCTTGCCACCGAGGTGGATGTAGCTTTCGACGACGCCCTCCTTGGTCGCGCGGGTCGAGAGCTTGTCGAGCTTCGAGCCAAGCTTCTTGCGGAGAATCGTGGTCGCCTCCTCGATGTTGCCGTTGGCCTCGGTGAGGGCCTTCTTGCAGTCGAGCAGACCGGCGCCGGTTTTCGCTCGCAGGTCAGAGACCATTTGGGCGGTGATGGGTGAACTCATGTGAATCGTGATGCTCGGGTGTTATTCGGCCTTGATGGCGGGGCGCTTGGCGCGGAGCGGTTTCTTCTTCGTCGCGGCGGCGGCCTCGGTCTCGCCCTCGACGGCGGCGGCGACATCGGCGGGGAGGTCAACCTTGGCGAGGACTTCCTCGTCGCCAGCGACGGCGAGCGAGGCGGCCGGATCGATGCCGGCGGTGGTGGACTTGATGTCGGCCTGGCCGCGCTGGGCGCGGCGGGTCTCGCGTTGGGCGAGACCGTTCTGGATCGCGGCGGTCACGGCCTCGACGATGATGCGGATGGACTTCACGGCATCGTCGTTGCCCGGGATCGGGTGCGAGACGCTGGTCGGGTCGGAATTGGTGTCCACGAGGCCGATGCACGGGATGCCGCAACGGGCGGCCTCGGCGACGGCAATCTTGTGATGGTTGACGTCGATCACGAACATGGCCGAGGGCAGGCCGGGCATATCGGCGATGCCGGCAAAGTTCTTCTGCATGCGGGTCATCTCGCGCTTGATGGCGGACTCTTCCTTGCGGGGAAGCTTGGCCATCTCGCCGCTGGTTTCCATCGCCTGGTATTTCTTAAACTTGGCGATCGATTTTTTGACCGTCTCGTAATTGGTGAGCGTGCCGCCGAGCCAGCGGTCCACGCAGAGCGGCATGTTCACGGAGGCCGCGGCCTCGCGCACGATTTCGGCGGCCTGGCGCTTGGTGCCGACGAAGAGCACATTGCCGCCATTGCCGACGGCGTCCTCGAGGAACTGGCAGGCCTTGGTGAGTGCGTCGTGGGTCTTGCCGAGGTCGATGATCGACACGCCTTGGCGGTGATCGAAGATGAAGGGCTTGGAACGGGGGTTCCAACGCTTGGTCTGGTGGCCGAAGTGGACGCCTGCGTCGAGCAGGTCCTTGGGCGTGATGCTAATGCTCATGGTGGATCGGATGTATCTGGCGACACACAGGTCGGCCGGAGGGCCGCCTTATGATCGTTGGGTTATGGTTTGGTTTTGTTGGCTGACGTATCTGACAAAAGAGTTGTCCAAAACACCGTCCGCGCCCGGCACTGGCAAGCGCGAATTCCGGGAAATTCTGAAAATGGCGTTGACAGTGCCGTCGCCGATGCGGACTTTGCGCCTCCCCTTGTTGCAGGGTGGAGCAGCCTGGTAGCTCGTCAGGCTCATAACCTGAAGGTCGTTGGTTCAAATCCAACCCCTGCACCCAATTTAGCCCTCCGTATCTCTGATACGGAGGGTTTTTTGTGAACCAGCATGCCATCAACTGTATCGCCCGCAGTCCCGTTGACCCTCGGCCGAAAACGCCTCGGCTTGGTCATCCACTCCTATTGGCAGCGCTGGCACAGCGGTTTGGCCACGGCGACGATCCCGCCTTTTGGTTCGGAATTGGCCGTGCTGAAACACGTGCGTGAGCTCGGCGCGGGGAGTTTCCAAATTACGGTGAAGGGCTGGGATCTGGGACTCGCCGAGGCGATGCGACGGGAGGCGGAGGCGGCGGGCCTCAAGCTGGAAGCCAGTCTCGATCTGCCGCGCGATGCCGCGGATGCCGTGCGTTTCGAGCGCGAGCTCGCGCTGGCGCAGCATGCCGGCATGACGATCCTGCGCACTTGGATTGGCGGGCGGCGCTACGAAGATTTCACGACGCGCGAGGGCTTCGATTCATTCAAGACGCGCGCGCAGCGAGGGCTGGAACTGGCCGAGCCCGTGGTGCGCCAGCGTGGGCTCCGCCTCGGGGTCGAGAACCACAAGGATTTTCACGCCGCTGAACTCGTTGAGCTGCTCGCCCGCATCGGAAGCGAAGGCCTCGGGACGTGCATCGATTTCGGCAACAACCTGGCGCTCCTCGAGGATCCGCTGGAGGCGGTGGAGGCCCTCGCGCCGCTGGTGGTGACGACGCACATCAAAGACCTCGCCGTGCAGGAAAGTGCCGAGGGCTTCCGCATGGCCGAGGTGCCGCTCGGCGAGGGCGTGCTCGATCTGCCGCGCATGCTGGCGATCATCGAGCGCGCCAACCCGCGGGTGGAGCATCACCTCGAGATGATCACCCGTGATCCGTTGGAGGTGCGGTGCCGCCGCGAGGGCTATTGGGCGACCTTCCCGGACAAGCCGCGGTCTGAGCTAGAGCGAACGATGGCCTTCGTTCGCGCTCATGCCTCGTCCGAATTGCCAGCGTTCGCGGGAAAAACGCCCGACGAGGTGCTGGTCGTGGAAGAGGAGAATAACCGGCGGTGTTTCGCCGCCAGTGCGAAGCTCGGGTTCGCGGCGGCCGGGCCACGCTAATCGCGCGGCAGCGCAAAGGCCACGTAAGCGTCGCCCGCGCCCGATTTGCCGCCCACGCGGCCGCCGCCCGTCGCGGTGATGACGACGAATTGACGTCCGCCTGCCTCATAGACCGCGGGTGCGGCGGTGCCCGCGAAGGGCAGCTTGGCGGACCAGAGCTCCTGGCCGGTGTCGGCATCGAAGGCGCGCAGTTTTTCGTCCTCCGTCCCCGCGACAAACACGAGGCCACCCGCCGTGACGGTTGCGCCGCCGAGGTTCTGCGAGCCGGTGAGGGGCACGCCTTTTTTCGTGAGCTCCTCCAATTCACCCAGCGGCACGCGCCAGAGGATTTTGCCTGTGCTGAGATCGTAGCAGTTGAGCAGGCTCCACGGCGGCTTGATGCCGGGGTAGCCCTCGTGATCGACGAGAAACTGAAAGCCGTCGAAGACGTAGAGCGGGCGGTTCGGGTCCTGCGTGGCGCTGGCCGCGGGCGGGGGTTGATCGCGGCGGAATAGAAAATCGAGCAGCGCCTGCTGCTCGGCGGGGGCGAGCGGCGGACTCGGTGGCATCGCACCCTTGCCGGTCTGCATGAGCGCGATTACGGCGGCGTCGGTCGAGCGCGACTTGAGGCCGATGAGCGGCGGTGCGACGCCCAGACCCTCGCGATTCGCACCGTGGCAGGCCAGGCACGTGCGCGCGTAGATTTTTTCTCCGGCGGTGGGCGGCGTGCGCGGATGTCGGGGACGCTCGTCGTTGGCGAGCACGGTGATTTTTGAAACCCAGCGGTTCGATGTGATGTAGAGCCGGCCGGTCGGCACATCGACCGCTGCGCCGGACCACTCCGCACCACCGCGCGAGCCGATGAAGAGGTTGGGCTTTCCCTCGGTGAAGGGCTGATAGAAGCCGTAGCTCGAACGCGCGACCTGCGCCTCGACAAACGCCCGCGCCTCGGGCGAGCGGTCCGTGATCATCGACGGCTCAAACTCCATCCGCGAGATTTGCTCCGGCAGCTCGGGATCGGGCTGGTAGGGCGCGGTGCGTTCGCCGGGCAGCGTGCTCACGGGCGCGCGCCGGAGGCGAAACGGAAAGATCGGTTTCCCGCTCGTGCGATCGAGCAGCGCGAGCGTGCCGGACTTGGCGAAGATCGTGACCGCGTCGATGCGCTTCCCGTCGCGCTCGATGGTGACGAGGTTGGGCGGGCCCACGACGTCGAGGTCCCAGATGTCGTGCCGCACGAGCTGGAAATGCCATCGCCGCTCGCCGGTGAAGGCGTCGAGCGCGACCACGCAGTTGCCAAACAGATTGTCGCCGAGCCGGCCGACGCCGACCATGTCGGGCCGCGGCGCGCCGAGCGCGACGAAGACGAGGCCGCGCGCATCGTCGAGCGAGAGGCCGCTCCAGCCGTTGGCGCCGGCTTGCGGTCCGTCCCACGTATCGGCGCCGAACTCCGCGCCGCGGGCGACCGAGTGGAAGCGCCAGAGCGGCTTTCCGTCGCGCACGTCGTAGCCGTAGACGTCGCCGTTGATGCCGGTCGTCACGAATACGTGTTTGTAAACCACGACGCTCACCGTCCCCGCTGTGGGCAGTGCGGTGCGCCCGCGCTCGCCGAAGCCCGGGAGGAGCTTTCCCGTCTGCGGATCGATCGCGTAGATCCAGTCGCCGCCGCTGAAGAGGATGCGCGGGGCGTTTTCCCGGTCGCCCGGCCAGTAGGTGAGGCCCCGGCGGGCGGGCCAGTCTTCGGCGCGGGCGCGGGGCGCCGGCTCAAGTTGGTAGCGCCATCTTTCCTTGCCGGTGGTGGCATCGACCGCCACCAGCGCGCGGCCCGGGGTGGGCGCAAACATCACGCCGTCGACGACGATGGGCGTGCACTGCGTATTACGCGCGCCATCACCGCTTCGATAGATCCACGCCGGCGCGAGACGGTGGACGTTGGCCCGGTTGATCTGCGTGAGGGCGGAGTAGCGCCGGGAGCCGTTGTCGCCCTGTGAACGCGGCCATCGGGAAAACTGCGCGGCGTCCACTTCGGCGGCAGGTGTGAGCTCGTGGGGCAAGGCCGCCGGGATGATTTGAAACTCGGGCAGCGCAACGCGGGCGGCTGGATCGTCGAGGGGATGGGCCGGCGCGGTGGCCGCGGGCAGCCCTCCACCGGTGAGCACGGCCAGAGCAAAAACGCGGGCGGCCTGCTTCATGCGGTGATGGTTTCCAGCGAGCAGCCGTCCGCCTCCGCCGCGGGTGTCTCACAGTTTGGGCGTGCGATCACGCCGGGGTAGGGCTCGGGGACGAATTCGCGCGTCGCTGCGCCGTCGGCCATGAGGTGGCGGTCGCAGACCGAGAAAAGCTCAGCCTCGGTTTGCGTGCGGCGCATGTCGTGCAGGAACGCGCCCGCGGGGTCCACGCTCTGGCCCACGAAGTTCAGGTATTTCTTCATCTTGTTCACCTGGTAGAGCTCGGGGATTTCGGGCGTCTGTGTGGCGCGGTAGAGGCGCTCGATGTAGTCGCGCGCATCGGCGAGCGTGAGGCGCATCACGGGCAGCCCCGCGAATTGTTCGCGGCACTGGCGGAAGATCCACGGGTTGCGGATCGCGTGGCGGCCGATCATGACGCCGGCGGCACGCGTCTCGGCGAGGACGGCGGCGGCGCGCGGGGCGGAGAGCACGTTGCCGTTGGCCAGCACGGGGCAGCGCGCGCGGGCGACGGCGTGGGCGATGAAGTCGTAGTGGACCTCGCTGCGATACATCTCCTTCACCGTGCGGCCGTGGACACTCAGCAGATCGACGCGGTGCTCGTTCACCAGATCGAGGAGGCGATCAAAATGCGCGGTGCCATCGAAGCCGATGCGCATTTTCACCGTGAAGAGCCCCGGCACGATGGCGCGCAGGCAGGCGAGGATCTCGCTGACCTTGGCGGGCTCGCGCAACAGGCCGCCGCCGACGTTCTTTTTGTAAACCTTGGGCGCGGGGCAGCCGAGGTTGAGATCGATGCCGGCGACGTTGTGGCGGAGCAGTTCCTCCGCGGTGCGCGCGAGGTGGCCGAGGTCCTCGCCGATGAGCTGGGCGAAGACGGGGCGGCCCGTGGTGTTCTCGTCGATGGAGCGGAGGATGTGTTTCTCCGGCTTCGATTGGGCGTGGACGCGGAAGAACTCCGTGAAAAAATAATCCGGCGCGCCGTAGTGCGCGATCACGCGCATGAACGGGAGGTCGGTCACGTCCTGCATCGGCGCGAGCGCCGTGAGCGGGCCGCCGGGCTGCTGGCCCGCGGGGAGGGAAGTGACGCCGGCGGGCCGATTGGAACTGCTCATGGATTTCGCGCGGGAGGGCGGGCACGTCCCTGTGCCCGCATGAGGCGCAGCGCGCGGGGCGTTCGAAATGCGGGCACGGAGACGTGCCCGCCCACCTCGGGAGTGGTTTTGTATTCTGCGTGCATGCGCACTCTCAGAACGGCGTGTCCTTTTCCTCCTCGTCGGAGTCGGCGGCCTGCTGCTTGCGCACGCGTTCGAGAATCTCGGTCATGTCCTCCACCGTGTCGAAGACGACACGCGCGACGAAGATCGGGCGCTTCTGCTGCAGCGCGATCACGATTGAGTCGCTCGGGCGGGCGTCGAGCTCGACGATTTTCTTCCCGAGTTCGTTCTCCATGCGGAGCAAAATACGGGCGAAAAAGGTGCCCTCGCGGGCGTCGTTGATCACCACGCGCTCGAGCTGCGCGCCGAGGCCCAGCAGCAGCGCGCCGATGAGGTCGTGAGTGAGGGGACGCTCCTTCTTCACGCCGTCGAGCGTCATCTGGATCGCGTTGCCGACGGAGTGGTCGACGTAGATGACGAAGGTCTTTTCGTCGTTGCCAAGGAAGACGGCGCACCCGTTGGCGGTGGGCATGACTCCCTTGATGGTGACGAGGACGGCGTCGTTTGGCATAGCGTCGGCAATGTGGGGCCGACTTCGCCCACGCGCAAGCGCCCGCCTTAACCAAGATCTCGGCGAGGTGTGGCTGGACCCGCCAGGATGCCGTGTCCTTCGAGGAGGGGGCCGTCTTGCTGCGCCTTTGGAGCCACGAATGATGGGGCGCAGCGAGACTGCGCCCCTACGGCGCGAAGCCAAAGAGCTGGATACCCCAGGTCTTCGCCTGGGCGAGCACGGCGGGACGATCGAGGATGATGACCTTGCCGGTTTCCAGCGCGGCGGCGCCGATGCGGGCCTCGCGCATCATCTCAAGGGTGCGCAGGCCGAAGCAGGGCACATCGAAGCGCCAGTCCTGCTTGGGCTTCACGGTTTTGACGAAGAGCATCTCGTCGGCCTTGAGCCCGCCGGCGCGGCGCAGCATCTCGTCGGTGCCCTCGTAGGCTTCGACGGCCAACACGGTGCCCTTGCGCACGACGCAGCCCTGGCCGATGTCGAGCCGCGCGCACTCACGCGCGATCTGGATGCCGTGGTCGAGGTAGTCCTGCTCGATGGGAAACTTCTTCCCGGTCATGCAGCCGGCGGTGGCCATCTGGTCGTCGAGAAACGATCGCGCATCAAGCAACGCGACACCGAGCGCCTCGACCTCGCGCGCGATGGCGCCGAAGATCGTCTCGGCATTGCGTCGCTTCAACGTGGCGAGGATACGGATCGCCTTCAGGTCGGGGTGGAGGCCCTTGAACAGCCGGCGTGGCGTGATCTGGCCGGCCATAAAAGCGTAGCCCGCGCCGAAATCCTTCAGCGCATCCAGCATGTGGCCGAGCTGGCCGACCTTGAGCAGGCGGTAGTCGCTCCTGGCAAACGTCGCCATCAGCTCGGGCGGTGTCTCCTCTTCAAACGCGACGAGCCGCAGCGGAATCCCCGCGGCGCGCACGGCCTTCGCCACGAGCTGCGGATAGAGCCCTTGGCCCGCGATCAATGCGACCGGACGGCGGGCATCGAAACCGGCAGGGAGGAAGACGGAGGGGAGGGGCACGGGACGGAGAGAGGGGGAGACGGAGGGACCAGAGAAAGAGGGACAGAGGCGAGCCGACCTCGTTTGTCATTCTGAGCGCAGCGAAGCATCCAGCAGGAGCTGCGAGGCGCTTATGCGGTGCGAGTGTCCAAGTGGATTCTTCGCTGCGCTCAGCATGACAAGATGGGTTGAAGCTTTGGCCGGGGCTACTCGACGACGATGTTCAAGATTCGTCCGGGCACGTAAACGATGCGCTTCACGGTTTTTCCGGTGAGATGGGGCGCGACGCCCGAATTTGCCTGCGCGAGCTGCACGGCGGTGTCCTGCGTGGTGCCGACCGGCACGAGCTGGTCGCCGCGGTGTTTGCCGTTTACTTGGAAGACGAGCTTCACCTCGGTGGTGACGAGTTTGGCGGCATCGTAGGATGGCCAGGCGGCGGCCATCGCGGTGCCGGTGCCGCCGAGCCGCGCCCACAATTCCTCGGCGATGTGCGGGGCGAACGGCGCGAGCAATTGCAGCAAAGTGAGTGCGGCCTCGCGGCTCACGGTCGGGGATTTTTGCACGGCGTTCGACAACACCATGAGATCGGAGATCGCGGTGTTGAACTGGAGCGTCTCAATCTTCTCGCCGACTTTCTTGATCGTCTCGTGGAGGAGCTTGGTGAAATCGGCAGAGTCGGCCGCGGTTGTGGAGACCTTGGGATTCACGGTGCCATCGGCGGCGATGAGTTCACGCCAGATTTTATGCAGGAAGCGGTGCACGCCCTCAATCTGCTGCATGGACCACGGCTTCATCGCTTCGAGCGGGCCGAGGAACATGAGGTAGAGGCGCAGCGTGTCGGTGCCGTGCGAGGCGATGATGGTGTCGGGGCTGACGACGTTGCCGCGGCTCTTGGACATCTTCTCGCCGTCCTCGCCGAGGATGATGCCCTGGTGAAACAGCTTGGTGAACGGCTCGGCCTGCGGCACGACGCCGTGGTCGAAAAGCACTTTGTGCCAAAAACGCGCGTAGAGCAGGTGCAACACCGCGTGCTCCGCGCCACCCACGTAGAGATCGGGCACGCCCCAGTATTTTAACGCCTCGGGCGAGGCGAAGGCGTTGGCGTTCTTCGGATCGAGGAAGCGAAGGTAATACCAGCACGAGCCGGCCCATTGCGGCATGGTGTTGGTCTCGCGGCGGCCACGCACCCACGCCGCACCGGCGGGCTTCTCGGCGGTGGCGGGGACGGCGGCTCCGGTCTGCACATTGAACCAGATTTCAAGCCACGCGGTTTCGTTCGCGAGTGCGCTCTCGCCCGTGCCGCTGGGCAGATACGACTGCACGCTGGGCAATTCCAGAGGGAGTGCCGACGCGGGCAACGGCAGCGCAAAGAGCGTCGCGCCATTCTCCACGAACGTGACTGGCTGCTTCGGCAAATCTTGGCGCAGCGCGGCGGCCTGGCGGTAGTCGGCCGCGCTCACCCACACGATGGGGAACGGTTCGCCCCAGTAGCGCTGCCGCGAGAAGAGCCAGTCGCGGAGCTTGTAGTTGACAGTGGCCTTGCCGACGCCGCGTGCGGCGAGATCGGCGGTGATTTTTTTCTTCGCGTCGGCCCACGCGAGTCCGTCGTAGCCTGGCGAGTTGATCAAGGTGCCGTCGCCGACGTAGGGGAGCGGTTCGTCGCCCTTCGGCCCGGCGATCACGCGCGGGATGGGGAGGGCAAACTGCTGCGCGAACTCGTAGTCCCGTTCGTCGTGCGCCGGCACGGCCATGATCGCGCCGGTGCCGTAGCCCATGAGCACGTAGTCGGCGATCCAGATGGGCACGCGCTCGTTGTTGGCGGGATTGACCGCGTAGGAGCCGCTGAAGACGCCGCTCTTGTCCTTCGCGAGATCGGTGCGCTCGAGGTCGCTTTTGCCGGCGGCTTTATGGCGGTAGGCGGTGACAGCCGTGCGGTGCTCTGTGGTGGTGAGCGCATCGACGAACGGATGCTCGGGCGCGATGACCATGTAGGTGCAGCCGAAGAGCGTGTCGGGCCGTGTAGTGAAAATTTTCAGCTGACCGAGCGCCTCGTTCTCGAGGTCGAAGAGCAGCTCCGCGCCTTCGCTGCGGCCGATCCAGGCTTCCTGCATGCGCTTGGTGGAGTCGGGCCAGTCCACGGCCTTGAGGTCAGCGAGCAGGCGCTCGGCGTAGGCGGTGATGCGGAGCACCCATTGGCGGAGATTTTTCCGCTCCACCGGGAAACCGCCTACCTCGCTCTTGCCATCGACGACCTCCTCGTTGGCGAGCACGGTCCGCAGCTCCGGGCACCACCACACGGGGCGCTCATCGACGTAGGCGAGGCCGCGCTCGAAGAGCTGCAGGAAAATCCACTGCGTCCACCGGAAATACTTCGGGTCCGTCGTGTCGATCTCGCGATCCCAGTCGTAGGAGAAACCGAGGGCTTTGATCTGCCGCTTGAAGTTGACGATGTTGTTCTGGGTGTTGGAGGCGGGGTGCGTGCCGGTCTTCACGGCGTGCTGTTCGGCTGGCAGGCCGAAGGCATCCCAGCCGATGGGGTGGAGGACGTTGAAGCCCTTGGCGCGCTTGTAGCGGGCGAGGATGTCGGTGGCCGTGTAGCCCTCGGGATGGCCGATGTGCAGGCCCGCGCCCGACGGGTAGGGAAACATGTCGAGCACGTAGAATTTCGGCTTCGACGAGTGGTTCTCGGCGCGGAAGGAATGGTTCTGCTCCCAGAAAGCCTGCCAATGCGGCTCAATCTGCTGGAAGTTGTAGTCGGTGCACGTGGTGGCCATCGGATGAGCCGGCCACAGTGGGGAAGGTTCCGCGGGCGGGTCAATCTTGGCGCGAGGAAGGGCTCACTCGCGGGTGCGGCGATGTGCTGCCTTGCGCCTTTCTACGGGAACAGCCGCCGCATCAAGAAAACGAAAAAGGCAGGGCCTTGAGCCCTGCCTTCGGGAACGTGCTCTTGGCTACGCGAACTCAGCGGACCCGGTGGCGCGCACCGGCCAGCGCAGCCAACCCGAGCGCAATGAGGCCGAGGCTCGCACCGGAATCCGGCACCCGGTTGCCACCACCGCCGGTTCGGACGGGCCTGGAAGTAGAGAGCAACGCAGTTGGCCGCTGCAGCGACCAACGGCAAGCCAGTCAACTGGACACTGCCGCGGTCAAATCCGAAAAAAAGGCGGGGCATCGAGCCCCGCCGTCCAGAAACGCGAAAACGAGGCAATGTCAGCTGATGCGCCGCCGAATCATTGCCAATGCGGCTAATCCGACCGCGAAAAGAACCCAGGTAAAACCGCTGTCGGGCACTCCTGTGGCGTTGAGCGGCCCGGCGGTGACACTCACATCGTCGAGCACCCAATAGTTGGGCCGATGGCTAAAGCCGAACTGAAGCGTCGTCGACGTGGATGTGGCCACGAGACCGGAAACCGTGAAATTCGTATAGGCGAATGGGCCAGCGTCGGTGAGCGTGAATGAGCTGAGCGTGCTGCCATTCCAGCTGACGTTGAAGCCATTTGGTGTTTGGCCGAATTGGGCCGGGCTCACGGGATGAAAGAGCCAGAAGCTCAGCGTGTAGCTCTCGCCGATTGAGGTCGTGAGAGTTTGGCTGAGGTTGCCGAAGCCGGGATATTCGCCGAAGGCGGCGTGATTCGTGCCACTGTGCGGGAAGCCGGTGCCGATGTCGGCGGTGCCAGGGGTTCCCGAATAGGTCCAACTGGCAAAGCCGGACTCGAAACCGCCATTGGTCACGAGGTTCACGGCGGCATGGCTTACTCCTTGGAGCATCGCCAAGACGAGTGCGGCACCAACGAGGAGCCGTGAAGGAAGAGGTGAAATATTCATAGATGACGGATGGTAAACATATCGCCAGGCTAAGTAGCCTTACGTATGCCATATCATACTTGGAAGGTGCACACCCTTGGCAGGGGCCTACGTAGACAAGGAGTAGACACGAAAAGGCATGCCGACAAAAACCCTGGATTGTAACGAATTCCGACGCTTGGTGCGCCGACTACAGTTGCTTTCGGGTTTAGGTGCCGGAAACCCCGCGATGTCGCTTACTCGGCGGTTTGCCCAGCGCTGTCGCTGGCCCAAACGATGAGCCAGCCGCTCTGGTCGTCCACAAAGACCATGGTGGACGCGTCGCGGCCCGGGGCCTCGATGTTTTCGGCGTGCGCGAACTCGCCGATGGGCAAAATTGGGGCGGTGATTTGAACGGGCCGGGCAACGAAGATCAATGCCGCGGCGGCGGCTACGGCCAGCGGCAGACCGAGCCAGGCAGTCCATTTCTGCCACGAACCCGAGGAGGCGGGCACGCCGCCGCCGCGGATCCGGCGGCGGACGGCGTGCCACTCCAACTCGGCGTCGGGGATGCTGACTTTGGCCACGTCACTGCGCCAGGCCGTGAGGGCGGCCGTGAGGTCGTCGCGCACTCGCTGGCAGGCCGCGCAGTGCGCGACATGCGCCGCGACCGCGGCGCGCCGGGCATTGGCCGGTGTGTCTTCGGTGTCGGCGAAGAGTTCGGATTGGACCTCGCGGCAGTTCATGGCGGGCGCAGGGATGGCAGATTGGGTTTAGCGGCGGTTCCAGCCGTAGCTGTGGCTGGGCGGCGGGGCGCGGTGGTGGTCGGTGGCGACCCACACGCGATCAGTCGTGTAGGTGAAATAACCGGGCTCGCAGACGCGCTCCGGGCGGCCCCAGCGGTTGTGGCGGACATAGGTCCGCTCCGGCACCCAGGTCTTGACGACGACCTCTTGCCAATAGCCGTGTGCCGGCGGCGGAGCATACACGACGCTCGGTGCCGGCGCGTAAATGACGGTGGGCGGGGCGGGGCGGTAAGCCGGCACCCCGATGCTGAAACCGAAACTGACCCGAGTGTCGGCCCGGGCCGAGACGGCCGTGAGAGCGCTGGCAGCGAGTAGGGCGAGGGCGATGCGGTTCATGGTGGTTATCCTTGGTTGAGGTTCGCCCTATCCGACGTGGTTGAGGCCGCGGCTATTCAATTTATTGGTGTCAGGCGACCCCGCCGCTTCACCGGGCGATGAGCAGGACGACCGGCACCTCGCCACTCCCGGCTCCGCGGCGCACGAGCACGCCGGGCACGCCGGCTTGGAGCGTCAGGGTCGTGCTGATGACGACATCGGGCCCGGTTAGCCAGAATACCTTGAGCCGGATGCCGCCGCCGGGGCTGTCCTCAAGTTCGAGCCGATGATCGCCGGCAAAGGTAATCGTGGCGCGGCCGCCTTCCGGCAGGGTAGTGCGGTCCTCGGCGGCGAAGCGAAAGGTGTCGAACGGCAGGTTGCGCTTCAGATTTTCGGCATAGGCGGCGAGCTTGCGATCGACGCCGCCCTGCTGGTTGGAGGCGGTGATTAAGATGGCCTGCACCGACACGGCGCGGGCGGCCCCCTTGGCGGCCTTGGGCGCGGGCGCGGCGAGACCGGGGGCAGCGAGGACGAGGGTCGCGAGGGCGAGGATGAGTCTGGTTCTCATGATATTTCTCCTAGTTTTTGCGCCAAGTGGCGGCGGGCGTGAAAGAGGCGGGACATGACGGTGCCGCGGGCGATGCCAAGGTGGGCCGCAATCTCGTCGTAGGACAGGTGCTGGATTTCCCGCAGCGCCAGCACGGCGCGATGCTTGGGCGGCAGCGAGGCGATGGCCTGCTCGAAACGCGCGTTGCTCTCGCTGCGCTCGATCTGTTGCCGTGGGTCGTCGGGCTCGACGGCCTCGGCCACGGCGGAGACGCGATCAGCATTGCCCCCATCGTCGCCCACCTCGGAGGCAAAGGGGATAAACCGGCTGAACCAGCGCTTGCGGCTGCGCAGGTGATCGATCGCGCGGCGCGTGGCGATGGGGTGGACCCAGGTCGAGAACTTGGCGTCGCCGCGAAACGTCCCGATATGCTTCCACACCGTGAGCCAGATTTCCTGGCAGACATCGCGCGCACTGTGCTCGTCGCGGAGCATCGAGACCACGAGGCGGAAGACCGGCTCATAGTGGCCGCGCATGAGCGCGCCAAAGGCCTCCTCGTCGCCCTCGCGGGCGCGTTGCACGAGCGCACGCTCGGCTTCGGGTGTGAGTTCGGCAGGATCGGGCACGGTGCGGCTTCAGGCATCGCGCCTTGGGACGCGAAAATCCAGCGCGATATTCACCGCACCGGCGGGCGCGGGCCGTTTGCGGCTTGGCGGGACGGGCTTTCGGGCTTTGCTGTCGCGCACGATGTTCACCGGTATCGTCGAGGAAACAGGCCGCGTGCTCGCCTTCGAGCCGAAAGCCGAGGCGTGGAGCCTCGCGGTCGCCGCGCGCGCGGCGCTGGTGGACCTGACGCTCGGCGACAGCATTGCGGTCAACGGTTGCTGCCTCACCGTCGCGGCGTTTGACGCGAATTCTTTCCGATTCGACGTGCTGGAGGAAACGCGGCGGCTGACCAATTTTTCAGCCCTGCAGCCTGGCGCCGCCGTAAACCTCGAGCGCAGCTTGCGCTTCGGAGGCAAGGTGGGCGGGCACTTCGTCACCGGACACATCGACACGGTCGGCACGGTCGCGAGCTTCGAGCCCCGCGGCAAAGACTTCTACCTGCGCGTGCGCGTCGCGCCCCTGCTCATGCACCACGTCGTCCACAAGGGCAGCATCGCCATCGACGGTATCTCGCTCACGGTCGCCGAAACGGCCGACGATGCGCTCGCCGTCTGGATCATCCCCCACACGCGGGCCGTCACGAACCTCCGCGACAAGCGCGCCGGCGATCCCGTGAACCTCGAGTTCGACCTGCTCGGCAAACACGTCGAGAAACTGCTCGCCACCCGGACACCCTGATCGATGCGCCTCGCCCTCCAAGCCATCGCCGAAGAACTCCGCCGCCTGAAAAACGCGGGCGTCAAGACGGTCGCCGTCTCGGATGCGAGCGTGACGGCGTTGCGCGCCACCGTCGCGCGCAGGCAGGGGACGGCGGACAAGATTTCGGATCCGTCGCCTGCGGCCGCCATCAAGCCGTCCGTCGCTGCGGCGACTCTTGCGCCCAAGTTTCCGAGTCCTCCGCCTCCCGCCGCCCAGCTCCCGCCTCCGCCCACCGTCGCGCTGCCCGACGGCGACAAGCGGACGCGCTGGGACGCCCTCCAAGCCCTCGTGCAAAACGACGCGACCTGCCGGGCCCACGTCCGCCCCGGCAGGAAAGTCGTGCTCGGCGTCGGCGACCTCGACGCGAAGATCATGTTTGTCGGCGAGGCGCCCGGCGCGGAGGAGGAAATCCAAGGCGAGCCGTTTGTCGGACCGGCGGGCCAGTTGCTCACCAAGATGATCCTCGGCATGGGCCTGAAGCGCGCGGAGGTTTACATCGGCAACATCATGAACTGGCGCCCGCAGTTGCCCACGGTCGAAGGCCGCGATCAAGTGGGCAACCGCCCGCCGATCGAGGAGGAGCTGCGCTACTGTCTCCCCTATCTGCGCGCGCAGATCGAGGTCGTGAATCCCGCGCTGCTCGTCGCCCTCGGGTCGACCGCCGCGCAGGGCCTGCTCGGCTTCAAGTCCTTCAAGGCGCTCGGCGACGTGCGCGGGCGCTGGCACGAGTTCGGCGGCAAGCCGCTCATGATTACCTATCACCCGAGCTACATTTTGCGCGAGCCGACCAACCGCAAAAAGCGCATGATCTGGGATGACCTCCTGAAAGTCATGGAGCGCGCCGAGCTGCCGATTTCGGAGAAGCAGCGGGGGTTTTTCCTGGAAAAATGAAACGCGCGATCTGCCTGTCTTCGCTGGTCTGGGTGCTCCTGTTCGTGTTCACCGGCCGGGCCGCGGCCGGGGCGGCGGACGCGAAATTCGACTTCGACACGCTGCGCGCCCGCGCCCGGGCGATCGCCGCCAAGCCGCACGCGGCCCCGCAGGGCGAGGTGCCCGCCTGGCTGCGCAAACTGGACTACGACGATTTGCGGCTGATCGAGTTCGGCGGGCAGCACTCCCTCTGGCACGCCGAGAAGCTGCCGTTCCAGGTGCAGTATCTCCACCCCGGGTTTCTCTTCGACAAGATGGTCCACCTGCACGAGGTCCGCGGCGCGCAAGCGCGGCCGATTCCGTTTCGCCGCGAATATTTCAACTACCGCACCGTGAAGTCCGGCGAGATCCCGCCCGACCTCGGCTTCGCGGGCTTTCGACTGATGTTTCCCTTCGGCGGCCCGGGCACGCCGCACAACGAGATCGGATCGTTTGCCGGCGCGAGTTATTTCCGGTTCCTGAGCGCCGGCGCGGCCTATGGCCTCTCGGCCCGCGGGCTCGCGCTCAACACGTGGGAGCCCGAGGGCGAGGAGTTTCCCGTCTTCACCGAGTTCTGGTTCGAGCGCGGCGACGCGGCCGCGACGAGCCTGACGCTCTACGCCCTCCTCGAGGGCGAGAGCGTGACCGGTGCGTATCGCTTCACCGTCACGCCCGGCGCGGCGACCGTCGTGATGGTGAAGGCCACGCTCTACTGCCGCAAAAACGCCAAGGTCTTCGGCGTCGCCCCGCTCACGAGCATGTTCTGGCATGCGGAGAATTCCGATACGACGCGCGACTTCCGCCCCGAGGTCCACGACTCCGACGGCCTGCTCATGCACAACGGCGCCGGCGAGTGGATCTGGCGGCCGCTGTCGAATCCGCGCGGCGTGCGCGTGTCGTCGTTCCGCGACCACAACCCGCGCGCCTTCGGCCTGCTGCAGCGCGACCGCGATTTCGAAAGTTACCAGGACCTCGAGGCCTTTTATCACGCGCGGCCCAGCCTGCTCGTGGAGCCGATTGGCCAGTGGGGCCGCGGGGCGGTGCGGCTCGTGGAAATCCCCACGACCACGGAATTCGACGACAACATCGTCGCGTTCTGGGTCCCCGAGAAACTCCCGCCGCCCGGCGAAGCGATCGAGGTGGAATATCGGCTGACGTGGAGCGTGGGCAAAATCGGCCCGCCTGCCGGATTCGTGCGCGCCACGCGGCACGGAAAGTCGGCCCGCTACGAGCCCGGCTTCGAGCGCTTCGTGATCGATTTTGCCGGGGCGCCGATTGAGGCGCTCGGCGCCGAGGCGAAGCTCGAGCACATCGTCACGGTGGGGGACGGCGGAAAACTCAACCACGCCGCGCTGCAAAAAAACCCGATCAACGGCACATGGCGCGTGGCGTTCACAGTGAAGCCCGACGGCAGCGGCCGCCCGATCGAGCTGAGGTGTTTCCTGAAGCACGGCGCGCAGGTGCTCACCGAGACGTGGTCCTACCTTTGGCAACCATGACCAACCCGGTTGAGCTTTCGTCCGCCTTCCGCCCGAAGACCGGCACGATGGAGCAATGGAACGCGGCCTACGTGCGCGTGGAAGACTACCTGCGCGCCCACCGCCTCCACAACCGCCTCCATCAAAGCCGTCTCATCCAGCAGGTGCTGGAGCGCGCCGCGCAGCGCCATGAGGCCAGTCCCGCCCTCAACCCCACGGTGCTGGCCGCCGAGGAGATCGAGGCGCTCATGGACCTGTGGTTCGCGGACATCTTCGATGAGCGCGGCCAGCCGCACGAACGCATCGCAGTCGATGGCCGGCTCGCGCTCCTGCTATGCGATGGCGCGCAACGCTGGCCGTATGCCTTTCTCGATCGCCAGATTCCCCGGGAGTTCGATGAGGCGATGCGGGCGGTCGCCGTGCGCGCCGGTCCGGAGATGAAATTCTCCAGCATGGCGCCGCGCCCCATCGACCTGGGCGCGATCCCGGAGGCGGCGGGCGAGACGATGGAGCGCATCGAGCGCTGGCCGATCCTCGGGGCGGCGCTCCTGTGGCTGTTCTTTGCCGCCGCGCTCGCGGCGATCTTCTACGTCACGCGCTGAAGCCCGCCATGGACCTGCACCTCGCTGATCGCATGGGCAAGGACCGGCTCAACCGGCGCCGGCTGCTGTTTTTCACGGCAATCTTTGCTTTCACGGCTGTGGCGACGTGGTTCATGGCCGACCTGCTTTGGCAGGATGGCCTCACCGGCTTCGAGTTGCTGCTCCTCGGGGTGTTCACGATTCTGTTTGCCCATATCGCGGCGGGTTTCTGCACGGCGCTCGCGGGCTTCTATGTCGTCAACCGTGGCGGCGACAGCGCCCGGATCGTGAAGACCCTGGGCACGGACGAGGATGCGCCGCTCGGCCCCACGGCGATCGTGATGCCGGTGTTCAACGAGGATGTGAGCCGCGTGTTCGAGGGCTTGCGCGTCGTCTTCCGCTCGGTGCAGGAGACGCGCAAGCTCGAGCACTTCGACTTCTTCGTCCTGAGCGACTCCAACCAGCCGACGCAGTGGGTGCAGGAAGAGGTCGCGTGGCTCGAACTGTGCAAGCAGGTCGGAGGCTTCGGGAAAATATTCTACCGGAAGCGCCGCCACTCGATCAACAAGAAGGCCGGCAACATCGCGGACTTCCTCCGCCGCTGGGGCCGCCGCTACCGCTACATGATCGTGCTCGACGCCGACTCGATCATGACGGGCAAGGCGCTCGTGCAACTCGTGCAGCTGATGGAGCGCAATCCCGCGGTGGGCATCATCCAGACTGCGCCGCGCATCGTGAACGGCGAGACGCTGTTTGCCCGCGTGCAATCGTTTGCCAGCCGGCTCTACAGCCCCCTCTTCCTCGCGGGCCTCAATTACTGGCAGCAGCACGAGGGGAATTTCTGGGGCCACAACGCCATCGTGCGCGTCGAGCCTTTCATCGCGCACTGCTCGCTGCCAGACCTGCCCGGCACGGAGCCGTTTGGCGGGCGCATCCTCTCGCACGACTTCGTCGAGGCCGCGCTGATGCGCAAGGCCGGCTGGGCGGTGTGGCTGGCCGGCGAGATTGACGGCAGCTACGAGGAAGGGCCGCCGACGCTCATCGACTCCGCCAAGCGCGATCGCCGCTGGTGCCAGGGCAACATGCAGCACATCTGGCTGCTCTCGGCGCAGGGCTTCCGGCCGGCGAGCCGATTTCACCTGCTGATGGGCGTGATGGGCTACGTGTCGGCGCCGCTGTGGCTCCTGTTTATGCTGCTCTGCACGGTGCACGTCTTTGCGCAGGTGCGGTCAGCTGTGGCGGGCGGCGTGCCCACGGTCTTTGCCGACCCCGCGCGCTGGCCCCTCGCGATCGGGCTATTCGTGTTCACCCTTTTTCTGCTGTTTCTGCCGAAGTTTGTGAGTGTGGTGGGCGCGCTCGGGCGGCCGGAGGAGGCCGCGCGTTTCGGGGGCAAGAGCCGGCTCGTCGCCAGCGCGATCACCGAGACGCTGATCTCCGCGTTGCTGGCGCCGATCAACATGGCCTTCAATTCGAAGTTCGTGCTCTTCACGCTGCTCGGGCAGGGCGTGTCGTGGGTCACGCAGCGGCGCGACGCCGAAGGCGAGGGCACCGACTGGCGCGAGGCGATCATCACGCACGGCGGGCAGACGATCTTCGGCGTGGTGTGGGGCGTCTCAGCGTTCATCCTGTCGCCGCCGTTTTTCTTCTGGCTGAGCCCGGTGGTGGTGCCGCTGGCGCTGTCGATTCCTATTTCGATTCTGCTGAGCAAGGCCGGCCTGGGCTCGGCCGCGCGCCGCTGGGGCCTCTTTCTCACGCCCGAGGAGACCACACCGCCCTACGAGCTGAAGCGCCTCCACCAGAACCTCGCCGAGTGTTACCGCCACCTCCCGCCCATTGAGCCGCTGCGTGCGGACTACGGCCTCATGCAGGCCGTGCTCGATCCCTACGTGAACGCGATGCATGTGGCGCTGCTGCGGCTGCGGCGGCCGACCGAGGAGTCGCGCGAATGGTTCGCGCTGCTGCGGGCGCGGCTGCTGCGCGAAGGCCCGGCCAAGCTCACCGTGAAGGAAAAAATGTCCCTGCTGCTCGACGCCGAGTCGATGATCAACCTGCACCGCGATCTATGGAGCTGCCCGGCGGAGGAACTCGCGGAGTGGTGGCGCCTCGCCATGCGCCAATACAATGTGCTCACCACCGCGCCGACGACGGCGCTGTATCGGTAGCCGCGCAGCCGGCGGGTCGGTCCGCGCGCGGCTTGCACTGGAGGCGCCGATGCCGGACAAGGAGGCCATGATGCTGCGACTTGCTGTTTTCGCGCTCACGGCGCTCGGACTGGCTGCGGCCGACCCCAAGGTGCTGACCCGCGCGCATGCGCACAATGACTACTCACATGCGCGCCCGCTGGCGGAGGCGTTGGAGCGCGGCTTCGGGAGCGTCGAGGCGGATATCTGGCTCGTCGACGGTGCGCTGCTGGTCGCCCACGACCGCAAGGACGTGAACCCGGAGCGCACCCTCGCCTCGCTCTATCTCGATCCGCTGCGCGAGAGGGTCGGGAAAAATGGCGGACGGGTTTACGCCGATGGCCCGCCGCTCGTGCTGCTCGTCGATGTGAAGTCCGAGGCGGTTGCGACCTACGCGGTGCTCCAAGCGCAGCTCGCAAGCTACGCGCCGATGCTCACGACTTATCGCGAAGGACACGTGGAGCCACGCGCCGTGACCGTGATCGTCTCGGGCAATCGCGCGCAACCGGAGATGGCCGCGCAGACCGTGCGGCACGCTTTTGTCGATGGCCGCGCGATTGACCTGGAGTCCAACCCGCCGGCAACGCTGGTCCCGTGGGTGAGCGAGAACTGGCAGAAGGTTTTCCCGTGGCGTTGGGAGGGACCGATGCCGGCCGAGACCCGCGTGGTGCTGGCCGCCTGGATCGCACGGGCGCATGGGCAGGGGAGGCGGGTGCGGTTTTGGAACACGCCGGATCGGCCGGCCGTGTGGCAGGCCTTGTCTCAAGCGGGCGTGGATTTTATCGGGACCGACGATTTGGCTGGGCTCCAACAGTTCTTGGCGGTTGGACGCACACGCTGAACGGGAAATGCCCGTTTTATGGGGCCACGGCCGGAGGCTTAATCCGTCATTGACCGGCCTACCTCGCGGCCTAGCTTGGACAATTCTACCAGCACAAAACCTCTCCGCACCTTCGTCGTGAACGTCCAACTGAACAGTCTCACTCCCACCCGCAAGAGCCTCGTCGTCACCCTTGATGCGAGCGAAGTCGACGCCGAGCACAAGGCCGTGGTCGCCGAGATCGCCAAGGTCGCGCGGATCCCGGGCTTCCGGCACGGCAAGGCCCCGGCCGCGATGGTTGCCGCGCGCTTCAAGAAGGAGATCGCGGACGAGTTTCGCCAGAAGGTCGTCGGCAAGGCCTATCGCGAGGGGCTCGAGCAGCAGAAGCTCGACGTGCTCAATGTCGTCGATGTCGAGGAGAGCACCATCGCCACCGGCACCGCCGCCAGCATCACCATCACGCTTGATGTGCGACCCGAGTTTGCTTTGCCAGAATACACCGGGCTCGAGACCGAAGTCCTCCCGGTCGAGCCGACGGATGCCGAGGTAGAGCGCGTGATCGAAGGCCTGCGCGCCGAGCGCGCCGACTTCAAGGCTACCGAGCGCGCCGCCCAGAAGGGCGACTACGTGAAGCTTTCCTACACCGGTAGCATCGGCGGCAAGCCCATCACGGAAATCGTGCCCGACAAGGAACTCTACGGCCACGTCCCGCAGACTTGGGAAGAGGTCGAGGGCGCGGGCGAAGGGGTCATTCCAGGCCTCGGCCAGCAACTTACCGGGCTCAAGACGGGCGAAAAACGCGACCTCGCCATTTCATTTCCCGCGGAGTTTCCGGCGGCCCCGGCGCTCGCCGGCCAGCAGGCCGTATACGCGGTCGAAGTGCTTGAGGTCCGCGAGCGCGCGTTGCCCGCGCTCGATGCCGAGTTCTTCAAGGCTCACAAGGTCGACGACCTCGCCGGCCTCCAGTCACAGATCCGGAGCAACGTGAAAATGCAGAAGGAGTATCAGAACCGCTCCGCGCAGCGCCGGCAGGTGACGGAGCAGCTCGCAGCCAAGGTCGATTTCCCCGTGCCGGATTCGCTCGTCGAAGCTGAGACACAAGGCGTGCTCCGCCAATACATCGAGGAGCAGATGCGCCGCGGTGTGCCCGAGGAGCAGTTCGAAAAGGACAAGAAGGAACTCTTCGCCGGCGCGAAACAGGCGGCGACCAATCGCGTGAAGCTCCAGCTCATCCTCGCCAAGATTGCCGAGCAGGAGAAACTTGAAATCTCCAACGACGATCTCAACCAGGCGATCTACAGCGAGGCGATGCGCTCCGGCCAGAAGCCGGACAAGCTCGCCAAAGCGCTCGCCGGCGATCGCGAGCAGCTCCGCGCCATGCAGCAGTCGATCATTTTCGACAAGGCGGTTGATTTCCTCGTGTCCAAAGCTAGCGTCCAGACTGCTCAGCCCAAAGCTTGAGCAAATCAATCAACCCATCATCGAACCGTGAGCTACGACGCAACCGTCTGGGACAGCAACGGCCGCGAAACGCACGGCATGAGCGTGTTCTCGCGCCTGCTTAAGGACCGCATCCTTTTCATCGGCACGCCCATCGACGACCACGTCGCAAACCTGGTCATCGCTCAGATGCTCTACCTCCAGATGGTGGACGCCAAAAAGGACATCCATCTCTACATCAATTCGCCCGGTGGCGTCGTGACCGGTGGCATGGCCATCTACGACACGATGAATTTCCTCGAGTGCGACATCGTGACCTATTGTCTCGGCATGACCGCGAGCATGAGCACCGTGCTCCTCGCCGCGGGCACCAAGGGCAAGCGTTTCGCACTGCCAAACAGCCGGGTCATGATCCACCAGCCGAGCGGCGGCGCGGGCGGCCAGACGGCCGACATCGCAATCGCCGCCCGCGAGATCCTGCGCTGGCGCAAGGTGCTCAACGAGACCATCGCCAAACACACCGGGAAGACTGCGGCGCAGATCGAGAAGGATTCCGACCGCGACTACTACATGGACGCCCATGAGGCCAAGGCCTACGGCATTGTGGATCACGTGGTGACCTCCACCCGCGAGACCGGTAGTGTCGTGAAAAGCGCCGCCTGATCGGGGTGTTTTCCGCCCAACTCCGGCCTCGACTCGACTGATCGGCCGCACACGCTCTCGGCCCATGGCAAAATCGGCGCGCATGACCCTCTGCTCGTTCTGCGGCAAGTCGCAGGCCGAGGTGAAAAAGATCATCGCCGGTCCCGGCGTCTACATCTGCGACTCCTGCGTCAACGTCTGCAAGACGATCATCGACCGCGAGATCAAGGCGCCCGCCGCCGAGGCCAAGCCGGCCTTCCGCCTCATCAAGCCCACCGATATCCGCCGGACGCTCGACGATCACGTCATCGGCCAGGACCACGCCAAAAAGGTCCTCTCGGTCGCGGTTTACAACCACTACAAACGACTGATGTTCGACTCCGGCCAGAGCAAGGATTCGCCGGCCCTTTCGCCCGAGTTCAACGAAGTCGAAGTTGAGAAGAGCAACATCCTCCTCGTGGGCCCCACCGGCTCCGGCAAGACCCTGCTCGCACGCACGCTCGCCAAAGTTCTCGACGTGCCCTTTGCGATTTCGGATGCGACGACGCTCACCGAGGCCGGCTATGTCGGTGAAGACGTGGAGAACGTCGTCCTCCGGTTGCTTCAAGCGGCCAACTACGATGTGAAGAAGGCCGAGTGCGGCATCATCTACATCGACGAAATCGACAAAATCGGACGCAAGACGGAGAACGTCTCGATTACCCGCGACGTCTCGGGTGAAGGCGTGCAGCAGGCGCTGCTCAAGATCCTTGAGGGCACGACGTGCAACGTCCCCCCGCAGGGCGGCCGCAAGCACCCCAATCAGGAATACATCCAGATCAACACCTCGAACATCCTGTTCATTTGCGGCGGAGCCTTTGTGGGGCTCGACGCCATCGTGCAGCGCCGCAAGGGCACCCGCAGCCTCGGCTTCACTGCGCTCACGGCGCAGCGGGAGCAGGCGCTCGATCCCGAGCAGATGATGAAATCGCTCGCGCCCGAGGATCTGATTCGTTTCGGCATGATCCCGGAGTTCATCGGTCGCCTGCCGGTGGTCTCGGTGCTCGATCAGCTCGCGCTTGCCGACCTTGAAAAGATTCTGCTGCGGACGAAGAACTCGATGGTAAAGCAGTATTCGAAGCTCTTCGCGATGGACGGAGTGCGACTCCGTTTCACACCGGACGCCGTCAAGGCCATCGCCGCCCGCGCCATCGAACTCAAGACGGGCGCCCGTGCCCTGCGCTCAATCATGGAGACCATCATGCTTGAGGTGATGTATGACCTGCCGCAACGCGACGATGTGACCGAGGTCGTGATCGACGCCGCGGTCGTGGCAGGCCGTCGCAAGCCCTCGCTGCGCCGCGCCGAGAAGGCCGAGCCGAAGCAAGACGCGGCCTGAGCCGGCGTCGGGCCGGGCGGTCGGGGGTTAGACTGACTTCAGCACCACGGCCAGGGGAGAGATTGCGCCTCGGGCGCCGCCCTTCACCCATGCAGGCGCGCGGCATAGCGTTTCTGCGTAAGATTGCGCCCTTTGGGGTGGGGTCTCCGCTTCGTCAGGTTGCGTAAGCGCCAAGACCGCCGCACTGGGCTCAGCTGAGGCTGCTGGAAAGGACGATGAGTTGTAAAAAGCGACTGCGATCCAGGCGATGGATTGGCCGGTCTGGGTTGTAGGGGAGGCGGTTTGATTGTGGTAGGGGCTTCACGCCCCGACCTGTCGCCTTCACCCAAAGCTAAGCACTGAAATCTTAGTGATCTCCCCAAGGCGAAAGCAGATTGCCGAAAAAACAAAAAAATCTTTCTGCGTTTTGAACGCTTCCGCGATCACGGCGTCTTTCTCAGTGGTAGTCAGTTCTACGGTTTGCTTGGTGTTAGGTCATTGGGCCGTCTCGAGGGGTCGAGACGGCCCTCCTTTTTTTCCGAACTTCACCAGTGGGCGTAGTCGCCCTTTTCGAGGCCCTTGGCGAACTCCACGAGCAGGCGCACGCACCGCTCCACGTCCTCCAAGTCCACCACCTCACTCGGGGTGTGCATATAGCGGAGGGGGATGCTCACCAGGCCGGTCGCCACGCCGCCCCGGCCCATCTGGATGGCACGGGCATCGGTGCCGGTCGGGCGGGGGTCGGCCTCGATTTGATAGGGAATCTTGGCCTTTTTGGCGGCTTGGAGCAGGCGGTCGTAAATCTTGGGGTTGATGTTGGCCCCCCGGCAGAGGATGGGGCCGCCGCCGAGCTTGGTCTCGCCAAACTTGCGGTTGTCGCAGTCCGGGTGGTCCGTCGCGTGGCCGACGTCGATGGCCACGGCGATATGAGGATCGACGAGGTAGGCCGAGGTCGTCGCACCGCGCACGCCGATCTCCTCCTGGGAGGTGGCGACGCTCACGATTTTGGCCGCGAAGGGCTTTTTTTCCTTGGCCAGGCGGATGAGTGTCTCGCCCACGATGTAGGCGCCCACTTTGTTGTCGAAGGCCCGGGCGGTGCCGATGCTGCCATTAATCAGCTCCAATTCGTGATCGTAGGTGGCGACGTCGCCGATGCTCACCCGCTCGATCGCGTCGGTCTTGGAATTCGCGCCGATGTCGATCCAGATTTCGTGTTTCTTCGGGACCTTCTTCCGGTCCTCCTCGTCCATGAGGTGGATGGCGCGCTTGCCAGTGACTCCCTTCACCGGGCCGTTAGCCGTCTGGATAATCACGCGGCGGCCGGAGATAACGCTCAGGTCATGGCCACCGATGGTGTCGAAATAGATGAAACCGTCCTTGTTGATGTAGGTGATGATGAGGCCGAGTTCGTCCATGTGGCCCGCGAGCATCAGCACCGGGTCGCCCTTGGGGTTGAGGGTGGCCAGGCGGTTGCCCAGGGCATCCTTGGCGTAGGCGTCGGCCGCCGGCTTCACATGGCGATCGAAGACCGCTTGGGCCTCGCCTTCGTAGCCGGACGGCGAGCGGGCGTGCAGCAGTTCGGCGAGGAAAGCGGGGACTTGGTAGGACGACATGGGTTTTAGTCTCGCGCCGCAGAGCGGGGGGGCAAAACGTTTTTGGCGAATGACCATTTATCCCGCCATCGACATCAAAGGCGGCCGCTGTGTGCGACTCACGCAAGGCCGCGCCGATCAGGAGACCATCTATGCGGAGAATCCCGCGGAGGTCGCGGCGCAATTTCGCGCCGCCGGGAGCACTTGGGTGCATGTGGTGGACCTCGACGGCGCGTTTGCCGGCGAGCCGCAGAATCTCGCGGCCGTGCAGGCCATCGCGGCCTTGGGCATGAAGGTGCAACTCGGCGGCGGCCTGCGCACCCGGGCGAGCGTGGAGCGCGCGCTGGGGTTCGGCGTCAGCCGGGTGGTCATCGGCACCCGCGCGGCCGAGAGCGAGGCGTTCGTCGGCGAACTCGTGCAGGCCTTTGGGGAAAAAATCGCCGTCGGCATCGACGCCAAGAACGGCCAGGTCGCCGTCAAAGGCTGGGTCGCGACTGCGGCCATGACGGCCCTCGCACTCGCCAAGCAGATGGACGCCTTAGGCGTCGCGACGTTGATCCATACCGACATCGGCACCGATGGCATGCTGACCGGCCCCAATTACCCCGCACAGGAAGCGATGCTCGCCGCCGGAAAATTCCGCGTCATCGCCAGCGGCGGCGTGAGCCGCCGCGAAGACGTCGTGAAACTCACCGCGCTCGCCCGGACCCACGCGAACCTCGACGGCGTGATCGTCGGCAAGGCGCTCTACGAGAAACGCGTCGAGCTGCCAGACCTCCTCGCGATCGCGCGTGGGTGAGCAGGCCCCGGCCCGGAGTTCAGGCCTTCGGGCCCCGCAAGCTGATCGCGTAATCGATCTGGGTGGGGCCGCTTCTCCGCAAGCGGCCTGGGTTCACGGGGCAAATCGCTCTGCAACCCAAGCCGGTTTGGAGAACCGGCTCCACCCCGGAGCAGCCGGCCTCACTGGATTTGACCACCACATGCCAGCGCAGCTTCATGGCCTGGCTCGTTTCCAGTTCACGTAGATCTCTTCGACCCGGGTCCGCGCCCACGGTGTTTTGCGCAGGAAGACCAAGCTCGACTTGATGGTCGGGTCGAAAAGGAAGCAACGCACCGGGACCCGGTCGCCGAGTTCGCGCCAGCCGAACTCCTCGACCAGTTCCGTGAGCAGGCGCTCCAGCGTGATGCCGTGGAGCGGGTCGCGGGATTTGGGTTGTTCCATGCGGGCGAGCCTTCGCGGCGGCGCCGGGCGAGGCAAGGGCGCGGTGAATTCGCGTGATTCGTGCGACGCGACGCGTTTCGCTGCCACCATGATGATCGTCTCAACCGCCACGCTGGCCACCCAACTCGCCGACCCCGCATGGGTCGTCTTCGACTGCCGCCATGATCTTGCCGACCCGGCGAAGGGCGCTCGCGTCTATGCCGAGGGGCATATCGCCGGCGCGCATTTCGCGGCGGTGGACACGTCCCTCTCGGGTGCGAAGACCGGCCGTAACGGCCGCCATCCCCTGCCGAAGCCCGAGGCCTTTGCCGCGTTTCTCGCGCTTCACGGCGTGAGCGCCGACTCGACGGTGGTCGCCTACGACGACGCCGGCGGGCTCTACGCGGCGCGCCTCTGGTGGATGGCCCGCTGGATCGGGCTGGACCGCGTGGCGTTGCTCGACGGCGGTTGGCCGAAGTGGACGGCCGAAGGCCGCGCCGTGAACAAGGAAGTGCCAGCTCCACGCGCCTCCTCGCTGACGGCTCGGACGAACCCCGGCGTGCTCTGGGATGCGGATGAAGTTCTGCGTCGAATCGACGACCCGGCCTCAGCCCTCGTGGATGCGCGCGCCGCCGAACGCTACCGAGGCGAGATCGAGCCCATCGACAAAGTCGCCGGTCACATCCCCGGTGCGCTGAACCGCTTTTACAAAGCCAACCTAAATGCCGACCTCACGCTGCGGCCGGCGACGGTGCTGCGACAGGAGTTTCAATCTCTGCTCGGCCCTCGACGGCCTGAGGACGTGGGCCATCAATGCGGCTCAGGCATCACGGCCTGTGCGAATCTCTTTGCGATGGAATATGCCGGGCTCGCCGGCTCAAAACTCTACGCTGGTTCGTGGAGCGAATGGATCGCCGACCCGGCGCGGCCCGTGGCCAAGGGATAGGCTCTACGCCGGCTTGCGCGCCGTCACGATGCTGCGATCGGCCGCCGTTGGCTCGTAGGTGAAGCCGACGAAACCCGCCGCCTCGAGCAGCTCGGCCATCTCGGCGATCGAGTAGCATTTGCCCTCCGTCACGCTCATCAGGAGCGACGAATATTTCGCGACGGGCAGCGGGCCGGTCTTGTCCGCGTTGAGATGGGCGTCGTGAATGATGAGCATGCCATCGGGCTCGAGTGCAGTAAACGACGCGGCGAGCAACGGAGTGACCTTGTCGGTGTCCCAGTCGTGCAGGACATTCGAGTAAAGGTGCAGGTCGCACCCGAGGGGCAGAGAATCGGCGAACATGTCGCCGGCCATGACGTCGATGCGGTCGTCGAAACCCCGCTGGCGGATCATCGTGCGGGCGATGTCATCGACCGGGGGGCGCTCGAAAACCGTGGCCGTGAGGTGCGAGTGCCGCGCGACCACCGCGCACGCGTAGATGCCGGAGCCCCCCGCGATATCGAGGAGCCGGCGCCGGCCGGAGAGGCCGAGCTTCGCGGCCATCGCCGCCCCGAGGTAGGCACCGCGGCAATCCATCGCAGCCGTGAACGTGGTCGCAAACTCGTCCGTGAGCATCGCTTCGCTCCACGGTTTTTCGTGGGCGTAGCTGCCCCAATTTGCAGGCCGCCCGGTGCGCAGGATCTTGACGAAGTCGCGCACGACCGGCCGCTCTTTGAGCGAGGCGTAGTAGGGCCCGATGAAAAACGGCGACGTCTTCACGAGGTGCTCGCGTGCCAGCTCGGTCACATGAAACACGCGGCCTTCGCAGCGCACGTAGCCGCTTGCGGCAAAGAGCGTGAGCATCACATCCGCCGGCCGCGGGGTGATCCCGTGCTCGGCGCAGATCTCCTCGAGGGTCGCCGATTGCGCGGCGAGCCGCGTGAAAAAATCGAATTCGGTGATCGCCGCCGCAATCAAATCGACGGCGTAGAGCCCGTCGCGGTAGCGGTAGAGTTCAAGCGGATCGGTGCGGGGCAGGGCAGTGAGGTCCATGACGGACTTTTCCATTGCGGCAGACGCGTCGAAGGCGCAAGCCCTTGGGTTTTCCCATGCTCGTCCACACCGTTTATTTCTGGCTGAAACCTGAACTGACTGCCGCGCAGCGCGCGGATTTTCGCACGGGCGTGGAATCGCTCGGCAAGATCAAGGCGGTCGAAAAGCTCTACGTCGGCGTGCCGGCGAAGACCGTGAAGCGTCCGATCATCGACGATTCCTACTCGGTGGCGCTGACTGTCGTCTGCCGGGATCTCGCCGCGCACGACGCCTACCAGATCGATCCGATCCACTTGGAGTTCATCAATGGCTTCAAGACCTTCTGGCAAAAGGTGCAGATCTACGACGCGGAGTGAGTTTGCGCGGCGGTTGACCGCACGCCCCGCGCCGCCACAACGTCGCGCCATGTCCGGAAAGAAGCACACCTCGCTCGACCGCGTGCTTGGGCGGCTCGACACGCTCGACGCCGTCAACCTCGCAAACCTCGTGCAGCGCCTTGCGCGCGAACGCGGCCTCTTTGAGGAGATCTTCAACACGCTGCAGGAAGGCATCCTCGTCGTGCGCGACGATGGCGCGATCGACTACGCCAACGCTTCCGCGCACCGGCTGCTGGGCGTCGGCGAGGACGGGCTGGCGGGGCAGACGCTCTGGCGGCTGGTGCCGGGACTGCGCACCTCGTTTGGCACCGCGCTGGACGACGACGCGACGGAGGCCGCGCCCATCGCGGCGCGCGAATTTGAGCTGACCTATCCGGAACCACGGACCGTGCGGCTCTACATGGTGCCGTTTCGCACGGCCACGGCCACGCGGGAGCGGAGATTTGCCGTGATCCTTAACGATGTGAGCCGGGAAAAGCAGTCCACCGAGGATCGCATCGAGAACGAGCGCACCTCCTCGATTCTACTGCTGGCAGCCGGTGTGGCGCACGAGCTGGGCAACCCGCTCAACTCGCTCACGATTCACCTCCAGCTCATGGAGCGGAAGTTGAAAAAACTCCGCGTCGGCAAGGAGGCCGAGTCGCTCGCCGAGTCCGTCCGCATCTGCCGCGAGGAAGTGACGCGGCTCGACGGCATCATCGGGAATTTCCTCGAGGCGATCCGGCCACGTCCGCCGGACCTGGCTGATGCGGATTTGAACGACATCCTGGCGGAGGTGCTGCGCTTTCAGCACCGGGAGCTGGAAGACCGCGGCATCACCGTCGAGGCTGAGACGGGCGGGCTGCCGGCCGTGCTCGCCGACCGCAACCAGATCAAGCAAGTGTTCTTCAACCTCACGAAGAATGCGATGGAGGCGATGCGACCCGGCGGCGCGCTCAAGATCAAGTCCCACGCGGATGACGAATCGGTATTTCTCCTGTTCGCCGACACCGGCAGCGGCATCAAACAAGGGGATCTCGTGCGGCTTTTTCAGCCTTATCACACCACGAAGGCCGGCGGCCACGGCCTCGGCCTGATGATCGTGCAACGCATCATGCGCGCGCACGGCGGTCAGGTCGGCATCGAGAGCAAGGCCGGCGTCGGCACGATCGTGACGCTGCAATTCCCGCGCAAGGACCGGCGGGTGCGGATGCTGAAGTAGCGCGAGACCGCGCTACTTTTGCAGTTTCTCGAACTCCTTGCGGAGCGAGTCGGCGATGATGTTCTTCACGATCACGACCTGCTGCTCCTTCTTGCCGCCGGTGCGGACAGCGAGCTTGAGCGGGATCTCGTCGCTCGTGACGCCGAGCTGGGAGATCATGGGATCAAGCGTGCCCTTCTCGCCCGGGGCGAGTGTGAGCTTGGGCGGACGGACGGCGAAGTTGCCCAAGTCCGAGTTCACCTCGGTGATCTCGAGCTCGATGGGCTCGGTGCCGCGGTTTTCGAAGACGACCCGGAGCGTGACGGGTGGCATGGGACTGCCGGCGGCGCGACGCGCGCGGGCCTGCCGGATATATTCCGCCATCGCCTCCTTTTGCTCCTCCTCGGAATCGCCACCGCCGAGGTTGTAAACCTCGGTGAAAGCTCCGGCTTCGTCGCGGCGCCCGCGGCGTCCGGCTTCATCGTAGCCGCCGGGCGGTCGCTTCCCGGTCGCGCCCGGACCGCGATCAAAACCGCGGGTGACCGTGGCGAGCGCGGTGACCTTGCCTTCGAGGAACGCGCCCTCGCCGCGCATCGCGACCGGGCGTTCGACCGACTGCTTGGTCGCCTCCTCCATCATGAGATCGCGCGGGCCCGTGTGGGAGTTGCAGCCCGCAAGGGCGAGGGCCGCGGCGAGCGTGCAGGTGGCGCCGAGGACGGCGGGGAGGAGAACCGAGGGCTTCATGGGAGTGCGTGGGACGCCAAGCGGAGGCAAAGGTTGCCGTGAACGCAAGGACGCGCACCGAGGGAGAACGAATCTTTCTGGCCTCAAGCGCGTCTTCCGTCATCACAACGATGCGCTCCGCATGGAATCAACTTCAACGACCGACTTGGCTGACCTCGTGCGCCTCGCCCAAAAGGGCAACGAATCCGCGCAGCGTGATCTCATCATCCTCTATCAGCACCGGGTCGCGGGATTTGTTTACGCCATGACCAGCCGCAGCGACTACGTGGAGGATCTTTCGCAGCAGGTCTTCATCAAGATGGTGCGGGCGCTCGATCGCCTGCAGGCACCGGCGCAGTTCGAGTCGTGGCTCTTTCGCCTCGCGCGCAACACCTGCATCGACCAGCTGCGCCGGCAAAAGCTGCGGCGGATTTTCCTGCCGTTTGGCGATGAGCACGAGAACATCCCCGAGCCGCCCGGTGCGGTGGACTCCGAGGAGCTCGATGCGCTCCGCCACGCGCTCGCGCAGCTCCGGCCGCAGGACCGCGCCCTGCTCGCACTCGTGCAGGAAGGTCGCAGCCATGCCGAGATTTCCGAGATCCTCAACGTCAGCGTCGCCGCGGTGAAGGCCCGCCTCCACCGTGCCCGCGAACACCTCCGCGAACACTACACGCCGCAACATGAAACCTGAATCCGCCGCTTGGGACGCCCTCCGCCGTCACGCCTCCGCGCAACTGCACGGGGGCTTCGCTGATCGTGTCATACGGCACGCCCACGGGCCCGTCGCCGAGACGTGGCGCAGCCTGTTTGCCGCGGGCGCGCGGCGCCTCAGTCCCGGCTTCGCCGACCGTGTGCTGCGCGCCGCTCGCGTAGCCACGGAGCTCCCTTCGCTCGGCAGCCACCTCGCCGTGAGCGCGGCCACCGCCGCCGTGTGCCTGGCCGCCGTGCTTTTTGTCCATCAACGCTCGGTCGAGCGGGATGATGCCCGCAATCTCGCGGAATGGGGGCGGATCGTGGAAATCGCCGACGACGACACCTCGGTATGACGATGCGAGTGCTAGCGGCTTTGCTGACGATCGCCGTCTTTTTGGCCGGCTACGCGGCGCGTGTGCTCACGGAGCCTTCCCAAGCCGTGCCGCCGGCTCCGGTCGCGATCACCAATGAGCTGCCGCCGGCCGCCGGAGCAGCCGTGAATAAATCGTCCACGCCTTCGCTGGACCGCGCCAAATTGGTGGGCGAGATCGCCAAGTTGCGCCCACAGATCGTGGCCTACACCGCGCAGGTGACCGAGATTGAGGACGAGTTCGAAGTTGAGTTCATGCAGGTCCTCAACCCCATGCAGCGCGAGAAACGGATCGCCGACAAGAAAAGATACGCCGAGCGCGATGCCAAAAAAATCGCCGACCGCACGCCCCTCAGCGATCGCGACATCCAGATGGCGCAGGAGCGTCCGCTGACGTCGATCTACTGGCAGGTGACGGTGACGCCACGCCTAGAGCAGCTCACCAAAGACTACACGCTCAACGCCGGCCAGCAGACAAGCGTGAGATCGCTGCTCGCGCTGCGGCGCACGAAATACTTCGCTCTGCTCGATGCGACGCCGCATCCGAGCATCCGCCTCAGCCGGCTCGCGCCCCTCATCGAGCGCGTAGCGGCCCCGGCGAAGTAGCGCGGCGAAATTTTGATGGAGCAGCGCGCCGCGGGCCCCACAGTCGCCGCATGGCCAAATCTCCGCTCGCCGGACTGAGTGTGTTGCTGCTCGAGGACGAGGTGCTGCTGCGCAAACGCTTGCAGGGGTTTCTCGAAAAGGAAGGCGCGGAGGTGACAGCCGTGCCCGAAGTCGCCGCAGCCCGGCAAGCCTTGGAATCGATGGCGTTCGACGCTGCGCTCATCGATGTGAATCTGCCGGACGGGCGCGGCACCGATCTGCTGCGCGAAAAACGCTTCGCGCCCACGACGACCGTAATTGTGATGACCGCCGAGGGTGGGGTGGCCGGTGCAGTCGAGGCTGTGCGCGCAGGCGCGTCGGATTACCTGGTCAAGCCGTTCGACCCCGAGGAGCTGCCGGTGCGACTCACGCAGGCCCGGCGCAGCCGGCAGGCAAAGCGCGCCGACGAGTTTCGCCGCGGCCAGGAAAACGATCTGGTATTCGGCGACAGCCTTGTCTCGGTCCGGGAACAGCTCGCCAAAATCACGGCGGCCGATCGGCGTTTGAGCGGCCATCTTCCTCCGGTGCTGATCGAGGGCGAGACCGGCACGGGCAAGACGGCCATCGCCCGCTGGATTCATCGCAACGGCCCGCGCTCCGACGATCCCCTGATCGAGTTGAACTGTTCTGCTCTCCCCGATGCACTGGCCGAAGCCGAGCTGTTTGGGCACGAGCGCGGGGCTTTCACCGACGCCAAGACTGCCCGCATCGGCCTGATGGAGGCAGCCGACGGTGGCACGCTCTTCCTTGATGAGTTGCCCAGCCTCGCCTCCGGGCTCCAGGCCAAGCTCCTCACGGCCATCGAGGATCATCAGCTCCGGCGGGTCGGTGCATCGCGCACGATTCCCGTGGATGCCCGCATCATCGCGGCGACCAACGCCGACCTCGGCGTGCTGGTTGCCGAAGGAAAATTCCGCGCTGATCTCCTGCATCGCCTCGATCTGTTCCGGGTCCGCTTGCCGCCTTTGCGCGAGCGTGGGCACGATATCATCACGCTCGCCGAGGAATTGCTCGCCCGGGTGTGCCGACGCTATGGGCAGAAAGCGTCGCCGATTCCAGTGGAGGGGCGTCAGCGTCTGCTGGCGCATCGCTGGCCGGGCAACGTCCGTGAGCTCGCCCACGAAATCGAGCGCGCGGTGGTTTTTGGAGGCGCGAGCGGCCTCGCCTTTGCGCATTTAAATGGGGGCGAGAACGCCGGTGGCGCGATGGACTGGATGAAGCCCAACTTCGTCTTTCCGCCGAGCGGTTTTTCCATGGAGATTGCCATCGACGAGTTGGTCGCGCTCGCGGTGAAGCAGGCCGATGGCAACGTGTCCGCTGCCGCGCGCCTGCTCGGCGTTTCCCGTGATGTCGTGCGCTATCGGCTCAAGAACGGCCAAGAGAACCCGTCGAATGGGGAATAGTCCGCGGGGTGGTATAGCAGATGGGTCAGATTACCCATCCCTCTGGTATGCCTTCGAGCCCTGGAAATGTCGTTATCGCATGATAACGAGAGGGAAATGATGTTTTAAGGAATTGGCACAAGCATTGCAAAAGTTTTGGCCACTCGCATGACGCTCAATGCCATCCTCCGCCGCTCCATCGCCCTCGCGATTTTCGCGACGGTGTTGACTGCAGGCGCGGCTGAGTCCGCCAAGGAAGCGGCCAAATCAGCGGCCGATACTAAATCAGCGGCCGATGCTCGCAAGGCCGCGCAGGAGCAGGTTAACGCCAAGCGCGAAAAGATAATCGCCGACACTGAGGTGCTGGTGAAGCAGTTGAAGGATGCCTCCGAAGCGCAGCGCAAGGAAATCATCGCAAAGCTGGAGGAGCAGAAACGAAACTTTCAGGAAACCATGGACGCGCTCCACAAAGCGATGCGCGAGGACGACCGGAAGCGCCGGCAAAACGCAGCGGCCGGTGCCGGCAAACGCTAACGTTCAGGTTTCCCATTTAATCTCGGCGTAATGTTAGTCAAAAAAGGGCGGTCGCCGTCGGCGGCCGCCCTTTCTTATTTGCTGCTACTTTTTACGAACATGGCTTGAGCCGCCCGGTCTGCACCGCACACTTTTGCACCCTTCGTTCCCGTCCGGTTGTGCCGTTTCTCCTCCGCCTCGTCCTCATTTTCCTGATAGCGCTGACCCCGACCCTCACTACGGGAGCGGTGCCGGCCGCATCCGCCCCGATACCGGATTTGCCGCCCGAGCTGGCGGCGCTGCTCGTGCCGCCTTCGCCATGGGGGATTTTTTCACGCGTCGAGTCGAGTTTCGGCTTCAAGGACAACCTGCTCCTCAGCAGCACCGCAGAGGAGCGCAGCGTCTTTGTGCGCGGTAGCGCCGAAGTCGTCGTGCTGCGATTGCCGACCGGCGCATTTGACTATTCGATGCTGACCGAGGCCACTGGCACCCGCTATTTCACCGGCCAGGCCACGAAGCATGATGCCCGCGCCTATTTTTTCAGCGAACTCGGCTGGAAGCCCCGCGAAACGTGGCGGCTGTCGCTCCCGGTCATCGGTTACTATCGCGACGAAGTCATCGATCAGTCCGACACGGATTTCCGCCGCGATCTGTCCGCGATCAAGGCTCTCGGCGCGAATATCACGCCGACGGTCCATTGGGCTTTCCATCCGGCTTGGTGGCTGGAGATACAAGGCGGGGTCGAGCGCAAGCGCTTCCGCGTCGGTTCGAACGACTGGCAGCACGGCGAGGGCGCGCTGCGCCTCGGATGGAAACCCGGTGACCGACTGAAGCTCCGGTTCATGGCGGAGCGCCGCTGGCGCAATTACGATTCGCGCCTCGGCCTGACGAGCGCGGGGCGCGAGCTGCCCCAACTCTTGCGCATCGCCGAACGCAAAGGCGAGGTCCGCATCGACTACACCTGGGATCGGTCGGGCAAGTGGAAATCCGCGGCGCGCGCCGGGGTGCTCGACTATCGCGACAACGCCTCAGGCTTCCTCAATTTCGGCCAGTTCTACGTGGCGCATGATTTGGAGTGGAAAACGGGCCCTTGGCTGATGCGGCTCGGCGGCTCGGCTCGCCGGGCGGCCTACGATGTGCAGAAAGTGGGCTTTGGCCTCGCGCCGCCCCAGCTCATCCGCGAGGACTACGACGCCGAGTGGGTGGCCGAGCGCCAGATTAGCAAACGCTGGACGGTGCTGGCCAAGTATCAATGGGAGCGCAGCCGATCCAACGATCCGCTGTCCTCCTATGTGCTGAACGAAGGCTTGCTTGGCTTGCGCTGGAATTGGGACAAGTAGTCCCGCTTCCGCGCGATGTCTGCAACGTCCCACCCCAACTCTGGCCGCTTTGCGCACTTTGGCGTGCTCGCGTTGACCGTGTTCGTGTTTGGCGGCGTGGTGCTGGCCGTCACGCTCGGGCTTCGCGCCGATCTGCGGGAACAGATTTTGCAGCGCGAAGCCGCGACCCTCGGGGCCATCGCCTCGAACCACATCGATAACAGCGCTGCCGATCACGCGGGGCTGCCGCCGGCGGAGGTGCCGGGAGTGCTCCTCGTGGCGGTGCTCAAATCCTCGCGCCTCCCCGGCGTCGTCGGTGTGCGGGTCTTCGACGCGGATCGAAAACTCAACGCTTCGTTTCCCTACACATGGTCCGAGGCGCCCCCGTCGGCGCGCGATTGGGCGCAGGTGGCGGCGGGCCGGGTGGTCGCGCGGCTGCATCCGCGTATGGCGCGCGAGGAAATCGACGGGCTGCCGTCCGTGGATAAACCGCGGGGGCTGGTCGAAGCTTGGGTGCCCCTGCGCCACGGTGTTGCGCCCGATCTGCTCGGCGCGGCGCACTTTTGGATCGAGGCCGATGCCGCCTCGAGCGAACTCGGGGCGCACGACCGGCGGCTCTTGGTCCAAGCGGTGCTGGCGTGGGTGGCGGGCTCGGCGGTCATCGGTCTCGCCTTGATGGCGGCATTGCGCCGCCTCCGCGCCGCCAATGCCCAGCTGCGCGCGCGCCGGGATGACTTGGAGCGCGCCAATCGCGAACTCGTGCTGGCCGCCAAGACATCCGCGCTCGGGGCCGTCGCCGCACACCTGATGCACGAGATCAAGAATCCGCTGGCCGGTCTCGAATCGATCATGGCGGGCCAGCGTGAGGCCGCGGCTCACCCTGAAAACGGTGGCGAACTCGCGGCGGCTTCAGCCCTGACGCGCCGCCTGCGCACCATGGTCAACGACATCGCCGCTGTCCTGCACGACGAACAGACGGGCGCAAAATTCGATCTGACTTGCCCCGAGATCGCGGAGATTGCCGCCGCCAAAGTCCGGGCTGAAGCCGATTCCCGCGGCGTCACGCTAGAGGTGGCAGCGCAAGGCAACGCACCGATTGCCGGCCGCCGAGCCAACCTCGTGACGCTGGTCCTGCGGAATCTGCTCCAGAACGCCCTCGAGGCCGCGCCGCGCGCCGGGCGCGTAAAACTCACCGCGCTCGCCGGGACCGGTGGCGGCGCGGAATTTTTTGTCGATGATGACGGTGTCGGCTTGCCGGCCGCCGTGCGCGAGCGGCTCTTTCAACCGTGCGCCAGCTCGAAGCCCGGCGGCAGCGGCCTGGGCCTCGCCATCAGTCAGCGGCTCGCACAGCAGGCGGGTGGGCGTCTCGAACTCGTCCGCAGCGACGAAACCGGTTCGACCTTCCGACTTGTGTTGGACCACGAGGCATGATTCGAGCCCAGCCTGCAAAAATGCCGCGCACATCTCCGGGCTTTTGCCGTTGCCCCTGCCGCCGGCGGTCGCCGCGCGCGGATGCTCTGCGCGTTTCTCGCCGGTGTGCTGATGGCGGCGGTGGCGGCGTGCGGGCAGACCGAGGGGACGCTCCAGTGGGCTTACGCCCTGAGCGGCGTCACCGTCTCGTCCCCGGCGCTCAGCGCCGATGGGCAGACGATCTATATCGGGGCTGAGACCTCGGGGCGCGCGGGCCGTATCCTCGCGATTCCGAGCAACGGCGGACTGCCTCGCTGGGTGCGCAATCGCCCGCAAGGCATCGATGCTTCACCCACGGTTGATGTCGACGGGACCATTTACATCGGCGGCTACGATGGAAAGTTTCTCGCGCTCAATCCCGCCAACGGGGCCTCGCGTTGGGAACTGAATGTCGGGGCATTCATCACCAGCACCGCGGCCATCAGCGATGACGGCGTGATCTACTTCGGGGCGGGCGACTCGCAGCTCTGGGCGGTGAACCGCGCGGGCACGGTGCGTTGGCGGTTTTCCGCAGGCAGTTGGATCGACTCTTCGCCGGCCATCGGCCCCGACGGCACGGTCTATTTCGGGTGCAATGACAGCAAAGTGTATGCGGTGACGCGCGAGGGTGTGGAACGGTGGAGCTTCCTTACCGGCGGGCGTATCCGCGCTTCGCCTGCCATCGGGGCCGATGGGACCATTTACGTGGGTTCCCTGGACCAGCGACTCTACGCGTTTGCGCCCGATGGCACCAAGAAATGGGATTACCTGGCCAACGGAGAAATCCATGGTTCACCCACACTCGGCGCCGATGGCACGATTTACTTCGTGGCGGACGTGAACTTCTACGCCCTCAAGACGGACGGGACCGAACTCTGGAAGCGACGCATCAACACCACCAGCGCCTCCACCGCCGCAGTGCGCGCCGATGGTGTTATTATCCTCGGAGCGGATGACGGCGTGGTCCGCGCCTTCAACCCTTCCGATGGCAATGTGCGGTGGAGTTACGACACCCGCACAGGGACGGGAAACCTGATCGAATCCTCGCCGATCATCGCGCCCGACGGCTCGATCTATGTGGGGTCGCTCGACGGCTTCCTCTACAAAATCAACGGCAACGGCACAGCCCTCTCGACCGTTTCCACCTGGCCGGCCTTTTGCCGCGATGCCACGCGCACCTCGCGCGCCACGACCCTCAGCGGGGGCGGGCGCCTGCTGAACCTTTCCACCCGCGCCCAAGTCGGAGCCAGCGAGACGCTGATCGCGGGCTTTGTCGTGCAGGGCGGCGAGGAGCGCGTGCATTTGCTGCGGGGCATCGGCCCGACCCTCGGCGCGTTTGGGCTGGCCGGCATGCCAGATCCCAGGCTGCAAGTGTTCTCGGGCAACACCATGATCGCGAGCAATGATGATTGGGGCACAAATATCGGCGGTTTTTCAGTGAGCGAAACGGCCGCGGCCGTAGGCGCGTTTTCACTTGCGAACGACAGCAAGGACGCCGCGCTCGTGCTGCCCCTCGCCGCCGGTCTCTACTCTACGCATATCACCAGCGCCGATGGACGCCGGGGCGTCACGCTGGTCGAAGCCTATGATGCACCCGCCGGCGATCCCCGATCCCGGCTCGTCAACGTCTCCACCCGAGGCCAGGTGGGGGTAGGCGCCGATTCGTTATTCGCCGGCGTGAGCGTAGGCGGTCCGCGCCGTAGCCGCCTGCTCATGCGCGCGATCGGGCCGGGGCTCACGCAGTTTGGCGTGGGCGGCGTCCTCGCCCGACCGACCCTGATGCTGTTTGCACCCACACCGGAGGGCGGCCAGCGGCTGCTGGGCACCAACACGGGGTGGACCACGAGTGGCGCGGTTTACGACCTCGCCGCGGCGGCGCGACTAGTGCAGGCCTTTCCCCTGCTCGAATCGAGCGCCGATTGCGCGATGGTCGTCACGGTCGAGCCCGGCAACTACACCATCCAAGTCTCGGGCGTCGCCAACACCACCGGCGAAGCCCTCGTCGAGATCTACCAATTGCCGTAGCCGCCACGTGCCGGGAAACTGCTTGCCACTGCGGGCGGGCTGCGGAGACTGCCCGCGCCATTAACGGCGCCCAACGACACCAAGCCAACACGCGGGCGCACGCCCGCTTTTTTCGGACGACATGGACGACAACGCACCCAAGGAGAATCCGCCCGCGGATTTCAACAAACTCGACCTGACCCAGCTTCAGGGCTTCAGCTTCGGCACCCAATGGACGCAGGAGAAGCCCTCCGCGCCCGGCAGCCATCGCGAGGGCGAGTCCCGCGACGACCGACCGCGGCGTGACGGCCCCGGGGGTGACAAACGTGATCGCCGCGCTTTCCGCCGCCCGGCGGGGCCGGGGGGCGAGCCGATGCGCGCTGGACCCGAAGGTGGTGGCGCAGGACAACCGTCTGGCGAACGCCGGGCTCCGCGTGAGGGCGGCGGCGACTATCGTGGCGGTCCGCGCCGCGAAGGCGGCTATGGCGGTGGCGGCGAACGCGGCACCCGCGCGCCCTACGCTGGCGGGCACGGCGGCTATCAAGGCCGCGGCGCTCCGCAGGATCGCGGGCCCTACGACAGCCCGTATTATTCGACGACGTTTTATCCCGAGGACACGAGTTTCAACACCCTCGTGCAGACCATCCGCAAGTCCTGCCGCACGGTGGAACTCTTCGAGATCGCGCGCACGGTCGTCGCCAAGACGGATCGTTTCGTCGTGGTCGTGGCGCACAAGCCCCGCAGTGGCTCCGAGTCGGGTGACCGGGGCGCGCCCGCCGCCGCGCCGGCCGAACCCGCGCCGCGCCCGATGTTTCACATCTCGGTGCCGGATGGCCTGCCGTTTGAAAGCGACGACGCCGCGGTCTCGCATGTTCTCAGCCAGCACCTCGACAAGTTCTTCGACAAATCGGAAGTCGAGGTCGATCCGCCCAAGGGGAATTTCCAAGTCATCAATCGCTGCGGCGTGACGGGCGAGCTTCTCGGGCCCCCGAATTACCACCGCTACAATCAGATTGTGCAGCAGCACTACGCGGCCGAGCTCTCGGGCCGAATGGGGCCGGAGGCCTTCCGCGGTCGCATTGAGACGGTCCGCGATCCCGAGGTCGTGAACCAATGGCTCGCCAAGATGAAGAAGACCACGCGCTACACGTGGAAGATTGCGGCCGCGAAACCTGCGGTGGCACCCGCCGCGGAGCCAGCACCTGCGCCCGCGCCTGCGGCTGACGCAGCGCCGGCCGGCGACACTCCGGCTGACGCTCCTGCAGCCGAAGCTCCCGCCGCTCCGTCCGTGCCGACGTTCGATGCGTTGGAAGATGCGCGCGTGTATTTGCTCACGCAGGCGCGCGACAAAGTCGTCCGCACCACCGACACCGCGCGTTTCCACGGCAAGGTCGCCGAGACCATGCCGCCCGGCGAAATCCGCCGCGCCGTCGAAGGCGCTCTGGAACGCCAGCGCCGGTTCCCCCTCGACACGGCCAATGCCCTGCGAGGCCGCCTGCGCCGCGAGCATTTCACCATCTTCAAGAAGGGCTCGAAGGGCGTGTCGTATGTTTGCGCCGTGAAACGGAAATTCCGCGTTCCGGGCCAGACGTTTGCCGACAGCATCGGTGCGCTCATCGGTTTCATCGAGGCCAACCCGATGGTGCGCGCGAGCGAACTCGCACCCAAATTCCTCGGCCTCGTGTTCACGCCGAAGCCGGCCGAGACCACGCCACCCGTGCCCGTCGAGGGCGAAGCTGCTGCGGCCCCGGCCGCCGAGGCGCCCAAGGCGGAGCCGACACTCTCAATCGACGATCGCGCGAAGCTCGCCCGCATGCAGGGTGATCTCGTGTGGCTGGTGCGCGAGGGTTACGTGACCGAGTTCATCGACGGCCGGCTCTTTGCTCCGCCGCCCATGGTCGAGGCGCGGAAAAAGGAAATCGAGGGCGAGGAGCACGATCCGGAAAACTTCCCTGAAGTCCCGGCGAGTGCGGCCGAACCCGCACCCGAGATTGCACCCGAGCCCGCACCCGAGGTCTCGGCTGAGCCAGCGGCGCCGACCGCTGAGGCTACCGCGCCCGAGGACAAGCCCATCGATCCCGCCCCGGCTTCGTAAGCGGGGCGAGGTCGCTGGCGTGTGGCGGAGGCAGCCCAACAAGCTGTCCCGCCACCTCAGGCCGAACGCAGCCGGATGCTGTGCCGTTGATCGGGTGTGATGCCCAGATCGAGGTGCAGTGCGCCCGCTGGCAGCCACGCGGCGATTTTCTCCGGCCACTCGATCGCGAGGCACCACGGCGAAACCAGGAAATCCTCCAGCAGCAGGTCTTCGATCTCGCGGTCGCTCTCAAGGCGATAGGCGTCGAGGTGCAGCAGCCGAACGGGGCCGCGGTGCAGCGTGAAGATGTTGAAGGTCGGGCTCGTGACCTGCTCGACTACCCCGAGCCCGCGGGCGAGGCCTTGCACAAAGGTCGTCTTGCCGACGCCGAGATTGCCGTGCAACGCGAGCGTCGAGTCGGGTGGCAGGGCGCGTGCGAACTCCGCCGCGACGGCCTGTGTCTCCTCGGCCGAGGCGGTGATGAGGCCAGCCCTCAGTTTATCGCAGATGCTCGTAGCCATGGTAGTCCGCGAGATTGAGCGCGCCTGAAGGAAAATCTTTCGCCGAGGCAAAACGGCCGATACAACTGAGCCGTGTCCGTGGGAAGGCCCGCCGCCAGCGGCGCAGGAAGCCGTCGCGGTCGGTGGATCGCGCCAGGGCGAAGACCAGCTCGTAGTCCTCGCCATCCGTCAGAGCCGCTCGCACATCGCAGCCGGCCCGTAGGGGCAGGGCGGCCGCATCGATCGCGGGCGCGGCGGCCCGCGGCGTGAGCGCGCGGAGATCTTTGGCGAGGCCGTCGCTCACATCCATCATCGCGCGCACCTCGCGCTGCCGTGCCAGCCAACGGCCCTCGGCCAGCCGCGGGGTGAAGCGAAAATGATGCCCGCTGCGCAAGCTGCCGCCGAGCACCCCGGTCACAAAAATGGCATCGCCCCTACACGCGCCCCGGCGAGTAACGATCCGCGGCCCAGTGGCTGAGCCGAGCAGGGTGAGACTTGCGGCCAGATTGCCGCTCGACTGCGCGATGTCGCCCCCGACGATCGCGACCCGGTGGCGACGGGCGCAGGCGGCTAGGCCACGGTAGAACTGTTCCAGCCAGCGGAGTTTCGTGCGGGCATCGAGCGCGAGCGCCAGCACCGCCGCCACTGGCTGACCACCCATCGCGGCGAGATCACTCAAGTTCCGCTTCAGCAGTTTTTCGGCGGCCGCTCGCGGGGCGATGGCGTCGTCGAAGTGCCGCCCGTAGATCACAGGATCGACGGTGATCAACTGGCGGCCGCGCGACGGCGCGAGCACGGCGCAGTCGTCGCCGATCCCGAACGGCGCGCGCGGCGAGGCAGTCCCAAGCCAGCGACGTATGGTGGTGATGAGCTTTTCCTCACCCCACGCCGCGACAGACTCCCGCGGATTGTTGGTGAACGGGTTCATGCCGGTTTCACGAACCCGGTCAGGATGCCGACGATGGTGTTCAGATTGAACAACGCGTGGGCGACAATCGGCACGCCGAGATGACCGGTGCGTTCATAGGCGAGCGAGAAGAGCACGGCGAGCACCACGAGGGGGGCGAAGCTATCGAGACCGGCGAAGGTCCGCCAGTTCACATGCAGCGCGGCGAAAAAGACTCCCGGCAGCAGCAGCGCGGCCCAGCGGGGCACGCGGCCGCGGAGAAAACGGAAGACCCCGCCACGAAACACCATCTCTTCCCCAACCGGCGCGACGACCACGGCCAGCACGATCATCGCGGCGAGCAGGCCCCGTGATTCCATGTGGATCAGCATCGTGATCGCATCCTGCGGCTGCGGGGGAAACCCGGCGGCTTGGGCGAGCTGCTGTGCCACGGCCGCCGTGCCGGCGATCAGGGGGAAACTGGCGAGGAACGTCACGGCTCCCGCCAGCAGCACCCAACCTGGCGCCTGCGCCGTGGAGTGCGGGCCGCGCGGCACGGGCGCGAGCAGCGCGCCCGCGATCATCCCCACCTGCATGGCGGCACCACCGAGCACCGTGGCGGCGTCGCCACGGATATCCGCAATTTTTCCGGCGATGGCTGCGGCAGCCAGGAGGCAGAACGCACCGGCAAACACGCAGCCGCTAAAGACCGCAAAGTCGACGAGCGGCAGATCCCATGTGGGCAGGGGCGAGGCTTGCCGGCGGCCTCGGGCCTCGGGACTTAAGGCGACGCGCCAGAGCACGATCACGCCGACCACGAGCAGCGCGACCTGGACATAGCCCATCACTTCGGTCGCGGAAACGTGCATGGGCGCGGAGGGCGCGGGGCTTTACGGCGCGGTGATTTTTCCGCCGTCGAAGACGACGCGGCCACCCACGACCGTGGTCTTGACGCGACCGGTGAGCGTCTGGCCCGACCACGGTGAATTGCTCGACTTGCTGAAGCCGACCTTCGCGTCGTAGTGCCATTTTTCCGCGGGATCGAAGAGGCAGAGATCAGCGTTGGCTCCGGCGGCGAGGGTGCCGCCGGGGAGTTTCATCAACTCGGCGGGACGGCGCGTCATGAGATCGATGACGAAGGGTAGCTTGAACTTGTTTTGCCGCACGAGGACATCGAGCGTGACGGGCAGCGCGGTCTCGAGGCCGAGGATGCCGTTGGGCGCGTAGTCGAACTCCTTGTCCTTTTCGTAGTCGGTGTGCGGGGCGTGATCGGTGGCGATGATGTCGAGCGTGCCGTCGCGAAGACCCGCGATCAAAGCGCGGCGATCGTCGTCGGTGCGCAGCGGCGGGTTCATCTTGAAGTTGGTGTCGTAGGTCGCGAGCGCATCGTCGGTGAGCGCGATGTGGTGCGGCGTGGCCTCGGCGCTGATGCGCGCGCCGCGCTGCTTGGCGCGACGGATGACATCGACGGAGAATTTCGACGAGATGTGCTGCAGGTGAATGTGGGCGCCGGTGTATTCCGCAAGGATCACGTTGCGCGCGACGATCAGATCCTCGGCGGCATTGGGCCAGCCGCGGAGCCCGAGGCGCGTGGAGACGATGCCTTCGTTCATCACCGCGCCGACGGTCATGGAATGATCCTGGCAGTGATCCATGACGGGCAGGTCGAACATCTTGGCGTATTCGACGGCGCGGCGCATGAGATCGTTGGACTGCACGCAGTCGCCATCGTCAGTGATGGCGACGACCCCGGCGCGCTTGAGCGAACCGATGGGGGCGAGCGTCTGGCCCTTCATGCCGACGGTGATGCAGCCCGTCGGATAGACACGGATGATCGCATCGCGTCCGATGACATCCTTCATGAGCTGGATGGTGCCGGCATTGTCGGCGACGGGCGAGGTGTTGGGCATCATCACGACCGTGGTGAAACCACCGGCGGCGGCCGCGCGCGAGCCGGTGCCGATGGTCTCCTTGTGGGTCTGGCCGGGCTCGCGGAAATGGACGTGGATATCGACGAGACCGGGACAGGCGACAAGGCCGTGGGCGTCGATTTTTTTCGCGCGTTTCTTGTCGGCGGTCGAGAGCGATGCGACGAACTTGCCGTCGCGCACAAAGACATCGCCCGCGGCGTCGCGCTTGGCGGCAGGGTCGATGACACGGGCGTTTTTGATCCAGAGGGTCGGCATGGCGCGGAGTTATTCGACGGGGGTGACGAGTTCGGGCTGGCCGCCGGAGCAGAGGTAGAGGACGGCCATCCGGACGGCGATGCCGTTGCTCACCTGTTCGAGGATCACGCTGCGGTCGCCGTCGGCGAGCTCACTGTCGATTTCGACGCCGCGGTTGATGGGGCCGGGGTGCATGATGATGGCCTGTGGGTTGAGCCAGCTCGCCCGGGTTTTGTTGAGGCCAAACATGCTCGTGTATTCGCCCAGCGAGGGAAAGAGCCCGGCGGCCTGGCGCTCGTGCTGGATGCGGAGGAGCATCACAACCTCGGCATCGGCGAGCGCGGATTTCAAATCGTGCGAGACGCGCACGCCCATCGCCGTGAACCAGTCAGGCACGAGAGTCGAGGGGCCGACAAGGGTGACGGCGGCGCCGAGCTTGGTGAGCGCATGGATGTTGGAGCGCGCCACGCGGCTGAACAAAATATCGCCGAGGATCACGACTTTGCGGCCTTTCAGCGAGCCGAGGTGCTCCTTCATGGTGAAGGTGTCGAGCAGACCCTGGGTGGGGTGTTCGTGCGCGCCGTCGCCGGCATTGATCACGGGGATATCGAGGATGCGCGAGAGGTAGAGCGGGGAACCGGCGGCGGCGTGTCGGATGACGATCATGTCCGCCTGGAGGGCCTGGATATTTTGCGCGGTGTCGCGGAGCGTCTCGCCCTTGCTTGTGCTGCTGCTGTTCCCGTCGAGGGAGATGACATCGGCGCTGAGCCGCTTGGCGGCCATGTCGAAGGCCATGCGGGTGCGCGTGCTGGGCTCGAGGAAGAGGTTGACGATGGTCTTGCCGCGGAGGGCGGGGACTTTTTTCACGCTGCGCGTGAGGGTGCGCTTGAAGGCGCTCGCCGTTGCGTGGATTTGGTCGATCTCGGCGAGGGAGAGTTCTTCGACGGTGAGAAGATGGCGGCGGGTCCAGGACACGGGGGCGGGTTTTGCGGTTATGATTTCGTCGCGGATTTCGCGGGCTCGATGCGGATCGTGTCGCGGTGGGCGTCCTGCGGGTCGAGCCGGACCACGACTTTCTCCTGCGCACGGGCGTCGAGGGCGAGCCCGGTGTAGTCGGCGGCGACGGGCATGAGCCGGCCGCCGCGGTCCACGAGGACGGCGAGTTCGACTTTGGCGGGCCGGCCGTGGTCGAAGAGTTCGTCGAGCGCGGCTTTTACGGTGCGGCCGGAAAAGAGCACATCGTCGATCAATATGACGGTGGCTCCGGTGACGTCGGCGGGAATATGCGTGGGCGCAAACTCCTTGGGGATGGGATGGCGGCCGATGTCGTCGCGGTGAAAGGAGATGTCCACCGTGCCGGCGCGACCCTCAAGGCGGCGCGCGAGGCGCCGGGCCAGTTCGACTCCGCCGTTGGCAATGCCGAGGAGCAGGAGGCGGCGCGGGGCGGCATGGCGGGCGCGAATGCCGGCAGCGAGCCGCTCGATCGCGGCCTCAATCGCGTCGGGACCGATGGTCTTGGCGGTGGGCACCGCGTGGGTTCTGACGCTTGGCGCGGGTGGAGGGAAGAATTTTCTGGAAACGTGTGCGGCAAATTTCAGACACAAAGAGACCCCGGCACCTTGCGGCACCGGGGTCTTGCTTCACTTCCTTGCCGCGATGCTGCTCGCGGCGGGAAAACTCACGGAACCTCGTAGACTTCGACGAGCGCCTCACCGGTGGCGGCGGCGGCACCGCCGACCTGAATGGTGTAGTTGGCCGGCTCGAGGAGCGATAGGGTGGAGGCGTCAGCGCTGCCGCCCTGGAGGGCGAAGGCACCCACGTAGGTCTGCGCTTGGAGCATTTCGCTGACGAAGTCTGCGGCATTCCAATCGTTGTTGGAGAGCACGGCCCGCGGGGGATTGCTGGTGTCGAAGATCGTCAGGGCCGGATCAGCGAGCGTCCCACTGACACCAAAGCTTGCCAGCGTGGGACCGACGCCGCGCACGAGGAAGGTGCGGGCCCCGATGCCTTGGAGGCTGAATCCGAGCGTCAGCACACGGTCACCGGGGGCGGAGACGCTGCGCACGGAGACATTGGAGAGCTTGGAGGTGGCGGTGGCGCCATCCGCGTCATAAACCTCGATAAGGACGAGACCGCCGGCCGCGCTGTTCGCACTGTCCACTTGGACGCTGTAGGGCTTGTTGGCGGGGAGGGTGGTGATCAGGACGGCGTCGTTGCTGTTCCGGGTGAGCGGGAAGGCGCCGACGGCGGCCATCGCGGCTTCGGTGGCGGGGGTGCTGTCCCAATTGTCGTTCCCCGCGATGCGCGTCTGCGTCTCGTTGTCGAAGACGGAGAGCCGCGGATTCGCCATCAGGCTCGCCGCCGGCAGGCCGAAGGCGGCGAGCGCGGGGCCGACGGCGCGGATTATAACACGTTTGCCACCCGCGCCCGCGATGTAGAAGCCCGGCGTGACGAGCTGGCCCGGAGCGGCATCGGCGCGCACCGAGATGTTGCGGAGCGTGGAGGCCAGCGGATTAAGACTCACGGTCGCAGCGCTCGAATTCACGGTGCCAGAGGAATTGGAGACGCGGCAGAAATAGGAGCCAGCGTCGGCCGCATTCACGTTCAAGCGGAGCATGATCGGGCCGGTTTCAGTCGCGAGCGCGATGTTGTTGCGGAACCACTGGTAGGAGAGCCCACTGCCGAGTGCGGACGTCGCGAGGGCAAACGTGCCGCCCGGCGAGACCACCTTGTTGAAGGGGTGCAGCACGATCTGCGGCGCGGCGGCGGAGGCCGGCACGCTGAGCGAGCCGGCGGTGAAGGTCTGCGTGCCGGCGGGATTACCCACCCGCACGGTATAGGTGCCGGCGTTGGCGGCGGTGACAGCGTTGACGATGTAGGGGTTCTCGGTCGCTCCGGCGATGGCGATGCCGTTCAGGAACCACTGGTAGCTGAAGGGACCGGTGCCGGTGACGTTAATCGGGCACACGAACCGCCCGCCCGGCACGACGTTGATAGAGGAGGGGAGGAAGCCCGTCGGCAGGGCAGGAGCGACCGCGGCACTCACGGTCGTGAAGGTAGTGCCCGCGCTGCCCGCGAAGGAGAAGCTGCCCGACCACGCGCCCCACGAGCTCGTGCTGACACCGTTGCGAACGGACGCGGGATAACTTCCTTGTCCGGGCAGGATGGTGACGGTGACGGTCTTGGTCTCGCCGGGCGCGATCACGCCGGCATGGACGGCAGCGCGGGCGACGCTGGAGTCGTCGGTGTAAACATCGGTGCCCCAGACGGCGCCGCTGGTCGCGCCGGTGAGCGTGAACTCAAAGGCCTGCCCGACGCGGTTGCGGTAGCCCGTGAGATTGGCGGGCGCGGCGATCACGTTGGCCGAGATGGCTGCGGCGGTGTTGACGCCGGTGGCGGCCGTGCCGACGGCGGTGCCGCTGTTGAGAGACGTGACTTCGGCGGCGGTGAGCGCGCGGTTGTAGATGCGAATCTCGTCAAGATCGCCTTGGAAGAGATCGAGACCGTTGTCGGAACCCGCGATCATCATCATCGCACTGCCGAAGCTGGTGAGGGCGCGGCCGGTGTTGGTGGTGCTGTCGAGCTGGCCGTCGCGGTAGAGGCGGAGCGTGCCGGCTTCAAACGTCGCGACTACGTGCGACCAAGCGTTGTCGGCCACGCGACCCGTGCTGTTGATCTGCTGCGAAATCTGCGTGTTGGCGAGAAACGAGAAGCGGCGCGACGCGGTCAGGCCCTCGAGGAAAACACCGTAGTAGTGCGACGACTGGCCGGGAAAACCGATGGCGACGAGGCGGGGGTTCCAGTTGCCGGGGCCCGTGGCGCGGACGAAGGCCGAGATGGTCATGGCCGAGGTGCTGAAGGTGCTGTTCACGAGCGTGCGCAGGCGAACGCCGTTCGTGCGCAGAGCACCGGCGCCGAAGCGCCCCGTCGTCTGCGTGACAGTGCCGCCGACCGGCGAGAGCGTGAAGCCGCGGCCCGAGTCGTCGCGCAGAAGATTGTTGGCGTCGTTGAATGAATAGTAGGCCAGCAGTTCGCCGCCGGTCGTGCCGCCACCTCCACCGCCCCCGCCGCCTCCGCCACCAGGCGCGGCGGTGAACGAAGAGCTGGGGTTGAGCCGGAACTGCGTGGTGCCGTTGCCCAGCAGATCGCCGTAATTCGAACTCAGCTGGTTATTGGCGATCGTGGCCGAACGGATGCCGAGCACACTGAGGGAGGCTGCGCTTGTGATGGTCACTGCGCCCGAGGCGGAAACCGTCCCGACCGCCGCGCCATTCAGCGTGAAAGTGCCATCAGCCGCGACGATGGCAATATAGGCGCCGGAGCCGGACTCGATGGTGCCAAGCACCGGCACCGTGACCCGCGTGTTGACCGTGCCGATGTAGGTGCCGGCAAACTGGGCTTGCGCGTGCAATGCAAGCGGCAGGCCCAGCGAGACGGCGAGCAACAGTGCGGGGGAGAAAAATCGTCGGACGAGAGAGAGGTGGTTCATGGCAAGGAAGCGTTGAGGAAGCCTCTTCATTTTGCCCTCTGCCCTTCTTCCTCACCATACGCATACGTGCGTATGCCCCCGCGCCCCTCCCGGACTGGACTACTGCAGCTCGTAAACCTCGACCAGCGCGACGCCCGTGGTGCCACCGACGCCACTGACCTGCGCCGTGTAGCTGCCGGGCGGCAGGCTGAGCAGCAGCGCGGCGTCACGGCTGCCATTGGGCAGGGGAAACGCGCCGATTTGCGCGAACGCCGCACCGAGCGTCGCCGACCCGCCCCAGTCGTCGTTGCTGCCGACGACTGCCGTGCCGCGATACAAATCCAAGCGCGGATTGGCGAGCACGCCGCCCACACCGAAGGCCGAGGCAAGGGTCGGGCCGATGCCGCGAATGAGAATCTGCCGCTCCAGATTGCCCGAGAGGGTGAAGCCCGCGATCAGCACGCTCGCCCCCGTGCCGACCTGCGCCCGGGCCGAGACGTTGATGAGCCGGGCGCCGGACAACGGCTCGACGTCGTAAATTTCGGCGAGCGCGATGCCGGCGCCAGCGGCACCCGAGATTTGCGCAGAGTAGGCGCCGACTGGCATCGAGCGCAGAATCGCGGCGTCGAGCGAATCGGCGGGCAGCATAAAGGCCCCCACTTGATTGAACGCCGCCGCGACTCCGGCCGCCGTGCCGGTCATCGGCGTGGCCCAGTTGTCGTTGTTCGCCAGCTCGGTCCCATTGGAAAAAAGCTGCAAACGCGGATCGGCGAGCACGCCGGTGACACCAAAGCCCGCCAACGAAGGGCCGATGGCGCGCAGCAACATGGGCTTCGCGGCCGCACCACTGAGGACGAATCCCACGGCCAGCATTTGATCGCCCGTGCCCGCGGTCGTGCGGACGGAGAGGTTGATCAACCGGCCAGGATTGGGGGGCTCGACCGTGATGTCGGCGGCGGCGCTCATGATCGAACTCGTCGGACTGATAACCGCGACCGTGTAGCGGCCGGCGGCGGCGGCGGTCACGGTGCCGACCGTGATCACGGTGGTCGTCGCGCCGGCGATATCCACACCGTCCTTGCGCCACTGGTAGGTGATCGGGCCATCGCCCGTCGCGTTGACGCTGAGAGAGAGAGACAGGCCGAGCACCGCGATTTGCGATTGGGGCTGCGTGACGACCGCGAGGGCCGGCGTGAAGCGCTGGCCGGTGCGGCGGGCATTCTGCCGGTATTGCGGCCACGGGTTATTCGCGGCGACACCGACGCCGAGATCGAAGGCATAGACGTTTCCATCGTTGCTGCCAAACGCCAGCGTGCGGCCGGCGATGCCCGGCGACGAGCGGATAAGATTGCCCGTCGCAAAGGTCCGCACGAGCCGGCCGTCTCCATCGATCGCATAGACGAGGCCGTCGTAGCACCCGATATAGACCACGCCGTTGGCATCGACGGCGGGCGACGACGCGCGCACCTGGTCGCCGAGCCGGTAGGTCCAACGCACACCGCCTGTCGTGGTGTTTACCGCGTGGAGCAGACCGTCGTAGCCGGCGAAATAAACCGTGCCGCCATCCGCACTCAGCGCCGGCGACGATGAGGTGCCGAGGCTGGCGCCGGCGTAAACCCAGCGCTGCACGCCAGCGGGAGTAACGGAATAGAGCCGGCCCGAGGAGAGCGTGCCGAAGTAAACATTGCCGGCCGCATCGATCGCCGCGGTGGAGTAGATCGCATTGTCGGCGGCAAAGGCCCACTTCACCGCGCCGTCGCCGGGATTGATCGCATAGAGCCGGTGGTTGTCGCCCGGGTCATCGGTGCCAAGGTAGAGCGTGCCGTCGGGCGCTATGGCCACGGAGGCATAGGAATCGCCCGGCACGTTGGCGGTCCAACGCTGCGTGACGCTCGTCTGGTTGTCGCGGAAGGCGTGGAGGCGCCCCGCATCCGAATGCACAAAGATCGTGCCGTCGGCCCCAATCGCGACGGCGTTGTTGGCGTTGCCGTTCGTGCCGACGAGGATCTCCCATTTCTTCGCCCCGGTCGTGCTGTTGAAGGCGTGGAGCCGCGAGCTGTTGGCCTGCGTGAAGGTCGGTCCGGTCGCGACGTAGAGTGTGCCGTCGGACGCGAGCGCCGCGGCCGAGGTGTCCATCTGAGCGTTGAGCGTGAGGGCGGGCCAGCGACGCGTGCCGTCGGCATTGAAAGCGTGCAGGACACCATCGGTGCTCGCCACATAGACGGCGCCGTCGGGCCCGATCACGGGCGCATTGGTGACGCTGCCGCCCGTGACGCCGGTCCAGGTGGAATCGTTGAGCGTGAGACTGAATCGCGCGGTGATCGGCGGCACGCCAGCGCGAGCGGCGCCGTCCGCCTGGATGTAATACGTCGTGCCCGCGGTGGCCTCAATGGTGACAATGGCGGTGGTGTAGGTCGAGTCGCCGCCTGCTTCGCTGTCGGCATCGTCACTCGCGCCCACGAGCCGCAGCGTACCGAGCGTGGCGCCCGTGTAAACCGCGAGCAAGGGATCGAAGCCCTCGCTCACGAGGCCAAACTGGAAGCGGCCCGTGGCTGGCGCGGTCCAGCGATACCAGAGTGATTTTCCACCCACGCGGCCGCGAATCTGCGGTTCGCTGGCCTCGAGCGTCGCCTGCGCATTGGTCCCGCTGACGAGCGCGCTCCGGCCCTCAATCACCTGCGCCCCGGCAAAAGCGTCATTGGCCGGAATCGATCCGATATCAAGGAGTGTGAGGCCCGTAGCGGCACCCTTGCCGGCGACGACAATCTGGTAGGTCGTGCCGGCGACGGTGCTGAACTCGAGCCGCGAGGTGAGGCTGGCACCGTCGTTGTCATTGCTCGCCACCGGAGTGAGCGCGCCGAGGGCATCGCCGGTGAACACGCCGAGCAGCGTGTCGTAGCCGCTGCCCGTGGTGGTCATGCGGACCAAACCGGCGGTGGGCGCACGCCATTCCCACCAGAGCGTGGCGCCACCACTCTGACCCGCGATGGCGGGCTCGCCATTCTCCGTCGTGGCGCCGGTGTTGACGGCGCGGATCGCGAGGTTGTTGCCGGAGACGCGGGCGCGAGTAGAGAAGTCGTCGTTGAAGGGCCGGTTGTCCGTGGAGCGCAGCGCGCGGTCGAGGTTAAGGCGGCCGTTGGTCTGGGATTTTCCGGCCAGAGCCGTGGGCTGATCGACCGTGCGGAGCACCCGGTTGATGAGTTGGCGGTAGTTGTCGTTGGGAAACTGAGCCTTGAGCAGCGCCAGCGCTCCGGTCACGTGCGGCGCGGCCATCGACGTGCCCGATCGCGAGACGTAGAGCGACGAATCGAGCGCGAGCGAATAGATGTCGCTGCCCGGCGCAAACAGCTCGACCGCGCCGGAACCGTAATTTGTGCCAACGGGCAGATCATCGCGGTTGGTGGAGTTGCCCACGGCGACCACATTTTCGAGCCGGAAGCTTGCCGGATAATGCGGCACCAGATCCATATCCGCGCCTTCATTACCCGCCGCCGCGACGAAAATAATACCGGCATCGCGCAGCCGCCGCACGGCGGCAAACTGCGCCGGATCGAACGCCGTGACGGAACCGGCAGCCGCGCCATAGCTCGCGTTCACGATGTGCGCGCCGTTGGCGAACGCGTAGTCGATGCAGGTGACGGCATCCGACGTGAGACCGAGGCCGGTGCCGCCGCGTAGAAATTTCAGCGCCATGATCTGGACGCGCCATGCGACACCCGTGATGCCGGTGCCGTTGTTGCCCGCGGCGCCGATGATGCCGGCCACGTGCGTGCCATGCCCGAGATCGTCGGCGGGGTTGCCGCTGCGGGTGATGGCGTTGATGCCATGAATGTCGTCCACGTAGCCGTTGCGATCGTCGTCCAGGCCATTGCCGACAATCTCACGCGGATTGCGCCAGAGGTTGGCCACGATGTCGGGGTGGTCGAGCCGGACGCCGGAGTCGATGACTGCGACGATAACGTTAGAGGCGTCGGTCCGCACATCCCAGGCAGCCGTGGCGCGAATATCGGCGCCGACGATGCCGTTGTTGGCGCCGTTGTTCGACAGGCCCCATTGGCGGATGAAACTCGGATCGTTGGTGTCGCGGCGGCTTGCCGAATCGTGTCGGGATGCACGAACTCGTAGCGCCCCGTCGCCATCAACCGATCACGGGCCTGCGCGACGGTCTCGCCTTCGCGGAGGGCGAGCAGGCGCAGGCCATCAAACCGATCCCAGAGGCGGCGGACGGGGCGGCCCTCGCGTTTCTCCTCGCGGTCGGATTCGGCGCGGCGCGCGGCGCGTGGCTTGGCAAACACCGCGCGGTCGCTGAACCCTTGGGTGATCTCCTTCGCGGTGAAAGATTCCGCAGGCGGCACCGGTTCTTCGGCGGCGAACAGCGTGAAGGGAAGCGCGGCAAGGAGGATGAAAAAGGCGCGGTGCAAGAGGAGGAAACCTCGGGAAGATGGAACGAAACGCGTGCCTGACAAGCGAGGGATTGTCCGGGGAATCCGCACTTAAGTTACGAGCCGGAGCGCCGACGAAGGGAACACCCCCAGCGCGAGCAGCAGCGCCGCCGCAAGCAGCAGCGCCAGCGCGGGTTTGAGCGGCACCGCAATGCGCGCCTCGGTCCCCGCGACGGCCGGCGTGACGAAAGCCCGCTTGAGGACGATCAAATAATAGTAAAGTGCGACGGCGCTGAGCGCGATCGCCGCGATCGCGAGCCAGCCGGCCGGGCCGGTGAGCCCGGTGAGGCGGAGGGCCTGGCTAAAAAGCAGGAATTTCCCGAAGAATCCCGCCAGCGGCGGAATCCCCGCGAGCGAAAGCACAAACATGAGCAGGCACCCGGCCAGCAACGGCGATCGCCGATACAGCCCCGCGAGATCGTCGAGGTCCTGGCAACGGCCCGCGCGCTCAATGATCGCGATGACACCAAACGTTCCGACGGTCGCGAGTCCGTAGGTGAAGGTGTAGTAGAGCAGCGCCCCCGGGCCGAAACGCGTGCCCGTCATCACGCCCAGGAGCATGATGCCGGCGTGCGCGATGGCGGAGTAGGCGAGGAGCCGGCGGAGATTGCGCTGCGCGAGCGCGGCGACATTGCCGAGCAGGAGCGAAGCGCCGGCGAGAATCGCGAGCGTCAGCATCCAGGCCGGAGCCTGGCCCGACGATGCGCCGGTTCCGCTCCACAGCAGGCGCGCGAAGAACGTGAAACCAGCAACCTTCGAGGCCGACGCAATGAGCGCCGCGGCCGGCGCCGGCGCGCCCTGATAAACGTCCGGCGCCCAAAGATGAAACGGCACCGCGGCGGCCTTGAAGCCGAAGGCGACGAGCACCATCACGAGCGCCACGACCAGCAGCGGACTGGCGGCCTGCGCGCCCAGTTCACGCGCGATCACGTTCAACTCGATTGAGCCGGTCAGGCCGTAGAGCAGGCTAAAGCCGAAAAGGAGAAACGCCGCTGACACGCCGCCGAAAAGGAAATACTTTAGCGCGGCTTCCGCCGACTCCGGGCGGGTCTTGTCGAAGCCTGCCAGCACATAGAGTGAGAGGCTGGCGAGTTCGAGGGCGAGAAAGGCGATGAGGAGGTTCTGCGCGGTCGCCATCACGCTGAAGCCGGCGGTGGCAAACAGCACCACCGCGACAAACTCCGCCGGGTGCCGCATCCGCGCCGTGCCGGGCAGCAGTGCGAGGGAGAGCGCCGCCAGCACCAGCACACTGTAACGCGTGGCCTGCGCGAGGGCATCCAGCATGAATGCGCCGCCAAACTCCGCGCCCGGCCGACCGCTCGCAAACGTGAAGCACCCTGCCAAGCCCACCGCGAGCAGCGCGATTCGCACCGCGGCGTGCCACCGGGCTTCCGCGATTTTTTTTCGACCGAGCGTGAGGTCGAGCACGACCACGAGCAGCGCGCCGACGATCAGGGCGGCTTCCGGGCTCAGGGCGGCGAAGAGTTCGGTGTAGTTGGGCTTCACGACACGCCTCCTTTCAACGCGGCTTGCATGACCGGCGATTGCAGCGCGGGGGTGATCCAATCAAGGAGCGCGTCGGGGTTCAGGCCGACATAGACGGTCGCAGCCACGAGCAGCATCGCGCCGGCGCGCTCCGGCAGGGTGATGGGCTCGCAGGGCAATGAGGCGGCCGCGGGCTGCGCGGCGGATTTGTCCGTCGTGCCAAAGAAAGCCACCTGGATCGCGCGCAGCGTGAAGGCCGCGGCGAGGACCACGCCGGCGCCGGCGCCCAAGGCCCAGGCTGGCGAGGTTTTCCACGTGCCGATGAGAATCGCGAGTTCGGCGGGGAAGCCGCTGAAGCCCGGCAGGCCCATCGACGCGAGGCCCGCGATCACAAAGACCAGCGCGGCGAACGGCAGCGCCCGGTGCAGCGGCAGTGCGCGCAAATCCGCGAGCCGGCGCGTGTGCGTCCGTTCATAGACCATGCGGCCGACCACCGCGAACAGCAGTCCGGCGATCACGCCGTGCGAAAACATCTGGAGCACCGCACCGGCGACCGCCGGGGGGTTGCCCGCCGCGAGGCCGAGGAGCACGAAGCCCATGTGGCTCACGCTCGAATAGCCGATGACGAACTTGAAGTCGTCCTGCACCAGCGCGATGAAGCCCGCGTAGAGGATGCCCGCCACCGCGAGCCAGGCGATGGTCGGTTGCCAGAAAGCAAATCCCTCCGGAAACAGCGGCAGCGCCACCCGGAGGCAGCCGTAGGCGCCGAGCTTCATCACCACGCCGGCGAGCAGCATCGACGCCGCGGTGGGTGCCGCGACGTGGCCCGTGGGCGCCCACGTGTGAAACGGGAACAAGCCCGCGAGCACCGCGAAGCCCAGAAACACGAGCGCGAACATCGCGATCTGTTCGCCCGGCGATACCCGTGCGGCCGCCGCAATGAGTTCACCTAAGCCAAAGCCCGTCGCCGCGCCCGCTGCATGCACCCACAGGAGCCCTGCGAGCACGAGCGCGCTGCCGGCAAAGGAGTAGAGCACGAGTTTCATCGCGCCGTGCTCGCGGTTCGTCGAACCCCAGATCGCGATGAGGAAATACTTCGGCACGATCGCGATTTCGTAGAAAGCGAAGAGGGTGAACGCGTCCGCGCTCAGGAAGACGCCATAGACGCCGCCGATCAGCGCGAGATAGAGGGCGAAAAATTCTCCGGCCCGCTCCTCGATATTCCACGAGAACAACACACCCGCCGTGGCGGCGAGGCCCGTGAGGACGACGAGCGTCAGGCTGATGCCGTCGGCCGCAAGATGATAGCGGATGCCCGCCTCCGCGATCCACGGGAGATCGACGAGCGTGTGCAGACCGGCTTGTGGCGTGAAGCCGGCCCCGGCGACCAGGGTGATGGCCAGGCCGGCCACCGCGGTGCTGAGTGCCACGAGGCGCGCCCGCGCAGCGGAACGCGCGCCTACCGCCAGTGCGAGCAGCGCGCCGGTGAACGAGACATAGATCGTGAAAGGCAGCGCGCTCATGTGATCCGTAGGGGCGCAGTCTTGCTGCGCCCGATCGGAAAGGCGCAGCAAGACTGCACCTCTACGGTTTGGCTGCGTTGTGGGCCTGGTTTTGCTTTCATGGCAGCACGAGATGCCCGGCCCACGAAGTCACGAGCGGATTGATCAAGCGCAGCAGCAACTGCGGCGCGACGCCCAGTGCGATCATCAGGACGACGAGCGGCGCGAGGGACGCGAGTTCGATGCCGCGCACATCGCCGAAGGCCACAGTCGCGGCGCCCCCGCGTGGTCCGTGGAAGACGCGCTGCCAAAACGTCAGCAGAAACATCGCCGTGCCGAGCAGGCCGAGGCACGCGACGGCGGCCACTCCCGGATTAAGCCCGAAGACGCCGCGGAAAATCAGGAATTCGCCGACGAAACCGTTGAGCCCCGGCAGCCCGAGCGAGGAGAACAGCGCCACGCCACAGAGCCCCGCGAAGATCGGCGCAGCCGTGCGCACGCCGCCGAAATCATGCAGGCCGCGTTTGCCGCCGGCGCGGGACTCGAGCACGCCGATGCAACAGAATAGCGCCGCGGCCGAGAGCCCGTGGTTGAACATTTGCAGGATCGTGCCGGCGAGCGCCGCGGTGGCCGCCTCGCTCGATAGGCCGGGCCGGCCGGTGGCGTGGGCGACGGCGAACAGCGCGAGCAGGCAGTAGCTCACATGGTTGAGTGAAGAGTAGGCGAGCATGCGCTTGAGGTCGGTCTGGCGCAGCGCGGCCCAGGCACCGAGCACCACTCCGCCCAGCGCGAGGAGCAGCAGCCACGGCGCGCTGTCGTGCAGTTGCTGCGGAAAGAGCGGCCAGAGAATTCGCAGGAAACCATAGACACCCATCTTCGACATGACTGCGGTCAGAAACATCGAGACGCCGGTTGGCGCCTCGGCATAGGTCGACGGTAGCCACGTGTGCAGCGGCCACAGCGGAGCCTTGACCGCGAGGCCAAGCAGCACACCGAGAAAGACGAGTCGCGCGCCATCCACGCCGAGCTTCGCTGCGAGCGATCCGTCGGCCCCGAGTTGGGCGAGCTGTTGAAAATCGAGCGAGCCCGTGGCGGCGAAGATCGCGGCGAAGGCCACGAGCATGAATGCGCTGCCACTGATCGTGTAGACGACGAACTGGTAGGCCGCGCGCGTCGCGCCCGTGCCACCCCAGAGTTTGATCAGGAAAAAAGCCGGCACGAGGCTCAGCTCCCAGAACAGGAACCAGTGAAAAAAATCGAGGGCGAGAAAAACGCCGAGCGCCGAGCCTTGCAGGGCGAGCAGCAGCGCCCCGAAGAGACGGGACCGGGCGGTGCGCCATGACGCCATCAGCGCCACCGGGCCGATGACACCCGTCAGCAAGACCAGCACGAGACTCAGGCCGTCGAGTCCGAGGTGATAGTGGACGTTGAGCGCCGTGATCCAGACGTGGCGTTCGACGAGCTGCGGCGTGGTCCGCGCGGGGTCGAAGGCGGCGAGGGCGAGCGCTGCGAGCACGAGGGTCGAGAGGCTGAAGGCCAGCGCGACGAGGCGGCACGTGCGTGGGCTCGCGCCGCGCAGGAGCGCGAGCAGCGCTGCGCCGGCCCAGGGGGCGATGACCAGCGCGGAGAGAAGTGGCAGACCGCTCATCGGCCACCTCCGACCAGCACGGCGAAAACGAGCACCACGAAGCCAAAAGCGATCATCAGCAGGTAGCCGTGGGCATCGCCGGTGTGTGCGCGCGAGTAGGCCTTGGCGGTGGCGCGAATCGATTCGCTCGTGGCGTCGAAGCCGGCGTTCAGGCCTTCCTCGTCGGCTTCGCGATTCACGAGTCCGGTGAAACGCCCCAGCCTCGCCAGCAGCCGCACCACGCCGTCCCAGACGTGGCGGTCGAGCGCGTCGGCGCAGGCGGCCAGAGTGTCGCTGAGCCGGCCGAAGGTTGCGGCGTAGAGTTTGTCGAACTTCATGCGGGCGGCGAGGAACGCAAAGGCGCGCGGCGCGATCACGGCGAGTGGATCGGCGGCGGCGGACTTTTGGCGGAGCTTGCGGCCATAAAGGGCCCAGCCCGCGCCAAGGCCGAGCGCCACGAGCACAATCGAAGTCGCCATCAGGCCTGCGCCCCCGGGCTCGCTGAGAAATTCAGGATCGAGCGTGCGCTGCAGCCACGGCCACCACGGGGTGCCGATGGCGCCAAGCAGAATGGTGCAGGCCGCGAGCAACCCGAGTGGGAGGGTCATCGCGGCGGTGTTCTCGTGCGCGTGCGCCGCACCGTTGCCGCGCGGGTGACCGAAGAAGACCTCGGCGACGAGCCGCGTCATGTAGAAGGCCGTGAGCACGACCGCCACGAGCCCGGCATAGAATGGAATTTGAGAAAACCCCCAGCCGTGGGCGGCGTGGAGCACGGCCTCCTTGCTCCAAAATCCGGAGAACAGGAACGGCACGCCCGCGAGCGCCATCATGCCAATGGCGAAGGTGACGAAAGTCGTCTTCATCGGTCCGCGCAGACCACCCAGGGCGCGGATATCCTGCTCGTGGTGTGCCGCGTGGATGACCGAGCCCGCGCCGAGGAAGAGCAGCGCCTTGAAGAAGGCGTGCGTCAGCAGGTGAAAGATCGCCGCGACCCACGAGCCGACGCCGATCGCGAGCATCATGTAGCCGAGCTGCGAGACGGTGGAGAAGGCGAGGATGCGCTTGAGATCACTTTGCGCGCAGGCGATGAGCGCGCCGAGCAGCGCGGTGATTGCGCCCGTGAACGCGATGACGATGAGCGCATCCGGCGTGAGCAGTGGAAACACGCGCGCCATGAGGAACACGCCCGCGGCCACCATCGTCGCCGCGTGGATGAGCGCGGAGACGGGCGTCGGGCCTTCCATCGCGTCGGGCAGCCAGACATGCAGCGGGAACTGGCCGGATTTTCCGACCGCGCCGCAGAAGATCAGCAGTCCGATCGCGGTGGAGCCGCCGAGGCCCGCGAGCACGACGGGATCGAGGACGCCCTGGCCTTCATCGTAAAGGAGCAGTGTGCCGGTGGAGTCGTAGAGCCACAGCAGTCCGAGCAACAGACCGAGGTCGCCGATCCGCGTCGTGATGAAGGCCTTCTTCGCGGCGGCGGCCGCCTCGGGTTTGTGAAACCAGAAACCGATGAGGAGATATGAGGCCAGACCGACGAGTTCCCAGCAAACGAAGAGCAGCAGCAGGCTGTTGGCGATGATGAGCCCGAGCATCGCGGCGGCGAAGAGGCTGAGGAAACAGAAGAACTGCTTCGCGTTGGCGTCGTCGCGCATATAGCCCGTGCTGAAGACGAAAATCAGGAGGCCGACGAACGTCACCATCACGCACATCAGCGCCGTGAGCGGATCGAGCAGCCAGCCGAGCCGCACCGCGCCGTGGCCGAGATCGAACCAAGTGAAGTTGCTCGTGAGGTGCGCCGAGGGATCGGCTAGCGCCGTAATAAGTGCGCCGCAGGAGAGCAGGAAAGAAAGCGTGAGCGCCGCGATGGCGGTCGAGGCGGAGAGTTTGAATTCTCCGCGCGGCGCGAGCGTGCCGACGACCGCGGCCAGCAAGGGCAACGCCGGTATGAGCCAGAGTAATTGGACCGAAAGGCTCATGAATTAACCGCAGCTCTTACGGATGGGCACTGATGACAGAAAGGAGTTCGGTGCCTCAGCCCCCACACGAATACCTCTAACGCGGGCTGAAGCACCGCGCTACCTGTCAGAGGCTTTTTATCCGTGTTCATCAGTGTAATCCGTGGTTAATGGATTCATCCCTTCAGTCGCGTCGCCTCCTGCAGGCGGATGTTTTTCTGGTGCCGGTAAATCGCGATCACGAGGGCGAGGCCCACGGCGGCCTCGGCGGCGGCGACGGCGATCGCGAAGAGCACGAAGACCACACCGGTCGCGGCCTCGGGATTCGGGCCGTAGCGCCAGAAGGCGATGAAGTTCACGTTGGCGGCGTTGAGCATCAGTTCCACGCCGAGCAGGACGAGGATGGTGTTGCTGCGCGAAAGCGCCGCCATGAGCCCGAGGCAGAAGAGGGCGCTCGAAAACAGCAGGCAGAGTTGCAGCGACGAGAGGCTCATGGCGCGTCCCCTGATTTTTGCAGGGGCGTCCCTGGTGGGCGCCCGCGGACGTCGTCAAGCGACGCCCCTACAGGTTCGCGATCCGTCGCGGCGAGCACAACGGCGCCGAGCAGGGCGACGGTCAGCAACGCGCCAACAATCAGGAGGGCGCCGGCGTGGCGGCCGGCGAGTTCAAGGCCGAGCTGTTTCACGGACACCGTTGGCGCGGGGGCGGCCGTGGCGGGCAGCGGGCTGCTCACGATGGCGCCGATGAAAACGCCGAGCACGGCGCCGCCGGTGATTAGCGCGACGAGCGCGCGGCCGAGGGTGTTGGGCGGGGTGACGGGCATCGGCTGCGGCGGGCGCGTGAGCAGCACGGCAAAGAGCACAACCATCGAGATGGCGCCTACGTAGACGAGCACCTGCGCAAACGCCACGAACTCGGCTCCGGCCCAGAGGTAGAACGCCGCAAGGCCAGCCCAGCTCGCAGTCAAGAGGAGCGCGCTGTGGATCAGGTTGCGCAGCAGCATGGCCGCGGCGGCGGAGGCGAGTGTTACCAGCGCGATAAGGATGAGTGCCATCATGTCGCGTAGCGATAGATGCGCGGCGCGAGGCCCGCGGTGAGTTTGCGCCCGAGCAGCACGAACGGCCCGGCCAACAGCATGGCGGCAATCAGCCAGCGGGTCAGGCGCACGGCGCCAGTCCAGTCAGCACTCAGCGACCAGAACGCCGCGACGCCCAGATTTACGAGTGCCAGCGGCACGAGGAATTTCCACGCGAGCCGGGTGAGCTGATCGATGCGCAGGCGGGGCAGCGTGGCGCGCACCCACATGAACGCGAGGAGCAGGGTCATGAGCTTCGCCCCGAACCAGATGTAGGACGGGATAAACGCGAGGAAAGAGAGCGGTGCCTGCCAGCCGCCGAGGAAGAGCGTCACGCCCATGCCGCAGAGCGCGCACATGCCGAAATATTCCGCCATGAAGAAGAGCGCGTATTTGAAGCCCGAGTATTCCGTGAGATGCCCCGCGATAAGTTCGCTCTCCGCCTCGGGCAGGTCGAAGGGCGAGCGGTTCGATTCCGCCAGCGCGGCGACGAAGAAAATCGCAAACCCCGCCGCACCCCACGGCGTGAACACGTGCCATTGCGGCAGCAGGCCGAAGGTCCAGCCACCCTGCCGCTCCACGATGCCGGTGGTGGAGAGCGTGCCGGCGAGCATCACGACGGGCACGACGGAGAGGAGCAGTGGCAGTTCATAGCTGATGAGCTGCGCGAGTGCGCGCATCGCGGCGAGGAGGGAGTATTTGTTGCGGCTCGCCCAGCCGGCCATGAAGACGGCGAGTTCTGTCGCGGCGCCGGCGGCGAAGAAGTAGAGCACGCCCGCCTCCAACTCGACTGGCACCAAATGCCGGCCGAAGGGAATCACCGCGAACGTGAGAATCGCAAACGCGAGCAACGCCACCGGCGCGAGGAAGTGGAGCACGCGATCCGCGCTGCGTGGGACGATGTCCTCCTTGGTGAGCATTTTGATGCCGTCGGCGAGCGGCTGGCCGAGACCGAAAAGGCGAATCTTCGTGAGCGGGATGCCGACGCGGTTCGGTCCTGGGCGATTCTGCACGCGCGCGAGGACTTTGCGCTCGATGAGCGTCAGCAACGCGAACAGTGAAGCGAAGGCGACGATGACCGCGGTGATGGCGAGGAGGCTCCCCGCGAGCCAGCGCGCCGGTTCGGGCAGAAAACTCACCAGCCAGTCGCGCACGAGGAGTGGGCCGCGCTCGAGGATCGAATCGGCGTTCATGCGGCAGGCGGCGGCGCGGGTGGCTTGGGCGCGGCGGCTTTCGCCGCGGCCGCGGCGGCGGCTTTTTCGGCAGCGGCTTTGCGCTCGGTGGCGAGACGGGCATCGACCTCGGCCGCTTCGGTGGGATGGATCGTGTGGTAGTAGGCGTTGGGCTTCGCGAGCTGCTCGCGTTTCAAGAGGAGGGCGTCGAAGCGATCGGTCGTGGCGATGGCGAAGACCTGGTCCATCTTGATTGCCTCAAAGGGGCAGACCTCGACGCAGATTTGGCAGCTCATGCAGACCGAGGTATCAATGTCGAAGATGGCAGGGTAGAGCTGGAGCTTGCCGGTGGCGTCGGGCTTTTTGTCTTTCGACTTTTCAATGTAGATGCACTGCGGCGGGCACTCCTTCTCGCAGATCTGGCAGGCCACGCAGCGGAGCGTGCCCATCGGATCGGTGGCGTTTTCGGAGACAAGGAACGGAAAATTGCGGTAAGCCTCGGGGAGCTTCGCCTGCTGCTCGGGATACTCGACGGTCGTGAGCCGCGCGGGATCGTGGAAGGAGCCCACGAGATTTTTCGCGGTGACGGCGAGACCTGAGAGGAGTCCGGAACCGAGCATGGTGTTTAGCGATCCACTTCGCCGAGGACGATGTCGATCGAGCCGAGGATGATCACGGCGTCGGCGACGGTGTGGCCGAGGCAGAGATCCTCGAGCAGGGTGAGGTTGACGAACGACGGCGGGCGGACGCGGTAGCGGTAGGGATTCGGCGTGCCGTCGCTCACGAGATAGAAACCGATCTCGCCCCTGGGGCCCTCGATGCGGCCGTAGGCTTCGCCGGGCTTGGGGCGGAAGCCGCGGAGCTTGGCTTTGGGATCCATCACCGGACCGGCGGGCAGGGTGGCGAAGGCTTGCTGGATAATTTTGATGGATTCGCGCATCTCCAGGACGCGGATCATGTAGCGGTCGTAGGTATCGCCGTGATCGCCGAGCGGCACGCGAAACTCGAAGCGCGGATAGAACCCGTAGCCATCGACCTTGCGGAGATCGTAATCCACCCCGGTGGCACGCAGCATCGGGCCGGTGATGCCGGCGCTGATGGCGAGGTCAGGTTTGAGTGCACCGACGCCCTGCGTCCGGGCCATGAGGATTTCGTTGCCCGTGATGAGCCGCTCATACTCGTCGAGAAAGGCCCCGTAGCCGTCGGTGAGTTGCTTGGCGGCAGCGAGCCATTCGGGCGACGCGTCGGTGCGGCAGCCGCCGAAGCGCTGGAAATTGCACATCATGCGCGAGCCGCTGAGCGCCTCGAACAGATCGAGGATCTTCTCGCGCTCGCGAAACGCATACATGAGCGGCGTGCCCGAGCAGCCGCAGTCCTGGAGCAGAAAACCGGCGAGGCAGGTGTGGTTGAGGAGGCGCGTGAGCTCGGCGAGGATGACGCGGAGATACTCGGCGCGCTCGGGCACGGGTTGCCCGGCGAGCTGCTCGACGGCGAGGGCGTAGGCCCAGTTGTTCGTCATCGAGTTCAGGTAGTCGAGCCGGTCGGTGTAGGGCATCGAACCGAGATAGCTGGTGGACTCGCCGAGTTTCTCGTGATTGCGGTGCAGGTAGCCGAAGACCGGTTTCAGCTTCACGATCGTCTCGCCGTCGAGCGTGACCTGCATCCGAAACACCCCGTGGGTCGAGGGGTGGTGAGGCCCCATGCTGACCTCAAGGAGATCGCCGTGGAAGGGATCGGTCACGGCGCGCGTGTGCGCGCCGGACGAGAGGCGAGAGGCGAGAGGCGAGATGTCGGAGGCGATCATGGTTTCGCTGCTCCTTCGGCAGGTGTGACTGCGGCCGGGTAGTGCGCCTTGGCCTTGTCATGAATGGCGCCGTGCGGCGTCGGCTCCCATTCGTAGTCGTCGGGCTCGATGTAGTCCTTGCGCATCGGGTGGTCCTTGAACTCGTCCCACATCAGAATGCGGCGCAGGTCGGGATGGCCGTCAAAGACCACGCCGTAGAGATCGAAAACCTCGCGCTCTTGAAACTCACAAGCCCGCCAGACCGGCGTGAGCGAGGGCAGCGTGACGGCGTCGGTGCGGTTGGCCGTGCGCAGGCGGATGATCACGGGGCCATGCTTCAGCGCCATCGAGTAGAGATGATAGACGACCTCGATGTGGCCGGCCTTGAGCCAGTCGATGCCGGTGACGTTGGAGCAGTAGTCGAGGCGCAGCGCCGGATCGTCGCGGAGGAAAAATGCGATCTCGCGGGCGAGTGCGGCGGGAAGGAGCAGCGAGTGCTGGGCAGCGGGGCCGGGATTATTGACGATGGAAATCTCCGCGCCGGGGAAGGCGGACAGCAGGCGGGCATGGAGTTGTTCGAGGGGTTCCATGCGGGCTTAGAGTGGCGCAAGGATTAGGACGCTGTGCGACGCAGGCTTGAGGTAGGGCAGGTCTTTGACCTGCCCTTTCGTGCAATGAGTGTTCGAGGGCGGGTCACAGACCCGTCCTACTGCACGCGGTCGCCGCGCAAACGAAATTCTCAAATCGAGGCGGTCATGATGACTCGGCGAATTCATATTTCACTCCTTCCGCACGATCACGGGCGGCTGGAACACCGTGGGGTTTTTCGTCGGCTCGAGATCGTGGGCGCCGAATTCCGGGATGGAGTAGTCGCAGGTGGCGTCGGGCTGCAGGTGACGCGGGGCGGCGGGGCCGGTGAGTTTCTGGCCGCGGATTTTCTCCTGCAACGCCATGAGCCCGTGCAACAGCGCCTCAGGACGCGGCGGGCAGCCGGGAATGTAGATGTCGACGGGGATGAAGCGGTCGATGCCCTTGAGGACGTTGTAGCCCTGCTTGAACGGTCCGCCGGAGATCGCGCAGGCGCCCATCGCGATGCAGTATTTCGGCTCGGGCATCTGGTTCCAAAGACGCACAACTTGCGGCGCCATTTTCTTTGTGACCGTGCCCGACACGATAAGCAGGTCGGCTTGCCGCGGCGACGGACGGAAGACTTCCGAGCCGAAGCGCGCGATGTCGTAGCGCGCCATCGAGGTCGCGATCATCTCGATGGCGCAGCAGGCGAGGCCGAACTGGAGCGGCCACACGGAATTGCTCCGGCCCCAGTTGTAGAACTCCTCGAGGCTCGTGAGCAAAATCCCCTGACGGCGCAGCTCGGTGCGATCGACCTCGGAGATGCCGGCGGGCAAGCTGGTGGCAAAGTCACTCATGTTGCCAGGCGTCGGAGTTTTTTTGACCACGGATCGGCACGGATGAAAATCCGCGCGGCGAGGACATGATCCGTGTCATCGGTGAAGTCCGTGGCTGAGATTTCATTTCCATTCGAGGTGACCGCGGTGCCACGCCCACACGAGCCCTTCGGCGAGCAGCAGAATAAAAATCAGCACCGCGAACAGGGCGCCTACCGGCAGCTCCGTGAACGCGACCGCAATGGGCAGAAGAAAAAGCACCTCCACGTCGAAAATCAGAAACAGGGTCGCGTAGAGGTAGTAGTGGGCTTTGAACTGAATCCACGAGTCGCCGGTCGGGGCCACGCCGCATTCATAGACGTCGTTCTTGGTCGCGCTCGGTTTCGGCGGAGAAAAGTAACGCGCCCAGAGCCGGGCGACGCCCAGCAGCGCGAGCGGAAACGCGACCGCGACGGCGGCGAAAAGGGCGAGGAACGCGTAAGGGTGGGGGCTGTTCATCGTTGGGCGGGACGCTGAACCGACGCTACCATGAGCATGGGTTCGCGAGAGCGGTGACAGGAGAAGAAGCGACCGCGCGGGCGATTTCAATACGCACTCGCGGGGTGAATTTCAAACGCGCGCAACTAATCGCCCGCGATCCGCGCCGGGCCGGAAACTTATCGTCCGGGGCCGGGCGATGGGCGGAGGGCGCCGTGCAGCGTCAGCCGACCGGTGCCGTCGGCCAAGGCCGCGCCGAGCTGCGGATGCGAAGTGCAGAGCGCAATAATCTCGGGTTCCGGCATCACGAAGAAGGCGGTCGAAAGGGCGTCGGCTTGCGCGGCGGTCGGCGCGAGCGCCCAAGTGCGCGTGGTGCGGGGGGCAGGTGCGCCGGTGCGCGGGTCGATGAGATGGTCGCCTTTGACGGCGGTGCCAGAGCCGCTGAGCGAGACGCCGCTGAGCGTGACCATGCGGTGGCCAAGGCCTTCGCCGAGCCCGGCGGGCCAGCCGCGCGCGCCCGGGCCGGGGGTGCCAAAGGCAAGGACGCTACTGCCGCCAGCGTTGAGCGAGGCGGCATCGACTTTCCACTCGCGCAGCAGGTCGGCGAGGCGGTCGAGCGCGTAGCCTTTGCCGACTGCTCCGAGATCGAGGTGCAGGCGCTCGACGTGCGAGGTGAGCGTGTGCGTGGCGGGATCGAGCGTGAAAGGCGGGGCATCGGGCGGCTGGTCGCTCGCGCGTTCTGAGGCGTAGGCGGCGTCGAAAGCCCGATCGGTGGCAAGAGCGATGTCGGCGGCGATCAGCAAGCACTCGAGCGTCTCGGGCGCGATGCCGGTCGTGGCCCCGCGGGCGAGGCGGTTGGCGCGGGCGATGTCGCTCGATTCGACGTAGCGGCTGAGGAGATTCTCGAGGCGATCGAGTTCGCGGAAGGCCGCCTCGGCCGCATGGCGCGCATAATCGCGCTCCTGCCCGGCGATGGAGATTTCCCAGTGCGTGGCCATCGCCTCGTGCGGGAAGGCGTGGGGAGCCAGCGTGTCGCTCATCGGCAGTGCGGCGTCTGCCCGCGCCAGATTTTCCAACGCAGGCCGATCATCGCGGCGGCCGGGCGCCACCAGAGGCGGCCGAGGCCGTATTTCGAATCGCCGTGGGCGCGCACGTGGTGGCGCACGGGCGTCTCACCGACGCGGAAGCCGGCGGCGACAGCCAGCGCGGGGATGAAGCTCTGCATGAGCTCCATCGGAAAAAACGCCTCGCGCACTTCGCGGCGCATTACGCGGAGCTGGCAGCCTGAGTCGTGGACCCCGTCCTGCAGGATCGCGCCGCGCACGAGGTTGGCGACGCGCGACATGATGCGGCGCAGCGTGGAGTCGTGCCGATCGACGCGCCAGCCGCAGGCGAGGTCGACGCGGCCGGACTCGACGAGCGCGAGCAGCGCGGGGTAGTCGCGCGGATCGTTCTGCCCGTCGCCATCCATCATCAGGAGAAACTCACCTTGCGCGGCGCGGAGGCCGGCGAGCAGCGCTAGGGCCTGGCCCGAATTTTTCTCCATGCGGAGCTCGCGCACCTCGGGCCAGCGGGCGGCAGCGGCGGCGATCTCGGCGGCGGTGGTGTCGGTGCTGCCGTCGTTGACGAAGATTATTTCAAACGGGCGGCCCAGTTCGCGCAGCACGAGCACGCAGCGCTCCGCGAGCGGCAGGATGTTGCCGGCCTCGTTGAAGACGGGGATGACGAGGGAGAGCGCGGGCGTCACGGATCGGGGGTGAAGACAATCAACAGCACACCGGGCCGCAGGCCGAGGATCGATTCACGGTAAGTGCGGCGGAGTTTGGCGCGGACGCCGTCCGCTTGGGCGACGGAGGCGACGATGAGCGCGCCATCGCAGTCGTCGGGCGGAGCGGAGTAGAAGCCCACGCGCGGCAATCCGCGGAAATACCACGGCAACGGCCAGTATTCCTCGGCGATGACCCGCACCGGCTGATCGGGCGCGTGAACGAGCGCGGCGTCGGCGAGCGGGCGGAATTTGCGCACGTCGGGGCCACTTTGGACGTAGGCGTAGGGGTTGCGCTGATCGGCCGGACGCAGGAACGACGAGCGCCACGTCTGCTGGAAAAGCGTCGCGGCGGCGATGAGCGCAAAGGCCGCGGCCAGCAACCGGCCGGTGGGCAGGCGCGCGAGCGCGGCGAGGGTCGCAGCCGCCAGGAGCGCCAGGCCGGGCACGAAATGAATCACATGCCACGGCGTCTTGTAGGCGAAGAACGAAAAGGCCGCGATGATCAGCACCGCGTAGATCGCGACGCCGCGCAGAAATCGATCACGCTGCGCCCAGGCGGCGCCTAAGCCGGCGAGCGCGAGCACGGAAAAAGCGACTTGATGCCACACCAGGCCGCCTTCGCGCCACCAACCGAAAAGCCGCAGGTAATACCACCACGGTTTTTCGTGTCCGGTCGGCGCGGCGTCGGCGCCGAAGCGCGTCGCGGCGTGGGCATAGGCGCCGAGCGCATCACGCAGGCCGGCGAAATTCGTGCCGAACGACGAATAGAGCAGCGCAGCAGTGGCGAGCGCCGCCAGCAATGCGGCCGCGAGATCGCGGCGCGGGCGGCGGGTAGCGGGCCGGGCTTCCCCGCGCGAGAGCAGCAACGCGATCAGCGCGATGGCGAGAAAGAGCGGCGCGCTGGCCTTGGTCGCCTGGGCCAGACCGGCGCACATGCCGGCGACGACGGCCCAACGCGCGAGTCCCGTGCGCCACCACGTGCGCGCCGCGAGCAGCACCGTGAGCACGAAGGTGAGCAGCAGCGTTTCCTGGATGAAATCGCGCGCGTAATAAACCACGGGTGGCGACACCGCGAAAAACAAGGCGGCCGCCAACGCGGGCCACCGACCCAGCGGCGCCGCCAGCGCCGCGATGAGCAGGACTGCAATCGTGCCGAAGATCGCGGGGACGAGGCGCACCGTGGTTTCGGTGAGTGTCGCGAGGGAGCGCTCGCCGCGCACCCACGCGACCGGCAGCGCGGCGTAGTAGAGCGTGGGTCCGTGGTGGTCGCGCGGATCGAAGGCGTAGCGGCCGGTGTCGAGCAGTTCGCCGAGCTTCACGGCTTGGTTGGCCTCGTCGGCATGCATCGGCCGCCGTGCGAGATCGTGCGTGCGCAGCCAGAGCGAGCCCAAGGTGATCAAGGCGAGGGGCAGCCAGCGGAGGAGCAACGGAAGCACGGCAGTGGAGTTGGCGCATTGCGGCGCGTTTGTCACTTCGAACGTCGCGGGCGTCCCTGCCGGAAAAAACATCTCGCCAAGGCGCGCGGCCTAAACCACTGCGTGACCGGCGCCGGATTGCGGCGCTTCACCCCCCATGAGCCCTGCCACCCCGGATACCTGCACGCCTCCGTGCCTCCTCGCTCCACCGCGCGAGTCGCGCTGGTTTGCCGAGGAGATCCGGCCGCACGAGGTTGCGTTGCGCGCCTACCTGCGCGGTCGGTTCCCGATGGTCCATGAGGTCGACGATCTCGTGCAGGAAACCTACGCGCGGCTGCTGAGCGCGCGGGCGACCGGCCGGGCCACACTCACGCGCGCCTATATGTTTGTGGTCGCGCGCAACCTCGCCCTCGACCTGATCCGTCGTCGCCGCACCGTTAAGATCGAATTTTTAGGCAATGTGGAGGAGCTGTCCGTTGTAGAGGAGAGGCCCGATGCCGCCGAGATCCTCAGTCATGAACAAGAACTTGCCCTGCTGGCCGACGCCATGCGCGCGTTGCCGGCGCGTTGCGGCGAGATCCTGCGCCTGCGCCGGATCGAGGGCCTCTCGCACCGCGCCATCGCGGATCGACTCGGCATCGCCGAGGGCACCGTCAACGCGCAGCTCGCCATCGGGGTGATACGCTGCCGCCGTTATTTGTGCGCCCATGGCGTGGTAAGAGCTGGGATCCATGTCCCCGAATCCTCGCAATCAGATGAACGCTGACGCTGAATTGAATGCGATCGAGACGACGGCCGCGGATTGGCTGGTCCGCCGGGACCGTGGGTTCACGCCGGCGCAAGAGCGCGAGTTTTCCCGCTGGCTGGCGTGCGATGCGCGGCATGCGGCGATGTTTGAAGCGCTGGACACTGCGTGGGTGCTGATGGGTGAGGGGGGAAGCGGCGCAGCGGCCCGGACTATTCAAACCCCTCGGCGAGTGATTCCGTGGTGGCCGACGATGGTGGCCGCAGCCGCGGCGATTGCGGTGGGCTTTGCCGGCTGGTCGCGCGCGAGCCGCAACGTGAGCCCGCGGCCCGCGGTTGAGTATGAGTTGACGGCCGCCACCGATGTCGGGGATTTGCGCAAGGTGGACCTGCCCGACGGCTCGGTGATTCAGCTCAATACCGGCAGCGCCGTGGTTGTGCGCTACGAGCCGCACGAACGCCGCGTGCGTCTGACGCGAGGCGAGGCCTACTTCACCGTCGCGAAGAATCCCGGGCGTCCGTTCATCGTGAATGCGGCAGGAGTGGATGTTCGCGTGATGGGCACGGTGTTCAATGTCCGTTTGCGCGCCGACACGGTCGACGTGCTAGTGACCGAAGGCAAAGTGAGCGTGCAACCGCCGTCACGCGAAAAGGTGATCCCAACGGCCATGCCCGCGGTGCCTACGAGTTGGGCGGAGCTGACCGCGGGACAGAAGCTCTCGGTGGATTTGCGCCCGGCGGCGCCGGTGGTGGCGGCGCAGCCGGTGCCTGTGCCGGCGGCGGCGATTCGGCAGACGCTGGCGTGGCAGGAACGGCGGCTCGAATTCGACGCGACTCCGCTCGCCGAAATCGTGATGGAATTCAACCGTCACACGCGGCATGAGCTGGTCATCGCCGACGAGCGCTTGCGGGCCGTCCGGTTCGGCGGATCATTTCCGGTGGCCGATTACGAGACGTTTGTGCGGATGCTCGAGAAAGACTTCGGTATCGTCGCTGAACGGCGCGAGCGCCGGACTTTTCTGCGGCAGCGGAGCCCGTAGCGGCGGGCCGATGTGGCAATAATTCGGACTCGCGGCGTTAGAGAGTTTCATGTTTTGGCGCGTTGTATGGACGTGACCCCTCATGCCATCCTTCCCTTACGCGTGGTCGTCGCGACCGCGCTCGTGATTGTTCTCGGCGCGGTTTCTGGCCGGGCGGCCGACGTCAGCCGCAAGGCCTTCGACATCCCGGCCGGAGCTGCAGCCACTACGCTGAAACAATTTTCCGCCCAAGCCGGCGGTCCCTTGCTCTATACGGCAGATGCCGTGGCGGGCGTCTCGACGAATGCGGTGAAGGGCGTCTTGGCCCCGCCGGATGCGCTCAATCAGATGCTCGACGGAACGCGGCTCGTGGGGCGGCGGGATCAGGCCACGGGTGGTTTGAGTGTCACGCGCCGGCCGATCGCGCCGGCGGTCTCGACCGGTGGGGCGGCGGATGGAGCCGATTCCACGAGCACTGGCGCGAACAACGGCACCAAGGACATCCTGGCGCTTTCACCCTTCACCGTGAACTCCGATCGCGATCGCGGCTTTGTGGCCGCCAGCGCGCTGGCGGGCGGGCGCCTCTCGACCGACTTGAGGGACACACCGGCGGCGTATTCCGTGCTCACCCGCGATTTCATTGAGGCGCTCAACCTCACCAATCTCACGATGGCCCAGCAATGGACCACAGGCTTCAACGAAATCGAGGACGACGGGCGGCAGAACCAGTTCGGCGACGGCGAACGCGGCCGCCGCACGTTTCGTGGCGTCAGCAGCAACCAGCAGCAGATCGAGTTTTTTCCCGCCTACTACGACTACGATAGCTACAACCTCGAACGCTTCGACTTTGCGCGCGGACCCAACTCCATCCTCTTCGGCAGCGGCTCCATGGGCGGCACCGCCAACGGTCTCTTCAAACGCGCCCAGACCGGCAAGCCCAGCGGCGAGGTCGGCCTCGGAGTCAGCTCATGGGAGAGTTTCCGCACGACGATCGATCTTAACCGGCCTCTCGGATCGAAACTGGCCCTCCGCGTCATGGGGCTCTGGGAGGACTCCAACACCTGGCGCGAGGTCGAATACTACAATCGCCGCGCCGCCACGATCACCGGCACCTACCGTCCCTGGCGCGGAGGCAATTTTCGCATCACCGGTGAGAAGGGCCATAACCATCGCAATGCCTCCCTCTCGGGCATGGGCGACCGCGTGACCGGCTGGGATGGCATCTACTCCACCAATGGCCGACTGACCGCCACGCCGTCCGACGCCAGCGCCCGCGGCTTCTCCGTCTTCGGCGCCAACAACTACATCTTCTCCCCCGGCGTGATGGGTGGCGCTCTCGTCGATTGGAACGGCCACGCCCAGACCCTCGGCGGCAACGCCAACGCCGCGGTCCCGGTCGGCGGCCGGCTGGTCGTCGGTCCGCTCGCCAACATCGATGCCCAGCCGCTGCTGGGCACGATCAACCGTCCGGACTTCGCGTTCGACAACGTGCTCCGCGGCGCCCCGAAATTTTCCATTCCCGGCCGGCGCAAGTCCACGTCCCTCGGCGGCGATTCCTGGGCGACCAAATTCGAGAACCTCCACTTGGCCTTCGATCAGCAGATCGGGAAATTTCTCTTCGTCGGGGTCTCGGGCAACTACTCCTACAGCACAGTGCTGACCCACTTCACCGTCGCCCGCGGTCTCAACAACGTCTACATCGACATCAATCGCCTTCTCCCCAACGGGCAGGTCAACCCGAACTATCTCACGCCCTATTCCGAATCCACGCAGGATTTCGACCACGTGAAGCGCCGGTCACGCAACGGTCGCGCCAATGCGGCCCTCGTGTTCGATGACACGCGCTTCGGCTCCTTCCGCTTCAATTTCGAGACGGGTGTGTCCGATGCCAATTTCTCCCGCATCAAGTTTCGCATGGAGGTGCAGGACCCCCTGCTCGCGTCGCGTGACTGGATCAATCAAATCGCCCGGTTGCGCGTCTATTGGGGCGGCCCGCTCGCCCAAATCACCCCTGGCAATTACGAAGTCATCAACCCCGTTAGCGGACTCACCCGCAACGTTCCCCTCGGCTATGTCATCGACGTCGGCCGCCCCAACGACACCACCTCCATCGACGATCTCTTTACCTACCAGCAGGCGGCGTTCGGCGGAAAGTTCTTCAAGGGTCGGCTCAACCTCCTCGCAGCCTATCGCCGCGACGACTACGAGAGCGTTACCAACAATCTGATTCTCCGCGGCGATCAGCCCGACGGCTGGAACGGCACCAAGGTCAACTTCCGCCCGCGCCCGCCGGCGGATTATTTCCAGCTCAGCTACATCCCAAAGAATGCCGCCGGCCAGGCCACGGGCCCGCGCACCGAGGCGCTCGCACGGCCGCGCACCGCCAACGTCCCGCAGCCCCAATACGCCAACGACCGTTTCCGCGACGACTACTCGCTCCCGACGCTTGAGGGCCAGGTCGATACCTATTCCACCGGCGGTGTCTTCCACGTCACAAAATGGGCGAGCGTCTTCGGCAACTACGCCGAGACCTGGCTGCCGCCCGCCGGCGAGCTTCGCATCAACGGCGAACGCTTCCTGCCTTCCGTCTCCGATGGCTGGGATGTCGGCATTCGATTCTCGCTGCTCGGCGACAAGATCGCGCTCAGTGCCTCCAAATATGGCAGCAACCAGGACAACATCGGCCGTGGCACCGGGACCAACGGCGGCCTCGCCAACGCCCTCGGCAACCTCTTCAACTCGATTGCGAACACCAACGTCCTGGGGGATCTCTCCGGTGGTGGGGTCAACGCTCGCGGCATGCTGAACGTCCCTGGGAACTATTTCGACACCGCCAGCCGCAAATCGAAGGGCTACGAGTTCGAACTCACCGCCAACCTCACCCCCCAATGGCGCCTCTCCGCCAACCTCGCCCTGCAGAATGCATTCGAGGTCGATGCCTACGCCGACACCCGAGCCTACATCGCGGCCAACGACCCATTGTTTCGCAATATCCTCAGCGACGCGGGCGTCGATGTGATCAACGGCCAGGCGGTGCTGCGGGCTGGCACGACCGGCCAGAACTCGCCCGACGCGGCCGGCGCCGTCTCCTCCTATAACCAGATGAACGAGATCGCGCGCAATCTGACCGCCTCCCAGCAGAAGGTCGCGCGCCTCGTCGAGCGGACCGGGAATATCTTCACCGACTACACCATCCGCGAGGGCCAGCTAAAAAACCTTCGGTTCGGTGTGGGGGTGAACCATCGCGGCAAAGAAGTGATCGGCTACCGAGGCGGCGACACCCTCCGCACGGGCCCGACGACCGCGGCCGACGATCCCACCGTCGATGCCACCACACCCGTCTACCGCGATCCCTACACGCTCGTGACCGGCGTCCTCGGCTACAGCTTCCGGCTGAACGCGCGCGTCCGGGCCAAGCTCGATCTGCGCGTGAGCAACCTCCTCAATGAGGATATGCTGCTCTATTACACGACCACGCAGCGTCCCCTGGGTGGCGACATCACGAACCCGGCGCGCACCGCGACACCCAGCCAGTTCTCCTTCATCACGCCGCGCAATTACTCACTGACGGCAACTTTCAGCTTCTGAGTTCGCAGGTGCCGCCGCCCGGCATGCGAATATCCGCGCGGTGATCAATTGAATGCGTCCCGCTTGCTGCGCTTTGCAGGCAATCGGTTTGTGTGCATAGACGGCGTTAATGCGAGGGGGATTGCCGATCGGAGTGTGAGGCTGCCGCTGCAAGACGTCGCTCGGATTCCCAATTTGAAAGGACATCAGGGTTCTCGCGGCGATTTGTTGTCCATCAAGGTCCAATCCTGAAAAGCAAACAGCCGGCCCGCGCTTAAAGCATGGGCCGGCTGTTGTATGCGGGAAGTTTCCCGGAGTGATTACTTGCTCTCGGTGCCGAAGACTTCGACTTCGCAGTAGTGGTTCAGCTCGTCGGACGTGTTGCCGTTGCTGGTGAGGCGGACGTAGCGGCCCATCGCGCCCTTGGCGTCGAGCACGCGGCCGAAGTTGGTCTCGACGTAGGAGAGGTCCTTGCCCTTGCCGAGCTTGGAGGAGTTGTCGTCGTCGTTGTTGAAGATGGTGGTGACACCCTTCTTGAACTCGGCGTCGTCGGAAATCTGGATCACGACGTCGTGGTAAACGCGGGCCTGCGAGTGAAAGTGCCAGACCGCGACGGCTGCGATCTTGGCGGAGGCTCCGAGGTCGATCTGCACCCATTGCGTGGCGGGCCCGAGCTCCACGTAGGCGCCGTCAATGCCGGTTTTGTCGCCATCGGTGATGAAGGAGAGTTCCCCGATCACAGGGAGCGAGTCGCTGCTCGTGACTTTCTTGCCCTTGGACAGGAGCTTGGTGCCGGCGGGCACCATGATGTCGGCGCGCTTGGCGCCAGCGGGCTCAAGGTTGGAGAGCGAGATCGGGCGCGGAGTGCCCGCGAAGAGCGGCTTGGGGAAGTCCACTTTGAGGACTTCGGCGGCGCCGGCGGCGACCGCAAGCGCGAGGGAGGTGAAGGCGACGGTGAGGATGCGAGTGCGCATGGTGGTTGAGATGGGTTGGGGAGGCTGAGCCGCTGAGACGCGCGTGAGAATACGAAGATTCAATAATTTGCCGCTACGCGACAAAGTCGGAAGGCGCGAAGGGGAGGAGTTTTCGGGCCGCGATGGCCTCGTTGACCTTCAGCACGGTGACGGCGCTCGAGAAGCCGTCCTCGGGCGGGCAGTTGAGGCTGGCGCCCTTGCGCATCGCATCGAAGAAGTTCTCGAGGTGGGGCTGGTGGATAGCCTTGTCGAGGGTGACGGGGATGTCCCACGCGGAGAGTTGGGCCGTCTCGCGCACGTCGACCTTGGCCGGACCACTGCCGCCGCCCGCGCCTGAGACCGGCACTTTCTCCGGCATGGCCATCTTCTGGCGCGGCTTTTCCCAGGGTTTGAGGCCGACGAGCACGCCCTCGCCGGAATCCGGGCGCGAGATGATCTTGTTGGTGACGTGCTGATCCCACTCGGGGGCGCGGGCTTCGCGGTAGAGCTTCGTAAACTTCGGGTTCTCCGAAATCTTCATCGAGCCGTCGTCGCCCATGAAATACTCATGGTAGCCACCGCCGGCGCTCGTGGTAGTGAGCACGTCGTAGGTGGCGCGCACGATGCCGTCCTTGGTCGGATACTCGTAGATGGCGATCGCGTTGTCATACCACTCGTGGGTCTTGTAGTAGTCCACGCCCCCGCTCGCGATGCACATCTGGGGATTCACGCCGAGCATCCAGTTGTAGATGTCGATTTGGTGGGCCCCGAGATCGGAGATGGGGCCGCCGGCGTATTTTTTGAACCAGCGCCAGTTCCGATACTCGTGCATGTTGGCGTAGCCGTATTTCGCCAGTTTCTCAGCGGACATTTCCTGGCCGCGCGGGGTGCCGAAGTCCTCGGTCACGGCGCGGTGCCACTGGCCGGAGATGTTGGTGATGCGGCCGAGGAGGCGTGCATCGCGCACAATCTTGTCCCGGGCGTGCTGGTAGCGGGGATTGCTCCGGCGCTGATGGCCGATCTGGAGAAGTTTTTTGGTCTCGCGGGCCGTGACGACCATCGAGCGGGCGGCCTCGATGGTATGGGCCATGAGCTTCTCGCAATACACGTGCTTGCCGGCCTTCAGCGCGGCGTTGGTGTGCTCCGCGTGCATGAAGTCCGGGGTCGCGACGATCACGGCGTCGATGTCCTTCACGGTGGCGAGCATCTCCTTATAGTCCTCGAACGCCTGCGCGTCGTGCTTGAAGGCCTTTAGGCGCCGCTGCGAACTCGTGAGATTGTAGGGCCAGATGTCGCAGAGCGCCACGAAGCGGATGCCGGGGATAGGGCGCGACGCATTGGTGAGGATGCTGCCTTCGACGCCGCAGCCGATGAGGGCGACATTGACGGTATCGGCGTCGCGCGCCGCGCCGACCTCGGCGCCACGCGCGACATAGGGAGCCGCGGCGATGACGGCGCCGAGCTTGGCGCTCGTGCTCAGGAAATCACGGCGGGAGAGGGGCGAACCGGGGGATAGAAAAGGGGCGGACATTTTGAAAAGAAAACAGGTTGGAGGTTAGGCCCGGATTCGCAAGCGACCGGCGCGGGTCAGCCACAGTGCTTGTCCGCCACGAGCGCGAAGCGATTGTGGCGCACGAGCGTGAGCGCGACCGCGAACATCAGCACCTGCATGCCGATCCAGGCGACGCCTTCGCCCTCCTGCACCGCCATGAGGCCGAAGCCGAGGCCGACATAGACGAGACCGCCGAGAAAGAGGGAAGCGCGGGTCTTGATCCCGAGGAGGATCGCGGCGCCGAAAATCACGAGAAGGAAGCCGAGCGACATCGCGAAGATGTTGGTCGCCCAAGCCGGGATGATCGAGTAGTCGGCGATCGCCTTGGCGATGCGGCCCATGTTCTCGGAGTAATTCGAGAACGAGAAACTCTTGTTGGCCTCGAATTTCTCGAGTCCAGCGAGGAGCGTGCGCAGGCCGAGGAACAGCCGGAGCAGAAGAAACGCGGACGTGAGGTCGCTGCGAGGTGAAGGGGAGGAGGTATGGTCGTTCATCAAAGGGGGCGGAGGAATTGAAACTTCAACAGTGCAGCCGTCGTTGGCAAGGCCGAGTTGCGGCAGCGACGTCCCGCTGGCTTACATCGCATGCAGCGCGCTCTTGCTGACCGCCAGCGCGGCTTCCTTCACGGATTCGCTCATCGTCGGGTGCGCGTGGATGGTGCGCGCGAGGTCCTCGGCGCTGCCGCCGTATTCCATGTGCGTCACGACCTCGCTGATGAGTTCGCCGGCGTTGTGGCCGAGGATTTGGGCGCCGAGAATTTTGTCGGTCTTGGCGTCGGCGATGAGCTTCACATAGCCATCGGTCGCGCCGGCCGAGATGGCGCGTCCGTTGGCGGCGAAGTTGAACTTGCCGACGTTGACGGCGCGGCCGGCGGCCTTGGCCGCATCCTCGCCGAGGCCGACCGACGCGACCTCAGGGTTCGTGTAAACGATCGCCGGGACCAGATCCCAGTTCACGTGGCCGGCCTTGCCGGCAATCCACTCGGCGACGGCGACGCCATCCTCCTCCGCCTTGTGCGCGAGCATCGGGCCGGCGACAACATCGCCGATGGCCCACACGCCGGGCGCGCTGGTCTTGAGGTGCGCATCGACCTTGATGCGCTGCTTGTCGTCGAGCTGCACGCCGGCCTTGTCGAGGCCGAGACCATCGGTGAACGGGCGGCGGCCGACGGAGACGAGCACTTTGTCGGCGGGGAACGTGAGCTTTTCCGTGCCGCGCTCGGCGGTGAGGACGCCGTTGGCAAAGCCTGTGACCTTCGCGCCCACCTCAATCTTAAGACCCTGCTTCTGGAGGATGCGGGTGAAATTGCGGACGATGTCGTTGTCGTAGCCGGCCGCGATTTTGGGGAGAAACTCGACGATGGTGACCTCGCTGCCGAGGCGGGACCAGACCGAGCCAAGCTCCAGGCCGATGGCGCCGCCGCCGACGACCACGAGTTTCTTCGGGATGGAATCGAAGGCGATGGCGTGATCCGAGGAGACGACGGTCTTGCCGTCGAACTTCATGAACGGCAGCTCGACGGGTGCGGAGCCCGTGGCGATGACGATGTTCTTGGCCGTCAGTTTTTGCTCGCCGACCGCCACCGTGTTCGCGGCGACAAAACTCGCGGCCCCGGTGACGACGGTGATCTTGCGGGCCTTGGCGAGCTGGGAGACGCCGCCGACGAGCTTGGTGACGACATCGTCCTTGCGCTTCAGGAACGCGGCGAGATCGAGTTCGACGCTGCCGAACTTGATCCCGTGCTCAGCGGCGTGGTGCTTCGCCCAAGCGAGGTGTTCGCTGGAGTGGAGCAGCGCCTTCGACGGGATGCAGCCGACGTTGAGGCACGTGCCGCCGAGCGTGGCGCGCTTTTCGACGAGGGCGACCTTGAGGCCGAGCTGCGCGGCGCGAAACGCGCACACATACCCGCCAGGGCCGGCACCAATGACGATGAGATCGAAGGAGGATGTTTCTGAGGAAGACATTTTAGTCACAGAGGTCACAGAACTCAGGCACAGAGGCCGCGGAGGAAAGAAGCAGAAGACAGAGAATCGCTCTGTGCACTCTGTGTCTGAACTCCGTGCTCTCTGTGGCTAGGATTGGGAGAGGGTTCAGATTCCGATCACGAGGCGCGTGGGATCTTCGATGGCCTGCTTCACTTTCACGAGGAAGGTGACGGCTTCCTTGCCGTCGACGATGCGGTGGTCGTAGCTCAGGGCGAGATACATCATCGGGCGGATGACGACCTGGCCGTTGAGCGCGACGGGGCGCTCGTTAATCGCGTGGAGGCCGAGGATGGCGCTCTGGGGCGGGTTGATGATTGGGGTCGAGAGCATTGAGCCGAAGATGCCGCCGTTGGTGATCGTGAAGACACCGCCGCTCAGATCGTCGAGGGTGATCTTGCCCTCGCGGGCGCGCTTGGCGACATCGCCGATGGCCTTCTCGATCTCGGCCATGCCAAGGGTGTCGCAGCCGCGGATGACGGGGACCATGAGGCCCTTCTCCGTCGAGACCGCCATGCTGATGTCGTAGTAGTGGTTCTCGACGATGCTGTCGCCGTCGAGCTGGGCGTTGACGGCGGGGACTTCGCGGAGCGCGTGGACGACGGCTTTCGTGAAGAACGACATGAAGCCGAGCTTGAGGCCGTGCTTCTTCACAAAGTCGTCCTGATACTTGGCACGGAGCGCCATGACGGCGGACATATCGACCTCGTTAAAGGTCGTGAGCATCGCGGCCTCGTGCTGGGCGGAGACGAGACGCTGCGCGATCTTGGCGCGGAGGGGGGACATCTTCTTCCGCGTCTGGCGTGCGCCGGTCGGCGCGGGGGCGGCGGCTTTCGGCGCAGGTGCGGGCGCGGCCGAGGGCTTCGGCTCGCTGGCGCTCGCCGCTACGGGCTTGTCGGCAGCCGCGAGCATGTCGCCCTTGGTCACGCGGCCGGCTTTGCCGGTGCCGGCGACGCTGGCGGGATCGACGTTGGTCTCGGCGGCGAGGCGGCGGACGGCGGGCGACGGCGTCGCCTCCTTGGCCGCGGCGGCGGCAGGCGCGGAGGGCTTGGATTCGCTGGCGCTCGCCGCGGCATCGCTGTCGATGGTCGCGACGACGGCGCCGATCTTCACCTCGGCGCCGGCTTCGGCCTTGAGGGAGATCTTGCCGGCGGAGGCGGCGGTGCCTTCGGAGGTGATTTTGTCGGTCTCAAGTTCGAAGAGCGGCTGATCTTTTTTCACGATCGCGCCGTCGGCGACGTGCCACTTGGCGAGGATGCCGGAGGCGATGGATTCGCCCATGGGCGGGATTTTGACTTCGAGGAGAGGCATGGCGGGTGTGGGCTTAGAGGGTAAAGGCCTGCTTGAGCAGGGCGGCGAGTTCGAGTTTGTGCAAGGCCAGTGAGCCGACGGCCGGAGAGGCCGAGGCGTCGCGGCCGGCGTAGGCGGCCTTGCGACCAAAGGTTTCCTCGAGCTGCGGCGCGATCCAGGTCCAGGGGCCGTTGTTTTCGGATTCCTCCTGCGCCCAGACCACGCGAGCGGAGGCGTATTTCTTGGCGAGTTCGGCGAGCCGCTTGCGATGGAGCGGGTAGAGCTGCTCGATGCGGACGATCGCGACGTCGCTGAGCTTCTGCTTGGCGCGGTAGTCGACGAGGTCGTAATAGACCTTGCCCGAGCAGAGGATGAGCCGCGCGGGCGCGGACGTCTCGGCCATCAGCGGATCGTCGATGATCTCCTGGAAGGAGCCGGTGGTGAAATCGTCCAGGCGTGACACGGCGGCGGGATGGCGCAGGAGCGATTTGGGCGACATCACGATGAGGGGCTTCTTCACGTCGCGCTTCACCTGGCGGCGGAGGGCGTGGAAGAAGTTCGCGGGCGTGGTGATGTTGGCGACCTGGATGTTGTCCTCTGCGCAGAGCTGGAGGAAACGCTCGAGGCGGGCGGAGCTGTGCTCGGGGCCCTGGCCTTCGTAGCCGTGGGGCAGGAGGAGCACGATGCCGCTGGTGCGGCCCCACTTCGATTCGCCGGCCGCGAGAAACTGATCGATCACGACCTGCGCGCCGTTGGCAAAGTCGCCGAACTGCGCCTCCCAGATGCAGAGCAGGTCGGGATAATCGAGGGAATAGCCGTAGTCGAAGGCGAGCACGGCGGCCTCGGAGAGCAGGGAGTTGTAAACGCAGAAGCGCGCCTGCTGCGGATCGAGGTTCTTCAGGGGGGCGTAGAGTTCGTCGGTCTCCATGTCGTGCAGCACGGCGTGGCGGTGGCTGAAGGTGCCGCGTTCGCAGTCCTGGCCGCTGAGACGAATCGGGATCCCTTCGAGGACAAGGGAACCGAAGGCGAGCGCCTCGCCAAAACCCCAGTCGATGGGGCCGTCCTCGCGATGCGCGGTGGCGCGGGTGTCGAGGAAGCGGCGGATCTTGGGGTTGGGTTTGAAGCTTTCCGGCAGGGTCGTGAGGCCCGCGACCACGCGGTCGATGATCTCGCGGGTGGCGCCGGTGGGGACGCTCTTGAAGTGGTAGTCGGGCTGGATGACGGCGGTGGAGCCCTCGAACTTCTGCACCTCGGCGGCGGCGGCGCGCTTGGCGGTCTTGGCGACCTCGGAGGCCTTGGCCATTTCGAGATTCTTCTCCAGCGCCGCGGAGTAGTCGGCCCGGATTGTCTCGGAGCCGGCTTCGGTGATGACGCTGTCCGCGACGAGCTTGCTGGTGAGGATCGCCGAGATGGGCGGGTGGGTGGCGATTTTTTTGTAGAGGAGCGGCTGGGTGAACGCGGGCTCGTCGGTCTCGTTGTGCCCATGCTTGCGGTAGCAATACATGTCGATGACGACGTCGCGCTGGAACTTGACGCGAAACTCCAGTGCCAGGCACGCGGCGTGGCAGACGGCCTCGGGGTCGTCGCCGTTCACGTGGAAGATCGGGGCCTCGATCATCTTGGCGACATCGGTGCAGTAGCGCGTGGAGCGTGAATCGCGCGGGAGCGTGGTGAAGCCGATCTGGTTGTTGACGACAATGTGGAGCGTGCCGCCGGTCTTGTAGCCGGGGAGCTGGGAAAAGTTCAGCGTCTCGGCGACGATGCCTTGGCCGGCAAACGCAGCGTCGCCGTGGATGAGGAGCGGGAGCACGGCGGTGCGCTTCGCCATGTCGCCGCGGATGCGCTGGCGGGCGCGGGCCTTGCCCTCGACGACGGGGTTGACGATCTCGAGGTGCGAGGGATTGGCGGCGAGGCGGACCTCGACTTTTTTGCCGGAGGCGGTGTCGAGGACGGCTTCGTAGCCGAGGTGGTATTTCACGTCGCCGTCGCCGCCGACCTGCTCGGGCATGTAGTTTTCCGAGAACTGCTCGAAGAGCACATCGAAGTGCTTGCGCATGACGCTCGTGAGGATGTTGAGCCGGCCGCGGTGAGCCATGCCCATGACGACTTCCTCGACGCCATGCCGAGGGCAGTGCTCGATGATGGTATCGACGGCCGCGACCATCGTCTCGCCGCCCTCGAGGGAGAAGCGTTTCTGACCGACGTATTTGGTGTGGAGAAACCGCTCGAAGAGCTCGGCCTTGTGGACGCGGCGGAGGATGCGGATTTTCTCGGCGGTGGTGAAGCTCGGCTGGTTGCGCGTGGACTCCATTCGGTCGCGCAGCCAGTGGCGCACCTCGACATCCTGGAGGTGCATGTATTCGACGCCGATGGGGCCGCAGTAGGTGGTGCGCACCGCATCGATGATGTCGCGGAGCTTCATCTGGCCGCCGCCGAGGTAGGTGCCGATGTCGAAGACGGTGTCGAGGTCAGCCTCGGTGAGGCTGAAATTGGAGAGCGCGAGCTTCGGATGGTTCGGAGGCCGGTCGCCCAGCGGATCGAGGCGCGCCTCGAAGTGCCCGATCGCGCGGTGGGTGTTGATCAGCCGGTGGACGTGAGACTGCTTCAGGCTGTCGATGATCGGCGCCGCCGTGGCGGGCGAGTCGGCGGCGGCGCTGGCGAGCGCGGCGGCCGGGGAGGCGCCCGAGGAGGCGAGGGCGAAGCCTTGGAAAAAGGCGCGCCACGTCGGATCGACGGAATTGGGATCGCTGAGCCACGCCTGGTAGGTCGCCTCGATGAGCTCGGCGTTGGCGGCGGCGGGAAGGGAACTGCGGTTCATGGATGGAGGAGGAGGGGCGGCCGGAGGGCCGTCGCGGGAGAAAATGAGAGCGGACTGGACCACAGCCGGGGCGGCGAGACAAGTGCGCGGCGGCCTGCCGCCGGGATTGCAATCCGCCTTAACGTGGGCCAGAGCCGGATTAGCACCCACTCCGACCGCCATGGAAACTGAAATCAAGGAATCCCTCACCGCCCTGCTGGCCGCCATCAAGGCCGCCGACGGCCAGACCGTAGCCGCCGAGATGGCCAAACTCGACGAGTATCTCGCCCGGGGCCGGGCCGGGCTGCACCCGCAGCTCATCCATTTTCTGGCCAATCGCAGCTATGCCAAGGCCGCGATGTTCCTCGGCGGCGAGACGGGCATCCCGGTGGGGGTCTGTGGCGGCCGGGCCGGGCAGAAAGGGACCTAAACTGCGGAAAGGAGGATCAATCCATGAGCACGGGCAAAATTTCCACCGATGGCGGGCAGAATCTCGGGCAGAATCCCTTTGGCGCACTGAGCGGGGCCGGCCTGCCGACAGCCTCCAAGTCGCTTTCCCCTCCAGCATCGCCGTCGAAACCCGCGCTGCCGGCCAAAAACCGCGGGCGCGTGGACGTGCGCCGCGAGACCGGAGGACGGGGTGGGAAGACCGTGACGATCGTCGACGGCTTCACCGGCATCGGCCTGCCGGAAAAAGAGGCGCTCACCAAAAAAATGCGCGCCGCCTGCGGCTGCGGCGGCACCGTCAAGGATGGCGCAATCGAGATTCAGGGCGACCAGCGCGAGACGGTGGCGCGGATTCTGACCGAGGCGGGGTTTCGGGCGGTGATGGCGGGAGGGTGATACCGCTTTCGGTAGGGGCGCGGTCTCAAGACTGCGCCCCTACGGGAACGAACAACTACGCCGCCAGGCCCGCCGTGAGCGCGAGGGCGCCCTTGGCGCGGTTCAGGATGTAGAGGTGGTAGCCCGGCGCGCCGTTGGCGAGGAGGCCGCGGATTTGGGTGAGCGCCCAGTCGATACCGAGGGTCTCAAGCACATCGGCGTTGTCGGCGGCGACTTCGAGGCGGGTGATGAGCTGCTTCGGGAGCGTCGCGCCGCACATCGCGGTGAAGCGCTGGATTTGCTTCAGCGTCAGCACGGGCATGATGCCGGGCACGATGGGAACCGTGATGCCGGCGGCGCGGCATTTTTCCACGAAGCGGTAATAGACGGCGTTGTCGAAGAAGAGCTGGGTCGTCACGAACGCTGCGCCGGCATCGACCTTGCGCCGCAGGTGCGTGAGGTCGGCGTCGAGCGACGGGGCCTCCGGGTGCTTCTCGGGGTAGCCGGCGACTCCGAGACAGAAATCCGCGTGACGCGCCTTCAGCAGCGAGACGAGTTCATGGGCGTTGCGCAGGCCGTCGGCCGCGACTTGGAACTCGGTCGAGCCCTTGGGCGGGTCGCCGCGCAGGGTCATGATATTGCGGAAGCCGCCCGCGTGGATGCGATCGGCGAGGGCGTCGAGTTCGGGGCGCGCGTGGCCGACGCACGTAAGGTGCGGCATCACGGTGTAGCCGAACTCCTGTTTCAGCAGCGCGCTCACCTGCGCGGTGCGGTCGCGCGTGGTGCCGCCGGCGCCGTAGGTCACGGACACGAAGTCCGGGTTCATGCGCTTGAGCGCGGTGGCCGTGGCGCGCAGGGCCTCGACGCCGGCGTCGTCCTTGGGCGGGAAAAACTCGAGCGAGCGCAACGGGCGCTGGTGCGCGAAGAGTTCGGAGATGGGACGGTCAGGCGTCATGCGTGCTGCAGACGGAACGCAAAACGTCGTGGCGCGTAAAGCGGCGAATGCGGCGGACGTTACGAGCGAACGGTGCCCAGCGATTCCAAGTAGGTGCGCCACCCGCCGTGGGCGGTGATGTCCGTGGCGCCGTCGAGGGCGGCCGGCTCGCAGAGGAAGCCTTTCACGGTATCGCCGTTCGCAAGGGCGAGGGAGCCGATGCAAAGCGGCGGCGGAACTGCGGCGACGAAGCTGCCGAACGCAGCGATCGAGAGTTCCCAGACCTCGACTGCGATTGCGGCGCCGGTATCTGCGACTCGCACCAGGCCGGGCTTGGGTGGCGTGGTGTTGGGCAAAGCGTAGAGCCGGTAGGCGGGCGCCGTCGTGCCGGACCAGACCAGCCGTGCGTGACGATCAGTGAGCTGGTGGTTGAGCGGCAGACCGGATAGGTGGGCGCCGACGACCGCGAGGCGGATGTTTGCGGGCGAGGGGGAGACGGAGAGAGGGGGAACGAGGGAGAGGGGAAGAGGGGTGGAGGTAGCGCCGAGGGTGCCGCCGACTTGGGTGTGCCAGCGGGCGGCGAGGGTGAGGAGGTCGGGGTCGCGCCAGGCTGGGGCGACGAAGGTGACACCCCACGGGACGCCGTCGCGGCGGAAGCCGGCGGGGACGGCGATGGCGGAGAGATCGAGCAGGTTGACGAAGTTGGTGTAGGTGCCGAGGTGGGTGTTGTGGAGAAGGGGCTCGGCGGCGAGGTCGGCGAAGGTATAGGGGCGTGGCGCAGTCGGGAGGAGGAGCGCGTCCATTTTTTCCCACTCGGCGGCGGCGCGGCGGGCGAGGGCTGCAACTTTATAGAAACCCTCGAAGGTGTCGGCGGCGCTGAGGGCATTGGCGCCTTCGACGATTGTGCGAGTGACGGGGAAAAAAGCGTCGGCGTGTTGCGCGTGGAAGGCGCGAAGGGCGGCCCAGCGTTCGGCGACCCACGGACCCTGGTAGAGGAGCGCGGCGGTTTCGCGGAAGGGCGCGAAGTCGATTTCGACGACGGTCGCGCCGAGGGCGGTGAGGCGTGAGACGGAGGCGGAGAAGAGTTGGCCGGCTTCGATGTCGCCGAAAAACTCGAGGTCACGGGCGGCGGGGACGCCGATGCGTAGCGTGGACGGGAGAGGGGCCAGGGCGGGGCGTTGGCGGGAGAAGGCGTCGGCGGGATCGAAGGCCTCGGCGACGCGCTGGAGTTCGGCGGCGTCGGCGCAGGTGAGCGCGAAGATCGAGACACAGTCGAGGGAGCGGCACGCGGGGACGACGCCGCGGGTGCTGAGAGCGCCCTTGGTGGGCTTGAGGCCGACGAGGTTGTTGAGGCCGGCGGGGATGCGGCCGGAACCGGCGGTGTCGGTGCCAAGCGAAAACGAGCACAGCCCTGCCGCGACCGCGACGGCGGAGCCGCTGCTGGAGCCGCCAGGAATCACGTCGGCGCAAAACGGATTCCGTGGCACGCCGTAGGGCGAGCGCACACCGACGAGGCCGGTGGCGAACTGATCGAGATTGGCTTTCCCGAGGGGAATCGCGCCGGCCTCGAGGAGGCGCTGGACGACCGGGGCGGAGACAGAGGGCGTGTAACTGAATTCCGGGCACGCGGCGGTGGTGGGCGCGCCGGCGAGGTCGATGTTGTCCTTGATCGCAAAGGGGGCGCCGTAGAGCGGCAGCGAGTCGGGCGGGAGTTTTTCGAGACGGGCAGCGTGGGCGAGGAGAGCGTCGCGCGAAAGGATATGGATGAAGATCGCGGGGTCACCGTGGGCGTCGATGCGGCGGAGAATCTCCTCGACGAGCGCGCTGGGCGTGAGCGTGCCGGTGGCGTAGGCGACCCGGAGCGTCGCGAGGTCGAGGGAAAGCGCGGAGGCCATGGCGCGGTCAGGCGTGCGACTCGGCTGGGGCCGCGGCGAGCGGCGTGACGTGGGCAAACTTGGCGCAGGCGGCGAGGAAGGCCGCGACGACGAGGTAGCTGACGGCGAGGCCGGGGTGCTCGGTGAAGCCGACGCGTTCGCCGTGCATGAGGCCGCAGAACGTGAAGGCGGAACCGGCGGCGGCGAAGCCGGCGGCCCGCCAGAGCTGGCGGTCGATGATGAATACCGTGCTCGCCGCGAACACGATGCCGGAGAGCGCAGAGCCGTTACCGAAAACTGTGAGCGCTTCGAGCAGCACGCCTTTGCCTTCGAGTTTCGCGGCGAGCTCGGGCGTGATGTGGTTGATGCCGGCGGCGGAGAGGCCGCCGCGCACCATGCCCTCGGCCCAGTGCGCGAGGTGCGGCATGATGCCGAGGATAATCGCGGGCGCGTGGCGCAGCGGTGTTTCTTGGAAAGCCTGCGAGCCGATCAGCATGCCGATGTAGAGCAGGATCGGCAGAATCGCGACGACGGGAATCGCGGCGAGAAACACGGCGACCAGGCCGAGCCAGCAGAGCACCAGCGCCATGATGCCGGTGGCGAAGGCGTAGCCGCAGCGCCCGCCCATCGACTTCCAGCCGGGGTGGCCGATGTAGACGTTCAAGTTGTAGGGATTGCCCATCAGGCCGCCGATCAGGCTCACGATGCCGTCGGTGAGGAGGACGCGGCGGGTAGAATAGGTGTCGCCCGCGGCGGCGGCGCTCTCGACGTTGTCGAGGGCCTCGACGAGGTCGTAGACGCCGAAGGGAATCGCGGTGACGATGAGCAGGCCGAGGTATTCGAAGCCGGCGAAGGTGTGGCCGATCGCGGGCAGAGGGACGCTGAAACCGAAATGCGTGAAGGATTTCACGAGGCCATCGAACGACATGCCGCCGTAGTCGAGGCCGAAGAGATGGGAGCCCCAGGCGACGATGCAGCCGAAGGCGATCACGATGAAGCCGGCGGGGAGTCCGCGGAAAAATTTCACCCCGCCAAACCAACTCACGAGCAGGATGGCGAAACAGACGAGGCCGATCAGGGGGGTGGAAATCATCTGGAGCGCGGGGCGCATCGAGATGTAGGTGATCGCGATGCCGGAGAGGGTGGCGAGAAGTGCGGCCCGCGGCGTGATGCGGCGAATCCAGTCGCCGAAGGCGAGGCCGACGAAGAACACGACGCTCTGCAGAAACACCCACGCGAGGCCGGCTTCCCAGGCCTTGATCGGGTCGCCGGTCTGGAGTTTGATCGGCAGCATGATGACGAGCGTGCCGATGAACATGTGGCCGACGCCGGGACCGGACGGCATGGCGCACACATCGGTGCGGCCGGTGCGTTTCATGAGGTCGTAGGCCATCCACGCGTAGATGCACGAGGAGAGACAGAGCATCAGGCCGACGGCGGGAAGGATGCGGCCGAAGACGAGTTCGTTGGGGAACCCGAGCACGAAGACGAGGAGGCCGGTGAGCGTGAGGAGGTTGACGAGGATGTTGGTGCCGAAGCCGAAGAAGGCGTTCCAGTCGCCGGGGACCCAGAGTTTGGGACGGGAGAGGGCGGAGGTCATGGCGAGTGGAGGACGGCGAGGATTTTTTCGGAGGTCGTGACCCAGCCGAAGATGCCGCCCTGGGCGGAAATCATTTTCAGCGCGGCGGAGTGGAATTCAGGAAAGTAGGAGGCGACGCAGTCGGACGGGACCAGGCAGTCGTAGCCGCGGTCGTTGGCTTCACGCACCGTAGTGTGGACGCAGACCTCGGTCGTGACGCCGGTTACGATGAGCTGGCGGATGCCGCGGTGCTGGAGGCTCGCATGGAGGTCGGTGGCGTAGAAGGCACCCTTGCCGGGCTTGTCGATGACGGGCTCCGTGGGAAGCGGGGCGAGCTCGGGAATAATGGCGTGGCCCGGTTCGCCGCGGACGAGCAGGCGGCCCATCGGGCCGGGATCGCCGATGGTGCGTGCGCCATGGCCGCGGATCTTTTTCGCGGGGGGGAGATCGGCGAGGTCGGGGCGGTGGCCTTCGCGCGTGTGAAGGACGGTGAGGCCGGTGGCGCGGCACGCCGCGAGGAGCGCCCGGTTCGGTGCGATGGCGCGGCGGAGGTGGGTGACGTCGTTGCCGAGGGCTGCGCCGAAACCGCCGGGCTCGAGAAAGTCGCGCTGCATGTCGATGACGAGGAGAGCGCAGGCCGCGGGGGTGAATTCGAACGCGTAAGGTTCGGCGGAAATGTGGCGCGTGGCGGCCGCGGCGCTCATGAGGCGAACCGTGCGACCGGGGCCGTGCAGACACCGGATTGTTCGAGGACGCGGGCGACACGGAGGAGCGCAGCCTCGCGCCAGGGGGCGGCGATGAGCTGCACACCGATGGGTTGCGGGCCGCTGGTATGCACGGGCGCGGCGACAACCGGCAAACCGATGAAACTGATCGGCTGGGTGAAGAGACCGAGATTGGGGCGGACGGGCATATCGAGACCCTCAATCGACATCATTTCCTGTTCGAGCAGCGTGGCGGGCACGGGCGTGGCGGGTGCGAGGAGCACGTCCACGTCGCGGAAAATTTCGTAGACCTGCGCGCGGAACCACGCGCGGAATTTTTGTGCCTGAAGATACCAAGCGGCCGGAGTGAGGGCGCCGGCGATGAAGCGGTCGCGGATCTTGGGATCGAAATCGGCGGCGCGGCCCTTGGAACGGCCGAGGTGCAACGAGCCGGCCTCTGTGGCGGTGATGAGAAACGCGGCGGCGCGGGCAAGGCCGGCTTGCGGCAGTTCGACGCGGCGGGGTGTGACTCGCGAACCGAGCGCGTGAGCGACGGCGGCGACCGCGGAGTGGGCCTGGGGCGGGCAGTTTTTCTCGAAATAGCCACCGAGCGTCACGATGCGGAGATCGCCGAGTCCGGCGCCCAACTCGGGCGTGGCGGGTTCGACACGGCGTTGCGCGCAGGCGTGGTCGCGCGGGTCCGGGCCCTGCATGGCGTCGTAGGCGGCGGCGAGATCGGCGACGGTGCGCGCAAACGGGCCGATGTGGTCGAGGCTGTCCACAAACGGAAAACTTCCGGCGCGAGAAAGCCGTCCGTAGGTAGGCTTCAAGCCCCAGATGCCGCAGAACGAGGAGGGGACGCGGATGGAGCCATTCGTGTCCGTGCCGATCGCGAGCGGCACGAGTCCGGCGGCGACGGCAGCGCCGCAACCGCCGGAGGAGCCGCCGGCGGAGCGAGCAAGGTCATGGGGGTTATGCGTGGAGCCGTCGTGCGCGTTGTCGGTGATGAAGTCGTAGGCGTATTCGCCCATGTTGAGTGCGCCGAGGCAGACGGCGCCGGCGCGGCGGAGGCGTTCGACGCAGGTAGCGTCCTCGACCGCGGGCGGGTTGGTGCGGTTGATTTTGGATCCGGCGACGGTGACGACACCCGCCAGATCGAAGAGGTTTTTCACGGCGTAGGGCACGCCCGCGAGCGGGCCGGGATCACGCCCCTCGGCCAGCGCGGCATCAACGGCGGTGGCCTCGGCCCGCGCGCGATCGGCGGTGATCAGCGTGAAGGCGTTGAGCGCGCCATGCGTGGCGGCGGCCTGCGCGAGTGCGACTTCGACGACGCCTCGCGCAGTGGTCCGCCGCTCACGCACGGCGCGCAAGATGTCGACCGCGCTGGCGGAAGATAAATCAGCGCTCATGGCGTGAAGATCGGGGCGAGGTCGGGCTCGCCGGGGAGAGGAAACGTGAGCAGTGGCGCCGCGATCGCCGAGGTGCGTTGCAGGCTGAGGATCACACCGGGGCGGTGGGCGGGATCGAGTGGGAGGCCGAGGGCGGCGGCCGATTGATCGACGTAGGCATCCCACGTGGCGGGGCTCGCGGGCGCGGTGAGGGCGTTGGAGACGTGGGCGGTGACGATTTTCCAGCCGAGGCCGGGAAAGCGCACCCAGACCTGCGACTGCCGGCTGTGGCGCGGCTGGCCGAAGATTTTTTGCGCCAGCTCGCTCATGATTGAGGCCGTGTCCGGGCCAATCGCGAGAATGGCGCGGCGCAGCAGGGTGCGCTCGGTGAAAACGGGCGCGGAGGCCTGCCGGTAAGCGGCGACGGCGTCGGCGCCGTAGAGGTGCTCGTTGACGCCGTAGCGCACGGTGTGCGGCGAGTCCCAGAAGAACGCGGTGAGGGCGGTGACGTCGTTGGCGGCTAGCGCGCGCTCATAGGCGTCGTGGAGCGAAGCCAGTTCGGCGACGACGGCGGGCGGGTTGATCTCGGTCATGCTGGGAGAGGTTAGCAGGGGGCGGACCATGACTCGGCCCGCCGCTGACGCGGCGAGCCGAGGGCGAAAGGCGAACCTGGCGTCACCACTTGAAGCTGACCGTGAGGTCGGCGGTGGGCCCGATGCTCGGGCTGACGAAGACATCCCAGAAGAGGAATTGGGGCGTGTAGTAGCGCTCGTCCAAAATGTTGTTCGCGTTGAACCGGAACGACCACGGGCCGCGGTTGTAGAAGAGCGCGCCACGCGTGACGAAGTAGGCCGGCAGACGCACCTGCTGGAGATAGCCGGAGTAGAAGGACGACACATAGGTGCCGCCGAGCGACAGGCCCCAGCCTTGCTGGGAGGTGTAGGTGCCGTTGACCGAGAAGACGCGCTGAGGAGTCGGGGCTTGGATGGGCGACTTCACCCCGATGCCGCCGCCGACGGCGACGAAGCGGCCGCCGTAGGTTTCGGCGGGATTGAGGCCGAGGGCACCGGGCGGGACGCCGAGGAAAAACGGCGGGTTCTGCAGATCGGTGCGCTGCCAGGTGGCGGCGCCGGTGAAGCTGAGGGAGCGGGTGGGGGCGAAGCGCGCCTCGACCTCGAGGCCCTTCGACTTGTATTTGTCGAAGCTTCCGGCGGTGGGATTGAACGCGGTCTTCTCCTGCTGGTAGTAGGCGATCGAGGTGAAGAGCTTGGCCCTGAGCAGCGTGCCCTTGAGGCCGGCTTCGGTGATTTTGGAATCTTGCAGCCAAGTGTCGCCGCCCAGATTGAGACGGTCGATCATGCCGCCCTGGCCCAACTCGACGTAACGCGAAGTGGCGTAGGTGAAGTAGGGGCTGAGGCCGTCGAGCTTGTAGGTGAGGCTGGCGTTGTAAGTGAGGGCGTTGTCCTTGTCGCTCGCGTAGCCATAGACGGAGCCGAGATCGGTGCCGTTGGTGTGCGCGTTGTAGCGGTCCCAGCGGGCACTGGCAATGAAGCCGAGGCGCTTGGAGAACATGGCGTCCACGAGCCCGAAGAGTCCCAGATCGGAGAACGCCCCGATTTGGCGCCAGTTGTAGGGCACGTTGCCGCTGCCGGTGTGGGCGCCTTCGAAGCGGGTGTTGGCGGTGGCGGGGACGGAAATGTCGCGGCGGTCGAGCACTTGGTAGCCTCGGCCACGGGACTCGCGTTCGTCGCCGCTGGAGTAGCGCCACGAGAGGCCGAAGACGCCGTCGAGCGTGCTGTCGGCGGTGGGCTTGGCGCTGAGGGTGAACGTGGTCTTGTTCTCGAAGACCATCGCGAGGTAGTCGGCGGTGAAGCCGTAACTCGAATACTTCGTGTGGTTCATGAAGTCGTAGAACGACTGGTTCTTCAGCGCCGTGCCGTCGGCGAAGTTCTTCGTGAGGTCGAAATAGCCGGTGAAGCTGTCGGTCTTGGAGAAGTCGATCATCTCGGCCTGCACAGTGTGATGGCTGAGCTTCACCGTGCGCACCGTGGCGGGATCGAGGGCGAAGGCGGCGCGCTGATTGGCGGACAGCGCGAGGTAGGGAAACGGATTCGCGAAGGCGAACTGCTCCAAGGCGTAGGCGTTGAGCTCAGCGGGGCTGAGAAATCCGTTGCCGTTGGTGTCGAGGTTCAGCGCGGGGCGGCCCGCGAGGTATTCGCCGTCCGTGTCGATCATGCGCTGGGTGACGCGGTTCCAGCCGAGGCTCTGGTTGAGGTCGGCGCGCTGCGCCATGAAGCCGTATTCGAGCAGCACATCGCTGGTGAGCTGTGTGTCGATTGCGAGCTGCACGAGCGTGCCCTTGTTATAGATGTTGTCGTAGTAGCTGTCGGAGTCCTCGTGCTGCACGAAGACGTAGGCGCCGGATTTTTTGCCGAAGAGGGAAAACGGCGCGCCGTATTCGAGGCTGCCGGTTTTCTTGCCGTAGGTGCCGAAGGTGGCGCTGGCGACGCCGACGGGCTTCTCGATGAACTTGGCGGTTTTGCTCTTCGCGGTCTTGGGGATGAAGTTGAGCACGCCGCCGACCTTGCCGCCGCCGTAGATGGGCGGAGGCGGACCCTTCACGATCTCGGTGTAGTCGGTGCTCGCGATGGGGGTGGGGAAGTTGCCGCGGTTCTCGATGCGGCGGAAACCGCGGAAGAAGTTGTCGGCGCGTTCGCCGCGCACATCGAGGGCGCCGGGGACGCCGAAGTAGTTTCCGGTGAAGGAGCCGGCCGTGACGGCAACGAAATCGTTGACTGTGCGGATGCTGAAAAGATCGGTGAGCGAACTCTCGATGACGGTGATCGAGCGCGGCGTGTCGATGAGCGGGCGCGGCACGCCGAAGAGGCTGGCGCTCTCGCGGGCCGGGAGGACGTCGTAGAGGTCATCGGCCTTGGCGGAGGCGATGAATTTTTCCAGCGTGACGATGTTGTCGCCTGGTGCGGTTTGCGCGCAGAGCGAGCACAAGGAGGCGCAGGCGGCGAGAAGCAGCGACGGGGCGCCCGATAGGGGGCGCCGGGCGCGGAAGGTCATGGGCGGAGGAGGTTGAGCATGCATCGACGGAGCGGTCTGGACGGATTGGTGTGGAGGAACGGGAGGCGGCGGGGTCGGGGTCTGAAAAGCAGTGCCCATGCCACATCGAATACAATTATGTATACACAACCGTATGCATCTTGCCCTTGCCTGTCATCGAGGGGCGCAGTTTCCTTACCTGCGATGGCTCGCCGCGCGAATTCCCCTGATTCTTACTCTGCGAAAACCACGTTGGCCGACGCTCCGCCACCGCCACCCAGCCAGCTCGCCGTGCAGATCCTGCGCACTTTGCGCGAGCGGATCCTGAACTGGCACTACCCGCCCGGACGCCACCTGGGCGAACAGGTGCTATGCGAGGAGTTTTCCGCGAGCCGCATCCCGGTGCGGGAGGCGTTGCGCGCCTTGGCCGAGCAGGGGCTGGTGGACCAAGTGCCCAACCAAGGCTGCTACGTCAAACAGCCGGATGTGGATGGCATCCACCAACTCTACGATTTCCGGCTCGCGCTTGAGCTCTTCACGATTGAGCGGGTCGCGGCCACCGGCGTGTCGGACGATCTCGTGGCGCGCACGCGTGCGAAATGGCAGCCGTTGCTCGGCATCCGGGCGGATGCGCCGGTCGACGGCACTGAGTTGGTGCGGGCCGACGAGGCGTTCCACCTCGGTTTCGCACGGGAGCTGGGCAACCCCTACATCATCGAGGCACTGGAGGACATCAACGAGCGGCTGCGCTTCGTGCGGCTCGTCGTGATTACCACGCCGCACCGGGTGCAGGCGACGGCCGGCGAGCACCTCGCGGTGCTTGAAGCCGTCGTGAAGAAAAATCCCGATGCGGCGAGGAAGGCCCTGCGCCTGAACATCAGCGCAGCTCGCAACAAGGTGGAAATCGCCCTGGCGCAGGCGCTGACCAAGGCGCACCGCAACCACTAGCGCCGATCGGAGGGCTACTTCGTCACGGCCGGTTTCTTGTCCTCGGCGTCCTTTTTCTCGCCGCTGGCAGCCGGAGCTGGTGCGGGCACGGGAGCTGGCGCAGGTTCGAAGAGTTCTTCTGCCTTCTGTGGCAGGCCGGTGAAGGTGTAGTCGGAAATCTGGAAGGCACGCTTGGCCATCAGCGCATTCACGGGCGCGCTGGCGTCGCCGTGCGTGATGCTGACGAAGACAGGGCCGGCCGGGATGGTCTCAAACTCGGGCGCGAGCGGCTTGTCGTCCTTCTTCGCTTCGTCCGGCTTCTCCTCCTTCTTGATAAGATCGGTGACACTGCCGAGGGCAGCGGGGCCGGATTTGCCGTCGGCGGTGGGCGCGGGCGGTTTGAGCTTCTTTTCCTCGGGCTTGCGGCCCATCGCGATTGTCAGGGTCTTCTTGTCAAAGGTCTCGACCTTGAACATGCGCTGGTTCGCCGCCGCGGCCTTGGCGTTGGCGTCGTCGAGGGGCGTGCTTTCGGTGAAGCGCAGGGTGCCGATGGAGGAGAGCACGGTGGAGATGCGGTCGCCTTTCACGCGCTGGCCGGCGGGGGTGTTCTCGGCGGTCCACGGATCTTCCTTCTTGGCGCGCGACAGGGTGACGGCAGGGCCGTCGGCAAACGGAATCTCGATCTTGGCGATGTCGTCGGCCTTGAGCGCGAGGAGTTCGGCGTTGGCCCAGTTCTTCGGCTCGGTGTCGAGCCAGGCGCTGAGGCTGGCGAGATATGCCTTCGCTTCGTCGCCGTAGCGGACGAAGCGGCCGGCGCCGCTCTCGGGGTTCTTGCCGAGCACGAGGGAGACGATGGGTTTGTCGACGGCGTCGAGCAGCTCGATCTTCGTATCCTTGAAATCGAGGCGGGCGATGCGCTCCGGGCTCGTGGTCACGAGGCGCTGCACCTTGGCGTCGGTGAGATTGCTGACGAAACCGGAGAGCTTGTTGAAGTCGGCTGGGAAGTCGAAATAGCTCGGGACGCGCCACGTGCCGTCGGCCTGGCGGGTGAGTTCGACGGTCTTGCCGCCGTCGGCGATGCGGAGCTTCATCGCCTTCTCAATGGCGGAGGCGGCGACGAGCGGCTGGTTGAGGCGCGCGTCGGCGGACTTGGGGGCTTCCGGGCGGGTGGCGATATACGCGACGACCGACAGCCCGGCGAGCACGAGGATGGAGACGAGCAGAGTCTTGAGTCTCATGGTAGGCGGTGGCGGTTAGAGTTTCCGGCTGCGGTAGAACCAGAAGCCGAAGAGGCCCACGAGCAGCGGCGTGGCGAGGAGGTTAATCACGAGGAGCTTGTTCTCGAGCGCGTCGATGGACTCGCGGAGCTTGAGGCGGATCTCGCGGCGCTCGCCGCGGATCTTGGCCTGCTGTTTCTGGAAATCCTCGATGGCTTTGGCCATCTCGGGCGTGGCGATGAGGCGGTTGCCCTCGCCCTTCTTGCCCTGGAGATCAGTCAGCTTTTTCTGCACGTCCTGGAGGCGGGCATCGAGGTCGGTGAGCTTCGACTGATACTGCTTCTGGGCCTCGGCCTCCATCTTGCGGACGACGGTGAACTCGCGGAGCGAGGAACCCTTGCTGCGGATCGAGATGAGGTCCTGCGAGCCGCCGAGGAACTCGACGGTGTTGGCCGCGAAGGCGAGGTTGTCGTTGATCGGTTGTGCGGCGGTCTGGCCGAAGAAATTATATTTCCGGACCGAGTAGTCGTCGAAGAGCCAGTCGGTGTCGGCGATGACGAAGAGCATCGAGGTCGTCTTGGATTCCTTGAGCGAATCGGCCGCGGGTTTCGGCTCTTCCTTCTTCTCCTCGGGCTTTGTGGGATCGGCCGGCTTGTCGTCGGCGGGCGCGCCGTTGGGGAAGGCGGTCTTGAATTTTCCGGTCACCATCGCAGCGATGGTCTTCTTGCCGCTGGGCGTAATCTGCTTCGCGACGTCGTCGGGCTGGGCAAACTGGAGCATCAGGCTCGCAATGTCACCCGCCTGCGCCGAGGTCTCGACGAGCGGCGTGAAGGTGACATCGGCGCCCTCACGCTTCGCGAGGCTGCCGGATTCGATGAACATCGCCGAGTTGAGCTGCGCCGTGGGCAGAGACTTTTGGTTGAAGGCCTCCTTGCCGCGCAGGCTGAGCCAGATCGGGTAGCGCGCGGTGCCGCCTCCGCCGGTGGTGACGGTGGTGGCGTTCTCCAGATCGCCGACGACCTTCTGCGCATCGTATTGAATGCCGTAGGCGGAGAGCAGGGTGGGAAGGTCGCTGGAGACGTTCTGCGGACCCTGTCCCATCATCTGCTGCTGCGGGTTGCTCTGGCGCTTGAAGTGTTGCGACGACGGATCAACCGCGAGGAACACCGGCTTGCCGCCGAGCAGGAACTGGTCGATCGCAAACTGAAGCTTCGGCGAGACGTTCTGCGGATGCGCGATGAAGAGCGCGTCGAGCCCGGCGGGCAGCTCGGTGGCCGACGCCTCGACGGTCGTGATAGCGAAGGACTGTGCGAGTTCCTCCATGACCATCTGCGAGGGCTGCGGCTGGCGGCGCATCATCATCATCATTTGCATCTCCTGCGGGCTCGTGCCCTGGAGCGGGAGGCTGGTGATCAGACCGAGCTTTCGCTTGTCGAGCTGCTGCACGCTATAGATGAGCTTCGAGAGGTCATACTCGAGGAACTGCTCCCGCTGCGGAGTGAAGGCCGGGACGTTCTTTTGCTGGTCGGCCTGCGTGACGACGAGGCCGAAGAAGAACGGCTCGCCGCCTTGTTGCGCGACTTGCTGCTGCAGGCCGGCGGCCGTGGCCTTTTCCTCCTCGGGCGTGTCGGCCCGGGGGTTGATGACGTTGAGCGTCAGCTTGCCGCGCGAGGCGCGCACATACTGGCGGAGCATCTCCTGCACGCGCGCGGCGTAGTTCTTGTAGTTGATCGGGAGGCCGCTGGCGTCCTTGGAAAAATAAAGGTCGATGGCCAACGGCTCCTCGAGCTTGCCGAGCATGCGCTTGGTGCCGTCGGAGAGGGAGTAGATCGACTCCGCGGTCGCATCGATCCGCACGGGAATCGACGAGGCGAGGTAATTGACGAGCACGAGCCCGACGAGGAGGAGGACGATGGCGATGGTTTTGCTTCCGGATTTCATGGCGGCGGCAGCGAGAGGGTTAGCGCTCCAGGGCGACGACGTTCAGGAAGAGCGTCAGGGCGGTGAGCGAGACGAAGAAAATCAGGTCCTTGGGATCGATGATGCCCTTGGTGAAGGCGTCGAAATGGGTCAGGAAACTGAAATTGGCGATGAGGTCCGAGACGCCGACCGGCAGGCCGAGGAAGCCAGTCAGGAAGCCCGAGAACATGCTCGTGCCGAGCAGCACCAGCAGCACGCAGACAAACACGCTGAGGACAAAGCTGATGACCTGGTTCTTGGTGAGCGCCGACATGAGCGAGCACACGCCGAGGTAGCCGGCCGCCATCAAAATGCTGCCCGCGTAGCCGCTGATGATCACGCCCCAGTCGGGCGCGCCGAGGTAGCCGAGCGTGAGCGCCATCGGGAAGCTGAGTAAAATCGCGATCGAGAGGAAGGCCCACGCGGCGGCAAATTTACCGAGCACGGCCTCAAGCGTCGTGATGGGCAGCGTGAAGAGGAGCTCGACGGTGCCGGCGCGCTTCTCCTCGGACCAGAGCCTCATGCCGGCGGCGGGCACGAGAAAGAGGAAGAGCCACGGGTGAAAGACGAAGTAGCTCTCGAGCGTGGCGACGCCGCCCTTGAAGAACCCGCCGGCAAAGAAGGCGAGGCCCACGGAGGCGAACAGGAAGACGATCAGGAACACATACGCGACGGGCGACCGGAAGTAGCCGAGGAACTCGCGTTTGAAGATCGGGCAGATTTGGCGCATGGCAGGGGAGGAAAACTCGGAAGATGAGAAGAGAGGGAAGAGAGGAAGACGTGGGAGACTTGGAGGATGGCTGACGAGGGTCTCGCTCCCTTGCGTTCTTCCAGGTCTCGCGTTCTTCCGCTCAGATATCGCCGTGGGTCAGCGTGCGGAAGATTTCATCGATGCGCGCGCCGGGCTTGCGGGCGCGGAGCTGGGCGGGCGTCTCGTCGGCGACGACGCGGCCCTGCGAGATGATGATCACTCGGTTGCAGATGGCATCGACCTCCTCGAGGATGTGCGTCGAGAGGATGACGGCCTTTTCGACGGCCATGTTCTTGATGAGGGTGCGCACCTCGTTCTTCTGGTTCGGGTCGAGGCCGTCGGTCGGCTCGTCGAGCACGAGCACCGCAGGATCGTGGAGGAGGGCCTGGGCGAAGCCGACGCGCTGCTTGAAGCCCTTGGAGAGCGTCTCGATGGTCTGGTGGCGCACGGGCCCGAGGTGCGTGAGCTTAATTGCGCGATCGACCTGCGCCTGTTTGGCGTCCGTGGCGCGAAAGCCGCGGACCTCGGCGATGAAGCCGAGGAACTCCTCGACGGTCATCTCCGGGTAGGCGGGGGCGCTCTCGGGCAGGTAGCCGAGCTTTTGCTTCACGGCGACCGGGTCGTCGACGACGTTGACGCCATCGACCGTGGCCGTGCCGGCATCCGGCCGCAGAAAGCCGGTGATCATCTTCATCGTGGTCGACTTGCCGGCGCCGTTGGGGCCGAGGAAGCCGAGGATGTCGCCGCGCTTCACCGAAAAGGTGATGCCATCGACCGCGCGCTTGGCGCCGTAGGTTTTGACGAGGCCTTTGACTTCAATCATGGAGCGAATCGGTAAGTTGGGAGGGGAGCGGGGAGCCGGGAATGACGGCCTGAAGCCGACATGGTTCCACCGGGAGCGTCGGGTAAAATAAACCAAGCGCCGGCTCGGCAAGCGAAAATTGCATCGCGCGCAGCGGGCGGGCTTACTCGCGCGCACGCAAGGCAAATACCGCCGCCCGCGGCGTCTCGCCCACAAAGTCCGCCCGCAGCGGCGCGTCTTGCCAGCGGGAACGACGATTGAAGAAATCGAGGTTGGGCTGCCCTTTTGAGACGATGACGAAGCGCACGCCGGACTCGCGCCAGGCCCGCACCAGCGCCTCGCCCGAAAGCGAGCGGTCAAACAACCAGTCCACGTGCGGACTCCACAGCGGCAGCACATCGATCCCCAGCGGGGCCAAGCGCCGCTGAAAGCCCGGCGCATCGGCCAGCACGCTCGCGCTCTCGCCCGCCGGCAGCGTCGCGCGGGCGCGCGCCACGATGGCCATGGTTTCGTCGTCCAGCCCCGTCGCCCATGCCGGGCTCGCCGCGAAGGTCGGCCACTCCCGCCACGGGGTGCGAACGTGGTTGAGCGGCAGCGCGAGGGTGGGGCGGAGGTTGGCCAGCAGCAGCGCACCGAGCAGCGCCGGCGCGAGCCACGTGAGCCGGCCGCGCGCCCACGCCGTCGCCGCCAGCGCCTCGCCCGCCGCGATGCACCCGATCGCCAGCGCCGGCGCCGCGACGTGAAGCGTGTAGAAAAGCCCGCCATTCGTCGAGCGCACCGTGCCGGCCCACAGCGCTAGCACGACCGCCACGGCTGCGAGGCCCCACCACGCCGCGCGCCCGCGCCGCAATGCCGTGACCACGAGCCAGCCCCAGCCAAACACCGCGGCCGGCGCGAGCAGCAGCAGATAGCGCCCAGCTTCGGCCCACCCGAGCCCGAGCGTCGCCGCCTCGGCCTCGGCCCACGCGACGAAGCGCTCGTTGACCGGGAAAACCCCGCCGACCGCGAGACTGTGAAAGGGATTGCCCGTCAGGAGCCACGTCCGCAGCGGCCAGACCAGCGCCAGCCCCGCGACGAGCGCAAACTCGAGCCACGTCCGCCGGTCCGCGCGAAACGCGAGCCACCCCGCCGCAGCGAGCACGGGAAACACGAGGCCGTAGTCGCGTGCGCTCGCGCCGAGCACGGCAAACACCCCGGCCAGCGCGGCCCAGCCGCCGCTGTGGTTGTTGCGCCACGCGATGAGCGCCCACGCGAGGCCCGCGAGCGCGAGCGCCGTCAGGCCCGTCTCCTGCCCGAGCAGCACCGCCCAGGTGAGCAGCGGGCACGCCGCCGCCGCGAGACACGCGCACCGCGCCGCCCGCTCGTGGCCGAAATGCTGCGCCGTCCGCCAGATGATTTCATGCAGCGCGACGAGTTGCAGCAGCGAGGCCGGGATGGTCCACGCCGCCTTGGCGCCGCCCGCGCACGCAAACGCCCACGCATGCAGCGCCGCCACGCCCGGCGGGATGCTCTCCGCCCAGAAGTAGTCGAAAAAATCCCCGGCCGAGCGCGGCGGATAAAAATCCAGCGAGCCGCGCGCGAGCATCTGCTCCGCGAGTCAGCCCCAGCGAAACTCGATGTCGGGGCCGTTGAGCGGCGCGTGCCACACCCGCAGCAGCACCGCGATCCAGAAGAGGGCGTAGAGCGGCGTCCATCCGCCAAACAAGTTCCAAGCAGTCCGCATCTGCGTAGCGGCGGGCGTCCCTGCCCGCCGTTCGGGGTCGTTCGTCGAACCGCGGCAGGCAGAGACGCCCGCCGCTACGGCTGAGATCAGCGCCAGCCCCGCCGCCATCGTCGCGAGCGAAATCGGCACGCCACAAATCTGCAACGCGAGCACGCTCACATACAGCGCCACCGCCGATCCGACGAAACACGTCGCCACCGTGACCGGCACGCGCAGTGCCCGCATCAGCATCGCGCCAGGCAGGAGCAGGCCAGCGAGCAGCAGAGCAAACGAGGCGAGCGTGGCAAAGGCGTCCATCGTGAGATCAATGCTATGCGGCAACGACTCGGCCGTAGGGCCCGAGCTTGCTCGGGCCGGCGTGAACGCCCCGAGGCGCCGACCAAGGTCGGGCCCTACGATCGACCGGAAGATTCATCAGTCGAGAGGCGATTCGTCGCTCACGCCACCGGCACCGCCGCGGCAACCGCACCTTCGCGATCCAGCTCCGTCTTCAGCCGGAGCTGGCCGCAGGCGGCGTCGATGTCGTGGCCCTTTTCACGGCGGAGCGTGACCGAGATGCGCGCGGCGCGCAGCACGTCGGCAAAGCGCTCCTGCCGCGTGAGGCTCGGGCGCTTCCACGGCAGGCCTTCGACGGTGTTGTAGGGGATCAGGTTCACGTGCGCGTGCAGGTCGCGCGCGATGTCGCGCAGCTTCTCCGCCTGCGGGAGCATGTCGTTCACATCTTCGATTAAAATAAATTCCAGCGTGACCATGCGGCCATGCTTCTCGTTGAACGCCTGCACGGCCGGAATCAGTTTTGCGAGCGGGAAGGCCTTGTTCACCGGCATGATTTTCTCGCGGACCTCGTCGGTCGCGCCGTGAAGCGAAATCGCGAGGCGGAAGCCGAGCTTCTCCTCGGCGAGCTTCAGGATTTTCGGCACGAGCCCGCTCGTGGAGATCGTGATGCGGCGCGCGCCGAAGCCGAGGCCCCACTCGGCGTTGAGGATGGTGAGGGCGAGGATCGTGGCGTCGTAGTTGGCGAGCGGCTCGCCCATGCCCATGACCACGATGTTGTCGAACGAGGCCAGCTCCATCCGCGCGCGCGGCGTGCGCGCATCCTCGCGGTAGCAGACCTGCAAAAGCTGTGCGACAATCTCGCCGGCGCTGAGGTCGCGCTTGAGGCCGGCGAGCCCGCTCGCGCAAAACACGCAGCCCATCGCGCAACCCACCTGCGTCGAGATGCAGATCGTTTTGCGCGAATGCTCGACGCCCACGCCCTCCTGCGGCACGCGGATGATCACCGTCTCGATCAGCGAGCGGTCGCCGAGCCCGAGGAGGAGCTTGTCGGTCACGTCCTCGGACTGCTTGTTCAGCACGAGGGTCGCCGGCATGAGCTCAAACGTCCCGGCGAGCCAGGTGCGCAGCGGCTTGGAGAGGTTGCTCATCTCGTCCCACGAACGGACGCGCTTCTTGTAGAGCCAGTCGAGGATCTGCTTCGCCCGGAACGCCGGCTCCCCCTGCGCGCGCAGCCGCTCCGTGAGCGAATCGAGCGTCTCGCCGGTGAGCGGTGGTTTGGCGGGGGTGAATTTCATGAGCGCCGGGACGTTGGAGGCGCGGCCGTTGGGGCGCAAGCGACCAAGCGGGCATCCGTCACGACGCGATGTTCAAGGCATTCTATCTCCGACTGCGCGAAAAGGAAACTCGGCAAGCTTGCGCTAACCGCGAATGCCCCAATCGCGGCACAACACTTAGCCCGAATATTTCACCCTAATGTGGGCATTTTTTTCACAGAGGGCACGGATTCCAGACACAGAGGCCACGGAGTAGACAGCGTGTTTGGCTCTGTGAACTCTGTGTCGGAATTCTGTGTGCTCCGTGAGCCATGCCTTGGACTGGTCGAGGTGAATGATCAGGGTTAGACCACGTCCCGCCCGCTGGCATCGCGCGGCAGCTTCATCAGGACGCCGCGAGCACCTCGTCGCGCACCAGATGAAGCCGGATGCGGTGCGGCGCGGGCCGGTCGAAATAAAAGGCCGCGACCGCCTCGCGCACGTTGGCGCGCAATTCGTCCCACGTGTTGCCTTCGGTGAAGATGCTTTCGCCGAGTGCCTCAGCCACGAAGCCGCCGTCGGCCTCCTGTGTCACATCGAAAACCAATTCGTTCATGGCCAAAGTGGGGGCCAAGGGGGCTGATTCGGCAAGCGCGACTTTCGGGCGGAGTGGCCGGCGCGTTACGATGCGCCATCCCGCTGCTTGCCCTGCGCGCGCAGCCGCTCCGTGAGCGAATCGAGCGTCTCGCCGGTGAGCGGTGGACTTCAACGCAGCGACATGAGGCCGAATATCAGCGAGAGCGCGAGGATGGTAATGCCCAATTTAAGCAACGTCGGCAGGGCGCGTGCGGCGCCGATAAAAATCACGGCTCCAGCCAAGATGATTAGACTCACAAAAACCACTGCGACTGCTCCACTATCAGCTATGAGCCGGATAGGTGAGACGGCGGTGATAGCTCGCTCAAAAAGTTTGGGGCTCACCATCCCAACTAAACCGTGAGATTGCCTCGATTTAGTGGACATAGACATCCGCGTTGACGGGTAGCTGTTTGGTCGCTTCCGAGGACAGGAGCCGAAGAGCTTGCCGCAGGAAGCGACCAAACAGCGGAGGGCACGGAGTCGGCCGGTTCGGGCGA
>JAUYAK010000087.1 GCA_030693515.1 Opitutaceae bacterium
TGTCGCCCGAACCGGCCGACTCCGTGCCCTCCGCTGTTTGGTCGCTTCCTGCGGCAAGCTCTTCGGCTCCTGTCCTCGGAAGCGACCAAACAGCTACCCGTCAACGCGGATGTCTATGTCCACTAAATCGAGGCAATCTCAAACTGGACAAGTCGGCGATGAACGTGGCGCGGATGCTCGGTCAAGCCGGCTACCATGTCGGCCAAGTCGGCAAGTGGCACGTGGATGTTGCCGAGAAAGGTCCGGAAAAGCGCGACTTGGGCGCCGCCGGTTTTATTGCCCAGTGGGGCTGGGAACTCATGCAGCCGGGGAAGAATTTCAAAGCAGATCCGGACGAGAAAAGCGTCATGGAGCATACCCATGCGGTTCTGCACTTCCTCGACACCCATCGCGACCGGCCCGCACTGGCCTACCTCGCCCACCACACCGTGCACACCAAAGTGGAGGCACCGGAGCGGCTGATTCAAAAATATGTGGCCAAAGGTTACAAACGCTCCGGCGGTCCCCAGCCCAAGCTCGAAGACCGTCCCGTGGCCGACTTCCTGGCCATGATCGAATACCTTGATGAAAGCATGGGCGTCCTGCTGGCGGGCATCGCGCGGCTGCAGCTCGGGCGGGAGACCCTCGTGATCTTTATGTCGGACAATGGCGGTCTGACCCGGGTCTGGGACAACTCACCCCTTCGGCGCGGCAAGGGTTCCGAATATGAGGGCGGCATCCGCGTGCCGCTCATTGTTCATTGGCCGGAGAAAATAAAGGCCGGCCAGGAAATCGAAAAACCCGTCCATGTGGTCGACCTTTTCCCCACCCTGATGGAGATCGCCGGAGGCAGCGTCGGCGGCTATCCGCTCGACGGGAAAAGCCTGCTGCCCCTCGTCGATGGGCGCGGCGGCTTCGAGCGCGAAGCCATCTACCTGCACGCGCCGCTCTACATTCCGCATTACAACAAAACGCCCAGCAGCCTGATCCGCACCGATGAGTTCAAATTGATCTACTTCCACGGCGATTCGGTGCAGGAAAATGATTACAAAAAAATCATCCCCGGCGAACGCTACGAACTCTACCGCATCCGCGACGACATTTCGGAAAAGCGCGACCTCGCGCAGGCCCTGCCGGAAAAGACCGCCGAACTAAAGGCGAAGCTTCATGCCTGGCTCAAGGAAACCGGTGCGCAAATGCCGGTGCTCAATCCATCCTTCGATCCGGAAAAGTGGCAGTATCACACTTACAGCAATGTCGATTTCAGCGGAAAAATAATTCCGAAGCAGAACGCGGCGGCCGCGCCGGACTTGGACTGAATCGTTGCGTCACCGCCCTCCATTTACCCACCGCCCCGGTCGCAGCCGCTCCGCCCACTCCAGCCCCTACCGCACCAACGATCAGCATGAACCACACGCTACACCGCTCCCGCCGGAGTTTCCTGAAAAAATCAGCGGCCTCCGCCTTCGGCTTCACCTTTCTGCCGGCCTACCTCACGGCGGCGCGCGCGGCCGACAATCCCACCCTGCCACCCAGCCGGCGGATCAACCTGGGGTGCATCGGCGTCGGTGGTCGCGCTGCCGGGGCCATCCCGAGCCTCACCAGCGATGGCCACGCGGTGCCCGTGGCTTTTTGTGACCTCGATTTTCAGGGCTCGCGGAAAATCGAAGGCAATCTGCAAACCTGGCCGGACGTGCGCCGCTTCGAGGATTTCCGGGTGATGCTGGACAAGATGGGAAAGGATATCGACGCCGTGAGCGTCGTGACGCCGGACCACACCCATTTTGTCGCGGCCATCCACGCCATGTCGTTGGGCAAGCACGTTTACGTGGAAAAACCGCTGACCCATACGTTCGCCGAAGCGGAAATTCTCATGCGGGCGGAGCGGAAATTCAAAGTGGTGACCCAAATGGGTAACCAAGGGCACACCTCCTCGGGCGCCGCCCAGTTCAAGCAAATGGCGGCGGCGGGTTTGACCGCGGACGTGCACAAGATCGAGGCGTGGAAGGAACCCTCACTGTGGTTCATGCAGGCCGAGAAACGCATCTCCGCTTATCCGCCCGAAGAAAAAATTCCGGCCACGTTTGCGGATTGGAATCTCTGGTGCGGGCCGCAGGCCGTGACTCCGTTCAACTCCCTCTATCATCCTTTCGGTTGGCGGGCATTTCATCGCTACGGCTGTGGCATGTTTGGGGATTGGGGCTGCCACATCATTGATTTCGTCCATCATTACTTGAATCTGGGCCTGCCCACTGCGGTCTCGCCGGTTCGTTTGGACGACTACAACAAGATCATCTTTCCTCAGACCTCGCATATTCGCTTTCAGTTTCCGGCGCGAGGTCCCGGCTCACCCGCCGTGGAACTGATGTGGAAAGCCGGCGCCGATTGCCACCCGCTCTTCGACGAAAAATACGCCGATCTCCAGGAGGACAACTCCACCAAGCGGCCCGCGATGGGCGAGGCCGGGACTCTCCTGCATCGGCAGCAAGGCGACTATGTGATCATGCGCGGGCACCACGGCGATGCTTCGCGGATTTACCCGCGGAAAGTCATGCTGGAAAAGTGGGACGCCGTCAAAGCCCCGCGGCCGGAATACACCCATGGCACCAGCTTCGTCCAAGCCTGCCTCGGCAACACCACGACCACGTCCCCTTTCAGCGTGAGCGGTGAACTGACCCAGGTGCTGAACCTCGGCATGATTGCAGAATACCTGAACGTGGAACTCCGCTTCGATCCGCAGACGAAGCGATTCATCGGCAACGATGAGGCAAACTTTCTGCTCGCCGGCGCGAAACCGCGCGCCGAATGGGCGCACTACTACACGTTGGCCTGAGTGCACTCCCCGACACCCGATGAATTTTTTCCACTCCGGCACTCTCGCCTTGGGTTTGTCCGTCGCGCTGGTTTTGCGCGCGGCCGATTTTGGAACGCTCCCGGACCTCTATACCGGGAACTGGGCGGGAACGCTGAAGACCGCCGCGAAGACGCAGCCGGTGCATGCGACCGTCATCGCCTATAAGCATCACTATGAAGTGACTTTTCGGGCGGAAGCGGACCCGCGTAAAGCGGCGCTCTGGGTTTTTCACGGCACCGCGCGGCCGGATAAACTGGTCCTCACCGCCGTGCCATCGGACGGCGTCGCGCCCTTGACCAGACCGGGGACGGGGCAGGCCACAGACACCACGATGACCGGGAACCTGACAGGCGGCGAGCCCGGCGAGTTCACTCTCAAGAAAGTCCCTTTCGTTCCGTCACCCACCTTGGGTGAAAAAGCGCCGGCCGACGCCCTGGCGCTCTTTGATGGCACGCGTGTGGACGCCTGGGAAGCGAAGCAGAGTCCGGCGGACGCCATCCAGTGGCGCGTCACCGACTCGGCGGCCCTCGAGGTCGTGTCCCACCGCGAAGGGAAACGCTACAAGCAAGACCTGCGCACGAAGGAGAGTTTCGGGGACTACCAGCTGCATCTGGAATTCAAGCTCGCGCACAAACCTGAGGCCACGGGCCAGGGCCGATCGAACAGCGGCATTCTCCATCATGGCGTGTATGAAACGCAGATCTTGGATAGCTTCGGACTCTATGGCCGCGACAATGAATGCGGTGGCATCTACAAAACCCGCGAACCGGACCGCAACGCCGGCTATCCTGCCGGTCTCTGGCAAACCTACGACATCGCTTTCCGCGCGCCGCGTTTTGCGCCGGACGGGAAAAAGACCGCGGATGCCCGGATGACGGTGCGCCTGAATGGCCACCTGATCCACCCCGACGTGGTCGTGCCCCAGCCCACGGTCGGTGGAAAAGAAGCGGCCCGTGGGCCGATCGTTTTGCAGGACCACGGCAACCCGGTGCAGTTTAGAAATATCTGGGTCGTGAAACTCGATTGATCGGCACTGCCCGCAGCGAAACCAACCACCATGTCGCATTTTCCCCTTCTTTCCCGGCTCAGCTTGATCTTCGGTTTGGTCGCGGGTTTGAGCGCGGCCGCCCGGCCCAACATCCTGATTATTATGGTGGATGACATGGGCTATTCGGACCTCGGTTGTTTTGGCGGGGAGATTCGAACCCCGCACCTCGACCGCCTGGCCGCCAACGGCCTGAAATTTTCCGCGATGTATAACACCGGCAAGTGTTATCCCACCCGCGCCAGTTTGCTGACCGGGGTCTATTTTCAGCGGACGGATACGAATTTCTCCCATACCGCCACGTTGGGCGAAGTCGTGCGACCGGCCGGCTACCACACCTGGTGGTCGGGCAAACACCACGCAAAGTTCAATCCGGTTACGCGCGGATTTGACCGCTACTATGGCCTGCTCGGCGGCGCGCAAAATCACTTCAATCCGGGAGACGGTCCCGCTCCCGGCCAACCGGCTCCCGCCAGAAAGGGCGATGCGAACCGCTGGTCCCTCGATGTAGCGGGAGCTCCGGACCTCACCAACTTCATTCCCCAAGACCCCAAATATTACGACACCGACGCGTTCACCGATCGGGCGCTGGGTTGGTTGGACGAGTATCAGCATTCGGACAAACCGTTTCTGCTCTACTTGGCCTACACCGCACCCCACTGGCCGTTGCAGGCTTGGCCCGAGGATATCGCCAAATACAAAGGGGTCTATGATGCCGGCTACGAGCCCGTGCGGCAGGCCCGCTACCAACGCCAGGTGCAGCTGGGACTGATCGATCCGAAGACTTCGCCATTGCCGCCGCTGGAGTCAGGCCGGAAAGCCGCGAAGTGGGAGGAGCTCTCGACAGAAGAGCGCCGAAAAGAAGCGCACAGCATGGAGATTTACGCCGCGATGGTTGACCGCGTTGACCAAAATATCGGTCGGCTGCTGAAACGATTGGAAGCACAGGGCAAACTCGAGAACACTCTGATCCTGTTTCTGTCGGACAACGGTGCGTGCGCGGAGGTCCCCAAGGTGGCGTATGTGGACCCCGCCGCACCGATGGGCACGGTGGCGAGTTACGTGAGTTACGGCCCGAATTGGGCGTCGGTCGGCAACACCCCTTTGCGCAAATGGAAGAGCACCAGCCACGAGGGCGGGATCGCGACCCCGCTGGTGGTGCACTGGCCGGCGGGGATCAAACCCCGGAGCGACTGGAATCACGAACCGGTCCACCTCATCGACATCATGCCCACGGTGGCCGCCGTCGCCGGGGCCAACTATCCCGGCGCATCCCCAGAAACCGCGATTTCGCGCCCGGACGGCGTGAGCCTGCTCCCCGCCTTCAAGGGCGAGGCCGTGGTGCGCAACCAGCCGTTGTTTTTCCAGTTCAACAAAGGCTCCGCGGTCCGGGACGGTCCGTGGAAGCTCGTGCGGCTCGGCCCGACATGGGAGTTGTATCACCTCGCTTCCGACCGCACGGAGACGCATGACTTGGCGGCAAAGCGGCCGGAGTTGGTCAAGCAAATGGATGCCGTCTGGCGGGCCTGGTGGAAGGATTGCACGGGCCAGGATTGGACCGGCACGGCCCCAAAGGAGAAGGAAAACGAGTGACGGGTGCGCGGGCGCACCCTGATTTGGAAATTGAACCGGTCGTCGCATGCCGAGAAAGCAAGACAAGATCTCACACCTACGCGGGCACCGCGTGCTCTTGACGACCGGCCCGGATTTCGCGGCTGCGGACCGGTGTTTTCTGTCGTTAGCGGATCGGCCGGCGTTGGCGGTAGTCACCTCGTGCAATGAACACGAGACCGACCACGGCGAACCAGGCGATCACGAGGGCAACAGCGATCATGTCGTTGTCCTTTCTGTCTTCAGGGCCTTGCCCCGAAGAGCTTCGGCCGTTCAACGCGCGCACTCCTCGAACGGAACGCACGCGAAAGTGGTCGTCGGCCCCGGCGCAGCGAAGAGAAGCGGCGCACCAGCAGATGCGGGCCAAGGACCCGAGTGTGCAGCACGAGTCAAATGCTCCCAGCGATGCCTGCATGTCGGGCACGGCTTCGCGCTGGAACATTTCGACGCCATCGGCCTCTGGCGGGAGACCTACGCCAAGGACCAGCGGGTGGACGCCCAGCATCTCGTCACCTACGCGCTCGGCCGGGCACCGGAGTTCGCCGACCGCGCCGTGCTCGACGCGATCGTGAAAAACCTTTTCACGCGGGACAGCGGCTTTAAGGACCTCGTCCGCTCGCTCGTTCTCAGCGACTCGTTCGGAAAAAATTGACCCAAACCGGCTCCGCCCGTCCACGCCAGACCCACCCAGACCCATGCCCCTGCCTCCCTGTATCACCCGCTCGTCAATTGTGTTCCTGCTCGCGTTTCTCCTCGGTCTCGCTGGGGCCGCGTCTGTCGCATGCGCCCAGACCGCCGGGCAGGCCGCGCCACCCACCGCCCCCGCTGACGCCCCCCGGAAAACCCCGGATTCGGAAATCGTCGAGCTCACCCCCTTCACCGTCTCCTCGACCCAAGATCGCGGCTACCAAGCGCAGTCAACGCTGGGAGGCAGTCGCCTCCGGACCAATCTCAAGGACGTCGCCGCACCCACCACCGCGTTTACTGCGGAATTCCTCAACGACGTCGGCATCACGAACACCGACGATCTCGCGCGCTACATGCTCAGCACCGAGTATGATTTTGGCGAGAATGCCGGCCCGGGGCAGAACTTTCTGGCGGGATCGAGCACGCGGTCGCTGCGGATGCGCGGCCTCCCGGGCGGCACCGTCGCGGTGAATTTTTTCAAATCGGATTTCCCGGCCGACATCATCAGCACGGAGCGCATCGACCAGGCGCGCGGCCCGAACTCGATCCTGTTCGGCATCGGCTCTCCGGGCGGCCTCATCAATGTGACCAACAAGCGGGCCCTGCTGGGCAAGAACGCCTTCGCCGCCAGCGTGCAGGGCCGCTCGGAAGGTGGTCTCCGCCAGGATGCCGACTACAATCAGGCCATCGGTGAGCGGATTTCGCTGCGGGTCGCCGTCGTGAAGGAACAGCGCGAAAGCTGGCGCAATTATGAGTTCAACGATTCGGAGCGTGCCTATCTCACCGGTAAATGGCGCGTGGGCCCGCAAACCGAGTTCAATTTCGATGTGGAGAAGGCGGACATAAACAAGCGCACCATTCGGTCCATCACAGCGTATGATGCCTATACCCGATGGGCGGCGGCCGGCCGCAACGTGGGAGCCGCCAATGCCGCCCGGCATATCTCCGGGGTCGCGGCGAACAACGTGCCGTATATGGTATTGGATACGGCGTCGGGCACTTTGACCAACTGGGTGAACAAAACCCGCAGCACACTCTGGACGGCGATCGATGGCGAAAATGTTCCCATCTCCGATTTCAACGTGTTGCCCAAGGAAACGTCGGTCTATGGGCCGGGCTTTGGCCTCGACACGCGCTACGCCCGCCTGGGGGCCTACCTGACCCACTCGTTCACCCCCGATCTCAATCTGGAAATCGCCGGCATGCGCACCGACAGTCATACGGTCAACTCGGACTCACAGACTGCCAACACCCGGACCATCATCGCCGACACCAATCCGACCCTGCCCTCGGGTGTCGCCAATTCCAATGTGGGAAAAACTTACGTCGAAGGTCTGCCGCAGATCGGATTCAATGATACACGCAGTGATTCGGTGCGGGCGGTCCTGTCCTACACGCGAGACTTCGAGCGCTGGGGCAAGCATACGCTGGCCGGGGTTTACCAGTATGATTTCACGAAGCTGTCTCAAATCGCGGTTCGCGAACAAATCATTTCCACGAACGCGCCGAACCTGACCAGTGCCATCAATAACAACAACCGGATCTTCCGCCGCACCTACGTCGACCTCGCCGGACCGAGCCGCAATATCGTGATGGCCCCCTACAACCGGCAGGCCCTGGGCACGATCACGGAAACGCTCAGCGGCCGAAGCTACACGACCGCTTTGGTTCCCTTCAACGTCAACGGCATACTCAACAGTTTCGACAGCCAGACCATGATCGGGATGCTGCAAAGCTCCTTCTGGAAAAATCGGATCAAAACCATCATCGGCACCAGCCGCGATGACCGCAACGACTACGCCTCCACCTCGGTGTTGATGCCGGTGGCCGGGTTTGCCTCCGGGATACCGACGCCCGTCCGCAGCCAGACGGCCATCAATACAGTCGCCACCAGTGTTTCCTTCAGCGGCGTGCTGCAAGCGACCGAGTGGCTCGGTCTGACCTATAGTCAAGCCGGCAACAGCGGTCTACCCAGCTTTGGCGGACGGCTGAATGTCCCCAGTTCAGATGTGGCCGGTTTCTCCCGTCCGCCCACCCCGAAAGGCAAGAGCCAGGACATCGGATTCAAACTCGATCTGTTCAAGAACCGGCTCTTTATCACCGCGCAATATTTCCAAACCAGCGCCGAAAGGGATTTTGATTTCGGCAACATCGCGTCGTCGATCAACCCCATCTGGAGCGCCCTGGCCCTCGCTGAAAAAGTTTCGAGTGGCACGGTCCAGAGCGGCACCGGCCGGACCTTTGATAACCGCACCCAAGGCTATGAGGTGGAAATCACCGCCAACCCCACCGCGCATTGGCGGGTCTTCCTCAATTACAGCCAATCGAAGTCCGCCCAAACCAACATCGGGCAAGAGGATTTTGCTTACATCGCCTTTTGGCGCCCCACTTGGGAGGCCAATGCGGCGCTGCCCCTGACCAGCGGGGTTGGCACCATCGCCACGCAACTCGCGGCGCTGGATGTCCGGACGTTCACCGACTTCACGCTCGCCAATGGCAAGCCCGCGCTAGGACAGATGGAGCACAAGCTGAATCTCGTATCTAATTATGAGTTTTCCGACGGCGCCTTGAAGGGCATCACCGTCGGCGGCGGCGTGCGTTACACTGGCCGGCCGATCAACGGATACCGCGCTACCGGGACTCCGGGCGGAGCCGTGGTGAGCACCGTCTCCTACGGGTCCGAGCAGGTGTTTCTCGATCTCAACGCCGCCTATCGCCGAAAGATTCAGCTGATGGGAAAATCGGTCTCCTGGTCGTTGCAGACGAACATCAACAACGTGCTCAACAACGACGCGATCATCCGGATCAACACGGCGCGGGACGGCGTGCTGACAAGCTACCGGTTCAATCCGCCCCTCGAGTGGATCATCACGACGAAATTTAGTTTCTGATGCTCCGATCTTGAGGTTCTGTCAGGTTGGCGGACAAGGCGACGAGCGCAGGAGAAGGCTCAACCATTACGATTCGGCAAAGTCGTTCCCCATCGGGGGAGCGGCTCGCGCAGCGGCGGGTCGTGTCACGCTTGGGAGTCGATGAACACATATTTTCGACGCGACGGTCTCGCTCGATAAGGAATGAGGTGGACCCCGCCACCTGTGCGGCGCGCACTGAGTCGACTGCGGGTTAATTGATTAACCGAGGCTACGCCTGACGAGACGACCATCGGATCTTTTTCTCCGGCGCTCGATTCCGCCCGCAACCGGCCGCGCTGAACGGCGTCTGTCTGGCGCCCCTCCGCGATCGAATCCTCGTTCATGAAACTCCCCCTGCTTGCCTGCCCCTCGTTCCTCCTGCTGGGCGTCCTGTTGTCCGCCGCCGTGCCGGCGCAGCCGCTTGCCGGCAAGGGCGACCTGCTGTTTTCGGACGACTTTGAGCGAACAACTCTCGGCGAGTGGAAATCCGTGATCCCGGCGTTCACGGTCGCGGACGGCACGTTGCACGCGACTCAAGCCCGCGCGGATCATGGCGCCGTGGGCCGCGTGCATCGCGCCATGCGCAGCGTGATCGTCGCCTTCAAGTTCATGCTCGAGGGTTCGACCACCTTCAACGCCGTCTTCGACGATCAGGCCTACAAGGGCTCCCACGCCGGCCATATCTGTCGCGTGGCGTTCACGCCCAAGCAGGTCCGTCTCGGCGACGACAAGGAAGGCGTGATGCGCAATGATATCTTCGCGCTGCGCAAGGATCCCACCCGCAAGGCCGAGGCCGACGCTCTGTTGGTCGGTCGCAGTGCGGCCGGCCCGATCCAGCTCGAGCAGAAGCGCTGGCACCACGCGGAGATCGAGATTGTCGGGGATCGGATGCGCGTGAGCGTCGATGGCCAGCCCGCGGCGTTCCTCCAATCGCCGGGGCTCGCGCACGAGACCAAGAGCAGCTTTCATTTCACGGTGAACGGCCCTGGCCTGCGTTTCGACGAGGTGCGCATCTGGCAGGCGCGCTGACCGTCTTACCCTGCGCAGCCCATGTGTTTCTTGCCTTCCTCTCATTTTACGCCGCCGCTCTGGCCGGCCCTTTGCGCCGTGGTGTTCGCCGCCACCTTGTCTGGGGCGACCACGCCACCCGAGCCGCTCACGGCCTTCCTCGATAAACATTGTTACAACTGCCACGACGCGCAGGAGAAAAAGGGCGATCTCGATCTCACGGCGCAGGCCTTCAACCTTGCCGATCCGGCGAACTTTCAGAAATGGCGCTACGTTTTTGACCGCGTGCATGAAGGCGAGATGCCTCCGAAGAAGAAAACGCAGCCTGCGCCCGCCGAGCGGGCGGCGTTCCTCGACGCGTTGCGCATACCTCTGCTCGCCGCCGATCAGGCCGACATCGCCGCCCAAGGCCGGGTGCGCGGTCGTCGGCTCACCCGCAACGAATACGAACACACGCTTCATGATCTGCTCGGCATTGATTTGCCGCTGAAGCTGCTCCTGCCCGAAGACCCCAGCGTGCAGGGCTTCGAGACCGTCGCGGAGGGCCAGCAGCTCTCTCATCACCTGCTGGCGCGCTACCTCGACGTGGCGGATCAAGCGTTGCGCGAGGCCTTCCAGCGCGCGCTCTCCGGCGATGTGGACTATCGCAAACACTACACTCCGGCGATGCTCCTGCAGAACCGCGGCGGTAATTACCGCGGCCCGGAATTACGCGACGGCCGTAGCATCGCCTGGCCCTTGGGTCTGGCGTTTTACGGGCGCACGCCGACATGGGTGCCCGAGGCGGGCTGGTATCGGATCACCCTGCGCGGTGTGCAGGCCGTTAATCCCGCTGCGGCGCAGGCCGTCTGGGGCACGCTGCGTTCCGGTGAGGCCGAGGCCAATGCGCCGCTGCTCTACCTGGTCGGCCTGATCGAGGCCACCGCGACGCCGCGCGATCTCGTGTATGAGACCTGGATGCAGAAAAACCACCGGCTCGAGCTGAAGCCCAACGACAACACGCTCAAGAAAGCTCAACCCGGCGCAAAAGGTGGCAACGTCTCCTACGTCGGTCGCGATCTCACCGCCGAGGGCTACCAGGGCATCGCGCACCGCGGGATCGACGTCGAGCGAATCTATCCGGAAGCCGATAGCGCCGGCGTGCGGGAGCGGCTTTTCGCCGACGTGGACCCGAAACAGATCGATGCGACCACTGTCGACCGGCTCGTCGCGCGCTTTGCCGACCGGGCCTTTCGCCGGCCCGTGACGGCGGAGCAGCTCGCGCCCTACCTGAAAATCGCCCACGACGCGCGGCACGAGGGCGCCGCGCCGGCCGATGCGCTGCGCACCGCCTTTCGCGCCATCCTGTGTTCGCCGCGCTTCCTGACCTTGGTCGAGGCCCCGGGCCGGCTCGACGACCACGCCATTGCCGCCCGGCTCAGTTATGCGCTGTGGTGTTCGATGCCTGATGCGGCGCTGCGGACATTGGCGGCGGGCCACCGGCTCCGCGATCCGGCGGTGCTCGCCGCCGAGGTGGAGCGCCTGCTCGGCGATCCGAAGGCGCGTCGCTTCGTCGTCAGCTTCACCAATCAATGGCTCAAGCTCGGCCAGATCGATTTCACCACGCCCGACATGCGCCTGTATCGCGAATTCGATCCGGTCGTGCAGGAGTCGATGGTGCAGGAGACGCGGGCGTATTTCAGCGAGCTGCTGCGCGCCGATTTGGACAGCTCCCACCTGGTTGACTCCGACTTTGCGTTCATGAACGGACGCCTCGCCCGACACTATCGCGTCAACGCCGCGATCCGCCCCGGCGAGGGCCTGCAAAAAGTGGCGCTGCGGCCCGGCGACCGTCGCGGCGGTTTCGTCACGCAGGGCGCGATTCTCAAGGTCACGGCCGATGGCACGCACACCTCGCCGGTGACGCGCGGGGTCTTCATCAACGAGCGCATCCTCGGCGTGCATATCCCGCCGCCGCCGCCGGGTGTCCCGGCCATCGAGCCCGATATTCGCGGCGCCGTCAGCATCCGCGACCAGCTCGACAAGCACCGGAACAGCGAGAGTTGCGCGAGCTGCCATCAGAAAATCGATCCGCCGGGCTTTGCACTGGAGAACTATGATCCCGTCGGTGTCTGGCGCACGAATTACGGCCAGGGCGGCAAAGGCGTGAAAGTGAGCGGGGAGGGCATCACCCCGGACGGCGCGGAATTTTCCGATGTGGCCGCCTGGCAGCGCCTCCAGGCGCAACGCGGCCGCCCGCTGGCGCGCGCGTTTGTCGGCCAGTTTCTCGTCTATGCGACGGGCGCGCCGTTGCGTTTTAGCGACGAAGCGGTGATTGATGCCATCGCCGCCCGCACCACCGGCCTGCGCTCGCTGATCCGCGAGGCCGTGCTCAGCGAAACCTTCCTCACGAAATAATCCCCATCCCGCCATGAGCACGTTCACGACCCGCACTCATCTTTCCCGCCGTGCCCTGCTGCGTGGCGCCGGAATCGCGCTCGGCCTGCCGTTGCTGGATGCCATGACGCCCGCCTTTGCCGCCGCGCTCCCAGAAAAACGGCGCGCGAAACGCTTTCTTGGCATGAGCCTGTCGCTCGGCCTGCACAATCCTAACCTCGTGCCCGAGGGCACCGGCCGGAGCTACCAACCTTCGCGCTACCTCGCCGGCATCCAGGATCTGCGGGAGGATTTCACGATTATCTCCGGCTCGTCGCATCCTGGCGTATCCGGCGGGCACACCGCCGAAGGCAGCATCTTCTCCGCCTGCCCCAACGCCCGCGGCTCCACCTCGCGCAACACCGTCTCGCTCGATCAGTTCATGGCGAAGCACCTCGGCCACGAGACGCGTTTCCCCTCGCTCGTGCTCAACACGAACAGCCAGACGAGCCCGAGCTACACGGAAAACGGCGCGATGATTCCGGCGGAGAACAACGCCCTGCGGCTCTTCACCCGGCTCTTCGTGGACGACACGCCCGCCGAGCAGACGCGCCAGGCGGAACTAATCCGCCAGGGTCGCAGCATCATGGACGTCGTGGGCGGTGAGGCCAAATCGCTCCAACGCGAACTCGGCGCCGCGGATCGCGACAAGCTCGACGCTTGGTTCACCGGCGTGCGCGATCTGGAGCAGCGGCTCGTCGCCAACGAAAACTGGACCCACCGGCCCAAGCCCAAGGTCGCCATGAAGCCGCCCCTGCGCGTGCCGCGCGACAACGAGGTCGTGGTCGAGCGGATCTTTTTGGACATTGCCCACCTCGCGCTGACCACGGACAACACCCGCTTCATCACGCTCCATGTCGCCGGCAACGGCGTGCAAGGCATCGAGGGTGTCGATGAAAACTACCACAGCCTCAGCCATCACGGGCTGGACGCCGCCAAGCTCAAGCAGCTGGCCATCGTGGAGCAGGGAGTGATCAACGAGTGGGCGGCGTTTCTGCGGAAACTGAAAGCCGACCAGTTGCTCGACGAGACGATGGTGCTGCTGACCTCGAACCTCGGCAACGCGTCCGCCCACGACAACAAGAACATGCCCGTGCTCTTCGCCGGCGGCGGCTTCAAGCACGGCCAGCACCTCGCGTTCGATCAGGGCGACAATTACCCGCTGCCCAACCTCTACCTCAGCGCCCTGCAACGCCTCGGCCTCAACGAACGCCGCTTCGCCACCAGCACCGGTGGGATGAAGGGGCTGTCGATCGCTTAATCCGCGTGCCAGTCATGCACGATCGCTCGCGTGCACGGCCGGCTTTCCAGCGCGAGGGCTCGCGCCGCTATTCTTCCTTGGCGCACGGTGGACAGAGTCGCAGCGCCCGCTCTGACACATTTTCCGAGCAACAAGGGCTCGACCTTGATCGATGCCCAGTCTCGGTTTCCGCAGTCAGGCTAGGCCGTCCAGAAGCTTGGGACATGGGTATAATCTGAATTCCAGCCGCCCCGCAGTTCATCTCCAACTCTCTTGGTTCCGCCCATGATTCACCTCTCCCGGATTGTTCTTCTCGGTTCGTGGCTTGCGACCGCCGTTTCCGCCGCGGTCTTCCAAGGCAACGGTCTCAAGATCGGCGAAGTGACCACCGACTCCGCCGTCATCTGGACGCGCCTCACCGTCGCCGCCGAAGCCAACTGGTCCGGCACGCCGTGGCTCGCTCCTTCCCTCGGCCCGAACCAGACGCCCGCCGTCCGCGCGGAAGGAGCCGGAAAAAAGAAAGCTGATGGAGAAGCCGCCCTGCGCGACATCGCCAGCCGCGCTGATTGGCGCTCCCAGATTCCCATGGGCCGCACGCTGGCAGAAATGCACGGCACGCTGCCCGGCGCCGCTGGCAGTGTGCGCGTCACGCTCACGCCCGTCCCCGGCGGCCCACCCACCGTGACGGCCTGGCTGGCGGTCGATCCAACCCGCGACCACACCCGCCAGTTCAAGATCGACTCGCTCCGCGCCGGCACCGCCTATCGCGTCGTGGCCGAATCCCGGGATGCACAGGGCGCCAGCGGGCCGACGATCGAAGGCTCGTTTCGCACGGCTCCGGTCGCGGCGGCGGCGACGCCCGTCACCTTCGCTGTCGTGACGTGCGGGGACTATCCACGCCGCGACGACCCGGCCAACGGCCACCGCATCTACGACACCCTGCGGCGCCTGGCCCTCGACTTCGCCGTCCACACCGGTGACGTTGAATATTACGATAAAGCCGATCCGTGGGCCACCTCGGCCGAACTCGCGCGGGTGAAGTGGAACCGGCTTTTCGCGCTCCCGTTTCAGCGCGCGTTTCACAACCGCACGCCTGTCTATTTCACGAACGACGACCACGACATCCTGAAAAACGACGCCTGGCCCGGCCAGACCTACGGCTCGCTCACGTGGGACGAGGGGCTCGCCATCTTTGCCGAGCAAACCCCCTCGTCGCCCCTCCCGTATCGGTCCTTCCGGCACGGCCGGGATCTCGAGATCTGGGTGATCGAGGGCCGGCGCTTTCGCACGCCCAACAACACCCCGGACGGCCCGGCGAAGACCATCCTCGGCGCCGAGCAGAAGGCGTGGCTCTTCCGCACCATCGCCGCCTCCACGGCCACGTTCAAAGTGCTCGTCTCGCCGACGCCGATCGTGGGCCCGGACCGGGGCAACAAGAACGACAATCACGCCAACGCCGGCTTCAAGCACGAGGGGGACGAACTCCGCCGGTTCCTCGGCGCGCAGAAGAATCTCATCGTCACCTGCGGCGACCGCCACTGGCAGTATTGCTCCATCGATCCAATGAGCGGCACGCGGGAGTTTGGCTGCGGCCCGATGTCCGATGTGCATGCCGGCGGCTACAGTCCGCAGCCCGGGGATGAAGCCATCCAGAAATTTTTCCGCCTCAAGGGCGGGTTCCTCACCGTCGCGACCAAGCCGGCGGGCGCCACCGCCACGCTGGAAATCCGCCATCACGCGGTGGACGGCACGGTCACTCACACGGCCACGCTCAAGCCGGATGGCACCCTGGAGCGCAAGCTGCCGCGCTGACACCGAATGTCGTCGAGCGCGCCTCAGGGTGCGGCGGCGAGATCAGCGCAGACGAGTTCGCGATCACTGCGGGCGAAGATGTGCCGGTAGGCAAACGCGGGGTGAGCCCACGTCACCATCCGGCCCCGCGGGCCTTGCTCCGGCGTGGGCTCCAGCAGTCGGGCGCGCGCCAATTCATGATAACCCTCGGCGTTCAACCGGGCCAAAATCAGGTTGCCCTGTTCGGTGAAAATCCAGGCGCGATCGCCGGAGTCGCCCGCGCGCACGAGGTGCATGGTCGCGTGCCACGCCTTCGGCATGGGCTCTACCGTTTCCCATTGGCGCTTGCCGGTCATGAGATCGAGACAGCGAAGTTCGCCGTCGGTCTGCACGCCGATGACGAGTCCGTTCAGTAGCAGCGGATCGGGAATGACGGGGCTCAACGTGTCGTCGGTTCGCGGCCGGCGCCCGCGCTCCCACACGACTTCGACCGCGGGGCGATCGCGCACGAGCCGCAGGAGGTGGGAGCCGGCGTGCGCCGTGGTATAAAACAGCAAGTCGCCCACGACCGCCGGCGCGGGAATCGCGATCGGCCAGCTGCCTTTCGGTTGATCGTGGCTCCATTGGAGCGCGCCGCTCGCAGGGTCGAAGGCCACGAGGCGATAGCCGAGCCCGATCACGATGAGCCGACGACCGGCCTGCTCGATGGCGATGGGCGGCGAGTAGGAGGCCTCGTCGCCAAATGCCTTCCAGCGCTCCGCGCCCGTCTTGCGGTCAAACGCCACGACACAAGCGTCGTCCGCGCCGCCGATCTGCGTGATCATGAGGTCGCCCTCGATGATCGGGTGGGCGGCGATGCCCCAGCGGGGCATCCGGATGCGGTATTCAGTCCGGAGGTCGCGTCGCCAGAGGATTTTGCCCGACTCTGCGTCGAGGCAGTGGAGGTGGCCTGCCGCGCCCAAGGCGTAGGCGCGCCCGTCGTGGACGGTCACCGAGGCGCGCGGCCCGGCTTCATAGGTGAAATTCTCATACGAGCACGGGTAAGCCACCGTCCACAGCGTCGCCCCGGTTTTCCAATCGAGGCAGAGCACGCGCTCGGTGGCTTGGTCCTTCAGGTAGTCGGTGATGTAAACCCGTCCGTGCGCGACCGTCGGCCCCGAGTAGCCGGCGCCGATCGGAGCCGTCCAGCGTAGCGGAATCGCCTCGCCCGCGAATTTTTCGCGGAGGCCAGTCTCTCGCCAAACCCCGTCGCGGCGCTCACCTCGCCACTGCGGCCAGTCGAGTCCCTCGGGTCGGGCCGGAGGTGCGCAGGCGGCGGTCGTCGCGCCGGCCAAACACAGAAGAAGCGTGACAATCGAACGTGACATCATGGGGAACGCGGCGAAAGCGCCCTCGACCTCTCGGCCAATTCGCCGGGCACGTCGAGGACGAACACCCAGCCTGCGACTACATCCCCAATCCACTCACCGTTTACCAAATCAAGTCCGGAAAAATCAGCCCCGAGGAATGCGCCGCCGAAATCTTCGTCGCGAGCGTCGGCCAGAAAAAGAAGAAGCCCGGCAAGAAGGCGAAGGCCAAGAAAGCCAAGCTGAAGCCCGCTGTCGCCGACGCGTGGGTGGGCGACGAGATCCTCGCCCAGCTGGGCGATAAGACAATCTATGTCCGCCACCCTGGCCCGACCGAACGGAAAACCAATTTCTGTCTCCAAGCCGCCGGCCTGAACGGCACGATTATATTTGATAACCTCAAAGTCTGGTCCGCCACGCGAGCCAGCGACTGGCCCGGGCAACGGGCAAAGTTTCAGTGAGCGGATTCTTTCCGCGCAGGGGCGACGAAAAGGAGCGAGCAATCGCGGTGGGCTGCTCCCGGGGGCACGGGCCGGGCGACGCGGACATGCGGGTGACTTCAAGGGTCCGCGGCGCCGACGCTTTGCTATATCATGGCAGCATGCATAAGCTGAAGGTGAAAACCTGATTTGGTCCCCGTTCGGTCGGCGTGTCGTGCTCGCCGTCGGCGGATCCGCGGAGGGGAGAAGGTCGAAGCAACCCTGCTTCTTCCCCGAGTTGCAATGAATGAAGGCGGCGAGGGTTTCACGGCCTGCGATGCCAGGAGAACGGAACCTATGAAAATTACCCTTAAGACCCTGCTGGCGGTGAGTCTGTTGGCGACGCTGAGTGCATCCGGAGCGAGTTTCTTTGACCTCTTTAAACGGAAGCCCGCGGCGGCGCCCAGTCCCCTTTCCGCTCTGTCGCAGGACCAGATGGTCGGCGGCCTGAAGGAGGCCTTGGGCCACGGGGTGCAAAAGGCGATTGCCAGCCTTGGCCAGGAGGACGGGTTCCTCAAAGACCTCAACGTGAAGATTCCGATGCCGGAGAGTTTGCAGAAAGCGGAGAACGGGTTAACTCCGATATCGGAGTTAGGCTCCTTATCCCGACATGCCGATAACTCCGACATGATGCGGGAATGTGGCGACACCTTCGAGTAGGCGGTGGCGCCCTGCACACCGATGATGTCGGGATTATCGGACGGCTTCGAGGAACGCGAGGAGGCGCGATTGC
>JAUYAK010000093.1 GCA_030693515.1 Opitutaceae bacterium
CGACTTGGCGTTGCCCCCGCAGGCGCCGCCTAAAATCCGCGCGCCGAAAACCGACGCGTTGTAGTGGCGACCTTTGGGGTGGCTTAACGATGAATCAATGCTTTGCGCGTCTGAAACCCGCCAGTAGCGGAAGTCGGGTTAATCGGATACACCTGACCGCCGCTAGATGAGCCAATGCCTGATAGGTTTGTAGGCCAATTCCTACAAAATGGTCCGAGTCGGGGCGTAAAGCCCCTCCCCCTACCAAACTGACCTCCTCCCCATGCACCATCGTGCTTACCTGCGCCCGCCCTCGCGGTCGCCGGCGTGAGCGCAAGCGACACCTGCCGGATCGCCTCCCAGCCTCAGCTCACGCTCCGGCATGTTGTTTTTGGCGGATGAGGCGGCGAACGCTGCCCCCATCGGGCCGGCCACCAGGACCTCCCGGACGAGGCGCAGCAGGCTTTCCGTGCGATACGGCTTTTGCAGAAACGCATTCACGCCGAGCGCACCGAGGGCGCAGCGGGGCCCCTTCGCCTCCTCGCTCAAATCGGCGCCGCTGCAGGCCACGATGGGCACGGCCGGCTCGAGGCGGCGCAGCGCCCGCACGAGGGCGATGCCGTCGAGATGCGGCATCATCACGTCCGTGACGACGACGCGGATTTCCGTGCGGTGCTGGAGAAAGCGAGTCAGCCCTTCCGTGCCATCCGCGGCCGCAATCACCCGGTAGCCGTTGGCCTCCAGGCAGCGCTGGAGCATCTCGCGGAGCAGTTCATCATCCTCCACCACGAGCACCTGCTCGCCGCTGCCGCGGCTGTTGCGATCCGGTCCGGCCTCCGGTTCTGCTACGCTCGTGTCGGGTTGGGCCGGCAGGAAAACCTTGAAGATCGTGCCGTGCCCGACCGTGGACTGCACCTGCACAAACCCGCCGTGGCTGCGCGCGATCGTCTGCACCGTCGCGAGGCCCAGGCCGGTCCCGCGGCCCGGTTCCTTGGTGGTGAAGAACGGCTCGAAGATTCTCGGCAGAATATCCGCCGGGATACCGCCCCCGGTGTCGGTCACCACGAAAGCGACGTGGGGGCCGGGGCGGGCGCCGGGCTGCATGCTGGCAAAGGCTTCGTCGATTCGCACGTTGACTGCGGACAGGGTCAGTCTGCCGCCGTGGGGCATCGCGTCGCGGGCGTTGACGCAGAGGTTGAGCAGGACCTGGTGGAACTGCGTCGCATCGCCCTCCACGACCCAGAGGTCATGCGGGAAGCTGGCCTTGAGCTCGCAAGTCTTGGGCAGGAGGCCGGGGAGCAGTGTCACCAATTCGCGCAGGAGATGGCGCGGCTGCAGCAGCACGCGCTGGCCGTCGCAGCCGCGGGCAAAGGTGAGCAGCTGTTTCACGAGATCGGCGCCGCGCCGCGCGCAGGACTCCATCGTGCCGAGGATCTGGCCGGCGGCGGCATCTGGCATCACCTCGCGCAGCAGTTCGCTCCCCATCAGAATCGGGGCGAGGATATTGTTGAGATCGTGCGCCACGCCGCCGGCCAGGGTGCCGATGCTCTCCACGCGCTGGGCGCGCAGGAAGTCCGCCTCCAGCCGCTTGGCCTCGGTGATGTCCTGATGCGAGCCGAGCATGCGGGCCGGCCGGCCCGCATCGTCGCGCAGCACCTGCCCGATCGAGCGGATCCAGCGCCACGAGCCGTCGCGGTGGCGCAGGCGGAACTCCGCCTCATAGCGCCCCGCGGGATTGGCGACATGGGCGCGCACCTTGGCCATCGTCTGCCCGTGGTCCTCGGGGTGGAGGCGCTGCTCCCAGGCGGCAAACGCACAGGGCAGCTCCTGGTCCTTATAGCCCAGCTGGGCCTTCCATTCCGGTGAATAGAAGACCTCGCCGGTCGTGAGATTCCAGTCCCACAGGCCGATATTGGAGGCGCTGGCCGCCAGCCGCAGACGCTCAGCGCTCTCCCGCAGCGCCTGCAGGGTCCGGCGCAATTCACGCCGCACATCGGCCTCGCGCAGTTCCCGCTCCACCGCCGGACCCAGCCGGACGAGATGATCCTTCTCGATGAAATCATGCGCTCCCGCCCGCATCGCCTCGACGGCCGCCCGGTCGTTCATGCTGCCCGAAACCAAAATGAACGGCACGTCCTGCGCCCGCGCCTGCACCAGCTCCAACGCTTCCAGTCCGGAGAAGCCCGGCATCTGGCAATCGGCCAAAATCAGCTCCCAGCCGCCTTCCTCGAGGGCGCGCTCCGTGGCCTCCCGTGATTTCACCCGGTGGTGCGCCACCGCGAAGCCCTGCTGCTTCAGCTCCCGCAGCACGAGTTCCTCATCCAGCGCCGAATCCTCGACGAGGAGCACCTTCAGCACCCGCGGTGTGTCGCCCGCCTGGGGGCGCGCAGAGGAGAAGAAGCCGTTGCTTTGTTCCATGCCCCCATCTTCCCACAAACGGCCCCAGTCTGTCTGTCGGGCCGAGGCTGAATATTCCGTAGGCCCGCGGCCCCGTCGCTCGTAGGCCGCGGCCTACGCCTCGGCGACCAGCCCGTGCTCCTGCGCGTAGCGCGCGAGCTCGATGTCGTTCCGCAGGCCCAGCTTCTGGAAGATCCGGCTGCGAAACGTGCTGATCGTCTTCGCGCTCAGCGCCAGCTCCCCGGCAATCTCCTTCGCGCTGCGCCCCGCCACGCTCAGGTGAAACACCTGCAGCTCCCGCGCCGAGAGCTGCTCGTGCCGCGGCCCCTCCCCCGCCCGCTCCACCTCGCCGGCCAGCCGCTCCGCCAAGGCCGCCGTGATGAAATGCCCGCCGCGCAGCACCGTCTGCACCGCCTCCACCAGCCGCTCCGGCGCCGCCTGCTTGTTCAGGTAGCCCGCCGCCCCGCCCTTGATCACCCGCAGCCCGATCTGGTCCTCCGGCACCGAACTCAGCACCAGCACCGGCAGCCGCGGGTAGTCCCGCCGCACCTCCGCCAGCACCTCGAAGCCGTGCCGCCCGGGCAGGTTCACATCCAATATCAATAGATCCCACGTCTCCCCGTGCAGCCGCGCCAGCGCCTCCGCCGCCGTCCCCGCTTCCCCAAATTCCAGCCCCGGCAGACCCTCGGCCAGGATCTGCTTCAGCCCTTGCCGCAAAATGGCATGGTCGTCGGTCAGCAGAATTTTCGTCATAACCCGCCTCCGTTTGCAATGGGCACGCGTGCTACCACCGTGGTCCCCGCCCCCGCCCTTCCCGTGATCTCCACCGTGCCCCCGAAGGCGTGCGCCCGCTCCTTCATCCCCAACAGCCCGATCGAGCGCACGTTCTCCGCCTGCTCGCTGGTGATCCCCACGCCGTTGTCGGTCACCTTCAAAATCGCGACGCCCTCCGCCTCGCTCAACTCGACCAGCACCTCCGAGGCCTGCGCATACCGCGCCACATTTGTCAGGCTCTCCTGCAAGATCCGGAAGAGCGCCGTCGCCCGCTCCCGCTCCAGCTCTGTCGGGCCCGGGCCTGCCTGCACCCGGCACACCACGCCCGTGCGCCGCGCAAAATCCTCCCCCAGCCACTCCACCGCCGCCGGCAGCCCCAGGGTGTCGAGAATCACCGGCCGTAAATCCGTCGCGATCCGCTGCACCATCGTGATCGTGGCGTCCACCTGCCCCAGCGCCTCGCCGATCCGCCCGGCCACGGCAGCCTGCCCCGTCGGCGCCAGCGGCGGCCCCAGCCGCTTGGCCACCCAGGTCAGATCGATTTTCAGCCGGGTCAGCTCCTGCGCCAGCACATCGTGGATCTCCCGCGCGATCAGGGTGCGCTCCTCTTCCCGCACCACCTGCACCCGCGCTGCCAGCGCCCGCAGCTGCTCCGCCGAGTCCCGCAGGGCGGACTCCGTGCGCTTGCGTGCGGTGATGTCGCGCGTGATGCCAAGGAAGGAAACAATCTTGCCCGCCTCATCCCGCAGCGGCGCCGCATGGGTCTCCAGCCAGCGCCGCCCGCCTTTCAAACCCACGATCTCAAACTCAAGTGTGCCGGATTCGCCCCCGAAGACCTTCCCGGCGAGCTGACGGAAGGCGGCGCGGTGCTCCTCGGTCACGAACGAATAGATACTCGCGTGGGCGACTTGCTGGAACGACTCCGCCTCAAGCATCCTGAGCCCGGCTGGATTCACCTCCAGCAGCGCGCCGTCGGCGCCGAGGATGTTCACCCCCTCCGGCTCCGTCTCGACGATGGCGCGGAGATGCGCCTCGCTCCTCGCCAGCTTTCGTTCCGCCTGCCGGCGCGCATCGATATCCGTCACGATGAAGCGGCACTCCTGGCCATCGGTCGAGCGCTCGCCTTGCACCCACACGGCCAGCGCCGGACGGTCTTCCGCCACGAGGCCGAGTTCGATCGTGCCGGCCTCTTGCTGCGCCAGCATGCGCGCGAGGAACTCGTCGAAGGCGCGCCGGTCGCTCCGGGCCACAAACAATTGGAAACGCCGCCCCAGCAGCCACGCGCGCTCGACCCCGGTGAGCCGGGCGCCGGCGAGATTCACGAGCCGGATGGTGCCATCGGCTCTCAGGGTGAAATAGCCCGCCGGCGCAAAATCGTAGAGTTCGGTGTAGCGCTCGATCCCGGCCTCGAGCGCCGCCTGGCTCTGCCGCAGTTCCTCGTTCTGCATCTCCAGCTCGATTTGGTGGACTTCCAGCTCGTGCTGCAGCCGGCGCAGATCGGCCTCGGCGCGGGGCTGGCCCACGGCCGGCCGCGCATGCAAGCGCGCTTCCGCGGCGCGGCGCAGCGCGACGGGGTCATTGGTCTTGGCGGGTTTCATTTTTCACCTGCCGTTCGCGCGAGCAAGCTGGCTTCGAGTTTCCGGATGCTGGTCAGATCGGTGAAGGTGATGACGACGCCGTCGATGCGGTTGTCCATCGTGCGGTAGGGCATCAGGCGCAGCGCGAAGCTGCGTCCGTCGCGGGTGGAGAGCGCCTTCTCCACCGTGTTGAGCGAGCGCAGGACTTCATGCGCGTCCTTCACCAGATCCGGGTAAACCAGCGAACTCGCGAGGTCGGTGACGGGCCGGCCCACATCGCCGGGGATGAGATTGATGATGGCGGTGGCCTGCTCGGTGAAGCGCCGCACGTTGAGCGCGTTGTCGAGGAACACCGTGGCGATCTCCGTGCTGTTGAGGAGATTCTTCATGTCGTTGCTGGCGGCGCACAGCTCGTCCAGCTTGGCCTGCAGCTCGGCGTTCAACGTCTGGAGTTCCTCGTTGAGCGACTGCATCTCCTCCTTCGAGGTGGTGAGTTCCTCATTCGTCGATTGCAGCTCCTCGTTGGTGGACTGCAGCTCCTCGTTCATGGATTTGAGCTCCTCCTGCGAGGTCTGCATCTCCTCGCGCGTGCTCTGCACCTCGTCGCGGGCCTGGCGGAGTTCGCGCTCCAGCTCCCAGGTGAGTTCGCTGGGCGGGGCCGCCTTCGCCCCACGGCCTTTCGGCGCGGGCACCGGATCGGCTGACTCTGAGAACACAATCATCGTCAATCCGCCCAAGGGCCCGGGCTCCGCGATTCTCTGCACGGTCAGATCGACCCCCATGGTCCGACCGTCGGCCCCGATCCGGAGGCGGCGGCTCGCGACCGGTCCTGGCTGCCGCGAGGATTTCTGGCAGGCGCTGATCAGTTCATAGCGCAAACCCTCGCGGGCCATGACGAGGACATTCCAGTTGGCCTTGCCCGCCGCCGGCTCCAGATAGGGCCCGGTGCGCCCGCTCACAAAGAGGATGTCGCCCTGGTCGTTGACGAGCACGGCGGCCGGCGCGTGATGCCGGAGGAGCCATTGCTCGGCCTGCGCCTGCAGGCTGTCCGCCGGCACCATCGGCGCGCGGGCCGGCGGCCGCGCATCCGGCGGCGAGGCCACGAAGGCCGAGGGGAACTCCACCGGCCCGGCACCCGGGCCGGAGTCCTTCCGCCGAAAGAGGCGCGACTTGCCGGGCAACGGTGCGAACAGGCCGGTGAATCCGCCCACGCTCTCCGCGCTGCCGAGCAGCAGCACCCCGCGCGCATTCAGGCTGTAGTGAAACAGCGGGAAGAGCTTCTTCTGCAACTCCGGCCCAAAGTAGATGAGCAGGTTGCGGCAGCTCAGGATGTCCAGCTTGGTGAACGGCGGGTCCATGATGAGATTCTGCGGGGCGAAGATCACCATCTCGCGGATTTCCTTGGCCACGCGGTAGCCGCCCTCTTCCTCGACGAAGAACCGGCGCAGCCGCTCCGGCGACACATCGGCGGCGATGTTGGCCGGATAGAACCCCTGCCGCGCCCGGTCCACCGCATCGCGATCGAGATCGGTGGCGAAGATTTGCAGGGAGAATTTGCCGCGGGGCTTGAGCCGCGTGAGCGCCTCCTGGAAAACGATGGCCAGCGAATAGGCCTCCTCGCCCGTCGAGCAACCCGGCACCCACGCCCGCAGCGCGTGGCCAAACGAACGCCCGGCCAGCAACGGGGGCAGCGCCTCATCCCGCAGCTGCTCCCACACCGCCGGGTCGCGAAAGAAATTCGTCACGCCGATGAGCAGTTCCCGGAAAAGCAAATCCAGCTCCAGCGGATTGCTGCGGAGATAACGGACATAATCCGCGATGCGGGGCAGTTGGTGCAGGCCCATCCGCCGCTCAACCCGCCGGGAGAGGGTGTTGCGCTTGTAGAGCGCGAAGTCGTGCCCCGTGTGGTTGCGCAGCAGGATGACGATTTTTTCGAGCTGGCTCTGCGTCCCGCTGTGCACCGGCGCCGCGGCGTCCGCGAGCAGCGGCGTGTGCCGCAGATAGTTGATCAGCCGCGCCGGGAGCTCCTCGACTGGCGCCACGATGTCCGCCAGCCCCGCCTCGACGGCGCTGCGCGGCATCCCGTCGAATTTCGCCGTCGCGGGGTCCTGCACGAGCGCCACGCCGGTCTGCTCTTTGATCGCCTTGAGGCCCAGTGTGCCATCGGTGCCCATGCCCGAGAGGATTACGCCCACGCTGCGCTCCCGCTGATCCACGGCCAGCGCGCGCAGGAAAAAATCGATGGGCAGCCGGAGCCCGCGCGGCGCGGCCGGCTTGAGCAGATGCAGCACGCCGTGGAGCACGGACATGTCCCGGTTCGGCGGAATCACGTAAACGCAATCCGGCCGGACCCGCGTGCGATCCCTCACCTGCACCACCTTCATTTTCGTCTTACGCTGGAGGAGCTCGGCCATGATGCCCGTGTGCGTCGGGTCGAGATGCTGGACGATGACGAACGCCAGGCCGCACTTCTCCGGCACGTTGCGCAGGAAAAGTTCGAGCGCTTCAAGGCCGCCCGCGGAAGCGCCGAGCCCGACGATCGGGGGACCGACGGGCGAATCCGGCGCCTTCACCGCGGGCACGCCGGCCGGCTCGCTCGCCCCAGCGGCCCGGCGGCGCGCCGCGCGCGGAGCAGGTTTGGATTTTCCCGGCCTGGTTTTGATCTTCGGCATGCGAACGCTCCTGGTTTAAAAAACGCCTGCTGCGCTGGCGTGTGGTCCTCGGGGCGGCGCTCTTCGCCGGCAGCCTCCGCGCAATCTTCAGAATTAACAAGGGCCATTAATCCCGCCGCACCTGCGCCAGCCCCTCGCAACCGCGCCGCAACCTATTGAGAATCGCGCGATAGCCTGACGGCGAGGTTCGAGGTAGGGCGGGGTCTGTGACCCGCCCCGAAACGTTCGGCGCGCGAATGGGCGGGTCACAGACCCCGCCCTACCCAAGGCCACCGCTTCCGATTTCGAATCGTGTCAGCCTATCACGCGATTACCAATAACCTGGGGTCGGTCCGCCGGATTTTCGTCATGGCCCACCTCCCGGCAGGCTGGGCAGGCGCGCCACCACCGTGGTCCCCACCCCCGGCCGCCCCGTGATCTCCACAGTCCCCCCGAAGGCGTGCGCCCGCTGCTTCATCCCCAGCAGCCCGATCGAACGCGGGTCCTCGGCGCGCTCGCGCGAGATGCCCACGCCGTTGTCAGTCACCTTTAGCGTCACGACGCCCTCCGCCTCGCTCAACTCCACCAGCACCTCCGAGGCCTGCGCATACCGCGCCACGTTTGTCAGGCTCTCCTGCAAAATCCGGAAGATCGCCGTCGCCCGCTCCCGCTCCAGCGCCGCCGGACCGGACTCGACACTGGCGTGGCACACCAGGCCCGTGCGCCGCGCAAAATCCTCCCCCATCCATTCCACCGCCGCCAGCAGGCCGAGGCTGTCGAGAATCACCGGCCGCAAATCCGTCGCGATCCGCTGCACCGTCGAGATCGAGGCGTCCACTTGCCCCAGGGCTTCGCCGATCCGCCCGGCCACCGCGGCCTGCCCCGTCGGCTCCAGCGGCGGCACCAGCCGCTTCGCGACCCACGTCAGATCGATCTTCAGCCGGGTCAGCTCCTGCGCCAGCACATCGTGGATCTCCCGCGCGATTCTCGTGCGCTCCTCTTCCCGCACCGCCTGCACCCGCGCCGCCAGCGCCCGCAGCTGCTCCGCCGAGTCCCGCAGGGCAGACTCCGCGCGCTTGCGTTCGGTGACGTCGCGCGTGAGCGCCAGGAGGCTGCCGTCCGGCATCATCGTCGCGATGACATCGGCGGGGAACGTCGAGTCATCCTTGCGGCGAAACCGCCATTCGCGGCGATGTTCGGCGCCGTCCGCGATTTCCTTCAAGGCCGTCTCGACGCGAGCAATCTCGGCCGAAGCGACGATGCGATCGGGTTTCTGGCCGATCAACTCCTCCCGGGTGCAGCCCAGCATGCGGCACAGGCTCGGGTTGGCGGCCAGCACGGTGCCTTGCGTATCGGTAATGAGGATGCCATCCGGCGCGCATTCGAAGAGCGTGCGATAGCGCGCCTCGCTCTGCGCCCGCGCCCGCTCCGCGTTGATGAGGTCCGAGATATCGACGACGACGGCGACGACCGCCGTCACCTCGCCCTCGCTCTCCATCGGCTGGTAGCGGACGGAGAGGAAGAACTCCTTGCCCGCGACTTTCCGGCTGAGCTCGAAGGCCACCCGCTCCCCCTGGAAAGCGCGGTCGAGTCGCGGGCGGACCTGCATTTCATATTCTCGCTCCAACAAATCCGCCACGCGCAAGCCCACGATCTGGTCCGCTGCGACCCCGAAAATCCGGGCGTAGGTGGCATTCGCGTAGACGTAGCGCCGTTCGCGATCCACGATCACGAGGCCGACGCGGGCGTTGTCGGTGACGATGCGCAGGCGTTCCTCGCTGGCGCGGATGGCCGCCTCGGCCCGTTTGCGCTCGGTGATGTCGTCGATGACGACCAGTGCATGCCTGGAGGGGTGGCCCTCCGTCTCGAGGTTCACGACCGTGAGGTTGGCCCACACGATCGAGCCATCTTTCCTCCGGTAGCGTTTCTCGAGGTGAAACCCCTTGATCTGGCCGGTGGCGAGCCGACGAAATTCCGCCATGTTGGCCGGCAAATCATCCGGGTGGGTGTAGTCCTTGAAATTCAGGGTCAGGAGTTCTCCGCGCGTGTAGCCCACGATGTCGGCGTAGCGCTGGTTCACGGCCACGAAGCGACCCGTTTCGATTTCCCCTTCCGCGATGCCCAGCGGAGCCTGTTCGAAAATGGCCCGGAACCGCGCCTCGCTGGCGCGCAGCCGGGTCTCCGCGGAGCGCTCGTCCTCCAGGATGCTCAACAGCGCGGCCCGGGCCCGCTGCGCCTCGGCGAGGTGCGCGCGTGCCTGCGCCTCGCTCTGCGCAAGCGTGGCGGTCCGCTCCGCGACGCGCGCCTCCAAGTCTCCGAGCGCCTGGCGCTGCGCGAGCTGCGCCCGCGTCCGCTCCGCCACGATGGCCGCGATGCCCAGCGCCGTCAGCGTAATCGCGGCCAAAAACAATTCGAGGAGCAGCAGCGCATCATCGCGCGGGACGGCATTGAACGGGCCGGCCCGGTGGATCGTTCCCCACACCGCCAGCAGTGCGAGCAGACCGAGCGCCGTCGCTGCACCGCGGGGACCGAAACGCGCCGCCGCCCAGACCAAGGGGGGCACCGCGAGGAAGGCCAGTGGCCGACCGGTCTCATTGGCGAGGAAAACCCAGATGCCGGCGCCGGCCAAGGCGAGGAAACAGGCCGCAAGCTCCAGCCGGTTCGGCGGGGTGGTCTTGGGGCGCGAGCCCATCCAAGCCAGCAGTAGCGGCGCCACGATGAAGACCCCGGTCACGTCGCCCAGCCACCACGTCAGCCAGGTCGTCCCGAAGCCCGCCCGCGGCACAATGCCCGTCAGGCCGAGTGCCGCCACGCCCAGCGTCGCGCTCGGCAGGCAGCCCGCTAGGCCACCCAGCGCCATGAATCCACCTACATCGCGCAGGCGCTCCAGCGGATTGCGCCCATGCAGGAAACGTTGCAGCAGCGCGGCCCCGGCGAGCGCCGCCGCGCTCGCCCCCAAGGCCAGCAGAGCGGCGACGCCCAGCGCGGCCGGCAGCCCCAACGCCCGCTCCGAAAAATCCCAAAAGTTCGTGGCGCACGATCCCAGCCAGATGCCCGGCCACAGCCGCCAGCCCCGGAGATAAATCACCGCCAGCGCCACCCCCGCCGCCGGCCACAGCGGCGCCACATGTCCGCCCGGCATCGCCAGTTGCAGCCCCAGCCGCGCGCTGGCGAAATACAACGCCGCCAAAGCGAGCACCGCCAGCAGCCACCGGCGATCCAGACGCACTGGACTCGGGTCGGAAACGGCCGGGCTCATCATGGCGCGCGCCTCTTCCACCCAAACGGATTTTCCGCGAGCAAACCACACGGAGCGTTCATCGGGCCTCATCTCCCCCGTAAGCGGGCGGTTCCCCGAGTCGCGCCTGCAGGGCGTTGACCTCTTGCTTCAGCTCCCGCACCCGATCTTCGCGACCGAGGGTCACCTGCTGCCAGCGCCGCAGCTCGTCCAGCTGCACGTGGAGCTTCTGCTCCGCCCGTTTTTGCGCGGTGAGATCCTCGACCAGGCAGATGCAGGCGCGAGGCGAGCCCTCCAGCAGCGCCACCGAGGCGCGGATCGGGATCCGGTGGCCGGCCACGTGGTAATACTCCTTCTCCACCGGGCCGCCTTTGCCCGTGCGCATCACCTCGTCGCGCAGGGCTTCATCCACGGCGCGCCACTGCGGCGGCGTCATCGCGTCCCAGCGCACACTGCCGGCTGCGACCGCGGCCCGCGTCACGCCCGTCAGGGTGAGGAAATAGTCGTTGGCCTCGGTGATGTTGCCCTCGATGTCGGCGATGATCACGCCGATGAGGTTGGCCTCGATGAGCCGCCGGTAGCGGCTCTCGCTCGCGCGCAAGGCGGCCTCGGTGCGCTGGCGCACGATGGCGATGGCCGCCGTCTGCGTCGCCAGGTCGACGAGCCGCTGGTGGTCCGGCGCAGGCCGGCCCGGCTGCCGGTAATAGAGGGCCAACGTGCCGAGCACGCGCCGCTGCTCGTCCAGGACGGGCGTAGACCAGCACGCGCGCAAGCCATGGGCCAGCGCGATCCCTCTCCATCCCGCCCAGCGCGGATCGGTCGCGATATCCTCGACGATGACCATTTCGCCGCGAAACGCCGCGGAGCCGCACGATCCGACGTCCAGGCCGATCGCGACGCCGTCGATCGCAGCGATAAACGCCGCGGGCAGCCGCGGCGCGGCGCAGTGCCGCAGATGGACGCCATCCGCGTCGAGCAGCTGCAGGGAACCGATCATCTCGGGCGTATGCGCCTCCAGCACCCGCAGCAGCAACGCCGCGGTCTCGGCCAGCGGCGCGCCGACCGCGATCAGTTCGAGCACGCGCTTCTGGCCGTTGAGCAAGGCCTCATCCCGCTTGCGGGCCGTGATGTCCCGCGTGATGGCGAGCTGGGAGACGACGCTGCCGGATGCATCGCGCAGCGGGGCGCTGTGAGTCTCCAGCCAGCGGCGGCCGCCTTTCAGGCCGACCAACTCAAACTCCAGCGTGCCGGACTTGCCTTGGAAAGTCTCCTCGTTGAGCCGGCGAAACGCCTCGCGGTGCGCCTCGGCCACGAGCGGATAGATGCAACGGTCCGCGACCTGCCCGATGGAATCAGCCTCAATCATCCGCAAACCAGCGTGATTCATTTCCTGCAGCACCCCGTCGGCGGCCAGCAGTTTCACGCACTCCGGCTCGGTGTCGAAGATGAGACGCAAGCGGGCCTCCCGCGCGGCCAAATCACGGTTGGCCCGGTCGAGCGCGAGCGCCTTCTCCTCCAATTTCCGGATCAGCGCCGCAGAGTATTGCCGGGCCAGCACGGCATCGTCTCCGGTCCAAGGCGGCGCAGCCCGGATTTGGCCCGCTTGGTGCGCCGCAATCACCTCCCGCAACTGCGCCAGCAACGCCTCCGGCTCGGCGGGCTTGAGGATGAAGGCGTCCGCCCCGAGATCGAGCGCGAGCTTTTCGTCCTCGGGGTCGGTGTAGGTGGCCGTGTAAACCACGTAAGGGATCAGCTTCAGCCGCGGATCGACTTTCCAGTGCCGCAGCAGCGTGAAGCCGTCCATCACCGGCATGAAAAGATCGGCGATGACGAGGTGGGGCGGGGATTGGCGGGCCTTGGTGAGGGCCTCGGCGCCATCGCTCGCCTCCTCCACCGCGAAGCCATGGCCGACCAGCAGGGTCCGCAGGAGATAGCGGTTCTCCGAATTGTCGTCGACGATGAGAATGCGCGTCATGGAAATCAGCCGTGCCGCGACCTAACGGGGAACGGACTAGAAGATCAACCTTCGGGATCGCCCTCTCGGCCCGTGGGCCTGCCCGCTGAGCCGGGCCGCGCACGCCTGCACCGCCGCACGCTCCATACTCGTCATTCAGGACGCCGCCGGCGGGCGGAGGAATCCGGTGATGGCCTCCGCAAAGGTGTCGGGATCGATCGGTTTTTCCAGATAGCCGTTGCACCCGGCGGCGAAGCATTTCTCGCGGTCGCCCTCCATGGCGTAGGAGGTGACCGCCACGATGGGCACACGCGCATACGACGCGTTGGCCCGCAGCGCGCGAGCGACCGCATACCCATCCATCACCGCGAGCTGAATATCGAGCAGCACAAGATCGAAATGTTCGCGGGCGGCGAGGTCGAGCCCGGCCGCTCCATCCGGCGCATGGGCGACGCCGTGGCCGCACTGTTCGAGGAGAAAAGTCGCGAGGTAGCGGTTCGCCTCGTTGTCTTCGATCAGCAGGATCTGGAATTTCAATTTCATGGGGGAAAGGGCGGGGCGGAGACGGGCGGGGCGTCCGGCTGCAACGGCAGGAAGAACGCGAACGTGCTGCCCCGCCCCGGCTCGCTCACGACGGTAATCTCGCCCCCGAGCAGGCGGAGCAGTTTGCGGCAAATGGCGAGGCCCAGGCCGGTGCCCTCCTGCGGTCGCGTCAGCCCGCCGTTCACCTGCTGGAAAGGCTTGAACAGCTGCGGCAGGTGGTGGGCCGCGATGCCCTCGCCGGTATCCGTCACGCTGACCGAGATGCGGTCGCCTTCGTGCGCCGCCGTGAGGGTGATCGAGCCCCGCGCGGTGAATTTCACGGCATTGGTCAGCAGGTTGAGCAGCACCTGCTCGACCCGGCGCCGGTCGCTCACGAGCAGCCCGACCTCCGGCGCCAGCGAGAAGGCCAGCGCCAGCCCCTTCTTTTGCGCCAGGGGCTGCACGATCCCGGCGATTTTTTCGAGGGAGGCGCGCACATCGAACGGCTCGCGGGCCACCCGCAGCTCGCCCGCCTCAATCTTGGAGAGGTCGAGCACGTCGTTGATGAGGTCGAGCAGATGGCGCGCGCTCGTGCGCACCAGGCCGAGCTGCTTCTCCTGCTCGGCGTTGATCGGACCGGCCATCTTTTGGAGGAGAATGCCGGTGAACCCGATGATGGAGTTGAGCGGCGTGCGCAGCTCGTGCGACATCGAGGCGAGAAAAGTGGACTTCAGCCGGTCCGCCGCTTCGGCGCGGTCCCGCTCGACCGCCAGCTCCGCGGTGCGCTCGGCCACCCGCCGCTCCAGCTCCGCCGCGCGGACGCGCAGCTCAGTGTGCAGCTGGCGGACCTCGTCCTTCGCCCGCTTTTCCTCCGTGATGTCGTCGATGATGGCCATGCAGCGGCGCGGCTTTTCCCCGGAGCCCGCCAGACTCGAGACGCTCAGTTTCGCCCAGATGACCGCGCCGTCCTTCCGCACGTAGCGCTTCTCCATCGCAAATGATGCGATCCCGCCCGCCGCGAGCCGCTCAAATTCCGCGAGATCCTTGGGCAGATCCTCCGGGTGCGTGAAATCCTTGAAGGTCAGTTTCTGGATTTCATCGACCGAATAGCCCAGGATTTCGGCGTAGCGGCGGTTCACCCGGATGAATTGCCCCGTGGCGATCTCGCCTTCGCTGATGCCCAGCGGGGCCCGTTCGAAAATCGCCTGGAAGCGTCGCTCGCTCGCGTGCAGGGCGGTCGTTACCCGCGTCGCCAATTTTCGGAGCCAGCGGTTCCAGCCGATCAGGATGGCCAAGCCCAGGAGGGCCGCGGCCAGCAGCAGCAGGAGCCCGCCGCGGGGCCGGGTTGCCACCAGGCGACCGAGCCACTTCTCATCGATGCGCCGCAATTCGCCGCCGCCGATGGCGGCAAATCCCGCCTCCACCCGGCGCAGCAACGCCGTCTCGCCCTTGCGCACCGCCCGGTGCAGCCGCCCCAGATTGATCGGCGGCGAGCGGCGAAACTCCCCGGCGATGCCGTGCTTGTTCAAAAAATACAGGGCCGGCGGCGCATCGACGACAAAGACGTTCACCTGGTGCTGCTTCGCCGCCTCGATGATGGCCTCGTAGCTGGCGAAGGGCAGGATGGTCGCCGTCCCCTGGGCCGCGATCAGATCGAGCGCGTCGTCGCCGATCTTGGCCGCGACGGGAAAGCCCCGCAGCGACGCGAGGCTGGTGAGCCCGGAAATATCCTGGCGGAAAAAAATCGGGACTTCGATGGTCGCATAAGGACGCGTGAAATCGAACTGGGCGCGGCGCTCCGACGTTTCAAAGATGGTGTCAATGACGTCGAATTCGCCGGCGCGCATGCGCCGGAGCGCCTCGCCCCAGGCCATCGCGTGCAGTTCGACTTTGATGCCTGTCTTCCGCTCCCAGGCGCGCCATTGATCGATCAGGATGCCCTCGGGGTTGCCCGCCTCGTTCTCCAGCACGTAGGGCGGATAGTTGTTGTCCAAGACGACGCGGATGCGTTGCGGCACCGCGGTCGCGGTTTGAGCCAGCACGTCCGCCATCGGTGCCAGCACAAGACCCAGTGCCAAGGTCCGCAACAGCCGCCCGACGCCGGCAAAGCCACCCACCCGCGCGGGGGACGGCGGCACGTATCGAGCTCTAAGGCACGGGCTCACGGGAGACGATGCCTGTCAGGACCGGAGTAGCCCGTCGATGGCAATCGCCTGCGCGCCAGACAGGCGCCGCGGGTGGGCCGCCGCCTACGCCTCGGCGACCAGCCCGTGCTCCTGCGCGTAGCGCGCGAGTTCGATGTCGTTCCTCACGCCCAGCTTTTGGAAGATCCGGCTGCGAAACGTGCTGATCGTCTTGGCGCTCAGCGCCAGCTCCGCCGCGATCTCCTTCACGCTGCGGCCCGCCACGCTCAGCTGAAACACCTGCAGCTCCCGCGCCGAGAGCTGCTCGTGCCGCGGCCCCGCCCCCGCCCGCTCCACCTCCCCCGCCAGCCGCTCCGCCAAGGCCGCCGTGATGAAGTGTCCCCCGCGCAGCATCGTCTGCACCGCCTCCACCAGCCGCTCCGGCGCCGCCTGCTTGTTCAGGTAGCCCGCCGCCCCGCCCTTGATCACCCGCAGCCCGATCTGATCCTCCGGCACCGAACTCAGCACCAGCACCGGCAGCCGCGGATAATCCCGCCGCACCTCCGCCAGCACCTCGAAACCGTGCCGCCCGGGCAGGTTCACATCCAAAATCAACAGATCCCACGCCTCCCCGTGCAGCCGCGCCAGCGCCTCCGCCGCCGTCCCCGCCTCCCCAAATTCCAGCCCAGGCAGACCCTCGTTCAGGATCTGCTTCAGCCCTTGCCGCAAGATGGCATGGTCGTCGGTCAGCAAGATTTTCGTCATGGCAGGCCTCCCGGCGCGATGGACAACCGCGCCACCACCGTGGTTCCCGCCCCCGGCCGCCCGGTGATCTCCAGCGTGCCCCCGAAGGCATGCGCCCGCTCCTTCATCCCCAGCAGCCCGATCGAGCGTGGGTCCTCCGCCTGCTCCCGCGTGATGCCCACGCCGTTGTCGGCCACCTTCAGCGTCACGACGCCCTCCGCCTCGCTCAACTCCACCAGCACCTCCGAGGCCTGCGCAGACCGCGCCACATTCGTCAGGCTCTCCTGCAAAATCCGAAAGACCGCCGTCGCCCGCTCCCGCTCCAGCGCCGCCGGACCGGACTCGACACTGGCGTGGCACACCAGGCCCGTGCGCCGCGCAAAATCCTCCGTCATCCATTCCACCGCCGCCGGCAGACCCAGGCTGTCCAGAATCACCGGCCGCAAGTCCGTCGCGATCCGCTGCACCGTCGTGATCGACGCGTCCACCTGTCCCAGCGCCTCGCCGACCCGCCCGGCCACGGCGGCCTGCCCCGTCGGCGCCAGCGGCTGTCCCAGCCGCTTCGCCACCCACACCAGATCGATTTTCAGCCGGGTCAGCTCCTGCGCCAGCACATCGTGGATCTCCCGTGCGATCCGCGTGCGCTCCTCCTCCCGCACCGCCTGCACCCGCGCCGCCAGCGCCCGCAGCTGCTCCGCCGTCTCCCGGAGCACGGCCTCGGTTCGCTTGCGCGGGGTGATGTCCTGGCAGGTGCCCAGGCAACGGAGCGGGTTCCCCCGCTCGTCGCGGACCACGACCCAGCGTTCTTCGACAAATTTCGTCCGGCCGCCGGCCAGGAGAATCCGGTGTTCGAGGGCCGACGGCCCGGGCTGGTCGAGCGAGGCCACAAACGCCGCGTCCACCGCCGCCCGATCCTCGGGATGCACGAATTCCAAAAAGCCCGCGTGCGTCGCCGCGAACAACTGCGGATCGATCTCGAAGATGCGAAAGGTTTCCGCCGACCACGTGACCGCGAGGGTGGCGAGGTCCGTCTCCCAGCTGCCCACCTTGGCCACCTCCTGCGCCATAATCAGACGGGCCCGCTCGCGCTCCAACTGCGCACCGAGCTTCCGTTGCACCTCCACGCTGGCGCGCAGCGCTTCCTCCGCGTGTTTGCGCGTCGTGATGTCGGTAATCACCACGACCACGAGCGCGACCGCGCCGTCCACCTTTGTCGGCTCATACCGCGCGATGTAGTGGCGCGGCTCGCCGACCGTGGGCCACGCCAGCTCATAAGCCATCCGCTCGCCGGCAAAGGCCCGGTCGAGGCGCTCGCGGATCTGCGTTTCGTAGAGCAAGGGCAGCACCTCCGCCACGCGGCGCCCAACAATATCCTGGGACGGGAGGCCGAGCATTTCCGCGTAGGTGGCGTTGGCAAAGGTGTAGCGCCGCTCACTGTCGATCATCATCAGGCCCACGCGCGCATTGTCGGTCACGAACCGCAGCCGCTCCTCGCTGGCGCGCAGCGCGTCTTCCGTCCGCTTCCGCTCGGTCACATCACGCGCAACCGCAAAGACCCGCCGGGACTCCACCAAGGGATGCACGCTCCACGAAAGCCAACGGTAGGAACCATCCTTGGCCCGATAGCGGTTCTCAAGCCCGCGGATCTGCTCGCCTTGCTGGACCCGCGCCCTGATCCGGGCCGTCGTCTCGTGATCGTCCGGCAGGATGAACTCGCTCATCGGCCGGGCCGTCAGTTCCTCCGCCGTCCAGCCCAGGCACGCGGTCCACGCCGGATTTACCTGTTCGAACCGGCCGTCGAAACTGGCGACGCAAAGCAGGTCGAGCGACAGGTTGAAGAGCCGGTCGCGCTCGGTCTCGGCCAGCCGGCGCTCGGTGATGTCGTGCGCCGTGCCGATCAGCTTCACCGGGCGGCCGGTCTGGCCATCGTATTTCACCTGCGCCATCTCCTCCACAACCCGGGTCGTGCCGTCCGGCCGAATCAGGTGGTGGACGATGGCATACTGGCCGTGCTCACGAATCGCAGCCGCGACGGCGCGGCGGATGGGCTCGTGCTCCTCCGGCGGGACCAGGCTGAAAAACAGGTCGTTGGTGACGCGGACCACGCCCGGCGCCAAACCCGCGATGCGAAACATCTCATCCGACCAACGCAGGGGGTTGGCGTCGATTTTCTCGTCGGTAATATCCAATTCCCAACTGCCGAGGTGGGCGATCTGTTGGGCCGTCGCCATGCTCACCTCGCTCTCGCGCAAAGCCGCCTCAGCCCGTTGCCGTTTCACTTCGCGGTCGATCGCACCGAGGGCAAACGAGAGGTTGTCGGCCACCGCGACGAGCAGCTGGATTTCCTCCTCCTGAAAAACTTCCGTCTCCTCGGAGAAAAGGACGAGCGCCCCGAAAATTTCCTGCCCCTGCCGGATCGGGAATGACGCTCCCGAGCGGTAACCGCGCTGGGCCAACGGGGCCTGCCAGGCCGCCATCCGCGCCTCGTGGGCGAAGTCGTTGCAGACGTCGTAACGGCCCGTGCGGATCGCGGTGCCGATCGTGCCTTGGTTGAGATGCGGATCGGCGAGGTTGACCCTCATCTCGCTAAAATAGCCCAGCTCGGCCCCAAAATATGCCAGCGGCCTCGCCTCGCCCGTCGCCGCGTCCAGGCCGAAGATCGCCGCCAGACGAAACCGGCCGTGCTCGACGGCAATCCGGCACACCCCCGCGAAAAGCGGGGTCGCCTCCGCCGTCCGGACGATCATTTCATTGATCCGGCTCAGCACGACGTAGAGCCGGCTCACGCGCGCCAGCCGCTGTTCCGCGAGCTTGCGCTCCGTGATGTCGCGCTCGATCGCCACCCAGTGGGTGAACCAGCCCTTGGCGTCCGCTACCGGCGCCATGTCGATCTCAACCCAGAATTCTTCGCCGCCCTTCGTGTAGTTGATCAGCTCCGCCCGCACCGGCTCCCAGCGGCTCATCGCCGCACGGATGCGATCCAACTCGGCCCGGCTGGTTTTCGGGCCCTGCAAGAAACGCGGCGAGCGCCCGAGCACTTCCGCGCGTGAATACCCGGTGCGGCGCACGAACGCGTCGTTGACAAAAAGGATGCGCGGCCCCGGCTCGTCGTGCGGCTCCGCCTCGGTGACGAGGAAGATGTCATTGAGCCGGGCCACGCCGGTCTCCAGCAGCTTGAGCTGAAACTCCATCCGCGCCTTGGCCTCCTCCGCCTTGTGCCGCTCGCGCTGCAGCTTGGCCTCGCCCAAGGCGTGGGCCACGGCGGGCCCGAGTCGCGCGAGCCGATCCTTGAGCAGATAGTCCGTGGCGCCTTGCTTCATCGCGCTCACTGCCAGCTCCTCACCGATCGTGCCCGACACCAGAATGAAGGGGATGACCAGCCCGCTCGCGCGCAGCAGCTCGAGGGCGCGGAGGCCGTTGAACTGCGGCATCGCGTAATCCGAGAGCACGAGGTCCAGCCCGGCATGGAGGTGCTCCAGGAATTGCGCTTCCGTGTCCACCCGCTTCCATTCCGGCGCGAAACCCGCGCGCACCAGTTCGCGGACCAGCAGCTCGGTGTCGGAGACGCTGTCCTCGACAATCAAAAGTTGGAGCGGTTGAGCCATGGCGATGAGGAGTCTACCCGCTACTCGGTCAGCTTGGGCGGCTGGTTGAGCAGCAGCCAGTAAAGCCCGAGGTCCTTCACGGCCTCGGCGAAGCCGGCAAAGTCCACCGGCTTCACGATGTAGCTGTTGACGCCCAGCTGGTAGCTTTCGACGACGTCGCGCTGTTCCTTGGACGAGGTGAGCACGACCACGGGAATCATCCGCGTGCGCGGATCGCCTTTCAGGCGCTTGAGCACCTCCAGCCCGTCCACTTTGGGCAATTTCAGATCGAGCAGGATCATCTTGGGGCTGTCCTCGATTTTCCGGCCCGCCTGGGCGCCTTCGCAAAAAATAAACTCCAAGGCTTCGGCTCCGTCGCGCGCGATCGCGATACGATTGGAAATTTTGGCTTTTTTCAGGGCCCGAAGCGTGAGCTCCAAGTCCTGCGGATTATCTTCCACCAGCAATACCTCGACTGCGTTTGTTTCGTTCATGAAAGCGATGATGAAGCAGTTTCCTCTCCCAGCGTGAAATAGAATGTCGCGCCGCGGTCCACGGCCGCCTCGGCCCAGACGCGCCCGCCATGCCGGTGAATCACGCGCTGCACAATCGCGAGCCCGACGCCGGTGCCCTCGTAGTCCTCCGCCCGGTGCTGGCGCTGGAAGACGCCGAAGAGCTTGCCGGCATACTGCATGTCGAAGCCCGCGCCATTGTCGCGGACGAAAAATACATCCTCCCCTCCTTGCCGCCGGCAGCCGATTTCAACCACGGCGGGATTGCGGCCGGCGGTGTATTTCACCGCGTTGGAAAGCAGGTTGATCCAGACTTGCCGGAGCAGCGCCGGATCGCCCGAGCACGGCGGCAACGGGTCGCGCTTGATCTCGATCGACCGCCCGGCGCGCTGGCCGGCCAGCTCCTCCAGGGCCTCATCGACCAGCTGGGTGGTGTTCACCGGCCGCTTGCTCAGGGGCAGGCGGCCCAGCCGCGAGAATCGCAGCAGGTCGTCAATCAGCGCGCCCATTTTTCGCGCGCCTCTCCCGATGTTCTCCAAGTGGCGGCGGCCCTCGGCGGGAAGCTGCGGGCCATAGTCCTCGATCACGATTTGCGCGAACCCATCGACCGCGCGCAACGGCGCGCGCAAGTCATGCGATACGGAATACGAGAAGGCCTCCAGCTCCTTGTTCGTAACCTCGAGCTGCCGGTTGGCCGCCTCCAGTTGCGCCGTGCGCTCGACGACGCGCTGCTCCAGCTCGCTGTTGAGCCGGCGGATTTTTTCCTCCGCTTGATAGCGCTCGGAGATATCCCGGGAGATGGACAGCAGCCGCTCCACCTGTCCGGAGGCACCACGAATCGGCGTGATAATCACATCCCACCAGCGCGGGTTGCCCGTTTCCGTGAGACAGAAAGCCTGGAATCGTCCCGCGCCGCCTGCCTTCGCGGCCTCGATGCCGTCCCGCACCCGCGGCTGATCTCCGGGCTGCCAGAAGGAGATCCATGAATTGTTCAGGTAGCGGTTGAGGTCGTGGATTTCCATCAGACGCTGGCCGCCCTCGCTCATGGATAAAAGCCGGGCTTCGAGATCGAGCACCTTGATGCAATCGGGGCTGCTCTCGATGATCCGGCGATTGAACTCCTCGCTCTGGCGCAGGCGCTCCTGGGCCTGCTTCAGCGCCTCGACGTCGGTATTCGTGCCGAACCACTGCACCACCCGGCCTGCCGAATCCTTCAGTGGTTCCACGCGGGTCAGGAAAGTGCGGAACTGCCCGTCCGCCCCGCGCAAGGGGAACTCCATGTCGAACCGTTTTCCGGAGGCGATCGCGTCGGTCCAGTTGGCCACGACTTTCGGCAGGACGGCGGGATCATGCACGCTCTGCCAGCCCCAGCCTTCCATCTGTTCCGGCGTCGTGCCGGTATAATCATGCCAGCGCTGGTTATACCAAAAGATGAATCCGTCCGCGCGGGCGGTCCAGGCCAGCTGGGGAATGGAATTCGCCATCGTCCGGAAGCGCGCCTCGCTCTCGCGCACCGCCAGTTCCATGTGTTGGCGCTCGGTGATGTCGCGCAGATAGGCCGTGAAGAAAAGGTCGTCCGCGCGTGAGACGACGATGCTCAGTTCCACGGGGAATTCTTTCCCGTCGCGGTGGAGCGCGGGCATCTCGATGCGTCTGCCCACCACCGGGCCTTCGCCCTTTTCCAAAAAGCGGGCCAGCCCGCGCCCGTGCGCCTCGCGCAAACGCACCGGGACGATGAGATCGCCCAACGGTTGGCCCATCGCATCCGCGCGCGAGTAGCCAAACGTCCTCTCCGCCGCCGGGTTCCATTCGATGACGCGCCCGTGGCGGTCCATGGCGATGATGCAATCCAGAGCTGACGCCAGGATTGCAGCGTTGGCGACTTCACTCGCGCGCGCCGCCTGCTCCATGCGCTTGCGCTCGGTGATGTCGCGCGTGATGCCGAGCAGCGCGGTGACGCGCCCCTCCGCATCGCGCAGGGGCGCGGCGTGCGTGTCGAGCCAGCGGCGACCATTCTTCAACCCGACAACTTCAAATTCCAGCGTCCCGTCGCCGCCCGCCATGACTCGCCCGTGCAGGCTGCGGAAGGCGGCGCGATGCTCCGGCGCGACGAATTCCAGCAGTGATTTCCGCTGGACCTCCGCGAGGGAGCCGGCCTCCAGCATGGCCAGCCCCGCCGGGTTCATCTCCACCAAACCGCCGCCGCGATCCACGATCTTCACGCACTCGGGCTCGTTTTGGATGATCATGCTCAGCCGCTCTTCCCGTTCACGAAGCGTCTCGGCCTGACCGGCGATCCGCTTCAGCAGGGTGCGTTGCCGCAGTATCCCCCACAACGCGATCCCGAGCGCAAGGGTCAGGCCGCCGGCCACGACCAGCAGCACCTGCTCGGCGGTATAGCCGACCGGGGCGACAAACCCGAACCACTTCCGGTAAAGTTCGTCGAAGCGCCCGTTGCGCCCCAACAGCGCCATGCCTTCGTTGATCCGCGCCAGCAGGGGGTGAGCGCCCTTCTGCACCGCGATGCAGTAAGCCACCGCATAGCCCTCGACCTCCACGCCCGCGACGCGCAGCTGCGTCAGACCCCGTTGGTGCGCCACGGCGAGACCCGTCAGCCGCGCCGCCAGCGTGGCATCGCCTTCGCCGCGATCAACCATCACCAGGGCCTGCTCGACCGAATCCACATGGGTGATGGTCTCGCCCAGCCCCGCCTGCTGGAGCACTTGCTCGCCTACGCTGCCACGGTGAACCAGCACCTTCCGGCCCCGCAGATCGGCGAGGGCCTTGATCTCGGGACCGCCCCGGCGCACGAAGACCTGACCGGCCATGTTCAGATAGGGCACGGAAAACTCGGCTTGGGTCGCGCGCTCCGGCGATCGGGCGTAGCTCTGCAGCAGGTCGAGCCGCCCCTCCCGGAACGCGCGGTTGATGTCATCGGTGGTCCCCTCCACGCGCTCGAAACGGAGGTCCATGACCCGCTCGATTTCCTGCAGCAATTCGTAGGCAAACCCCTGCATCCGGCCGTCCGGCCCGCGGAAAGAAAACGGATAATTGTCCACCAGCACGCCGACCTTTACGCTGCGGCCGGGCGCCGAGGGCTGGGCGAGCCCGGATTGCCCCCACCCACAGCACCAGCGTGGCCAAGATGCAGCGCAGACCGTTGAGGAAACGCTTCATGGTGGGGGGTGTTCTGGGTCAATGCTTGAAGCCTGCAAAGCAAGGGGCGACCTGAATGGGAACTTACGTCTGGCGCTTCGCCAAATGCAATACCCGTCACCGCGCCGGAGGAGCCAAGGCGCGCGCCGCACCCAGTTGCGCCAGAGCGATCGTGGTGCTCACCAACCGGGCGCGCAAACCGCTGTCCCCAACATCAGGCCTACACCCCATTCCCCGAGCCGGTGTTTGCGGGCACTGTTGCATGGAGGTTCGTGTCCCCGACGCCACCTTCGTTCGCATTACACACACCATTCACCTCATTCACCTGCGCCGAGCAGGAAGCTTCCCGCGCATCCGAATGCGTGCCCGCCGCGGGTCCACGAATACTTCTGCAAAAATCAGCCATGCCATCCATTCTCGATCTCTCGGTCCGACTCAAAACCAAGGATGTCGCCGTCCCGCGTCAACCTGCCCGGGTCCTCGTCGTGGACGACGACCCGTTGATACTCCAGTTGGAGGCGACCATCCTTCGACGCGCCGGGCACCACGTCGACATCGCGAAGGACGGCGAGTGCGGCTGGCAGGCGCTGCTCGCCGCCCGTTACGATCTGCTCGTGACAGACTGCCAGATGCCGCGCATGTCCGGCCTTGATCTCGTGCTTCAGCTTCGCGCCGCCCAAATGACGCTCCCGGTCATCATGGCCTCAGGCAGCCTGGAGTCGTTGAATATCGAAACGCTCACCCATGCGCCTTCGCGCATCCATGCGTTTGTGCGAAAGCCGTTCACCATCTCACAGCTCCTCGGCGCGGTGAAAAGCGCCCTTGAGCCCAGTTCGGACGGCGACCGGTCACCGCAAATGGCTTTGGGCTGAGCCCCGCTCAGCATCGCAAGCCCAACCCGCGCCGCGGGCAAATGCAGGGACGGCCGCGCGCCGCCGTAGCTCTTTGTGCGCACGGCCAATCGCGACAGGTCGCAGGCTTGCCGCCTCTGGTCGTGATGAGTGACGGAGGGCGCAGACGCGCGCCTTGGCGCTGAAAATATCCTTTGCGCCCGCTACCCCGGGCTCTTTGCTCTCCCTTCACTTTTCACGCATGACCTCCGCCGAGATCCGTCAGTCGTTCCTCGATTTCTTCGCCCAGCAGGGCCACACGATCACGCCGTCGTCGTCGCTTCTGCCGGACTCGCCCGGGCTGCTGTTCACCAACGCCGGCATGAACCAGTTCGTGCCCATCTTCCTCGGCGACCGCGCGCCTGATGTCTCAAAATGGGCCGGCGTCCGCCCGTCGAAGGACACTCGCGCCGCCGACACCCAGAAATGTATCCGCGCCGGCGGCAAGCACAACGACCTCGAGGATGTCGGCTTCGACACCTATCACCACACGCTCTTCGAGATGCTCGGCAACTGGTCCTTCGGCGACTACTTCAAGAAGGAGTCCATCAACTGGGGCTGGGAGCTCATCACCAAAGTCTGGGGCATCCCGCCGAAGCGCCTTTTCGCGACCGTCTATTCGCCCGACAAATCGAAGAACGATCCGTCGGAGTTTGACCAGGAAGCCTACGACATCTGGGCGAAGATTTTCACTGCCGCCGGCCTCGACCCCGCGGTCCACATCGTCAACGGCAACAAGAAGGACAATTTCTGGATGATGGGCGACACCGGCCCCTGCGGCCCGTGCTCGGAAATCCACTTCAACCTGCTCCCGAGCGACGAGGAATCGGCGGGAAGGAAACTGGTGAACGCCAGTTCGCCGCGCTGCATCGAGATTTGGAACCACGTCTTCATCCAGTTCAACGCGAACGCCGACGGCACCTTCGCCCCGCTCGCCGCCAAGCACGTGGACACCGGCATGGGCTTCGAGCGCGTCGCGGGCATCCATGCGACGACCGGCGGCTTCAAGAATTTCGACAAGGATCCGTCGAACTACGCCGCCGATGTCTTCGCCCCGCTCTTCGCGAAAATCACCGCGCTCTCCGGCAAGGCCTACGCCGCCACCGTCCCCACGAAGCGCGAAGGCCTGACGGATCAGGAAAACATCGACATCGCCTTCCGCGTGCTCGCCGACCACGCGCGCTGCGTGAGCTGCGCGATCGCCGACGGCATTCTCCCGTCGAACGAGGGCCGAAACTACGTCATCCGCCGCATCCTCCGCCGCGGGATTCTCTATGGGAAGAAACTCGGCTTGCCGACGGGCTTCTTCGAGCAACTCGTCGGCCCCGTCGTGGAATCACTCGGCGGCGTCTTCCCGGAATTGAAGCAGCGTGAGGACATCGTGCGGCGGGCGATTCGGAGTGAGGAGGAGAGCTTTGGGCGGACGCTGGATCGCGGGCTGGCCGTCTTTCAGGCGGAGGTCGCGAAGTTCCCGGGGAGCGCACGCGTCCCGCGTGCCGCATCCGGCGTCTCGCCGGATGCTCCTCAGGATGTCCGCTACGCGAAGCGACGTCTCCCGCACTTCGAGCGCCCATGGGGAAAATACCACCTCACGTTCACCACCCACGAACGCCGCGCCCTGTCACCCGCCGCACGCCAAATCGTCCTCGACAGTCTCGTGCATGGTCACACCCAAGGCCGCTACCACCTCTTCGCCGCGTGCGTGATGCCCGACCACGTCCATGCGCTGATCGAGCCGCAGCCGAAGGGAAAAACCGACGACGGCACCTCGCTGTTCCCCACACTCACCGAGCTTCTGCACTCGATCAAATCCTTCACCGCGCACGAAATTAACAAGGCGGGCGGTGCCACTGGCCCCGTCTGGGAGAAGGAATCTTTCGACCGCCTGATTCGCGGAGAGAACGATCTCGTGGAGAAATTTCGCTACATCGTGGACAATCCGCGCGCCGACAAACTCGTCGGGCCGGACGAAGATTATCCGTTTCTGTGGACGCCACCGGAAGGGCTTCGGCGGGACGCCGAAGCCAGCCCGCGGGACGCGGGCGCTCCCCGGGAAATTTCGGGCGCCGTCGCTTTTCAACTCTACGACACCTACGGCTTCCCCCTCGACATGACACAGCTCCTCGCCACCGAGCGCGGGCTCACCGTCGATGCCGCCGGGTTCGAGGCTGAGATGGAAAAGCAACGCGAGCGCGGCCGTGCTTCCCAGAAGAAGACCGTCCTCGTCGCCGCCACCGAGGGCGACGACACCGCGCCCGTCGTGGCCACGACCTTCACGGGCTACACGCTCCCGACCGAGCCGGTGACGGCGACGGTCATCGACGTGATTTCGAACTACGATGCGTCGTTCGTGGTGTTCGACACCACGCCGTTCTACGCCGAGATGGGCGGCCAGGCCGGCGACACCGGCACCGCCGTCATCGCCGGGATTCCCTACGCCATCGTCGACACGATCAAGGACAAGGCCGGCCGCACGCTGCACAAACTCGGCGTGCCCGCCGGCGAGATGCCCTCCGCCCCGCCGTTCTCCCGCGGCGCGCCTGCCGTGCTCGCGCTCGACCTCGCGCGCCGCCGCGCCATCTCACGCCACCACAGCGCCGCGCATTTGATTCATTGGGCGCTGCGCAAAGTGCTCGGCACGCACGTCCGCCAAGCGGGCACCTCGAAGACCGCCGACCGGATGCGTTTCGATTTCTCGCACTTCGAAGCTGCCACGCCCGCGCAGCTCCTCGAGGTCGAGCGCCTCGTGAACGAAAAAGTGATCGATAACGCGCGCGTCGAAAGCTACGAGACCGAGTTCGACCAGAAGCCCGAGGGCACCCTCGCCTTCTTCGGCGACAAATACGGGAAAATCGTCCGCGTCGTCGATATCGGCGGCTACAGCCGCGAACTCTGCGGCGGCACGCACGTCACCACGACCGGAGAAATCGGCCTCATCAAGGTCGTCGCCGAAATGGCCATCGCCGCCGGCACGCGCCGCATCGAGGCCGTCGCCGGCCAGCCCGCGTTTGATTTCGTCGCCACGAAGGAAGCCGCCCTCGCCGCCCTCAGCGCCCACCTCGGCGGAGGCGTGAGCGATGTGGTGAAGAAGCTCGAGACCCTCCTCGCCCAGCAGAAGGAAACCGAGAAACAGTTGAAGGCCTTTCAGCAGAAAGCCCTCGCCGGCCTCGCCGAGGAACTCGCCGCCAAGGCCACGGAACGCGACGGCCTCAAATTCGTTTCCGGAGTCGTCAGCGTCTCCGACCAGGAAGCGCTGCGCAGCCTGGGCTCGCAAGTCGCCGCCAAGCTCGGCGAAGGCGTGGTGCAGCTCGGCGCCGCGCTCGGCGACAAGGCCAGCCTCGTCGCCTTCTGCACGCCCGCCGCGGTGAAGGCCGGCCACCAAGCCGGAAAAATCATCCAGACGCTCAGCGCCGCCATCGGCGGCAAGGGCGGCGGCAAGCCCGACTTCGCGATGGGCGGCGGCAAGGACATCGCCAGGCTGGCCGAGGTGCTGCGCTAATCCCCCCAAGCCAAGTGGCATTAGTTCAACTGCCACTTGGCACATACGGCTTGCCGCAACCGGCGGGCCCGGCCACACTGGCGGCATGAAGAAGAAGCCCGCCGCCAAGCCCCAGCCCTACGCGATGGGCGACCACAAGGAGAACGCCCTCCGGGTCGAAGAAGGCGTGCCGGTGACGGAACTCGTCGCCTTCGGGCGCGAGACCGGTTTCACCGTCGATGAGCTGGCGAAGCTCGTGCAAATCCCGCCGCGCACCTATGCCCGGCGCGTCGCCAGCAAGGCCCGCCTGAGCCTGCCCGAGGGCGAACGCGCCGTGCGGGTGATGCGCCTCTACGATCGCGCCAAGGAACTCTTCGGCACGCACGACAACACCCGCGAATGGCTCAACGCGGCGATTCCGGCCCTGGGTGGGCGCACACCGCTGTCGTTCGCCCGCACGGAGCAAGGTGCGCGCGAGGTCGAGAATCTCATCGGCCGCATCGAGCACGGCATCCCGTGGTAGCCCCGCTCCGGCTCTGGCGACTGTGCCGCAGCACCTACGCGGCCGAGGCGTTTTCCGGCCGGGGGGCCTACCTCCTGGGCGGGCGCTGGAGTCCGCCCGGTGCCGGCGTCGTCTATTGCGCCGACTCGCGTTCGCTCGCGGCGATGGAGGTGCTCGTGCATCACATCGGGACCGGCGTTTTCCGGGATTCGCTCTGGGTGCAGATCGCCGCGGACGTGCCGCCCGATCTGGTCGAGATTCCCGCGCGCGTGCCGGGGGCGTGGCGTGAACCGTCCCCGGTCGCCAGCGTGCAGGCTTTCGGCGCGGCGTGGTGCAAGGAACAACGCTCCGTCGCGTTGCGCGTGCCCAGCTCTGTCGTGCTCGGCGAGTTCAACTACCTGCTCAATCCCGCGCATCCCGATTTCAAGCGCGTGAAACTCGGCCAACCCGAGCCCTTCAACTTCGATCCGCGGCTCGGCAAATGAAGCCGGCGCGGGTTGAAGCTGGCGTTGCCAAACGCGGCGGGCCTCCGGCATTTTCATCCACATGACGGCCGACCTGCGCCCCATCATCGACGAAATCGCAAACCGCGCGGATGACTTCCTCGAAGGCTCCCCCGATCGCGCGCACGCACGCGCGGGGATCGAGGAAGTCATCACGATGGACTACCCGGCGCTCAATCCGCTGGATCGCGCCACGGTGGTGGCGGGCGTGATGGCGGTGCTCAACGACGAGGACTTCTTCGGCATCGAGTTTGTGGGCGATCCGTTTGCGGACGACGACGGCGCAGACGAGGAGTGATGCCCGCCGTGTCCGCCCTCATCGCCATCTTCGCGTTCAACGCGAACAACCAGCTCGCCGTGCGCCGGCTCGGCTCCAAGGCCGGCCTGCCCTTCACCGGCACCGATCTCGCGATGGCGACAGCGCGGCTCGAGGGAGCCTTCCGCACGCACACGCCGCCGGTGGAATATTTTTCGCACGGCGCGGGCGGTCGCGACTACCGCGTCTGCTTCGCCCAGGTCGAGAGCACGCCCGCCGATGCCGAGATCGCGTTTGCCTCGATCGAGTCGCTGCTCGCGGACCCGGGCGCGCTTGCGCCCTCGCTGGCGGCGCTGCTGCCGCAGGCCGAGCCGCACCTCGTGGACATCCCCTATCTGCACCTCGGGGAGAACGATTTCATCTACAAGTTCCGCCCCGCGCAGGAGCGCAACACCGCCATCTACGCGCAGGACGCCGCCGCGCAGGCCCTTTACCAATCGCAGCTCTGCGCCGCGATCAAGGCGCTGGCCCGCCGCCACGAGCGCACAGCGACGGCGCCCGTGACACTCGATTTCGGCGCCGTGCGCTACGTGATCCCGAGCCACTTCGGCTTCTGCCTCGGCGTGAAAAACGCCATCGAGCGCGCCTATGAGACGCTGGCGGAGAATCCCGGCCGCCGCGTCTTCATGCTCTCCGAGCTGATCCACAATCCGTTTGTGAACGAGGATCTCCTGCGGCGCGGGCTGCGGTATTTGCAGACGGACAAGGGCGTGCCCCACCCCGCCGACAGCAGCCCGAGATCACCGCTGCTTTGGGATACGCTCACGCCCGAGGACATCGTGATCATCCCGGCCTTTGGCGCGACGGACGACGACAAGCGCCGGCTCGTGCGCAAGGGCCTCGCGGTCTTTGCCTACGACGCCACGTGCATGCTCGTGGAAAAAGTCTGGAAGGCCGCGCGCACCTACGGTCGCGAGGGCTACACGGTGATCATCCATGGCAAGCACGAGCACGAGGAGACCAAGGCGACCTTCTCCAACACGCGGCGTCACGCCCACGCGATCATCGTGCGCAACCTCGACGAGGCGCGGCAGCTCGGCGAGCTCATCGCGAGCGACGATCCGGCGGTGCGCGCCAGATTCTTCACGCTCTTCGCGGGCCGCCACACGGCGGGCTTCGACGTGGCGCGCCACCTTGAGCGCGTCGCCGTCGTGAACCAGACGACGCTGCTCATGAACGAGACGCTGGCCATCATCGAGCACCTCCGCGGCGTCTATCGCGGGAAATTCGGCGACGACACGCGCGTGGGCGGCGGCGGCCGGCGTGATACGCTCTGCTACGCCACGCAGGTAAACCAGGACGCATTGGGTCGCGCGCTCGCGGAGCCGCTCGACGCAGCGTTCGTCATCGGCGGGAAAAACTCGTCCAACACCTACCAACTCTTCCGCCTCTGTGAGGAGCGGCTCGGCGCACGGGCGTTTTTCATCCAATCCGAAGCGGGCATCATCTCGCCCGAAGCCGTCGAGCACTACGTTTATGGCAAGGGTCCGGGACAGATCGAGCGACGCCGGCTCTGGAATGCCGGCGACGCGCCCAAGCGGGTCCTCATCACCGGAGGCGCAAGCTGCCCGGATGGGATCATCCAGCAGGCGATCATGCGGATAAACTCGTTTTTCCCCGAGGCGAGCCTGCGGCCGATCGAGGCGGTGCTCGCTGACCTCACGGCCGGTTAAGCGCGCTCAGAAGCGATACGACATACCGGCGCGGATGCCGTGCTGGTTCGCGAGGTCGATCTTGGTGGAGTAGTTGGCGTTGGCCGAATCGACGTTCTGCGTGTAGCTGCCCGCGGACTGGAGGATGGCACCGGCATAGAATCCGGTGCGCTCCGTGAGATCGAACTGCACGGTGGCGTCGGCATAATAGCCGGGGAGCAGCTTGTAGGCGTTGCTCGAAGAGGTGTCCGAGATTTCAGCACCTGAGGCCGGAGCAAACGTCTGAGTGACCGTGTAGCTGGTGCCGGAGTAAACCATCGCGGCACCCACGCTCACGGTGGCCTTGAGGCGGGAGGTCACCGGAAGTGTGACGGTCGGGCCGGCGCGGAATGTGTAGTAGGCGCCCTTCACATTCCAGCGGTTGGAAACGCTGGTGTTGTCGATGGCGTTGGTGATGGTGCGCCCGGCGGGCTCGTTGCCGATGAGCACGCTCGTGTCGGTCGTGATGGTGCGCACCGAGCCATCGTCATTGAGGATGGTGTTGCCGGCGGCATCGAGGGCGTTGGCGGTCGTCGTGCCCGGCGAAGTGAAGGGCGCATCAGGCGGCACCTGGCCGTAAAGCGAGTAGAGGTCGGTCAAGGTGCGGATGTTGGCGCGCACGCCGTCGATGGTGTTGGCCGCGATGTCATTAATCGACATGCCGGCGGTGAGAGTCCACGGCACGCGGCCGCCGAAGAGTTTGCCCATGTCGCGGGACATGGTGATGTCCATGCCGCTGCTCGATTCGCTGTCCTTCTTGCGGACCGCCGAGTCGGAGATTTCAGCCGAGTAGCTGTTGAAGGCAATGTAGCCGGCGGCAACGCCGAGTTGCCTGGCGTCAGAGTAGCTCCAGGAATTGGTGCGGCCGTCCGGCGCGATGGGATCGAAAATGGGGTTGTTGGTCTGCGGGTCGATGATGGGGTTGCCCGAGCTGTCGAGACGCGAGGCCACGCGGCCATCGGGCTGCACCGTGCCGTCGTGATAAACGCGGACGAGATTGGCCCCGGTGGCGGCCCCGGGATCCTGGGGCGACGGCAGGCGGCCGGTGCCGGAAAAACTGGTCTTGGCGCCGCCGATGTAGCGGAAACCAAAAGTGAGCGTGCTCCGGGGCTCGTAGATATATTCGTCGAGGTTGCTGAAATCGGGGATTTCAACCGGCGGGGCGCGGCGCTCATCCTCCTGCGCAAAGGCGGCTCCAACGAGGGATGCGAAGGCGACGAGGGCGAGACGGAGATGTTTCATGCGGCAGGGGGAACGACCGACTTGGACGGTGCGGCGGCTCCAATGTTGCACGAAAGTTCGAGGCGCGCGCGGCGGGCGTCAACGCGAGACTTCGCCAGCCCGCCCCTTAAAAAAGAGGGCGGGCGGCGCGACCACACTCGCACCGCCCGCCGGTTCTATCCTTCACACCCCCTGACCAAATTTTTCTTTTTGTGGCCGGTAAGCTGACGATCCGGGGATGCAGGTTTTATCGGCGCGGCTCCGGGAGCCTTAACCGCAATCCAGCCCAGCTGGGCTGAAACCGAGTGCGGACTTTGCGCATATGCGGCGAACCCCGCGGTGGCGCCGCCAAGGCTGGAGCCCGGGCCCCAAAGTGAGGAAAGCCACGGCCAAGGCCGCGCCAGCGCCGGCCCTCAGGCTTCGGCTGACTCGGCCTCGACGTCGATGGGCTCCCCGGCTTCGCGGTATTCCTGGAGCTTGTTGCGCAGGGTGCGGATGCTGATGCCGAGGGCCGTGGCGGCCTGCGTCCGGTTGCCCGCCGTCTGGCGCAACGCGACCCGGATAGCCTGCTTCTCCAGTGCATCAAGACGGAGCACCTGGCCCGCGTCATCCGTAAACACCTGGGGCCCTTGGCCCGCGCCATCCCCCGCCACGGCGCCGGCGGGCACATCAAGCACCTCGGACTCCCAAGGCGGCACAGACTCGCCGGCTCCCGTCTCGCCCGATAATCCAAGGGCGGCCGCCGTGACCGCACGACCCGACTCGGAAAGAATCACCGCGCGCTCGACCGTGTTTTGGAGTTCGCGGACGTTACCCGGCCAGCGGTAGGACAAGAGGGAGGCGCGGGCGGAATCAGAGAAGCCCGTGACCTTCACGCCATGCTTGCGGGCAAAGCGCTTCAAAAAATGATCCGCGAGGAGCGGCACATCGTCGATACGCTCGCGGAGCGACGGCACGTGCACGGGGAAGACATTGAGCCGGTAGTAGAGATCCTGGCGAAACTCACCTTTGGCCACATTGGCGAGCAGGTCGCGATTGGACGTGGCGATGATGCGAACGTTGACCTTGATCGTGCGGCTGCCGCCGACGCGTTCGAATTCCCGCTCCTGCAGCACGCGAAGCAGCTTGGCCTGCAAGGGCCCGGGAATCTCGCTCACCTCGTCGAGGAGGAGCGTGCCATTGTTGGCGAGTTCGAAGCGACCCTCACGACGCTCGGTCGCCCCGGTGAAGGCCCCGCGCTCATGGCCGAAAAACTCGCTCTCGATGAGGTTCTCCGAGACGGCTGCGCAATTCACCTTGATGTAGGGCTGGCCGCGCCGCGGACTGCGCCGATAGAATTCGCGCGAGATCATCTCCTTGCCGGTGCCGCTCTCGCCGGTGACGAGCACGGTGGCATCGGTCGGTGCGACCCGATCGATGAGCTGGCGGAGCCGCAGCATCGCAGCACTGCGGCCGATGAGCATGCCGTCGTCGTCCTCGGGGTCGTCGCTAAGGAGGTTGTTGACCTTGACGAGCTGCTGGTAGGTCTGGGCCTTGCGCAGGATCACGTCGATCTGCGAGGGCGAGAACGGTTTCATCACATAATCAAACGCGCCGGCCCGCATGCACGACACCGCCGACTCGATCGTGCCGAAACCGGTCATCATGACCACCAGTGGCCGCTGGGGCAACGTGCCGACCTGCTCGAGGAACTTGAGGCCATCACCATCCGGCAGTCGCAAATCGAGCAGCATCAGATCGACGGGCTCTTTCTCCAAATGGGCCTGAGCTTCCGCGAGGCTGCCCGCCATCATCAGCGGCAATTTATGCCGGGCAAAGATGCTCTGCAGGAGATTTCGGACCACCGGATCGTCTTCGACCACGAGGACTTTCTCAAAGGACATGCGGTGATAGTGGCGGCAGGGGTTGAACAGCGGGACCGACGCCATCAAACTTGAGCCAGCCACGGATTCAAACAAATGTTAGCGCTGCGTTGTGGGATAATCCCGACATCGGGCCCGCGGACAGAGCAGGCCGGATGTAAGCGCATGGCAGAGCGTCGCTCGGCGATTTCGATCTCCAGTCTGGCTTATCGAGGATTTTCTTAAAGCCTCGCCGAGTCTGGTCGATTTCACCCTATAGCGATGCGCCTCCTTTCCTTTCTGTCCGATATTGAGCGAGCCGTCACGGCCGGCGCGCCGGCAGCCAACGCGGGCCCATGGGAGACCACCCGCATGGTCAATTTCCACCATGGGCTGGCCCGCCTCACGCTCAAGCCCCGCACCGCCGGTCAGGGCGGCTCCGTTTTCCTTCAGGCCTTTGCCCTCGCCGATGGTTCGCAGTGCCTCAAAGCCAGCCTCAACTGGGACGGCAGTGAAAACGTGCCGGTGGTCTCCGTCTATTCCACGCCGACCCTAAATTGGAAAAAGGAAGCCACGCGCATTGCCACGGCCTGGCTGGCTGGCCCGGGTGAGATGGCTTCTGTTACGAGCGTCGACATGACCGCACCCATCGCGCAGCCCAAAGTCGCCACGGCCTGAACACCCCTCCCACTCTTTCTTATCGGGAAAAACGAAAAGCGCGGTCACAACGACCGCGCTTTTCGCGTTAGAGGACGTCGTCTGGCGTCAGCCCACGACCTGCAGCTGAGAGACCGCGGCCGTCGCGCGCCCGTAGACCGGCGCGATGCGTGCCACGCGACGACGCGCAGCACCGGTTTCAGCCAGCTCGGCGCGGGCGTGCTGCGCCTGGTGGGAAATTATTTCGAGCGTCCGCGCGCGTCGCGCCCGAATCGCCCCGATTCGCTCTGACAGAGCCGGGCTGCGCGCGACCTCGGCGGCCTGCGCGGCGAGATACTCGACCACGGGCCCGGCGCGGTCCTGCAAACCGACGACCGTTTCATAGTCACCCGCCGCGAGCGCGGCAGATTCCTGCGCCACGATATCTTCCAGCGCAACCGCGAGGCGCGTGCAACGCTCGGTGGTGGTCTCCATGGTCAGGCAATCCCGCTCACGTGTTCAATCGCCGGCGCATCCTGCTGGACGAGCATCTGGGCCCAGGCGTCGCGCAGTTCACGGACGAGGCGCTCGACCTCGATGACGGGGGCAACTTGCTTCCGCATGTTGGCCTCGAAAAGCCGCGCGAGGTGAAAATCGTAGAGCCGGTGCATGGTGCGGGCAAATTCTCCGCCCACCTCATGGTTCAAGCCGCTTTGCAGTTCGCCCAGGATCGCCTGCGCTTTCAGCAGTTGCTGGCTGATCACGGCGATGCGCCGTGGATCTTCGCCGGGGGCTTCGAGGCCCTCGCGGGCCAATGCGAGAGAGTTCAACGCCCCGTCATAAAGCATGAGCACCAACTGGCCGGGACTCGCGGTCAGGACTGCATTGGCGCGGTAGGCTCGCGCATAGCCGGTAGCGACCATGGACGGCGGCTCAGGAATCGATCTCGCTGAGGTCCGGCGATCCGAGAATCTGTTCCGCGATCTTCCGGTTGATCTCCGTCGACGGATAGTTCGGATCGGCGGCGAGCGCACGGGCACGGGCGACGACCTCGGGACGCACTTCCGGCTGGCGTGCCAGCTCGGTGCGGAGGAACCCCGCGCGCTCCGTCGAAATCTGATCCCCCGCGCGCGCCGCCGACCGTTGCGGTGGGCGCGCGCCAGCCGGGAGAATCTCAGGCCGGCCGGAACGGTCAGGCGATGACATGGATGATATCATGAGTGGGTGGGGAATTCGGGTGTTACGTGCCCTCGCGCATGGCTCGGGCTGGTGATGGATGCTTGTCTCGGTAAAATATCGGCCAAATCCCTCTCAACTTTAGGGGGAACTAAGCCTACGGCCACTACTTAGAAGACGCCACCCGCGGCGCCAAGACGGGCGGGAGGGTCGCAAACATCGTGCTGGTGGCATAAGCCGCGAACTTGGACGGCGACTGCAACACCGCCGCCGTGAGGTCGGTCGGGACACTGCGATCACGCTCGATGAAGAAGCGGCGGGCGGAATTGGCCACCGCCGGGTCGTCGGAAGCGAACACGTTGTCGAAAGTCCATATGAGCCGCGAACCATCGATGGCGGCCAGCTTGCCGCGCAAACCCAGCACCAGGGGCTTGTAGGCTTGGTAGGCGGTCACATCCACGAAGAGGACCGCATCCACGGCATACTCTCGCTTAAGCATCTCAAGGAGATCGGACGGAAGTGCCGTGGACGACGACAGCGCGTCAAGAACGTAGCGGCGCCGGCACTCCTCCCGTGAGAATGGCACGATTTCGAAGCGATTCTGGCGCTGGAGGGTGGCGAGCACCACTTCGTCGAACGCGGCCACGGCCTCGGGCGAGGTCCCCTGCCCCACCCAGACGGGCATGAGGACGACGCGCCGCACGATGCCGAGGCTCTCGTCGCCGGCAAAATTGCCCGGAGCATAGAAAGGCCCCAGTCGTGCCGCATTGGCGACGGTGGGATAAGGGTGCAGGCAGCCCGGCAACCAAGCGAGGGCTGCAGCCGCCACGAGCGCGACAGGGAATGGCTTGAGGGGGATCATTAGGATTTATTGGCGAAGATCGCGTCGAGCGAGGACTGCTGCTGCTTCAGCTTCTGCTGTGCTTCCTCCATGCGGATGAAGGCCGACTCCAGCAATGCGCGCCGCTGTTCCAATCGTCGGTCAATCGCCGCGATTTGGTCGCCCAGACTCGTCGTCTGCAGGTTCAAGGTTTTCTGTTGGTCCGTGTTTTTCGTGTCGATCCGGCCGAGATAGGTGTCGAGTTTGGCGGCAAAGCCGGTTGTCGCAGCGGTGAAAAAGGCCGCCACATCTCCCGTCCTTTCCGCGAGGGCCTGATCGAGCTTCGCGCTATCCTTGATCTCGAGCTTGTTCGCGCCGGCCGTAAAATCGAGGCCGAGGTCGTCGAGTCGTTTCACCGAGCCGGTTACTCCGCTGACCGCGGCAAAGACCATGCGCCGCAGTGAAGCCGCCCAATCCTGAATCTCGCGGTTGCCGGAGAGCGCCGCAGCATTCACGTCGCCCCGCGCGCTCGTGGTAACGCGCGTCTGGACGTCAATGAAGTCCTGCACGCCGTTGAACTGCTCGACGAACTTCTCCAGCTTCTTTCGCATGGTCGACGTATCGGAGGCGACGGTGACGGTCTGCGAGGTCGCCGAGTCCACCGTCACGCTGAGACCCTCCACGCCATGCGAGGACGAGTCGACGGTGTTGGAGTAGCTGGTAAGCGTGGCGCCGCCATTGAGAGAGAACTGGGCGTTGTCACCACGCGTGAAAGTCGTGCCACTGGTGAGTCCCAAGGCACCCAGCAGACCGCCCGCGGCCTCGGAAACCGCGATGCCAAGGTCGCCGGTCGATTTGTTGGCGAGCGTCACGCGGTCGTTCACGGCATCGTAAGTCGCGCTCACCCCGGCGGTGGAGGCGTTGATCCGCGCGGCGATCGAAGTGAGGGAGTCGGTGTTGACGTTGTAGTCGATGGCCACGCCGTTGATGGAAAACGTGCCGGCACCGGCGCCATCCACGGCGGTGATGGGGGTGGAAAGGTTGGCGCTCACCAGCGTCGCGGCCGGTTTCACCGTGCCCAGGCGCGCTGAACTGGAGACGGAACCGGTTCCGTTGTTGTTCAGCTGGAGCGCCCGGAGAAAATTCGAGGTGTCGTTGGCGGCGCCGAGCATCACGCTTCCGCTCGTGCTCGTGAGCGTGACGCGATCGCTGGCGCTGCTGTAGGACGCCGTGACAGCGCCCCCCGTCGCCGTGGAGATCGCATCGAAGACGTCCTCCAGCGAATCGGTCAGCCCCACGGTGACTTGGGCGCCATTGACGGTGAAGGTGCCGGCGGCCACGGCCTGGCCGATCGGGAGATTGGCGAGGGTGAGGCCGGAGACATCGTTGGAGGCGGGGTTCAGGGCCGAGCCGATGTCAGCCGCGCCGGCGAGCTTGGCGGTGCTCGCCAGCCGGCTGACCGCGATTGCGTAGGTGCCGGCGGCGGTGTTGTTGCCGGCGGCGAGGCCCCAGGTCGAACCACTGACAGCCGAAATCGCCGTGCGCTTGCCGAAAAGCGTGTCGGTCTTCAAATCACGAACTGCGGTCTGAAGCGCCGAGAGCTTGGTGCCAAGCGAATCCAACAGGGTGACCTTCTGCCGGTTGAGCGCCTGTTCCCTTTCCATACGTGCCGCCGGCGTGCGCTCCAAGTTGAGAATTTGATCGACGAAGCTTTTCCAATCAAAGTTGGAGGCGAGTCCGGCGACTTGGAGACCAGTGGACATGGCGAGAGTGGAGATTGAGCGGACACGATGATCCGCCTATAACTTATCGACCCGCGCGCGATCGGCTTGAGGCCTGATCGGTTTAGGAAAAATGTGCCGGGTCCCGAAAATAATTCGCACCGATTGCGGCAAAGTTTTCTCCCCGTCGCGTCGATAGCCTCCCTGTCGAGACAAGTGTCGAGACCGGCGCGATTCGGAGCCGCCTCCCCGAATACGAATGTGGCACGGACGCCACGCTCAACGATCAAGGAAGATCACCATGTCAGTAGTCATCAACACGAACTTTGCTGCCACCATGGCGGCAAACAACCTCGCCTTCTCCAACGGTATGTTGCAGAAGAGCCTCAACCGCCTTTCGAGCGGTTCTAAAATCGTCTCCCCTGCGGATGACGCCGGCGGCTTGGCCGTCGCAATGAAGCTCACGGCGACCGCGCGTCGCCAGGGAGCCGTGAACACCAACATCGGCAACGCCGTATCGTTCCTCCAGACGCAGGACGGCGTGCTCAAAGTCACCGCCAAGGTGCTCGAGCGCATCAGCGAGCTCCGCACGCTCTACAATGATCCGACCAAGAGCGTAAGTGACCAGGCCAACTACGACTCCGAGTTCAACGAACTCCAGCGGCAGTTGAGCGACCTCACCACGGAATCCTTCAACAGCGTCAATCTTTTCGGCACGTCGGACCTTAATGTCCCCATCACGGAAAGCGGCGCGACCACCGTCGCCATCGTGGGCCGCGATCTCAGCGACTCCACGTCGGGCGTGGGTGCCATCACCTCGTCTTCTGTGACCTCGCTGGCCGGCATCAATCTGACCGATGTCACCGCCGCGATCCAGAATGTCGCCACTTTCCGCGCCGAGAACGGCGCCGAACAGAGCCGCTTCGGCTTCGCTGCCGAGCTGCTCACGGTGAACAAAGCTAACCTCGAGGCCGCGGCCAGCCGCATCCTCGACGTGGATGTCGCGCAGGAATCCACTCAACTCGCCCGCTTCAATATCCTCGTGCAATCAGGCACGGCGATGCTGGCGCAGGCCAACGCGAGCACTCAAATCGCGCTGAAGCTGCTCGGCTAAGCCCCAATCTTAATGGTCCACGCGGCGGCGGGCCTAGTCCGCCCGCCGCCGCGGTCTCCGCCAGGGCTCGGTTGTCTGCCACGGGGATGGGGCCATCAAGCCGGTCGTTAGTCGTCAGGAGTCGGGAGTCGGGAGTCGGGAGTTTTTTGAAAGTCAAAAGGTATGAAGTCAGTCTGGTTCTTTCCATGAGTCACAGCCCCCAGACCCCGCGCCGCATTATGGCGGCGCGGGTCACTTTGCGGCACTTGCTGCAGACGGCGCGGTCCGGCGCCGAATATCCGGACACGTGGCGACGACGGACGTCGCACTCATCAAGGAAAGATAAGAACATGTCAGTCGTAATTAATACCAACTACGCGGCGACGGTTGCCTCCAACAACCTCGCCACGTCGAACAGCATGCTCCAGCGCAGCCTCAACCGGCTGTCGAGCGGTTCCCGCATCGTGAATCCCTCCGATGACGCCGGCGGTCTCGCCGTCGCCACCAAGCTGTCGGCCGCGGCTAAACGCCAAGGCGCGACGGCCACGAACATCGGTAACTCGGTCTCCTTCCTGCAGACGCAGGATGGCGCGCTCAAGGTCGCCACGAAGGTCCTCGATCGCATCAGCGAATTGAAGACCCTCTATTCCGACCCGACGAAGAGCGCCAGCGATCTCGCGAACTACGACTCGGAGTTCAATGAACTCCAGACGCAGCTCTCGGACATCGATGGCGAATCCTTCAACGGCGTCGCCCTCTTCGGCACCACTAACCTCACGGTCAGCGTGTCGCAAGATGCCAGCACCACGGTGACGATCTCGGGCCGCGATTTCACCGACGCCACCTCCGGCGTCGGCGCGATCACCGGCTCCGGTGTGACCTCGCTCGCAGGCGTGAGCCTCAGCGATGTGACCACCGCGATCGAGAATGTGGCTACGTTCCGCGCCCAGAACGGCGCTGAGCAGAGCCATCTTGGCTTCGCTGCGGAGCTGCTCACGATCAACAAGGCCAACCTCGAGGCGGCGACCAGCCGCATTCTCGATGTCGACGTGGCCGAGGAATCGACCCAGCTCGCCCGCTGGAATATCCTCGTCCAATCCGGCACCGCGATGCTCGCCCAGGCCAACCAGAGCGCCCAGAGCGCGCTGCGGTTGATCCAGTAAGGAAACCCCGCCCAGGGACAGTCCTGATTCGCCCAGTCCCGGCCGCCGCTAACCCCGGCGGCCGGGCTAAGCGGATCGGTCTACCGCTCCCGGCGAAGGCCCTGCGAAATATCCGCTGCTGTTCACTCGTTGTGCAACAAGGCCCCGGTCACACACCCGGGGCCTTCGCATTTTCCAAGGCCGGCATCTCGCCGGCCTTTTTGCTTTTCAAGCCGCACGTCAGGCGACGCGCCGGCTGAGCTCAAACACCTGCGGCGTCACCGCGCCCGGTTCAAAATCCTCGATGTCGCCGCTGCGGACTTTGTTCAGCACCTCGTTAATCAGCGTGGAGCTGGTGCCCTTCGTGTAGGGAAAATAGACGACCTTCACGCCCGCATCGGCCAGCTGCTTCTCGATGGCCTGCCAGCGCGGATTCTTGAACCAGTCGTCGCCGACAAACATCACGTCGAAGCGCAGCTTTTCCCACGCGGCATACTTGTCCATCGTCTCCTGCGGCACGACCGCATCGACGTAGCGGCACGCGCGCACGATTTCAAAACGCTCCCCAAACGCGATCACCGCGCGCTTGTGCTTGTAGGCGACAAGCTCGTCCGTCGTGACGCCGACGACCAGTTTGTCGCAGAGGGCGCGCGCGTTGCGCAGCAGGTTCAGATGCCCGATGTGGAAAAGATCAAAGACGCCGGTGGTGTAGCCGATTTTCATACGCAGGTGGGTGAAGACGTTTCGAGGCCGAGCGCGGAGAGATTGAAGTCGAACCAGCGGTCCATCGCCGTGCCGGCCCCATCGGACGTGCCGCGCGGCAGCACGCGATCCAGGTTCACAGGAAAGCCTACCTTAGGCCGGTGCACGACATCGGCCGGCAAAAGGTGGCCGAAGACGCGCTTCAGCGGAGCCTTCACGACTCCACCCGCCATCTTGTAGCCGAGCGGCACACCGGCGAGTCGCTCCACCAGCCGGTGATCGACGAAGGGCACGCGGCCCTCGACACCGCAAAGCATCGTCGCGTTATCGAGCCGCCGCAGCAACCCGTGCAAGTGTGCGATCTGGAAAAATGCCGACACTATCGCGAAAGGTTCGCCGCGCCCGACAAACGGCGCCACCGCGTCCTCCACGACTTCGAGGTCGAGCTGGCCGCCGTAGCAATAGCGACGCGCAAACTCCCGCACGTCCCACGCCCGGGATTCGCCCGCCCAGCGGAAAATCCGATCGTAGCCGGCGAACAGCTCGTCGGCCCCCTCCCCGCTCAGCACCACGGTGTTTTTCACCTTCACCGCGCGGGTCATTTCAAAAAGCAGGACTTCGTTCGGCACCGCCAGCGGCTCGCGTCGCGCCACGATCATTTCCTGGGCGGCGGCCACAAACCGCTCCGCTGTGACCGTGATTGCGCGGTGCTCGGTGCCGAGGTGATGTGCGACTTTTTCCGCCCATTCAAATTCGTTCTCCCCCGGCAGACCCGTCACCCAGGTGTGCGCCCGCCGCGCCAGTGCGGCAACGATGCTGCTGTCGAGTCCGCCGCTCAAATAGCTGCCCACCGGCACATCGGCGATCAGCCGGTAATCCACGGCCGAGCGCAGCAGCGCGTCGAGTTCCTCATCGGTCGGCGGCGTCTGCGGCCCCTCGGGCAGCGACCAGTAGCGCGTCATTTTCCCATTCCGCGAAAAACACCCGGGCGGAAACATCTCAATCCCGCGGTAGAGCGTGCGCCCGCCGAAGAACCCGCGCAGCGCGCGATACTGCCGCAGCGCAAATTCGTCCACCGCCGTCTCCGGCACGAGCCGCAGAATCGCCGCAATCTCGGAGGCTAGAATCACGCCATCGGCGTGCTCATGCACATAGAGCGGCTTAACGCCGAGGCGGTCGCGCGCGACGAAAGTCTCGCCCGTGACGGTGTCGAGCACGACAAAGGCAAACATCCCGTAGAGCCAGCCGAGCATCTTCTCGCCGTGGCGCAGCCAGAGTTCGAGGAGCAGCTCGGTGTCGGAGCCCGTGCGCAAGGCGATGCCGTGTGTGCGCGCGAGTTCGCGGTAGTTGTAGATCTCGCCGTTGAACACGATCGCGTGGCGGCGGTCGCGCGACCAGAAGGGCTGGTTGCTGCGAGGGTTCAGGTCGACAATGCTCAGGCGGTTGTGCCCGAGCTGAGCGTCGCCGTGCCGCGCGTAGCCGCCGGGCGCATCCGGTCCGCGGTGCCGCATCGTGGCCAGCGCGGCCACGAAGTCCTCGCGCTCCATCCCCGGCCGGTTCGTGAACAGGATGCCGCACATCGCGGAGGTTGGTTCAGCTCGCCGCGAGTTCGCGGTCTCCGATCGCAGGCGCCAGCTCGGCGTCGAGCCGGTCGTTGACTGCGGCTTTCACGGCCTCGGCCACGGAGCCGGCGGGCTGATGCACATATTTGGGAAACGCTGCGCGCCGATCGCGGGCCCGCGGATCGTCGCCCCGCGCGACCATGTCGATGAAGTCGCAGATCTGCCGATCCTGAACCGCAGTGTAGCAGTGTTCGGTGACAAATTCGCCGTCGTCGTTGAGGCCCGGGCCGCGCGGATTGCACAGATAGAGGAGCGGCCGGCCGGTCGCGCCATACTCGATGAGCAGTGACGACGCATCGGAGATGAGCGCCGCCGCGCGCGCAAACACCGGCAGATACGACGGACGCCGATCGATGAGGATGTTGCCGGCCGCAGCCACGCGCGCCTCGAAGTCCGCCCGTTGCGCCGCGGTCCACGCGCCTTGTTTTTCGAGCGATCCGAAAAACAGCGGATGCGGACGGATCACGAACGCAAGGTCCGGCCGCCGAGAAAATTCCCCGATCATGAAATCTTGCCAGCGCAGGAAGGTCGAGAGGCCCGCGCCGAATTCGGAGCCGTCGGGCCGCACGTCGAAGTGCGGATTCCAGCAGATCATCTTCCGCCCCGCCACGAAGCGCGCGAGTTCCGCGTCCTCGATTGAGGCGAGGCCGCGCAAGGCATCGAGCTTGGGGTGGCCGGTCACGACCACGTGCCCGTCGCCCGTCGCACAGTGGCGCTCAAACATCGCCTTGTTGCGCTCGCTGTGGGCCACGACCATCCAGGCGCGCTGCTGCAACGGCAGGTTGAACTGGCAGGCGTTGTTCTCGTCGCCTCCGACAATCACGAGCGCATACGGCAGGTAGACGAGCCGCGGCGTCGCGCGCATGAGATCGTCGAGGCGCCAGCCGATGGGCAGCGTCTCGTCGTAGGGCAGATTGAGGAACACCACGTCGGCCGCGCCGGGCGTGAGCGTAAAGTCGCGCCAGTGCACATGGGCGATGCCTTCGCGCGTCAGGAAGTCGAAGACGCCGTTGCGCTCCGCCTCGGTCTTGAAACTGCAGTGGCGGAACGGCACGCCCACGACCGTGACCTTCCACTCCGGGTCCGCGGCAAACGCCGCGTAAACCGACGCCATGCCCGGCCAGGCGAGGCCCTGCTGCACGACAAAGACCGCGTGGCGCCGGCCGACCGATAGAGGCGGCAGCTCAAACTCACCGCTGCCGGCCGCCCGGCGGTGCCAGATCAGCGCCTCGCGGTTCTGGCCACGCCGTTTGAGAAAATCGCCCCACGCCAGCGCGGCGTCGCGCGACTCGTCGTGCTGCATGATCGCGCTCCAGAGCGTTTTCTCCGCGGCATAGTGGTTGCCCTCCGCCTCATGGGCACGCGCGAGCTCAAGCGTAAGCGGCAAATCGTCCGTCTGCACCCGCAGCACGCGCTGGAAAAGGTCGATGGCCTCGCGGCGACGCCCGGCGCGGCTGAGCGCGAGCGCCAATGCGCGCTCGATGGTGATGTCGCCCGGACGAAGCCTCAGCGCCGTCTGGAAACACTCGACCGCACGCGCGGCGCCCTCGGGCCGCGTCGCGGCAATCTCGCCGAGGAGCGCGTGGGCGTCGGCCAGATTGGGATCAGCTTTGAGCGCGGCCATCGCCTTGGCCAGCGCGGCGCCGGGATTGCGGGCTTGGAAAAGGCGTCGGGCATCAGCAAATTCTCGTTCTGCAACCGGCAGGCTGGCGGCGGCCGCGGCCTGAAGTTCGGCGGCCAGCGTCTCGATCTTGAGGACCGAGAGATCGACCGAGAAGCACGTGGCGCGTGACTGTCCCTGGCGCTGGAGGAGCGCGAAGAGATCGGGCTGACGCACGAGGGCCAGGAGCTTGTTTGCCAGATCGGCATCATCGCCGGCGTTGAACAAAAGGCCGTCCACCCGGTCGCGCACGATCTCGCGCGCGCCGCCCGTGCCACTGGAGACGACGACGAGGCCCGCGGCCATCGCCTCGACCTGCGAGATGCCGAACGGCTCTTGGAAGCGGCTGGGGAAAACGAGCACGTTGCTGCGCGCAAAGAGAGCCGCAAGGCCCCGGCGATCGAGGAAGCCGGTGAAGGTGACTTTGCCCGCCAGGCCGTGGGCGCGCACCAGTTCCTGCATCTCGGCTAGGAACTTCGCGTCGGGCGTATCACCCGCGATTTCAGCGGTGAAATCCACGCCCGCCTCGTGCAGCCGCACGAGCGCGCGCACGAGCGTGTCGGCACCCTTGTAGGGCAGCATCAGGCTCGCGAAGCAGAGGCGCAGGCGCTGCGTGTCCGGCAGGAAGAGGCGGAAGAACCGATCCACGCGCGCGCCCGGATAGATCGTAGCAAGGCGCGCCGGCTTGTAGCCGGCCTGTTGCACCGCGTCGGTATTCCAATCGCTGCACCCCGCGATCCAGTAGTGCGGATCGGTGGGCAGTTCGGCGGGCGCGTAGCCGGGATTGGCGTTGGCGACGGTGTGCAGCACGGGGACTTTGCGATCGAGCACCGGACGAATGAGCGCGGGGCCGAGGAAATCGAGGTTGCCCGCCAGCACGAGGTCGGCGCGGCACTCGGCGACGACGGCCTGGAGGCGTGCGGCGTTGTCGCGGGCGCGACGCGCGATTTCGCCACGATCGGTGATTGGGGTGGCTCGTCCGCCGGCCCAGCTGCCGGCCAATCGCAGCGTGCGCGAGACGTAGCGCTCCATCGCGGCTTCGTCGCCCGTGGGCGTCTTGCCAAACTCCGCGACATCGGAGGTCACGATCCGCACGCGATGGCCGCGGGCCATGAGCCCGTGGGCAAATTCCCACATCATGCGGCCGTAGCCGCCGAGTTCCTGCGGCGGGAAAAGATTGGTCACGAGCACGAGCGAAAGCGTTTTCCCGGCGGCTGCCGTCGGCACGCGGCCGATGGCGCGGAGATAGTTTTCCAACTGCGGATCGGAGGCGGCTTGCTGCGCGAGCTCACGATGGAGTTCGACGGCCTCAGGCGGCAACAAGCCGGCGCGCGCCGTCTCCTCGAGCAAGGCAAAGGTCAGCGAGGGCACGCCAAAATCGAGCGACAGGGCGGCTTGGGCGAGCAGGGCATCACCGCAGTCGCGGTCGAGCGCGATGGCCCGTTCAAGGCAGCGGCGCTGAAGGTCCGTTTCGGCAAGGTGCTCGGCGGCACCGGCGAGCGCGACGCAATCGGCGGCCGAATGCACCTTATTCAATTCCGCGGCAATCGTGGCAGCGGTCGGCAAGTTATCCGTAGACAGGCTCATGATGGCCAATAATTCGCAGGCTATGTGCCAGCGCGCCCTGCACGAACCCTAGCCGCTGAAAACTATCAACTTAGGGCCTTAGATGGGGATTTAATCCCGGCCAGCGGCAGGTTTTGCCGCCGCCTAACGGAGGCACGACATCAACAGCGCCGTCCATTCGCGAAACGTCTTCTGCGGCAAGATATGCACGGTCTCCACGTTGCTTGTCTCGTCGCCTTCGACGATTTGAAACGCGGGGCGCTGCCCGAGGGCGGGATGAGCCTTCGCAAAAATCCATCGCGCGGCGTTGAGCGCCGGATGCCGCAGTCCGGGATTGCGATCGAGGATCGTTACGGCGGACTTCGCCTCCTTGACGCGCATCAGCACCGCCGCCGTCACCGCCATGTCGATCGGATCGGCCTGACTGAAACGGAAATGCTCCAGCATCAACTTTAGGTTGTAGGTGAGATGGGGAACGGCCTCCGCGGGCCGCCCGAGCCGCACGAGCGACAGTGCCGCGCCGAGTCGCGCCTCCGCCACACACGGCACGATCGCGATGATCCAGTCGAACTTCGCGAGCGCGTCGGCCCAGCGATTCTCCGCCATGAGGCGGTGGCCGTCGGCGATGGCATCGACGAGGGGGTTCTCCGCGGGAAAGGTGCAGGCCGGCGCCGGATCATCCGCGGCGACGAGACGCAGCGGCTCAAGCGGATTGACCTGCACAATGCGTTCGCCGGGCAGCTTCGTTCTCCACAGTTGAAACCATTCCGCGAACACGCGTCGGTTGCGCTGCGTGTGGCGCTCGTGCGCGAGCTTGAAACCGGCGTCCGTGATCGCGCGGAGGCGACCTTCGTCGGTGGCCAGAGCCATGACTTTGGCGACGACGTTCTGGGCGTCGGCAAAAATGCAGTTCACCCCATCGCGGAAGCCCAGCGCCTTCATCGCCTCGGTCTCCTCGGTGATGAGGCAGCAGCGCGAGGCGGGAATCTCAAGGAGCTTGAGCGTGACGTAGCGGCTCACGGTGCCGCAGCCCGCGGAAAAGCGACTGCGGTTGAGCAGCCGCGCGTAGTTCGCGCCCGTGTAGTCGTGGTCCGTGCGGCGGTTGCCCCCGCCCGGCACATGGAAGATCGGAACCTTGGGCAGGAGTTGCCGGCAAATTTCCGGGCGCCACGTGTAGATGCAGCGCGTGAACCAGCCCGTGCCGGTGAGCGCGACCCAGAGGGACTTCTCCTCCCCGTATTCGCGAAAGATCGTATCGTCGACCCACCAGGGCAGGTAGAATGTGTCTTTGAAATACGGTGCCGGCGCATCGCTCGGGCGAAAATCGGTCACGACCTGGTGAACGCCCCACGCCCGCATGCGGTTCATCGTCGCCGCGCGCGAAGGGCTGAACGGATCGCGAAACATGTAGCCGAGCCGTGGAAGTTCGGGAAACGCATCGGTGTTCGTGATGTGCAGCTCGGGCTCGTGCGGCGCCTCGCAACCCGTGTGAAACAGCGCAAGGTCCGGCCGGTGGGTCTCCACCTCGCGGCGGAAATCACAATCGCCCTCGACCGCGATCACCTCGAAGTCCTGCTCGAGCAGCCGGCGAAACGGCGCGATGTAGGATTCGCGGATGCGCTCGCCCACGTAGTCCCAGGGACCGTTGAAATAGAGCAGGCGGGGGCGGTTCATCGTCGGCACTTCAGGGTTTGAGCAAAGGCGACCAAAACGCGACCCAGCCCGCGAAATCGTGGATCGGCAGCAGATGCGGCGTCTCGCAATTTTGCGCGTCGTCATCCTTCGCTCCCTGAAACGCCGGTTGCTTCCGGCGTAGTTCGGGCCAGGCCTGCCCGAACAGCCAGCGCGCCGCATTGATGGCCGGATGGCGCATCGCAGGCGTGCCGGCCAACAATTCGGCCCCCTGCTTCGGCTCGCCGCTGCGCGCCAGCACGATCGCGTGGAGCGAGACGCTCACTGGATCGGGCGCTCGATAGTTGCAGAGCTTGAGCTGCACGTAAATCACGTGCTCGAGGTGTTTCTTCGCCATCGCGAGATCGCCCGCGCGCACCTGGTGCAGCGCCGCGCCGAGGCGGGCCTCGGCGACGTGCGGGATGATGTCGATCACCCACTGGAATTTTGCGAGCGCCTCGCTCCCCTGCCCCGCGTCGAGCAGCCGATAGCCTTCGAGCAGCGCGGCGGTCAGCGGATTTTCCGCGGGAAACGTCGCCGCCGGCACCGCGTCCGCCGCCGCGAGCCGCAAGGGCTCGAAGGGATGCGGCTGCACGATGCGCTCACCGGGCTGCCTGGCTTTCCAAAGCTGAAGCCACTCGGCAAACATGCGGCGGTGCTTCCGGGTATGGCCGCCATGCACGAGCGCGTGCCCCGCGTCGGTGATCGCCTGAAGCCGAGCGGGGTCGTCCATGAGCGCCTGCACCTTGGGCACGACATTGTCCGCGGTCGCAAAGACACAGTTCACGCCATCGGCAAAGCCGATCGCCTTCAGGACGTCGGTCTCCTCGGTGATGAGGCAGCTTCGCGTGGCGGGGATTTCGAGCAGCTTCAGCGTGAGAAACCGGCTGACCGTGCCGCAGCCGGCGGCGAAGTGGCTGCGGTTGAGCAGCCGGGCATAAGACTCGCCCACGTAGGCGTCGTTTTTCACATGCGTCTCGAAGGCAGGCACGTGGTAGAATGGCAGCTTCTCGGCGAGCTTGATAAAAATGGGCAGCCGCCACTCGTAGAACTGTCGCTGCAGCCAGCCCGATCCGGTGAGCGTAATCGGCAAGGTCTTTTTCTCCCCATAGTCGCGGAACACCTCGTCCTCGATCCACCACGGCACGTAAATGCTGTCCCTGAAGAAAGGAATCGGGCAATCGGTGGCGCGGAAATCCGTGAAGACTTGGTTCACGCCCCAGGCGCGGAACCGGTTCATCGAGTTCCGGCGCGACGGACTGAACGGATCGCGGAACATCCAGCCAAGCCGCGGCACCTCGGAAAACTTGTCGGTGTTCCTGATCGTGACTTCGCGCTCCTTGGGCGACTCGACGCCACCATGGAAGAGCACGAGATCAGGCGCGTGCTGCTTCACCTCCACGGCGAAGTCGCAGTCACCCTCGACAGACACGACGTCAAAGTCCTGCTCGAGCAGCCGGCGGAACGGCTCGATGTAGGAAATGATCAGACGCTCGCCGAGATAGTCGAACGGCCCGTTGAAATAAAGCAGCCTGGGCCGTGGGCTCATGGCGGCGAGCGCACGCCGGCACTCAGGCGCCGGAAGCGAAGAACTCCTTGATCGTCGCAGCCACCGTGTCCTGTTGCGCGTCGGTCAGCTCAGGGAAGATCGGGAGGCTTAAGCACTCGCGCGCCGCCTGCTCGGCGATGGGGAATGACCCCACCTTGTAGCCGAGATCGGCGAAGCATTTTTGCAAGTGGCAGGGCAACGGATAGTGCAGCGCGCAGCCGACGCCGCGCTTGGTCAGGAATTCACGGAGCGCATCGCGCTTCGGGTGGCGCACGACGTAGAGGTGATAGACGCTCTCGGCGTAGCTCGCCTCCTTTGGCAGGGTGAGCGGCGTGCCGGCGAGCAGTTCATGATAGCGATGCGCGATCGCGCGGCGGCGGGCGGTCCAGTCGGGCAGGCGCTTCAGCTTCACGCCGAGCGCGGCGCCCTGGATGCCTTCCATGCGGTAGTTATAGCCGATCTCGTCGTGGTAGTAGCGCTCGTAGGAGCCGTGCTCGCGGAGCGCGCGGCTGCGCTTGCAGGCGGCATCGTCATTGGTGACGAGCGCACCGCCCTCCCCGCAGGCGCCGAGGTTCTTGCCGGGATAAAAGCTGTAGCAGGCCGTCTGGCCGAACGTGCCGACGCCGCGGCCGCGGTATTTCGCGCCGTGCGCCTGCGCCACATCCTCGATGAGCGCGAGGTTGTGCTTTTTGCAGATCGCCACGATGGGCTCCATGTCGCACGGGTGTCCGTAGAGATGCACGGGCATGATCGCCTTGGTGCGCGGCGTGATGGCGGCCTCAATCTTCGCGGGGTCGAGGTTCATCGTCGCAGGATCGATGTCCACGTAGACGGGTTTCACGTTGCAATACACGATGGCCCAGCTCGTGGCGACAAACGTGTAGGGCGTGCTGATGATCTCGTCGCCGGGCTTGAGGTCGAGCAGGCGGACCGCGACGTGCAGTGCGGAGGTGCCGCTGTTGAAGCCGAGGGCGTGCTTCACCCCGCAGTAGGCCGCGAAGTCGCGCTCAAACGCCTCCACCGCCGGCCCGAGGCAAAAGGAGCCGCGATCAAGCTGCTCGGCGATCGCGCGATCGAGTTCCGCGCGGATCGATTTGGTCTGCCCGTTGAGGTCGAAGTAGGGAACGTTCATGGGAGAGTGCGAAGGACGCGCGCGGGATTTCCGGCGACGACCGTGCGGGGTGCGACATTTTTCGTGACGACCGAGCCGGCGCCGACGATGGCGCCCTCCCCGATCGTGACACCGCAGAGGATGGTGACGTTGCTGCCGATGGAGGCCTGGCGGCCAATCACGGTCGGCTCGCATTTCCAGTCCTTGGCGCCCTGCACCGTGCCATCGGCATTGGTCGCGCGCGGGAAGCGGTCGTTGGTAAACATCACGCCGTGGCCAATGAAAGCCTCGTCCTCGATCGTGACACCGGAGCACACAAAGGTGTGGCTCTGGATCTTCACGCGACGACCGACCTTCACGTCGGACTGAATCTCGACAAAGGGACCGATGAAAGTCTCGTCGCCGATCTCGCAGCCGTAGAGGTTGACGAAAGCGATGAGACGAACGTTTTTCCCCAGCTTCACGCTGGGTGCGACACGCAAGGTAGGCTCGGACATGGAGGCGGCGCGAATCAGAGCGGAATCGGCTGGCCTTTCAAGAACAGCGATTGCGAGGCGGCCTCAAGCATGCGGATGAGCTGGAGGCCCTCGGCGCCGCCGGAGAGCGGGGGCTTGCCGCTGCGGATGCTCTCGACGAAGTGCTCGACCTCAAGCTTGAGCGCCTCCTTGCCCTCGAGGTGAGGGATGGAGATGTCGCCCTTGCGGTAGTCGATGCGCATCCGGTAATCGGGGTGGCCTTGCTCGGCTTCGCCGTGCTGGCCGAGCTTCACGCCGCTGTCGTAGATGCGGAGCTTCTCGGTGGGCTCGACATCATCATAGACGACCATCTTCTTCGTGCCGCCGATGAGGGTGCGGCGGACCTTCACGGGCGAGAGCCAGTTGACGTGGCAGTGCGCGATGAGGCCGGAGCCGTAATGGAGCGTGAGGTAGGCGATCGTCTCGGGCCGGCCCGCAATATGGCGCATGCCCGTGGCCGAAACCGCCTGCGGCGCCTCGGGAAACAAAAACTGGATGATCGAGAGATCATGCACCGCGAGGTCCCAGAGCACATTCACGTCGGCCTGCACGAGGCCGAGATTGATGCGGGCGGAGTCGTAATAATAAATCTGTCCGAGCTCGTTGTCCTTGATGAGCTGTTTGATTTTTCGAACCGCCGGCGTGTAGATGAAGGTGTGGTCAACCATCAGCGTGACCTTGCGCTTGGCCGCCTCGTCGATGAGTTCGCGTGCGAGATCGGAGCGGTGGCAGAGCGGCTTCTCGACGAGCACATGCTTGCCGGCGCGGACGGCGCGCATGGCGAGTTCGAAGTGCGTGTTGACCGGGGTCGCGATGGCGACGGCCTCGATGCGAGGATCGTTGATCAACTCATCGGCGGACGACGTCGCGGTGATGTGCGGATAGAGGCCGCGGGCCCACGCCAGGCGATCAGGATTCAAATCGGCGACGCCCACGAGCTTGGTATCGCGGCCCTCGTGGAAATTGCGGAGCAGGTTCGGGCCCCAGTAGCCGCAGCCGATGACGGCAACGCCGAGCTGACTGGGCCGGGCCCCGAACGGGCTGGTGGTGCCATTGGGGCCGCGCGTTTCGCTGGTCGCCGAAACGACAAAGGGAGAAGAGGTGGCGGAGCGTGACATAGTTGCGGTGTTGCAGCTGAGATTCCAAATGCTGAAGGAGGAGCCTAAGTTTCAGTCAACCAGTTGAAAATGTGTGGTTATTATCGGCACGCGAAAAGCCGCGGCAGAATTTTCCCAAGTAAGAATCGACGATGACAGGTTTGGGTCGAGTCTGTTTCAGATCATTCATCATTTCGTAGCAATTGCCCGACCGAAGTGGCGTGTGATTTCGTGCCGCACCAATCCTGCCAGCAGGCGCGCAGCGCGGCACCGAAACGCGCCGCCTGCCCCCCATGATCCAGAAGCGCGCTGCCGAGCATGGCGTCGCGCAGCGTGGCGCGCAGCTGCGCGAGGGCGAAGTGATCGCGCGCGAGGTCGGTGGCGATCTGCACGTAGGCCGCCTCGTCCGCCGCGCACCACTCGGGATGGCCGACCGCCGTGAGCAGGCTGGCGCCCACCCGCGACATATGCTGACGGCCGACGAGCGTCACGACGGGCACGCCCATCCACAGGGCTTCGCAGGTGGTCGTCGTGCCATGGTAGGGTGCCGTGTCGAGAGCGATGTCCACCTCGCCATACACCGCCAGGTGATCCGCCGCGCCGGCGGTGCGCTCGACGAGATCAACGCGATCCGCCGGCAAACCGGCGCGGGCGAAGCGCTCGACGTAGCGCGCGCGCACTTGCGGATCACTGAAGCCCTGGCCCTTCAGCCGGAGCCGCGAATCGGGTGTCGCCTGCAGGATGCGACCCCACACGGCGAGCATGCGGTCCGTGACCTTGGCGAGATTGTTGAAGCAGCCAAACGTCACGTGGCCGGCGTTGAAGCACGGCGCCGGCGCGACTTCGGGCGCATCAGCCTGCGGCTCATAGCTCCACGCCGTCGGCGCGAAGCGCACCAAGGTCTCGGTCGCAAACTCGTCCGCCTCGGGCGCCGGATCGGACGTGGCATCGGTCAAGCGATAGTCGATGGCCTCGACCGCGGTGGTATTCGGATAGCCGAGATAAGTGACCTGCACGGGGGCGAGCCGGCGCGCGAGGAGCGGCAGCCGGTTGAGCCCCGTGTGGCCCGCGAGATCGATCAGGATGTCCGGCGCGTCAGCGAGGATGCGTTGCTCGACCGCGGCGGCCGGCTGGCCCACAAAATTCCGCCAGACGGTCGCCTGCTCGCGCAGGCGCGCCGAAACCGCGTCCTCGCGGAAATGGTCGTGATAGAGATAGATCTCGAAACTCCCGCGATCGAGGTGGCGCACGAGCGGTTCGACAAAGTGGGCGCACGAGTGCGCGCGCAAATCGGGCGAGAGAAACGCCACCCTCAGCCGGCGCGCGGGATCGACGGCATGGGCAAACTCGCGCGGCACAGGCCCGCCGACCGCGCGGCCGTAGGCGAGGTGTTCGGCATGCAGTTTCTCCGGGGCGATCCCATCAAGGTAATGTAACGCGAAGAGCCGGTAGCTGCGCGCCTCATGGTGCCGCGGCTGCAGCGCGAGGAAGCGGCCGTAGTCTTCGACGGCCTCCGGAATGCGATGCGTCTGCTGCAGGGCCTGTGCGCGCCCGAATCGCCCGAGCGCACAGTCGGGATCGGCGGCGATGGCTCGCTCGTGGCAGCCCAGGGCCTCGAAGGAACGCCCGGCAAGGCTCAGGGTGAGCCCATAATTATACCAACCCGTGGCAAACGCCGGCGCGAGCGCCACGGCCTTCTTATGACACTCGATCGCCTCGAGCAGGCGGTTCTGGGTTTTGAGGCAGTAGGCGAGAAAGTCCCAGCCTTCGTGCGAATCGGGCGCGGTCTGGACCGCGTGGCGCAGATGAGCCTCGGCCTGCTCGAAGCGACCGAGGGCGTTGCACGCGAGGCCGAGCCTTGTCTCGCAACCGCGGTGAGCGGGATTCAGCGCATGGGCCCGGCCGAGCAGACCGGCGGCATCGGCCGTGCGGCCCTCCTGCTGCGCCAGGAGCCCGGAGAGATGGAGCGCATCGAAACTATTCGGCACCGCCGCGCGCAGCTGCCGATACAGCCGCTCCGCCTCGGCGAGACGGCCGGCTTTGTGGTGCGACAGCGCGGACTGGAGCAGGGACTGGACCTTGGCGGGTGACACTTCGTGTGGTGCTAACGCCTTCGTCGCACGGGCGCACTGCTTTAGTTAATTTCCTCTCAAGAGCGTCCCGCGCCGCGCCGAATACTTCACTGCACCGGTTTGCCTGTCAGCCGGGCATCATCCGCGCATTTCCTTCATGTCCACAGCGACCCTGGCTCCGGCCCCCTCGACCGCCGCCCCCTACTCCGACGCGGAGATCAGGAAGCGCATCGAATCGTGCCCGAAGCTCGCCTCCCTCGGCAGCATCAACCGTGCGCTGAGCGAACTCGTGCGCTCGGACGTGAGCCTCAACTCGCAGATCGCCGATGTGATTCGCCGTGATCCTTCGCTCTCGGCGCGCCTGCTGCGCATGGTCAACTCGGTGTATTTCGGCCTCTCCACCCGGGTGAACAGCATTGAGGAAGCAGTGTTCTTCCTCGGCCTGCGGCAAATCCGCGAACTGTCAATGGCCACGCCGGTGCTCGAGGAGGTCGATCTGCTGCAAAAGAAAACCGCCGCCGCGCTGCCCTGGAAGGATCTCTGGTCGCACAGCCTCGCGACGGCGATTCTCACGCGCGAGATTCTCGCCTCGACCTCCTTTCAGGTCGACGACGACACCGATTACCTCGTGGGCCTGCTGCATAATGTCGGCAAGGTCGTGATGGCTTATGCGTTCCCCACGGAACTGCGCACCTTGATGGCGACACCCGCGGACACGCCCACGGAATACTGCGAGCACGAGCGCGCCCTCATCGGCTGGGACCACGGCCGGATCGGTGCCTACTACCTTCAACGCCATCAGCTCTCCGAGGAAATCGTGATGGCGGTCGGCTACCACAACCACCCCGAGCAGGCGCCCACGCACCAGAATTTTGCCGCCGCCGTCCAAGTCGCCGATCACATCGTGCGGCACAGCGGCATCACCGGCAGCTTTGAAGCCGTGGATCATGTCGCGGCCGATGCGTGGCTCGATCTGCCGGGATGGAAACTGCTTTACGGCGCCGACAGCGCCGAATCGATGCTCGCTCGCGCCTCCATCGCCAACACCTTGCAGCGGCTGCCGTCGATGCTGCAGGGCCTGCTGTAGAGCGCCCCCTCCCCCGCGCCATGCCCGCCACACTCAGCGCACCTGACGCCAACTTCGTCGCCAAGACCACCCTTGATGCTTGGCTGGGTGCCTGGGAGACGAGCGCCGATGCCGCCTACTGCCGCGATCAGGAGGGCCGGATTCTCACGACCAACCTCTCCTTTGCCCGAAAATTCGGCCGCACGCCGGCCGCGATCGCCGAGACGCGGCTCGAGGAACTCATCCACCCCGATGATCTCGGCACGCTGCAAAAATCCACCGCCGAGATTCTGCGCGCGCCCCACCGCGGTGCGGCGGAGCACCGGTGGCGCACGCCGCAGGGGGTCCGCTGGTTTTCCTGGGATGAAGTCGCCCTGCGCGACGAATCCGGCGCCATCGTCGCGATCCGCGCCGTGGGCCGCGACATCACCCGGCAGCGTCTCGCCGAGGAGCAGTATTTTCGTCTTTCCCGCGCCGTCGAGCAGTCCCCCGTCTCCATCGTCATCACCGACCTCGATGGCCGCGCGCAGTATGTGAATTCCAAATTCACCGTTGTGACCGGCCGGACGCTGGAGGACATGATCGACCACGGCGCCGAACCGCTGCGCGCCGGCCACTTGAACGAGGCCTCCTACCAAGCCTGCCTCGAACGCGTGCGGGCGGGCGGCGAGTGGCGCGGCGAGTTCTGCGTCACGCGGGCTGACGGCTCCACGATTTGGGAGTCGGTCAAGATCTCGTGCCTCCGCAACGCCTCCGGTGAAATCGCCAACCTGCTCTGCCTCCGCGAGGATTTCACCGAGCGCAAGCGGCTCGAACACGAGCTGCGGCAGGCACAGAAAATGGAGAGCCTCGGCACCCTCGCCGGTGGCATCGCGCACGATTTCAACAACCTCCTCGCGATCATCAACGGCTACGCCGAATTTTGCGCCCAGAGCCTCGACGAGCCGGCCGTGATGCGGAAGAGCCTGCGCGAGATCCATAACGCCGCCCAGCGCGCCGGCAGCCTCGTGCGGCAGATCCTCACCTTCAGCCGCAAGACCGAGATCAGCTTTGCCCCCGTCGATTTCAACCAGCAGATCCGCGATCTGCTGCGCATGTTTGCGGAGACGTTCCCGCGCAATGTCACCGTCTGCCTGGATTTGCTGGAAGGCATGCCGCACCTGCTCGGCGACCAGAGCCAGCTGCAGCAGATCCTGCTGAATCTCTGCGTCAACGCCCGCGATGCGATGCCGGAAGGCGGCGCGCTCACCCTCACGACACGCACCGTGCCGGGCGCCTCGATCACGCACCTCGGCGCCACCGCCGGCCGGACCTACGCCTGCCTCTCCGTGGACGACACCGGCACGGGCATGAGCCCGGAGGTGCGCGCGCGGATTTTCGAGCCGTTCTTCACCACCAAGGCGGGCAACCAAGGCACGGGCCTGGGCCTCGCAGTCGTCTACGGCATCGTCGTGGCGCACCGGGGCTGCATCGAAGTCGAGAGCGAACCTGGCGAAGGCAGCACGTTCCGGGTTTATCTGCCGGTCGCGGAGTCGGCCGCCGCCAACACCACGCCGCCAATCCCCGAAATTTGTCCTCGAGGCCGTGAATCCATCCTGATCGTGGACGACGAGGAGGCGCTGCGCACCCTGCTCTCGCGCGCGCTGGCGCAAAAAGGCTACGCCATCACGACCGCCGCCACCGGACTGGAGGCGATCAATTTCCTCAGCGATCCCGCCCGAATTTTCGACGCCATGCTGCTCGATCTCAACATGCCCGGCGCCACCGGCGTCGAGGTGCTGCGGGCCATGCGCATTTGCCGGCCTGGACTAAAAGTCATCGTCGTCAGCGGTCATCTTACCCACGAGGCGAGCATGGAGTTCGAGCACCACGGTGCGCACACCTTCATCCAAAAGCCCTACAAGCTGGATCAAGTCAGCCGCCAGTTGCGGTCACTCCTGGACACTCCGGTCGCGGAGTAGGGCAAAGACCCCGTCTGGGGGCCCAGATTCCGTTTCAGGGCGCTGTCAGCGTGTCGATAAAACCGCGGGCAACATCAGGACCGTCCATTCACATGGCACGTCTTTTACTAAATGAATCATCGCGAACCACCGGCTCCGGCCGCGGGAGTCCGCAAGGCAACGCATTGCCTTGCACTGCTCCTGCTGACGGTCCTCGCGCCTTCGGGCGTGGATGCCGCAGTCAGCCTTGTCGCATCACCGAAAGCAGACCCCCGCGGCTATCTTCGCGCGGTGGCGGCTCCGGCGCTCCGTTTTCAGGCTCCGCCGCCCCCGCGTGCGGAAATCACCCGCTTGGCGATGGCCTATCCATCCTCGGGCAAACCGACCTTCGTTCCCTCGTCCCTGCCGCGCACAAGCGATGTGACGGGACGGGCTGCCCCGGCGATTGTGGCCGCAGGCAAGGACAGTGCGGCCAAGGCCGAGTCCACGGAGAAGGCTCCGCCGCCGCCCGTGCTGCTCGAGCGCAATCCCGCGCAGATCATTCCCGATGATTTGCGTCCGACCATCCAAGCGGAGGATTTTATTCCTTTCTTCCAACTTCCGGGTTCATCCCGGGGCCGGGGAGACGTAAACGTCTTGGTGCCGGCGCCGCGCTCCGTGCCTGCGCCGCCGCCGCTCCCAGAAAGCTCCGCCACCTATCGCCAAACGCCTTGATCTTCCGCCGTCGCCATCCTCTGTCCGCGCTCGCGCCCTCCCAGGCGTCGGCGGCGCTTTGGCTGGCGACGGCGGCGTGTCTGGCCGCCTCGACCCCGGCGACGAAAGAAGCGGCGTCGGAGCACGCGGCCCTAAAAGCCACGGAGCCGGCTTCCGCACTGACCACGCCCACCAAGCCAGTGCTCACCGGCCTGGCCACGCCGGAGGAGGAAATCCGCGGCCTGCTCACACTCGGCGGACGGCTGGCCGATCGCGGCCAGTTTGACGCCGCGGACATCGCTTTTCGCCAGGTGCTCGGTTCGCCGCGCGTCAAGCCCCCCGAAGAGCGCACGGCGCTGCTCGGGCTCGCGCAACTGCACCGCAAACATGGCCAGCTCACCAAGGCCGCCGCGATTTACGAGCGCTTCCTCAAGGAGCACGCGGACGCCGAGGAGACACCCGAGGCGATGCTCGCGCTCGGCCGCATCCTGCGCGCCCTCGGCACACACAAGCTCGCGATCGCGCGGTTCTACAGCGTCCTCAATTCCACCCTCAAGGTCTCCGGCGAAGGCCTCGAGCGCTACCAGCTCCTCGCCAAAACCGCGCAGTTCGAAATCGCCGAGACGCATTTCCAGGCCGGCAACTTTGCCGAAGCCAACAAGTTTTTCTCCCGCCTGCGCCTGCTCGATCTCGCGCCGGCGGATCGTGCCCGCGCGCATTTCAAGGCCGGCTATGCGCTGCGCCTGCAGGGCAATCACGAGGGCGCGGTCAGCACCCTGCGGAGCTACCTCGAGCAATGGCCGGAGGACGAAAACGTCCCCGAGGCCCGCTACATGCTGGCGATCTCGCTCCGCGAGTTGAAGCGCACGCAGGAGGCCCTCGCCGCCACGCTCGAACTCCTCCGCAGCGAAAGATCCAACAAGGAGGACGACGCCAAGCGCTGGGCCTACTGGCAGCGCAAGACCGGCAACCAGCTCGCCAATGATTTCTACGACGCCGGCGACTCCACCAACGCGCGCACCATCTATTCAGGCCTGCTGGCGCTCTCCACCGAACTCGCCTGGCGCCTCCCCATCACCTACCAGATCGCGCTGTGCGACGAACGCCTCGGGCTCCCCGAGCGCGCGCGCACCGCCTACGACACGATTATCAAGGCGACCGAGGCCAACGCTCCGGCCGAGCTCACGGAGCTTGCAAACATGGCGAAATGGCGCATCCAACACCTCGAGTGGCGGGACCGCGTCAGCCAGCAGCTTTCGAATGCTCTGGAATCTCCGGCGACGAAGTCGGCTGCGGTCCCGGCACCGCCCCCGTCTCCCACCGCCATTCCATGACCCAACTTGAAACGATCCAGGAGCACCACCGCCTGTGCGATGAAATCCACCAGTGCGTGCTCGATGAGAATCGTTTCCTCCGCACGCAGCAACGCCCGCCCGACGCCGCGTTGATCGAACGCAAGCGCGGCCTCCTCGCGCGACTCGATGCCTCGCTGGAGGCGCTGAAGACCGTGCCGGCGGCCTCGGTGCGCGACCCGGCCACCCGCGAGGCGCTCGACAAATCGCGCACCCGCATCCTGCAAATTCTCCAGCTCGACAAGGAAAACGAACAGCTGCTGCTGCGCTCCAGCCTCGGCGCTTCGCGCCCCACGGGCACGGCCGCGCCGGCGGCTTCCGTGGCGATGCTGCAAAAAATTTACGCGCGCTGCACGTAGCGGTCCGCGGCACCCCGGTGCCAGTCCTGCGTCGGGAAACGGTGCCGCACGCCGGCCGGTTTGGTCAGACCGCGCGTGTCGAGGAGTGAGCTGACCGCGTCGAGCCGCGTGCCCGCCTCGATCGCGAGCGCGTCGAGTTCCTCGGGCTGCAGGCCGAGCGGCTCAATCATCCGCGCCTCGGGGAGCGGCGGTCGCTGGTCGATCGCCGGCACACAAACCGCCGAGCGGATCCATTTCGCCGCATGGAGGAGGCTCGCCATCGGGGCAAAGGCGATGGTCGCCCGCGGCGTGTATTGCGTGCGCACCGGCTCGGACATGCCGCGGGGAAACATCCAATGCTCCATCAGCGCTGCGCCGGCTTCCGCTTGAGTGAAGCCCAGCGTAGCGCGTTCGGCTTTCGTCGCTTCGTCCGGATACCCGGCGGTCGCGAGGAAAAGTTGCCGCCCCTCCCGCAAGGCCCACTCGTCGATTGCGACCATGCCCACGGCATGCAGCAACCCGATGGTGTAGGCCACGCTGCGATCCTGCAGCGTGTGTTCCGCGATCAAATCGGCCGCAATCGCGCAGGCCACGGACATCTTCCAAAGATCATTGGCTTCCATCCCGTAGGCCGCCACCGGGCGGACCAGCACTTGGGAAGCGACCGCGTAGGAAACGAGTTCGTAAATCCGATCGTAGCCCACCCGGTTCACGGCCTGCTCCACGGTCGTGCAGCGAGTGCCCATGCTAAAATAGGCGCTGTTGGCCGTCACGAGCACGCGCGCCGCGATGCCGGGGTCGAGGCGCACCAACGAAACAATGTCCTGCATCGATGAATTGCCATCGCCAAGCAGCTGCTTCAGCCGTGGAACGACCTTGGGCGACGAGGGCAGGCTCGTGACCGCGCGCACAATGTCCGCCGGCGTGACACGAGAGCCTTGGGTGGCAGCAAAGGCGGCGTTCATGGAGAGAGGCTAGCTCCCCTCATCGTCTCACCCGCGGAAAACTGGGGTTAAATCCTACGGCCCCAGGATCGGAGAGCGGGCCGAGGCTCAGTTTTTGGCCTCTTCACCCGCCTTGGCTGGAGCCGCGGGTGGCGGAGTCATCTTGCGGCGGATAAAATCCACGTCCTGCCCATCCGCCTTCACCTTCACGACCTTCTGCGTGGAGGAGTCCTGTCCGATGTAGTCCATCGTGGCCGAGGCCATGATCGGAAGGTATTTTCTCAGGTCCTTGCTCTCATCCTCGGCGCTGGCGTGGATGCTCCAAAGTTCGGCCGGGGGGCGGCCCTCGCTCGCGGGTTTGTTTTCGCGGGCCGAGATTTTGAGATACTTCTCGTAGATGGTGACGAGGCGCGGTTGCTCGTCGTAGCCGATGAGTTCGTTGCGCGGTGCATCATAGACGGCGACGGTGCGATAGCTGACATTGCCGCGCGCATCAGCGACCGGCACGGACTCATAACGCACGGCGCCGCCCACCTGCGCGTAGAGCGGCACACTCACGCGCTCCATCTTGGAACGCGGAGCTTCCATGCCATAGTCGAGTTCCACGATCATGTCGGCGCGATCCTCGGAAGGCGCTTCGTAGAGGCCCTTGCTCGAGAGCGCCGTGCGCACGAAATCCGCCGCTTCCTTGTAGCGCAGATTCTCCTCTCCGAGACGGGGATCCTTGCTCTTCAATTTGAACGACTGCCGCTCACCCGGCACGGATTTGGCAATCGCATCCACTTTAACTTCGTGGCGGGCCGTGGCACATCCCGCCATCAACACCGCGGCGGCCAGCGAAAGGAGGAAGGGTGAGCCTTTCATGGGACCGGGTGACCTTTATTGAGGGCCTGACTATTGTTGGCTGGGCTTCGACGCCGGGGTGGAAGGTTCAGTCGGTTTACGCTGGCCTTCGTCGCCCTTCAGACGGGCCAGCTCCTCCTCGATGCGGGCAATCTCGGCCTCCATGGAAAGGGTCTTCTCGTGCGCTTCGTCGAGGGCTTTCTTTTTGGCGAGCGCGCCGGAGCGCTCCTCCTGCAAGCGCTTGAGGCGCTCGCTGGTGCTCTCCTGTTTCTTTTTCGCGTCGTTGAGCTCGAGGTCGGAGATGCGGAAGCCTTCGGCTATCGCGAGTTCCTCCTCCATCGAAGCCCTCATCTTCGCCTCCTCGGCGCGCTTCTTGGCGAGTTCCTGCTGATAAGCCCGCTCCTGCGCGAGCCGGTCCTGTTCGCGCCGGTCCTTGGCATCCTGCACCATGCCGATGATGCCGCCCGTGATCGCACCGAGCGCAGCGCCGGCGGCGAGGCCGGTGCCAGTGCCCATGCTGCTGTTGTTACCGGCGACGGCGCCGGCCGCGCCGCCAATCATGGCGCCGGTGCCGGCGCCTCCGGCGGTTTTCGAAGGCGCGACACCGGACGAACAACCGGTCGCCGCCAGCAACGCGAGCGAAGCGCCGACCGCGATCACGCGGCGGCGGGCGGACTCACGGCGAATCTGAGACAAGGAATGCGGGATCATGGGAATTGACGGGGATGGCGAAGCAGATTGGGGAAGGACGCAGGCAGTTAATCGGAGTTCCGTGCTAATTCAAACGGCGCGGGTGATTTTCCAGTCGTCATGGCTAAGTCGTCACTGCATTTGAAATTCTAGAAATTCGGACCATACAGGGTCAGCCCCGCCAACTCCCCGCTTTTTATTCCCATGATTTCGCGAAACAAGGGTATTCTTTCCCTCGAATTCCTCGTGCCGGTGATCGGGCTGCTGTTCGCCGCCATCGTCATCAACATCTGGTATGTCCAGAGCGTCATCCCCCGCGCCAACGACGACGCCGCCCGCCGGAAACTCGCCACCGCCCGCGGCGTGAGCAGCGAGGCCCCCGAGATCAAGCAGCGCACCTTCTACGCCATCATCCAAGACGAAGAGTCGAAGTGGGAAATCGTCTTCTGCCTCTGGGGCATGATCATCCTCGGCTACAAGCTGACGCACGTGACCCGGGAACGCGCCCTCCTGAAGCAGGATTTCGTGCGCGTGCAGCCAGGCGAACGCATCATCCCCGAAGACGCGCTCGATCGCTACAAGGAGCTCAAGTCCGCGATCGAGCGCAACGGCCGATGGCGCGAACGCCTGCTGCCGGAATGCATCCTCGCCTCGCTGCATCGTTTCCACGCCACGAACTCGGTGCAGGACGCCGCCACCGCCGTGCGCGAACGCGCCGAGCTGGCGGGCGACGAACTCGACTCCTCGCTGGGCATGGTGCGCTACATCGCCTGGGCCATCCCCGCCCTCGGGTTCATCGGCACCGTGCGCGGCATCGGCGACGCGCTCAACTCCGCCGAGGCCGCCATCAAGGGCGACATCGCGCCGGTGACCAACGCCCTCGGCCTCGCCTTCAACACCACCTTCGTCGGCCTCGCGCTCTGCATCGTCCTGATGTTTTTCATGCACCTCGTGCAGGCCCGGCAGGAAGCCTTCATCATCGAGACCCAAGCCCTGTGCCGCGACAAGCTGATCGACGTGATGAAGGTGCCGCACCTCGACAAGAGTGCGCCCGCTTCGTTCGCCTAGGCCGCCCCCATCATGGCCACCCTTGGAATCGATCTGTGCGACGCGGCCTTCCAAGCCGCCATCGCAAACCACGACGAAGCGCGCCCGCTGACCATCGCCGACGCGCAGGGCTCGGGCGAATGGCCCGGCTTCGCCTACTTCGACGGCCAGAATTTCGCCTTCGGCCGCGCCGCCGAGGACAACTGGTTCGTCCACCCACGGCGCGTGGCGCATACCTTCTGGGCGCGGCTCGCCCATGAGCCCTCGACCATCGGGCCCATCGGCAAGGCCGCTCCCTTCTCCGAGCTGGCGTTCCACTTCTTCGGCGACTTCGTGCGCCGCGCCACCGCCGCGGCCCAGGCCGACAAGGTCGTGCTCGCCGTGCCCGGTGCCTACCTGAAGGACCCCGCCACCGAGGAGGAAAAAATCGGCCTGCTCCTCGGCATGGCCGGGGAACTCGACCTCCCGCTGACCGCCATCGTGGACGAAGCGTGCGCCACGCTCTGCGATCCGCGCGCGGGCGGCTTCAACCCCGCCCTGCCCGTCGTCCTGATCGACCTGCATCTGGAGGGCGCAGACCTCACGCTCCTCACCGCCGAGGAACACCTGGAGCGGCGCGACTTCATCCACCTGCCGCAGTCGGGCACGGCGCAGTTGCTGAAAAATTTCACCGCCGCGATGGGCAACCGCTTCCTGCGTCACACCGCGTTCGACATCCTTGAGGACGGCCGCATCGAGCAGCTGTTTTTCCGGCAGACCAAGGATTTTGTCCTCAACGGCGCCCCCGAGCATCGCTTCCAGATCAACACCGCCAAGCGCGCCTACGAGATGCTGGCCAAGCGCGACCAGCTCGTGGCCGACGCCCAGGGATTCGTCGCCACGCTCGTCCAGGGCCTGCAGTCCTTCCTCCATCACTCCGCCCACGCGGGCGGCCCCTGCACCATCGCCCTCACCGACCGCGCCGCCATCGTGCCCGGGCTGGAGGAACGGCTCCGCACCGCGGGCTTCCATCGCATCCTCAAACTCGCGGCCGGGGCCGCCGCCTGCGGCGCCGCGCGCATTGGCGAGCATCGCTCCGCGCCCCCGGCCGACCTCGCGGATGTGCCGGTCGATACCGCCGTGCCGGTCGCGCTCACCCGCCGCAGTGCCGCTGCGCCTTGGGAGGCCCATCTGCAAAAACTCCGCGCCTCCGGCGCGGCGCGCCTGCAGCCCACGCACGCCGTGCTCGACGGCATCGGCCAGCCCATCGCAGCGGGCGCGCGCTTCACCATCGGTCTGGGCTCGCTCGGCGCCGATCTGGCCCTGCCCGCCGCGTTCGAGATCGCCGACGACTGCTCGATTCCGCTGCAGCGCGAGGGCGGCCGACTCTGGTTCGTCGATCACGCGGCGCGTGCGATCGCTTCGTCCGCCGCCCGCACGCCGGTCGAGGCCGGCGATCGCATCACCGTGCGCTGCGGCGAGGCCTCCGCCGAGATTCTGTTTGCCCATTGCAATGGTCTCGCCGCCGGCCGCGCGCACGACTGACGCCGCCCTCGGCCGCTGCTTCCGCCATGGCACATACCCGCAAGCGTCGCGACACCGAGGTCTTCAGCCTCTCTTTCCTCGACTGCATCTGCTGCGGGTTCGGGGCGGTGATCCTGATCTTCATTCTCACGGTCACGAAAAAGACCGACGTCGACAAAGCTGACGTGGACATCGCGCGCGAGAGACTCCGCGCCGCGCAAACCAACACCCTCTCCACCCAACAGGAGCTCGACCGCATCGCGCGCATCCTCGCCGCCGTGCAGCTCGAGTTGCAGGACCTCAACGCCAAGAGCGAGCAGGACCAGCTTAAGCTCAGTGACCGCAAGCGCGACCTGCTCCTCATGCTCCAGCAGACCGGCGCGCTGAAGGACGCGCTCCACTCCCTCCTCGGGGAAAAAAAAGCGCTGCCCACCGAGGACGTCGCCCCGCCCGTTCCCATTCCCAATATTGACCGACGCCAGTATCTCACCGGCGTGAAGCTCCACGGCGAGTTTGTCGTCTTCATCGTCCGCACCTCGGGCTCGATGCTCGACGAGACCATCGACGGCGCGGTCGCGCGCCTCGGCGACACCGACCGGCAGAAACGCGAGGCCCCCAAGTGGCAGCGCGTCGTGCAGTCGCTCGAGTGGATGCTCGCCTCGCTCGAGGAGGGCACGCGCTTCCAGATCCTGCTCTTTGCCGACGAGACGACGCCCATCCTCCCCACGCGCGGCGACGAATGGTTCAGCACCAAGGATCGCAAGACCATGTCCGAGGTCATCACCAAGCTCCACGCCATCGTGCCCCAGGGCGGCGCCAACCTTGAGCGCGCCTTCACCTCCGTCCGCTTCCTGCCCCGACTGCCCGACAGCATCGTGCTGCTCACCGACGGCCTCCCCACCAAGAGCGACTCGCTCCCGATGGAGGGGGAGATCGAGGAAGAGCACCGTAACCGTTTCTTCGACATCGCCACCAAGCAGCTCCCGCCCCGCATCCCCGTGAGCACGATCCTCTTTCCCATGCTCACCGGCGATCCCGGCGCCCCGGGGCGCTACTGGCAGCTTGCCAACGCCACCCGCGGCGCGCTCGTGAGCCCGTCCAAATCCTGGCCCGACACATGATCCGCCGCCGCTCCGCCCAAGTCTTCAGCCTCGCCTTCCTCGACTGCATTTGCTGCGGCTTCGGGGCGGTCATCCTCATCTTCATCCTCACCATCAATTCGCGCGAAAAGGAAAAGATCGAGGTGCTCCTCGAGGTGAACCGCGAGCTCGCCGCGCAGATCGAGCAGCTGCTCAAGCTCCGCGTCAGCAAAGAGGACCTGGAGAAGAGCAACTCCCGCATCACCACCCTCGTCACCGACGCCCGCCTGCGCAACGACTCGCTTCAAAGCCTCCTGGAGGATCTCGAGAAAAATCTCCAGCGCGAGAAGCGCGGCCAGGAGGCCCTCCTTGTGGACCTCGACGAACTCAAGAAGGAGATCGCCGCGCGCCAGAAGAAGCCCGAGCACGAAGTCGTGCTCAAGGATGTGAAGCCCGCGCCCGTGGGCCTGCCCGTGGGCGACAACTACATCGCCTTCGTCATCGACACCTCCGGCTCGATGCGCGACCCCAATACCAATGGCCTCTGGCCCATCGTCATCCGCAGCATCGAGTCTGTCCTCGACTCCTACCCCAACATCGAAGGCATCCAGCTCATCGACGGCGACGGCCGCTTCGTCCTCGGCCGGCGCGGCGCCGGCAGCAGCGCCTGGCTACCCGATAACCGCGACACCCGCGAAGCCATCAAACGCACGCTGCGCCGCTACGAGCAGGACACCGTCTCCAATCCCGTGCCCGGCATCTACAACGCGATGCGCTTCCTCTTCGACCGCGACAACGAAAAGATGCGCATGGGTATCTTCGTCTTCGGCGATGAATTCAACTCCAGCGATTCCGCCGACGCCGTGATCCGCCGGCTTGAGGAACTCAATCCCCAGGACGAGAAGGGCAACCGCCGCGTCACCATCAACGCCGTCGGCTTCCCCACCACGATTCGCTACCAGTTTTCGATGGGCAACACCGGCCTGCGCTTCGCCAACCTCATGCGCACCGTGACGCACCTGCACGGCGGCGCCTTCATCGCGCTGCAGGATTTGTAGGCGGCTGCTCCTCCGTTGCCGAGCGCGACCGGACCCCGGCCCGCACGCGGCCTACGATCAATCGCGCTGAGATCAATCGCCCGCGGATTCCATACTTTCAGACAGGAAAGGTGGGGGTTTAGCGGTGAATCGCCCTGCAACCCAGGCCGTCTCGGAGAGACGGCCCCACCATACAAACCCACCCTGAACGACCCCGGCTCAGCGCGCCACGAGCCGCAGCACGAGGGCCTCGAAGCCGACGGGGCGTTCGTAGGCCGGGTTGCGCTCCACACGCTCGCGCGCCTCGATCACTTCGATCCGCGCGAGGCGGGCGGCGCAGTGCTGGAGCAGCGTGCGCACGAGCAGACGCGCATGCGCGGCGCCGAGGCAGAGGTGCGCGCCGAAACCAAACGCGAGGTGGGGGTTGGGCTTACGGTCGAGGCGGATCTCGTCGGGCGCGGGGAAGACCGCGGCGTCACGATTGGCGGAGGCCCAGCCGAGCGACACGCGGCCGCCGGGCGGCACCGTCTCGCCGTGCACGTCCGTCTCGACCGGGCACACGCGGCCGATGTGGGTGAGCGGCATGAACACGCGGAAAAATTCTTCCGCCGCGTGCACCGCGCGCGCGGGCTCGGCGCGCAGATAGTCGAGCGCCCCGGGATTTTTCCCCAGGTAGTGCAGCACGGAGGCGATGGTGTAGATGATCGTGTCGCGGCCGCCGGCAAAGGCCAGGTTGCCGAAGCCCATCATCTCCTCGCGCGTGAGGGGCCGGCCACGGAACTGGGCGCGCGTGAGCACGCTGAAAAAATCCTCGCCCGGCGCCGCCGCGGCGCGGTCAAACGCCCCGTGCAGGTAGGCCTCAAGCGCACTGCCCTTCGTCGGTCCGCCGCCGTCGTGAAAGACGTGCGTCCCCCACCCGATCCAGATCTCGGCCTCGGCTTCGGCGACGTTGAGCAGGCAGGCGAGCGCGCGCGATTGGAGCGGTAGCGCAAATTCATGGACGGCCTCGATCGACGGGCGGGCCAGCGCCTCGCCGATGAGGCGCGCGATGAGCGCCTCGATTTGGGCAATCACGGCCGGTTCCTTGGGCCGGCGGAAGATAGGTTCGACGATCTCGCGGTAGTCCGTGTGCTCCGGCGGATTGGTCTCGATGGGGAGCTGGCGCATCGTGCGATCCTCCTCCTCGGACGGGATGGGCACGCGGAACGGCGCGTCTGAGCTGTAGGTCTGCCAATCCTTGGCCGCGCGGCGCACGTCCTCATGGCGGAGAATCATGGGAATGGCCTCACCTTGGAAAGGGCAGCGGAGGACGCCGTTTTCAGTGCGAGCCTGGCGAAAAGGATCGGAGGGGGCGGACATGGGGAAAAGGGCATCCAGCTTTGGAGCGTCCGCTACGGCGTGGCCAGCATAGTCGTCGCACGCGGCGTCACGGCAGCGCGTAGATTTCAGGGAAGGCGCGGATCACCATTCCCCCCTACGGCCCGGGTGCCAGCCGCACGATCAGGACGGCCATGCGGCCGGGCGCCGGGGGCGTGAAGAACAGGTCACTGCCGATCGGGCGAGGCGTCTCCATCCGAGACGCGCCGGAAAATGGATCGAACCACGTGGCGTGCAGGGTGCCCTTGGCCTCCTTGGGCGGGCGCACGACGAAGGCGGAGGTTTCACGGGGAACGAGATAAACGAAAAGGTCGCGCTGGTTGGAGAGGCAAAAGCCGTTGTTGCTGCGCCTCGGCTCCGGCTCGAGGCCGGTGAAGCCGTAGCGCGCGGCGAGCGTCGCGAGATGGCGGTAGTAGTGGAGCCGGGGCCGATCGGCCTCCGGGAGCACGGACGGATCATGGATGACGACGTTCCACGAGGTGTCCTGCCAGTAATGGGTCGGGAAGGCCCCGGCGAAAACGATCTGGTAGGCGCGCTCGAGGCAGACCTCCGGATCGAGGTAGCTGCCGGTGAAGACATGGATGGGGCCGCGTTCGTAGCCGCCGTGCTCGATGTTGAGAATCGGCTTCGTGGGATGCTTGGCGCGCACGTCCATCATCACGTGCCAGAGTTCAGAGGCCCAGGTCTGGATCGAGATGAAGTCAACGGTATCCGGATACCGCGAGCAGTAGCCGTAGTCGTGCACGGTCACGAGGCGGCGGCCCGCATCGAGGGCGCGGAGCCGCGCGGCGCGCTCGGCGATGTAGGGCATGTCGTTGCGTCCGTAGCCGGTGGCCTCCTTGGAGACATCCCAAAGCATATTAGGAAACGCCTGGTAGCGTTTGACGATGTAATCGAAGTAGCGGTTGTCCTCCGCCGAGCGCGCGGCCGGCCAGGAGACTTGCTTGTTCCACACGTAGATCATCAGGTGGGCAATGAGCCCGCGCTGATCGAGGTGGGCGATGACGCGGTCGAGGTGCTGGAAGAAAGCCACGTTGAGCGTGGAAAAATCAGGGTTCGTGTTGTCGCCGCCGAAAGGGAAAATACGCGGCCGGCCGTAATCGTGCGCAGGGTCCAGCTGGTGATCGCGCGGCCAGGTGACGTCGTAGGCATAGACGTTCATCACGACCTGGTTGAAGCCGTTGGCGGCGATGTGGCGGACGAGGGACACGGTCTTCGGGATGCCGGCGGGATTCTCCGCATCGAGGGCGAAGAGCCAGTCGGCCTCGAAGGCGATGGGGAAGCTGGGCGTGCCGTCGGCGTGGGCAAACTGGCGGGGATTTTTCGGATCGATGCCGAGCGGTCCGTGGCGCCCCGGGCCGGCGGCGGTCGCGCGGATGGCGCCGGAGAGTTGATTGAGGCCGGGCACGGCCGAGGCGGTGGTGAAGGTCCAGCGGCCTGCGCGGGGCGGCGCGAAGCGGAGCACGGTGCGACCGGGGCCGTCGAAGAACCCGGGGATAATCAGCTTTTCGCCGGCGGGACCGGTGAACGCCGCGCTGAACTCGACATCGAAAGGGTGGCCCGCACCAGTCGGCGCAGAGAAAACCAAATCGAAGGGCTGCCATTGCTCCGTCGTCACCTCCGCCCCGGACCGAAACGGCGCGGAGGGCACGGGCAGTGCAGTGACGAGCGGCAAGGCCCAGAACGCGAGGCCGACAGCGAGGCACCGAAAGCTCATGAGGGATCGGACCGGACGAGGAGGAGAAGCAGGCTCAGTTCGCGCCGGGACCGAGGAGCTTCAGAAGTTCGGGATAGCGATCGTCGGTGTCGCCGATTTCCTGCTTCACTTTGCGGAGTTCGGCTTGGAGCCGGGTGACGGTCGCGGCGTAGGCGGGATCGGCGAAAACATTGCGGCGCTCGTCGGGATCCTGGCGCAGGTCGTAGAGTTCCCAGCCTGGCTTGGTGGGAGTCTTCAGCGCGCCCGTCGCATCGAGCGGGAGGCCGTAGAAGAAGATCAGTTTGAAATCCTGTGTGCGAATCCCGTAGTGCGCGGGATTGTCGTGGTGCGTCATGTGCATCCAGTAGCGGTAGTAGGTCGCCGTGCGCCAGTCGGCCGGTGTGCGGCCGGTCTCAAGGATGGAGCGCATGCTGCGGCCCTGCATCGAACCCGGGACGGCGACGCCCGCGAGATCGAGGAGCGTGGGGGCAAAGTCGGTGTTGTTGACGAGCGCATCGGTGATGCTGCCGGCGGCGATCCGGGCCGGATAGCGGACGATGAACGGCATCCGCAGCGAGGGTTCATACATCCAGCGTTTGTCGATGTAGTCGTGCTGGCCGAGCATGAAGCCCTGGTCGGAGGTGTAGAGAATGATGGTGTTGTCGAGATCGCCGGTCTTGCGCAGATGGTCGAAGAGGCGCTGGAGGTTGTCGTCGAGGCCGCGCACGGTGCGCAGGTATTTCTTCATGTAGCGCTGGTAACTGACGCGCAGATACTCGGCCTCGGGCAGGGCGGGATCGACGAACATGTGGTGGCCCATGTTGCGGCGGGTGTTGCGTTTTCCGACGGAGGTGCCAGTGCCCTGCGTGGCCGCGGAGCCGTGGTTGGGCGAATCGCGCAGGCTGGCGGGCTCGGGGATGTCGACGGTGTCGTAGAGAAAATCGTAGCGCTCGGCGTTCTCAAAATTGTCATGCGGGGCCTTGAAGTGGTGCATGAGAAAAAACGGCTTCGAGCGGTCGCGCTGGTTGAGCCATTCGATGGAGAAATTGGTAATGACATCGGACGAGTGAAGGGAGTCGTAGCTCTCGGGCGAGTTGACGAGGTTCTTGGGCCAGACACCGGCGCCCTTCTTGTGAAAGGTCGGGTTGAAATAGCGGCCCTGGCCGGGGAGCACGCAGTAGTAGTCGAACTCCGCGGGCTCATTGTGCAGATGCCATTTCCCAATCATCGCGGTCTGATAGCCGGCGCCCTTCACGAGGCGGGGCAGATCGTGCTTCGCGACGGGCAGCGGATCGCTGAGGGTGCGGACGCCGTTGGTGTGCGAATACTGGCCGGTGAGGAGGGTGGCCCGGCTCGGCGTGCAAATGGAGTTGGTGCAAAAAGCGTTGGTGAAGCGCATGCCCTCCGCGGCGAGCCGATCGAGCGCGGGCGTGGGGTTCAGTTTTGCGAGATGGCTGCCGTAGGCGCCCACGGCCTCGGCCGCGTGGTCGTCGGACATGATCCAGAGGATGTTGGGGCGCGACGGCTGGGCCGCGGCGGTCACGGACAGGAGGGCAAGGACCGGGAGGTAACAACAGGGGGATAATTTCATGAGAGACAAAGGCGCGAGACGGAGCGGCTCCGCAAGCTGGCGTTGTAGGAGCCGCCGCCGGAGATGAAACCGGCCAAGACGTTAATCAGTTAAGCCCGGCGGGCCAGACCGAGGCCGCGCCTTCGCGCCGGCATTAACTGATTAAGTAGAGCAGCCGTTGAGCGCGGCGGTGTGGTTTGGCCACGTTTTCATACGCCATAGTGGTGTTTGCTATCCTGCCCAACGGACTCCGAGCGCGCCCTCACCGGCGCAGCGGCGTCCACAGGGACTGCCTCCGCTCCGCCCCACCCTCGTCCAAAAACCACCTGACAACATGACTGCCTCCCCCTGCCCTCGCTTCCTCCCCCGCCCGGCCCGCGCAGCGCGCGGCGCTGCGCTCGCCTTGGCCTTGCCCGCCCTGCTACTGGCCCAGGCTGCCAAACCGACCACACCCGAAACCGCGGAGAAAATCGTCGAGTTGAGCCCCTTCGTCATTTCCGAGGATAGCAACCTCGGCTACGCCGCCACCTCGACCCTCGCCGGCACGCGCCTGAAGACCGACCTGAAGGATCTGGGAGCCGCGATCACGGTGGTCACCGCCCAGTTCATGAAGGACACGGGCGTGACCAATCTCGAAGAGCTGCTGACCTACACGCCGAGCACGGAAATCGGCGGGCCGCTGGGCAACTATTCCGCGGGTGGCTTCGTGGATTCCGCAGGCCGGGCCGACCAGGACAGCGCCCGGCGCGATCCCCAGTCGGGCGCCCGCGTGCGTGGGTTCGCCTCGCCGAACTTCACCCGCAGCTATTTTTCGACGAGCATCAGCAGCGATGCCTACAATGTCGAAGGCGTCACCTTCAGCCGCGGCGCCAACTCGCTGCTCTTCGGCCTGGGCAGCGCCGGTGGCGTGATCGATACCGGCCTGAAGTCGGCCATCATCGGCCGGAACTCGGGCGAGATCACTTTCCGCTATGGCTCCCAAGGCTCCAATCGCTCCACGGCCGACTATAACACGACGCTGATTCCGCGCCGCCTGGCCCTGCGCGTGTCGTTGATGCACAAGAACGAAAACTACAAGCAGGAGCCGGCCTATGATCGCGAGAGCCGCGTTTACGCCGCGCTCAACGCCGTGGTCTTCGAGAACAAGAACAGCAACGTGCTCGGCAAGACCGTCGTGCGCGCCAATTTCGAGGCCGGCGAGGGCTCGCGCAATCCGCCCAGTGCCTTTGCGCCCCAGCTCGCCTACGAGTCGTTCTTTCTCCCGCCGCCGAACTACACCCCCTACACCGGGCAGGACTACCCGCTCGGTGGCGGCTACGCGATGTTGACGGCGAACTGGCGCAAGTGGGCGGTCAACGACACCCGTCGGCGCGAAGTTTCACCCGGCGTCTTCCAACCCGGCTGGTATGAGTCTTTCGCCACCGCCGTGCGTGATGGCCGTCCGGACTTGGTCGCCCAGAATCACTCCTCCTCCCACATCTTCCAGCAGATCGGCATTGTTTACAACGGCACCGGCGCGGCCCGTATCGGCATCCCCGGTTCGACGGCTGCGGGTTTCCAAGGCTGGATTTCGCAGGAGCCGGGCCAAAACGCCTTCACGGCCGGTCACATCAACACCCGCGCCTATCAGGACGGTGGCCAAAGCGTCGGCTTCAAAGTTCCGACGCTGACCGACACCAATGTATTCGACTACCGCAACAACCTCCTCACCGCCGGCCTGCAGGACATCAATCGCCGGTTCGACGCGGCTTCCGTCACGCTGGAGCAATCGTTCTTCCGCAACCGGCTCGGTTTCGAGGCCACCCTCGACAAGCAATTTTTCCACATCGACTACTACCAGCCCTTCGGCGGCAACAACCGCAACGTGCCGGTCTATGTGGATACCACGCTTTACCTTTCCGACGGCACACCGAATCCGAACGTCGGCCGCGCGTTCATGTTTTCCCAGAACACTTCCGATCAGTGGCGCAACACCGCCCGGACGAACCAGCGCGTGACGAGCTTCTTCGATCTGAACTTCAAGGACCTCAACCCCACGCTGGGCAAATGGCTCGGCCGCCACACCTTCACCGGCCTCTGGCAAAAGGAGAGCGTCGAGACCAAGGGCCTCAACTATAACATGTATCTTCAGGGCGTGAACTTTGACCTCAACCGCTCCCTGAACGGCATCACGGCGGGCACCGGACTTTCCAACGCCCTCCAGAATCCCGCGATTCTCTTCGCCTACCTCAGCGATGATTTGCGCGGCAAAGAAATGAATCAGGTGCGCCTCAACCAGTTCGTGCTGCCGCGCCCGCAGGACGGCGAGACCTTCACGACGTCCTATTACGACCTCAACACCCAGCTGGGCACTCCGGTCGGCACACAGCCGCGCACCTTCAAGACCGGCACCGTGGTCTATCGCCGGCTCGCCAACGGCGGCCAGGCCTTCCGCACCGACGTCACGAGCAAGGCGCTCGCCTGGCAGTCCCGCCTGCTGGGGGAGAACATCGTCGGCCTCGTCGGCTGGCGTGAGGACAAGATCGAGAATTTCCGTCAAATCGCCACCAACGGCCGCGCCGCCAACAACGAGTATCTCGCCTCGAACCTGCGCGTGAACAACGTCCCCGCGACGACCTCGACCGGCCGCACCTTCACGTGGAGTGCCGTGGGGCATCTGCCGAGGAAGTGGGTGGAAAAACTCCCGAGCTTCATCTCCAGTGTCTCCGCGCACTACGGTGTGGGTGAAAACTTCCAGGCGATCTCGGAGCGCCGCAGCGTCAACAACCAGGCGATCCCCAGCCCCTCCGGCACGACCACCGAGCAGGGCGTCCTGATCGGCTTCATGAGCAACAAGTGGACGCTGAAGATTAACCGGTTCGAGTCCGACAGCCGCTATGCGGGCGTCAACGCCGGCTTCGTCAGCACCTCGATCACGGAAGTCACCCGCGCGCTGAACAACTACCGGGCCGCGGAAAACTCCGGCCTGGCCTTCAATCAATTGTCCAGTTTCCCGTCCCTCTCGGCGGCCGGCTACTCGTCCTACGACCAGCTCTACACCGCGATCAAGAACCTGATTCCGCAGCCCACCCGCGCGCTCTACGACTACCAGATCATCAACAACACCTGGCAGCTGCCCAACGGGGGCGGCGTCCAGGGCCTGGCCGCCACGACTGACGTCGTCGCCAAGGGCTGGGAAGTCGAGCTGACCGCCAATCCCCTCCGCAATTGGCGCATCTCGCTTAACGCCACGCAAGTCGAGGCGACCAACTCCAACTCAGCGACCGATCACGTGGCGCTCCAGGCCGCCTACGTCAAAAACCTGAACGACTCGAAACTCGCCAATATCGTCGAGGGGCCCGCCAGCATCACGACCTTCCTCGGTCGCTATACGCAGGAAGACATCGCTCCGCTCGTGCTGCTGCGCTCCAAGGATGGCGCCGTCAGCCAGGAACTCCGCAAGCACCGCGTGAACGTGTCCACCAACTATGACTTCCCCGAAGGCCGCCTCAAGGGCTTCGGCCTCGGCGGCTCGCTCCGCTGGCAGTCCAAGGTCGCGATCGGCTACGCCACGCAGCTGAACAACCTCAACCAACAGGTTCCGATCCTGAGCCGGCCGTTCTTCGGCCCGGACGAGCTGAACGGCGACGTGTGGTTCACCTACTCCCGAAAGCTCACCGAGAAGATTCGCTGGAAAGCCCAGCTGAACTTCCGCAACGCCATCGGCACCACCTCCGACATCCCGGTCGCTGCCGATCCGGACGGCAAGCGGTCCGTCTATCGCATTGCGCCCGAGAAACAGTGGTTCCTGACCAACACTTTTTCGTTCTAAGCCGGGTGGCCCGCAAACGGGCCGCTTCCTTTGGTTAGGGTCAATGTCCGGGTCAGGGCGCGGCCTCTTTCATGGGGGCCGCGCCTCTTTTTTTGCCCGGGCGTGAGTTTCCATGTTAAGACTCCGGGGGCCCGCGTCATCCCTTTAGGACATGATTACCCCAGATGCATGCGTCGCCCGCGCATCCAGCGCGGACACCCCCCGCCCGCCAGCGGCCCAACCGATGACTCGCCCTACTCTGAAGGACATCGCGGCCTTGGCTGATCTCAGCGTCGCGTCCGTCTCCATGGCGCTCCGCAACAGCCCCAACGTCTCGCGCGGCACCATCGCGCGGGTGAAGGAAATCGCCCACTCGCTCGGCTACCGCCCCGATCCCACGCTCTCCGCCCTCGCCACCTATCGTAAGCGCCTGAACGGAGCACCTATCACCGCGGCCTTGGCGCTAATCACCAACTGGCGCGACAAGGAGAAATGGATTACCCATCCCAACCCGCGGCTCTTCGTCGCCCGGGCCACCGAGCGCGCCGCCGAACTCGGCTACTCCCTCCAACATTTTTGGGCCCGCGAGGGCGGCATCACCCCCCGTCGCTTCAACCAAATCCTCCAGGCCCGCGGCATCCGCGGCGTGCTCCTCGCCCCGCCGGAGCATCCCGCCGACGAGCTGGAGCTCGAATGGGACCGCTATTCCGTGATGTGCCTTGAGCGCCCGGGCCGCATCGGCCCATTCGATTTTGTCGAGCCCGACCAATACCACGCCATCGCCCTGTGCTGGGAGCACCTGCAGGCCCGCGGCTACCGCCGCCCCGGTCTCGTGGTCGACGAGTATTTCACCGCCCGCTGGGGCCACCGCTGGGAAGCTGCGCACGGGCAGCTCCAGCTTCAGCACTGCCCCCGCAGCCAACGCGTGCCGACCTTGGTCGTGACCGAGCAGCGCCCGGTGGATCAGATTCGCAGTTGGCTGCGCAAGCACCAGGCCGACGCCGTCATCAACCGCAGCCTGAGCTTTGCCGCGGCCGTGACCACGGAGGGTCTCTCCATCCCCGGCGATCTGGGCTACGTCAGTCTCAACACAGACGCCGACCGCCCCGATGCCAGCGGCATCACCCAGCGCTTTGACCTGCTCGGCCAACTCGCCATCGACCAACTGCACCGCCGGCTCCTCACGAGCCAACGCGGCCCCGGCCAAATCGCGGTCGGCACCCAAGTCTGCGGCTCCTGGCGCGACGGCACCACCCTGCCCGACGCGCGCCTCTCCGCCGGAGATCATCACGATCGCGCCACGGTTCGGTCCGGGTTGCGTGACCGCGTCACGCAGGTGGCCTGAACCAGCGGCGCGCTGGCTGGCCTTGCCAGAGCCTCGGATGGACGCTCCATTCCGGCGCATCATCGCATGAACTCGCCCCAAGACTTCACCGCCGTTCGCAACACCGCGCTCCTACGCGCCCAAGCGTTGATGACGCCTGCGCTCGTGCCGTCGATTTCGACCGAGCTGCTGACCACGGCCGATGGCGAACTCAACCGCGAGCTGCATCATTTCCTCTTCGACCCGCCGTCGCACCCCACGCTGTTAAAGGGAAAAACGATCGCCCTCTGCTGCACCAACGGCGTCGAGGAAGTGGAGATCACCGGTTCGATTCGCTGGCTCACCGAGCACGGAGCCACCGTGCATGTCGTGTCGCCGCGGATCGGGGAATTTCATCCGACCCTCGGGCTGCGCTTTCCACCGCAGTGCGCCACGCACGTCCTCGCCATCCGCCTCATGGAAAATGCCGGCTGGATCGCGATCGACCGCCATCTCGATCAGGCCACGATCGCCGACTATGACGCCTGCATTTTTCCGGGCGGCTGCTGGAACCCCGACGCCCTCCGCGCCGATCCGCTGGCCCGGGCCTTTGTCCGCGACATGTGGGAGGCCGGCAAACCGACCTGCGCGATTTGCCACGGCCAGTGGGTGATGGTGAGCGCGGGGATCCTCAAGGGCCGGAAAGCCACGGCGGTCTGGAACATCCATCCCGACCTCGCCAACGCGGGCGCCACCGTGCTGGACGAACCCTGCGTGGTGGACGGCAACCTGATCACCGCGCGTTTCCCCTACGATCTCCCCCGCATGATCCAGGCGCTGGTGAAACAACTGGTGGGCTGATACCGTCGGAGTCTAAACAGGCCCACGGACGGTTGGCGCTCGTCCGGTCAGCCCGCGGGTGCGCGGGCGATGGCCGATCAACCTCATCAACCCGATCGGCTCACAAAATCGTCGAGCCTGCCCCCATCCCGGCCCCGGCTGCGGTGGCGCCAGAGCAGCATCAGGAGAAAGCCGATCGCGGCTCCGCCGAGGTGCGCGTAGTGGGCGATGCCAGCACCGAAGAGGGAAAATCCGGTGACACCGGAGAACAGGTCGAGAAGCAGTAGAGCCGGGATGACGAATTTCGCCGCGACCGGGATCGGCACGAACATGAGGGCGAGCTTTGCATGGGGATGGAGACACCCGAAGGCCACCAGCAGCCCGTAAACCGCGCCGGAGGCCCCGAGCATCGGGCTCGCGTAGATCCCATAAAGATCCATGAGCACCGCCTTGGTCGCCGGATCCGAGGGGATCGCGCCGCTCCCGGTCGCCAACAGCGAGGCGATCGCCGACGGGGTCAGCCCCGCCGCGACCAGGCGGTCGTGCAGACCGTGGAATTCCTGCCAGTTGATGCCCATCTGGATCAGCCCGGCGCCCACGCCGCAAAGAAAGTAGAAAAGCAAAAAGCGTCCCGCGCCCCACTCCCGCTCCAAAATCGTGCCGAAGGAAAACAGGGCGAACATATTGAAGAAAATGTGGCCCACCCCCGCGTGCAAAAACATATACGACACCACCTGCCACAGACCAAAATGGCCATTGGCCGGATACCAGAAGGCCCCGGCGTCGATCAACCGCTCGCGCCCGTTCGGCAGCAGGAAACCCGCGGCAAACACCACGATGTTCACGATCAACAGGCCGGCGACCGCCGGGGAAGTTCGATTCATCGGCCTACCGTTGCCGTCCGCCGCACGTTCGCAATCCCACAGCGCGAGCCATGGGAGCGGAAGGCCATCGGATCGATCCCGTGCCTGCGGCAAGAGCCGACGATGGAGTAGATAATCGCCGAGCGTTGGCCTTCACCGGCCTGACGGTAGTCTCCGTCAAGTTTCGCCCATTAGAAAAAGGCCGGCCGTCGCGTGCAGCAAAAGGCCGCCGTCCTTGCGGAACGGCGGCCTTGAATTCTGCGCGATACGCGCGAAGGGATTACTCCTTCTTCGCGGCCTCGTCGAGGATGTCGCCGAGGTTCATCATGTCGTTGCCGGCGCTGCGATTGAGCTGCTCGTAGGCGGAGGTCTCGGCGGCGAGTTCCGACTCGGAGTAGTTGGCGGCCTTGATCGACAGGCCGAGGCGGCGCTCCTCGCGATCGATCTTGATCACGCGGGCGGTGACTTCCTGGGCGGGTTTGAGCACGTCCTTCACCTTGTCGATGCGCTCCTCGCTGATCTGCGAGATGTGCACGAGGCCGTCGATGCCGTCCTTCAGCTCCACGAAGGCGCCGAACGAGGTGATCTTGGTGACCGTGCCCTTCACGACATCGCCGATCTTGAAGAAGGCGTCGATATCCGACCACGGATCAACCGCGAGCTGCTTCATGCCGAGGCTGATGCGCTGCTGGCCGGAATCCACATCAAGAACGATGGCATCCACTTCGTCGCCCTTCTTCAAGACTTCCGACGGGTGGTTGACCTTGCGGGTCCAGCTCATGTCGGAGACGTGCACCATGCCGTCGATGCCCTCTTCGAGTTCGATGAAGGCCCCGTAGGTGGTCATGTTGCGGACCTTGCCGCGGACGCGCGCACCGATCGGGTAGTTGTGGCGGACCATATCCCACGGATTCGGCTCGAGCTGGCGGAGGCCGAGCGAGATCTTCTGCTCGTCCTTCTGGATGCCGAGGACCACCGCATCAAGCTCCTGACCGACCTTAAGCAGTTCGGAGGGCTTGGTGATGCGCTTGGTCCAGGACATCTCGGTGATGTGCACCAGACCTTCGACGCCAGGTTCGATTTCGACGAACGCGCCGTAGGGCACGAGGTTGACGACCTTGCCGTGAACCTTGGCGCCGACCGGGAACTTCCGGTCGATCTCGTCCCACGGATTCTTGGTGGTCTGCTTGAGACCGAGGGAGACGCGCTCTTTGTCGCGGTTCACCTCGATGATCATGACCTGAATCTCCTCGCCCTGCTTGAGCATCTCGGAGGGGTGCGAAATGCGACCCCACGACATGTCGGTGATGTGGAGCAGGCCGTCCATGCCGTCGAGGTCGATGAACGCGCCGAAGTCGGTGATGTTCTTGACGACGCCCTTGCGGACCTGGCCGGGCTGGATCGAGTCGAGGAGGTTGCGGCGCTTTTCGGTGCGCTGCTGCTCGATGAGCTCGCGGCGGGAGAGGACGATGTTCTTCCGCTCGAGGTTGATCTTGAGGACCTTGAAATCGTAGGTTTGGCCGACGTATTGGTCGAGGTTCTTGGGGGGCTGGATGTCGATGTGCGACGCCGGCATGAAGGCATCGACGCCGATCGAGATGATGAGGCCGCCCTTGACCTTGGCCTTCACGCGGCCCGCGGCCACAGAGCCTTCGGGAAACTTGGTAAGGATGTTGTCCCAGTTTTTCTTCTGCTCCGCCTTGTCGAACGACAGGATCGGGGCGCCGAATTTATCCTCCAGTTTCTCGACCATCACGTCGATGGTGGAGCCGATCTGGAGTTCACCGATGTCGATGAATTCGTGGGCGGGGATTACTCCCTCGGACTTGCCGCCGATATCAACGACGACGTCGTTGTGGCGAATTTCGGTGATGACACCGGGGACGATCGCGCCCTCTTTCAGTTTGTCGAACGACGACTGCGCGAGCAGTTCTTGCATTACGGAACTCATGACTTTTTCGGAAGCGCCGGCCGCGCGCCTGCTCCATGGGCGCCCGTCCGACGGATTCGGCCGCGCCGTGAAGCGCGACCGGATGGGTTGATGGTTGAACCAACGTGACAGATTGGCGGGAGCTCGCGGCGGGACGCCAACCTGACCGACTAACTGCCGCGAACGGTCAGGTTCGCCGATACGGCCACCTGACGGCAAGCGGATAATCGACCGGCCCAAAAAAGGCGGCCGGAGACCGGCCGCCGTAGCGGATGCAAACGCCGTGGAGGCGGCTCGCGGGCTACTTCTTTTTCTTGGGGCCCTTGGTGGGCAGCGCCTCGATGGCGATGCGCAGCAACTCGCCCACGCTGGCCTTCTTGAGGCGGGCATAGCGCTTCAGCATGGCACGCTGGTCGCCGGCGATGCGCACCGAGATTTGGCGGTGCGGGTCACGCTCGGGCTGGCAGGACTCGAAATCGAAGGAGGCGATGGCCGTGCGCACCACCTCGCTGGCGGTGGCGAAGCCGTGGCCTTTGCGGCATGTCTCGATACGGGCGATCAGCGAAATCGGCAGATCGAAGGTGAGCGGAGCGGAGGGTTTGCTAGATTTTTTGGCCATGGTCGGCGATGAATGCATGCGGAGCAGGCACGCGCGTCGCGCCCGCGGCAACGAAATTTTTCATCCTGTTGGTTTCCCCGCCCCGCCAATCATGTGCAGCACGCTCGCGTATGCCTCCGGCGGCGACGCCACGATGCACCAGGCCCGGGCCGCGATCACAGGAGGCACGGCGCGACCGTGGGCGATCAGCACCGTATCGACTCCCGCAGCCGCCCCGCCGAGCACATCCACGTCGGAATCGCCCACGAGGATCGCCTCGCTGGCAGGCACACCGATCCGGGCGAGAATCGCCTGCAACCCCTCGGGCTCGGGTTTGTGCGAAGCAAAGTCGTCGCCGCACACTATCGCGGCGAAGCGTTCGGTCCAGCCGCGGAGGCCAAGCAAACGGGCGGTGGAGTGCCGATCCCGGCCAGTCCACAGGGCGACCGGAACCCCGGTCATGGCCAGCGCCTCGAGGACGGCGTCGGCGCCAGCAAAAGGCTCCATCAGGTGGGAGTTCTCGCGGTGAAACCGCATCAGCCGCTCAAGCGCAACGGGCAGGTCCCCCGGATCATGGAGCAAGGGCACCAGAAAGCGCTCCGGCGGGCCGCCGAGGGTGGCGAAGATTTCCTTCGTGGGCCTGGGTCCGAAGCCTTCGACTGCATGGGTGATGGCAGCTAAAACGAGCGGCAGGCTGTCGATGAGTGTGCCGTCGAAATCAAACACCGCGACGCGCGGCGCGCGGCGTGGCGTCATGGCGCGATGCGCGTCAGTCGCCCCGGGTCGATCCGGGGAGCGGGCTGCGCGAGCGTAGCGGGGTCGAACAGCGACGAGGGATGGCTCAGGTTGAGCGCGGCGCCCGTGAGCTGGAGGCGCGTTTTGTCGCGGGTGATCTCGTTGCGATAGTCGACCGCCTTCGGCAGGTGCTGACCGCCCACGTTCTTCAACTCGAGCAGTGAAAAACTGCGGCGCGCGCGTCCATCGACGCCGATGACTTCGATTTGGTTCGGGGCGTTGAACTGCGTGTCGAGCCACGCGCGCACAGCGCCGATCTCGGGGTGCAGGGCGGTGAAGGCCGCAGGCGCGGGAAACAAAAACTGGTGCGAGGGCCGGCCCAGCATTCGCGTGATTTTTTCCACCGTGGGGCCGGGCCAGTAGAGAAAGGGCATCATGAGATCGAAGGCCGTCAGCTCGATTTCGGGGGTGAGTGCGACGAGCAGGGCCGCCGGTTTCATCGGGGCGGCTCCACCCTCGTCCGCCCGCCACACGGTGGCGCCGTCGCCGTTCTGCAGGATGAAGCGATGCATCGCTCCGGTCGTCCCGGTGATCTCGATGCGGCTCAGGGTGCCTCGGTCGTTGCGGGTGCCCCACCAGCGGCCCGTGAGCGTCGGACCGGTGCCACGGCGAGGCAGCGCCCGCAGCTCGAATTCGAGGTAGTAATCGCCCGGAATACCGGACGTGCGAAACTGCTCGACCAAGCGCGCCGCCTGTTCGGCGTTGGGCTTTCCGATCTGCGCCAACTCCGGAAACACGGTGGGGGGCGATGCGCCGTGCGCGCTCATGGCGGCGAGGCTCGCCGCCAGAAAGCAAAACGCCCGCCGGAATGGGGCGGGCGCGGACTTGCCGGGAGTCGGCATGGAGGTGCTTATTTCTTGGGCGCCTCGGGCGTAGGCGTCGGAACTGTCACAGGAGCCGCCACGGCCGCAGCTTCGGTCGCCGGAGCCGGGACAGCCACCGCCGGAGCGGTCCCGGGCGTAGCAGCGGGCGCCGGAGTGGCGGCCGCCGGCATGGCAGGGAGCGCGCGACCTGAGTCGGCTCCCGCGTGCTTGGACTCGTAGATGCGTCCAAGATACAGCCCAAAGGCCAGCACGAAGAAGATGATCGCAGAGTAGATGGTGGACTTGCTGAGCACGTTGTTGGTCTCCGCGCCGAAGGCCGCCTCGGTGGCGCCGCCGCCAAGGGCCGCACCGATCCCGCCGTCCTTGGTCTTCTGCATGAGGACGATGAGGACGAGGAAGAGCGAGACGAGGATCAGGACAAAGGTGAGGATTCCGAGGAGGATGCTCATGGATGAAAGAGGATCAGCAGGGCACAGGCGGCCCGGGGTTGTCAATGACGGGTTCGGCGCGAACCTCACGCCTCGACGCCGAGCTTTTCGAGCAGACGCTGGAGGTCTTCGTTGCCGCGATACTCGATGACGATGCGGCCCTTTTTCGGCGTGTGCAGGACTGCAACCCGGGCACCGAGGTGCGAGGTGAGTTTCTTTTCGATGCCCGCCACGGTTGCGGTGTCCTTGGCGGAGAGGCCGGCCTTGGCGGCCGCAGGGCGCGCCCCGGCGGCGGACTTGGCGGCCAGCGCGAGCTTCTCAGTGGCGCGCACGCTCAGGCCCTCCTCGATCACGCGGCGGCCCAGCAGGGCGCGCTGCGCGGAGTCGGCGATGCCGAGGAGCACCTTGGCGTGGCCCACGCTGAGCATATTCTTGGCGACGTAGCCCTGCAGATCGGCGTCGAGCGAGAGCAGGCGGAGGGCGTTGGCGACGCTCGCCCGGCCCTTCCCCACCCGCTCCGCGGCGGATTCCTGCGTGAGATCGAAATCGCGGATGAGGCTCGCGTAACCATGCGCCTCCTCGATGGGGTTGAGGCCTTCGCGCTGGAGGTTCTCGATCAGGCCGAGGGCGGCGGAGGAGGCGTTGCTGGCCTCCACGATCCGGGCGGGGATGGCCTTGATCTTGAGGAGCTGAAAGGCGCGCCAACGGCGTTCGCCGGCGATGAGCTGGAATTTTTCGCCGGTCTTGCGCACGACGATCGGCTGGAGCAGGCCTTCGGAGCGGATGCTGTCGGCCAGTTCGCGGAGCTGCTCGGGCGTGATCTCGCGGCGGGCCTGGTAGGGGCTGGGTTCGATCATGCTGACGGCAATCTCGAGGTAGCCGGGCGCGCCGGTCGGCGCGGGGGCGGGAGCCACTGCGGCCGAATCCGGCTTGGCGGCGGGCGCGCCGGCCCCAGCGGGCGCGGTCGCAGGCGTGGCGGAGACCACGGGCTTGGCGGCGGAGATGAGGCCGCCGAGTCCGCGACCGAGACGTGATTTGGGTGCAGCCGGCATGGGGTGGATTATTTTCCTCCGGGAATGAAGAGCGTCTGCCCAACATTGATGCGAGAAGGATCGGAGAGTTTGTTGGCGTTGATGATATCCTGCTGCTTCGCGCCGGTCTTCTTTGCGATGAGGGCGAGCGAGTCGCCTTTTTGCACGGTGTAGCTCACCCCCTCCTTCGAGTAATCCTCGGCGAAGCTTGTCTGGACCGCGGGTCGGGTCGCCTGACCTTTGGCGAGGGAATCGAGCGCGGCGTTGGTCTGCTTGCCGAGTTTTTCGAGCTGGGTGGCGACCTGCTGGAGCGTCTCGGTCCGCGAGCTGGCTATGGCCGAGCGGAGCGAGGAGGTGGCGTCGGCAATGGCGGCGTTGAGCTGGGTGAGCGTGACGTGCTGACGGTCCGCCGCACTGGAGCGCTGACGGAGTTCGGCATTCTCCCGCTCGAGCTGCTCGATGCGCAGCGCCAGCTCGCCCACGCGCTGCACGAGGCCGCGGACATCTTCGCGGAGGTTGGCAAACTCGATCTGCGCCGGAGTCTGAGCGCACGCAGCGGCGGCGCAGAGCGCGGCGGCGATCAAGTTTTTCCACATAGGGGCGGAGCTTGCGGAATCGTTTTCCCGAAAACAAGCGGCTTGTGACCGCACGGGATCGCGCGCGCGAGTTTGACGCCGAGCCGTCGGCGGCAACGATGCGATTGCGCGCGCCCGGCGCCCGCTTCCCCACCCCATGTGTCGCTCCGCCCGATTCCTCGCGTTCGCCCTCATCACCCTGCCCTTACTGCGGGCCGCCCCGCCGCCGGCACTGATCGCGGCGCTTGAGCATCTGCGCGACCAGAAGAGTTTCCGCTGGGAGGTGATCAATGGGGACCCGGGGCCGGTGTCGCACCAAATCGAGACGCGCCGCGGCACCGTCACGACCGTCGTGCAGAGCAACGCCCCGAACATGAAAGGCATCCTCGATCGCAACGGCGACATACTCATCCAGCGCGAATGGCCCGACGGCCTGCGGCTCGATTCGGTCATCGCCGCCGACGGTGCCATCGTGACGAAGACCCCCGAGGGTTGGCTCACCGATCGCGAGATTCTCACGGCGCAGGCCGAGGAGCGCATGCGCGGGCAGACGCCGACGCCGCGCTTTCAATGGCTGCGCCGCGCCGACCGGCCCGAGGTGCGCCGGCCCGACCTCGAACTGGCGCCGCTGCTGAAGAGCCCGCACAATTTCGAATCGACGGGCGAAGGCTACGTGGTGCGCCTCCGCAGCCGCTCGGGCGATCCGGCGAAGCCTACCGATGATGACGCCGAACCGGCGACGACCGTGACGGTGACCATGAATCTGCGCGCGGGCGTGATTCGTGATTACGAGGTGAAGCTTGAGGGTGTCAGCCGTGTCACGCGGGCGCGCGTCCCGCTGCCCGTGAGCGATCAGCGCATCGTGATCCTGACCTACCTGCCGGTGACGCGAATCGACATCCCGGAAGAGGCGCGCGAAAAGCTGAAGGCCGCTCGCACTTCCCCTACGACGCGGGCCCAGTAACTCATTTCAACGGCCGGCGCTCGACGAGAGCCGGCATCGGCCGTGAGGGCAGCTGCGTTCCGGCCGTGAGCGGAAACCCGCGCAGAAAATCCGCGGCCGCGAGCATCTTGCCGCCGGGCCGTTGCAACCGCCGCAGCCGCAATGTGCCGGCACCCGTTGCGACGAGCACGCCGTCGGCGTCGGCTCCGAGCACGGCGCCGGCGCTGCTGCGGGCGTCACCGGCGTCGGCCACCTGGAGCAAGGCCTCGGCAAGCCCGATTTTCAGGTTCTGGCCGGCGATTTCGACGGCGCAACCAGGCCACGGAAACAGGCCGTTGATACGCGCCGCGAGTTCTGTCGCCGGAGCGGAGAAATCAAGCGCGCCGTCGTCCTTGGTGAGTTTTCGGCAGTAGGTCGCCTGCGCCTCGTCCTGCGGGGCAAACTCCTGCGTGCCGGCCACGACCCGCGGCAAGGCGCGGCACAGGAGCGGCACGCAGGCCTGGGCCAGCTTCGCATCGATTTCCAGGGCCGTTTCGAGCGGACTGATCGCCACGCGCTCCACCTCCGCGATCGGCCCGGCGTCGAGTCGTCGCACGATGCGCATCAGCGTGACGCCCGTCTCGCGCTCCCCGTTGGCGATGGCCGTCTGAATCGGTGATGCGCCCCGGTAGCGCGGGAGGAGAGACGTGTGAAAATTGAGCATGCCCAGTCGCGGTGCGACGATGAAGTCGTCGCGCAGGATGTGCCCATATGCCATCACGAGGCCGAGATCGGGCTGCAATGCGACCAGTTGTTGCCGCACGTCCTCGGTCAATTTTTCCGGTTGAAACACTGACAGCCCGCGCGCCTGCGCCCAGAGCTTGATGCCGTTGGGCTGCACCCGCTGGCCGCGGCCGGTCTCCCGATCGGGTTGGGTAAACACGGCCACAATTTCGACCGCGCTAGTGCCCTCGCCTGCCAGCCATTCGAGCATGGGCAGGGCGATGGTGTCGGACGAGAGGATGACAACCCGCGTGTTGGATTTCATGTCACGCCGGAGGTCATGCTCGTGCGACCCGTGGAATCATTGCGGTGGTGCTGGTCATGGCCGGAGCGCGTTGGTCTAGGATCGCGCGGAGGTGGTTCAACGCAATTATCCGCACCAAGGATCCATGCGGTCGAAATGTTCGAGGTTGTCCGGCGGACAAAGCGGCGCTCACACTGACGTTGAACCCCAAACCCCGAGCCACGCCATGTCGACGACCTCACCGCTCACCTGCCTTGTTACGATTCTGGCTCTCGGATGCGCCCTGCAAGCCGGCGAACCTCCATCGGTGCGCCCGCCAACGCGCACCCGCGCCGAGGTCGCCGCCGTTCTGCGTCTCGCCGAAGCCCCGCCCGCAAACCCGCGCGCCCTGCGAATCCTCCTGGTCGCGGGCCCCAAAGATCACGGTGCAGGCCAGCACGATTATCCAGCGTGGCAGAAGGCCTGGGTCCCGCTCCTGGCCAAGTCTCCCGGCGTCACCACCGACACGGCGTTTCCCTTTCCGACCGACGAGCAGCTCGCGGCCGCCGATCTCGCGGTGTTTTACCTGCGCGGCAAATGGGACGCGGCCCAGGTCGCCGCGCTGGAAAAATTCCAACAGCGCGGCGGCGGAGTCGTCACGATCCACTGGGCCATCGGGGTGACCGGCGAGCCGCAGGGTTTCGCCGCGCGCGTGGGCCTCGCCTACCCGTCCGCCAAATACCGCCACGGCATCGTCGATCTGAAAATCGATCCCGGCCACGCGATCACCCGCGGGTTTCCGGCGACGCTGCGCTTTACCGATGAACCCTACTGGCCGTTTGTCGGCGACACCACGCGCGTGCAGGTGCTCGCCACGTCGGACGAGAAGGCCGGACCCGATGGCGCGCTGCAGCCTGTGCCCGTGTTCTGGACGCATGAGCCGGCGGGCGGCGGCCGGGCGTTTGTGTGCGTTTTTGGCCACTACATGTGGACCTTTGAGGATCCGTTGTTCCGCCTGCTGCTGCTTCGCGGCATGGCCTGGGCGGCGGGGCAACCGGTCTCACGGCTTGATGCGCTCGCGACCGAAGGTGTGACATTGGTCGATTGATTCCCGCGCCATGCTGCTTTTCGCCCTGTTCCGGCCGAGCCGATACGAGTTCCTTCATTCACGGATATGAACCGGAGCCTCGTCACCTGCTTCGTGGTCGCGTGCATGGCCGTCGCACTCCGCGCCGGGCCCAAAGAGGACGCGATCATCGCGATCATGCGGCTCTCCGAGGCGGCCAACTACAGCTGGACCGCCACAGTGGCCGACGACGCGCGCACCTACGACATCGAAGGTCGCACCCTGCGCGGCGGATTTACCCGAGTGAAGATGCCGCTGATCACCGCGGTGCGCCGCAAGCTCGGGCGCAGCGCAACCGACACCCAGGCGGAGCTCATTTTCCGTGGGAACGTCGAGTGTGTCGTCCTGACTGAAAATGGTTGGGTGCGGCCGGCCGACCTGCCTGAACCGATCGGAGACGAGAGCGATTTCAGCCATCCCGCGGGTGCCACCGGCCCGGCGTCGATCCCGCGCCCTCGCGGTGGCGCGATCATGCGCCCGTCCCTGCCACCGGGCCCCGGCGCACCGCGCAAACGCACGGAACGCCCGACCGCCTACAGCAACCTCCAGCTTGCCATCAGCCACCCGCACGAGGATCTCGGCGTGATTTTGAGCGGCCACGCCGACTTCAATCTCGAGGCAGACCTCGTGAGCGGAACATTGAGCGAGCTGGCCGCGCTCCTCTTGCTCGTGCGCGACGGGCAGGGGGAAATCACGCCGTTGCGTGCCGAAGGTTCCTTCCGGGTGTGGCTGGGCGGCGGGATGGTCACCAAATATCAGGTGCAATTGCAGGGACTCCTGCGAGTGAAGACCCGCGCCGGCACGCGGGAAATCGCGGTGCAACAGAGCACGGTCACTCAGATCAAGCAGGTTGGCACGACCAAGGTCGAGGTGCCCGACGAGGCCCGGTTCAATTTCCCACCCTGACGGAGCGGTTTGGCCGCGTTTCGCGACCGAATGAGTGGCCCTCAGAGCACCATGAACGAGAATGCCACGATGAGCGTGGGCAGCAGGGCGCCGAGCAAGAGCCCGAGCGGCGACACGCCGTCGGGAAAGAAACGCTGCAGGATGGACTGGCCGGCGGGATTCGGCGCATTGGCGATGACGGTGAGCCCGCCGCCAGTGACAGCACCGGAGACGACCGCAAACTTCAGCTCCTCGCTGAACCCGGGCACGAGGGTCGCGAGGTAGGTGATGAGCGCGTTATCATTGAAGGCGGTAAGGACGATCGCACCCACGAAGAGCGGGACCTCCCCGAGGCTGCCCAGCACCGGTTGAATCCACCAGCCCTGCAGCCCACCGTGAATCACGAGGCCCGCGAGAAAAAATCCGACGAGCAGCGGCGACTTGAGTTCGACGCGGCTCTGGTGGTGCGCGGTCGCCTGGGCAAAGGCTAGGAAGAATAGAAACCCGCCGACAAACATCACCGGGTGATGCGCCATCCAGACGGTAAACCCGAGAAACAGAAGATGGACGAACGTGACCCACCATGGCACGCGATCCTCGGTCGCGGCGGCGTCAACCGGCTTGGCCTTCATGGCCAAAAGCTCCCGGCGGAACATCAGGAGATAGGCGGCGTTGGCGAGCACGATGCCGGTGACCGCGTGCCAGCCGAAGTGCGTAAGCATGTATTTCATGTCCCACCCCCACGCGGCCGCCACCATGAGCACGGGCGGAGCGGCGAAATGCGTAAGCGTTCCGCCGATGGAAATATTGACGAAGAGCAGCCCGATTGTGGCGTATTTGAGCCGGGGCGTGGGGTTGAGCGCAAAGAACTGCTTGGCGAGTAACAACGCAGCAATCGTCATGGCCGCGGGCTCGGTGATTAAAGAACCGAGCAGTGGCGCGATGGTGAGAATCGAGAGCCACCACGCCACGGGCCGGCCGCCGCCGAGCTGCGCCACGGCCCGCATGCAACGCTCGGCGAGCCGCAACACCGGCCGCGTCGAGGCCAGCGCCATGATGATCACGACGAACATGGGCTCGGTGTAGTTCACTTTGTCGGCGATGTAGTGAATCGCGGTGTCAGTGCCCTTGAACCACACGATCGCACCCGCCAGCGCCAGAACCCAGATCCCGAAGATGGCTTCAATTTCACCGAAAAAATGGAGGGTCTGCCCCCAAAAGCTCACTTCATCCGGCTGCCCGTCCTCATTCCGATCGGAGGCGCGGGGCGGAAGCTTGCGGCGTGCGAGATGGCGCTCTTCGACGACATGGGCCCAGTGGCGAATCCTGGCGGAGACAAAGGTGTGGAGGATGGCCAGCAGGAAGATGAGACTCGCGATGAGATTGAAAGGCTCGATGCGCGCGCGCCCCGCCAAGGTGGCCCCGAGGTCAGCGGACTGCACGGTGTCGTAGTCCGATAGCGGTCGGGGAAACTCCGGCAGATCGGCCGGCGCAGCCGCGCCGAAGGCCGACACCACTCCGAGCACAAGGAGGAGAAAGCCGCGGGTTGCGAGTCGCCGCGGCCAGGAAAATGCCATGAACATCCCGCCAGCAAACGCTTCGGGGCGCACGGGGCAAGCAAGCGCCGGCGCCACGAAACGTTTTCCTCCGCCGGTCAGAACGTGTGCACCACGAGGCCCGAGCGGAGCTTGGGCTCAAACCACGTGCTCTTGGGCGGCATGATCTGGCCGGCGTCGGCGATATCCATGAGTTGCGTGAGCGTCACCGGGAACATTGAGAACGCCACGCCGCCGTCGGCATCGACGCGTTTCACGAGTTCGCCAGGGCCCCGGATACCGCCGACGAAATCGATCCGCTTGCTGGTCCGCACGTCGGCGATGCCGAGCACGGGCCCGAGCAGCTTATCCTGCAGCACGCTGACATCGAGACGGGAGACGGGATCAGCGCTGACCTCGGCCACACACCGCAGCCCATACCATTTGCCATCAAGATACATGCTCACATCGCCGAGGGCCGCGGGCGATGGCGCGGCGTTTTCGCGCAGGCCGAAGAGTGTCTTCACCTTCGCGAGCAACTCGGCCGGCGAGAGCCCGTTGAGGTCAGTCACGATGCGGTTGTAGGGGAGAATTTTGAGTTCGCTCGAGGGAAAGAGCACGCAGAGGAACCAATTGTAATCCTCGTTGCCCGTGTGGCGGGAATTGCGCTCGCGGCGGAGCCGAGCGACGCGCGCCGCGCTGGCGGCGCGATGATGGCCGTCGGCAATATAGGTCACGGGCACGGCAGCAAAAGCCTGCACCCATTCGGCGCCACCGGCGATGCGCCATACCGTGTGGCGGATCCCATCGGGAGCGGTGAAATCATGCAGGGGCTTCTCCTTCGTCTTTGCATTCACCAACGCCGTCACCGGCGCGTGATCGCGATAGGTCAGAAAAACCGGGCCGGTGTCGGCGCTTAGGGTGTCGATGAGCTTGGTGCGATCGTCCTCCTTGTCCCTCCGGGTCTTCTCATGCTTTTTGATGAGTTCGCGATCGTAGTCATCGACGTGGCAGCCAGCGATGAGCCCCCGCTGCACGTGGGCCCCCATCTGCTGCTGATACACGTAGAGGCACGGCTCGGTCTCGCGGACGAGCACGCCCTTTTTTTGGAGCGCAAGGAAGTTGTCCCGCGCCCGAGCATAGACGATGTCGCTGTAGGGATCGGTGTTCGGCGGCAGCCCGATCTCCGCGCGATCGACGTGCAACAGGCTGTCGGGCTTGCCCGCGGCGAGCGCGGCAGCCTCGGCGGTGTTGACGACGTCATAGGGCACACAGGCCACCTCGGACGCGGCTGCGGGCGTGGGAACAAGACCTTGAAACGGATGGATGCGCATGAAAGGAAAAGGACACGCAGCGTTGCGCACGGAACCCGTGGAAGACACGGAAAAAATCCGCCACGCACACGAATCCATGCCGCCGGCGACCGCTAGGCACAAAAAAAGCCCGCCACAGTGGGCGGGCTTGAGGGAAGTGGTCCGGTAAGGCGCGCTGCGCTTACTTCTTGGCGCCGGTGCCGCGCTTGAACTTCGAGGTGAACTTCTCGACGCGACCCGCGGTGTCGACGAGGCGCTTCTCGCCCGTGTAGGCGGGATGCGAGTCCATCGTCACGTCGCGGACGATGACGGAATACTCCTGACCATCGATCTGCTCCTTGCGGGCGGACTTCATGGTGGACTTGGTGAGGAAACGACGGCCGGTTCCAATATCGAGGAAGCAGACGTTGTTGAGGATGGGATGACCTTCGGCTTTCATCGCGATAGAAGAGGGTTAGCCTTGGCGCGCCTTGTAACGCGGCTCGACCTTGTTGATGACGTAAATACGGCCCTTGCGACGGACGACCTGGCAGGCCGGGTGACGCTTCTTGGCCGACTTGATGGAGGAAACAACTTTCATAAAAGGCCGCAAAGCATCGGTCGCGGATGGCACTGTCAACGGAATAGTTGGTTGGGCACTGTCTCATTTTGAATTTCCTTTCTTGTAAGGGCCTCGTTTGGCGGGAGCCGGGGATGCGGCGTCAATCAGGCCAACAATGTCAGTCATCGACCAAAGCCGATTCGAGAGACCGGCGGCCATGGCCGGAGCCATGCGCACGGCGCTGTTGATCCGAGCGAAGTTATACCAGACGGTGTAAAGCGCGATCATGTGGCAGTGGTTTTCCAGCTTCTTGCTGTGGCCGTTCGTCAGGCGCGTGAAGCGGCGCATGTGCATCCGAAACGATAGGTTGCTGCGCTCAACGTGAGACGTTGAAACGAGCGACGATTCGGGGTTGCCGCTAATGGTCTTTTTCTTCGCGCCAACGAACGGCGCGGGGCTGTAGCGGGCCTCTGGATTATCTGTCGGTGCGCCGTAGTGCTTCACTAATTGTGCGTAGTCAATTTGATCGCCGAAGGCTGATTCAACCGCAGTCAAATAGGGTTTGTGCCCGTCGGTGCTGAGCTGAACGCGCGTCGAAAGACGCGACTTCAAATCCTCCATGAACTCCAAGGCGTAGGCGGCATCGCGGCCACCCACCAAGCACGAGACGATCAGCTTGCTCTCCATGTCGAGAGCGGTCCACGTCCACACGGAACCCGCGCCTGCCGGGGCTGCCTTCGCATCGCCAAGATTCTTGTCCTTCGCGTAGCAGAACGACCAAATTTCGTCGGCCTGCACGTGCTTCGCCGGGACATTGCGCACGTTCTTGTCGTGGTATTCCGCGCACGCCTTCCCCGCATCAACGAGAATCTTCGTGACGGTGTTGATCGAAACATCCGCCACCCGGCTGATAGCGCGCATGGATGAACCCTCGCAAAGCATGTTGAGGATTTGCGTGCGCTTTTCGAGCGGGAGCTTGTTCATGAGACATATTCAAACTGAACTCTTTTCTTAGCGTCAAGCATAACACGAAAAAGAAAACGGCACCCGGTTGCAAAGCCGGGTGCCGTTGATCTAACTCGTCATGCGCTCATCAAGAACGGCATGAGCATCTGACCACAGGAGCCGTCCAAATGAATTGGAATGGGCTTCCCGGTGTGAACGATCTTCCCATTTTTCGTGCGCACGCACATGCGAAAAATGAGCCGACCGCCGCACTTCCGACAGGCGTAAATAGCCATGGGAGTGAACGCTTCAATGAGTGGTAGCGTCCGACCTTGACGAGCAGTGGGACGTGGAACATTGTTCCACACACAAACGAGCCTTTTTCTGCTCAGCTCCCTTCAACCGGACGCTTGCGGAAGAGAGTTCGCCTCCCACCCCGCAAGCCTCTCCGTCGAAAGTTTGGCTTACGGGGTGGTTCCATTTAGTTAGAGCTGTTCACGGTCGGCGAAGGCCGTTTCCGCTCTTATTTAGTTAACATCGTAGTAGTGGTTACACCGAATCGTTGATCGGTTCGGGGAGATTATCACTCATCGGCTTCTTCCCAACCCACGAACAAAGTGACCTCCATCCATTTTTGGAGACGACGAATTTCTTTGTCCGTCATATCAAGCGGAGCGGTTATTCTGACACTGCGAGTCCCTTCTTTGTCCAGCGGCACAACGTGCGACTTCATGCCGCCCTGAAATTCGCTAGGGTCGTCCGCGTCGCCGTCGTCGCTGGCCGCGCTCGAACTCGGGCGGCGGCGGCGAGGCCGCTGAGGAGCGGCTCCATTCCCGGCGGCCTTATTCTTCGCGCTCTTGACGTGAGGACTGATTTTGATCCCTGCGGCGTCGGCCATCATAACAAAGAAGGTGAGTCCCTTACGGATCGTCTCACCGCCCAATCCCGCAGCTCGAAAAGCCTCCTGAAGCTGGCCGTCTGTAGCAGTCTCCAGATTGAGACCGTTGCTAAAAATAAAAGGGTAAGACCGCCGAGCGAGATCGGCGTATTGCTTCGTTTCGGTCTCTGGGTGCTCAACCAAGTTAACGAGTGCCGGCGTCGGCGTTCCGTTCTCCTGGATCAGTCCAAAATATTTCAGGGTCAGCATCAAACTCGACTGCGTCGCGCCTGATTGGCCTGCCATTACAGTCCGGTCGATGCGGGCAGGCAGTCCGGCCTGCCGAAAACCGTTGATGAAGTTCTGGAATGTTTTGAACGCCAAGTAGGGCGGATTCGGTGTTTTTGTGGTTGTTTCTTCCATATGTGAAATCGGTTTATTCCGCGACAATGGCTGGATTTATTCCGCGGTCAATACGTAAGTGGAATATTCCTCTTGGAATAAATGCCATGGAATTAACGGGAATGAGGTCAACTATTCCTCGAATGGATTGCGCGGGATTATGTGTAGCGGAATAAATGAGGTTGACGTATCATTGCGTAATGAACTCACACCTTGTTATTGTAAGGGATTTTACGGGTCGCTCCCGTGTTCTTGAAGTGTGTAATTCCACGGCAGATTCCGTGTTCGTTACATCACAATCAAACGCGAAACTGCTCAAAAATGGAGATTCGACAGTCCCACCGATTTGGTTCCCTCGCGCCGACGTGTTCACTTACGAAGGAAAGCATCCTCCTGAAAGGCCAAATTGGACCCAAATGCTGCCTTGGATAGAATCAGACTAAACCCAGCGAGCCTTAGCGGCCTTCTTCGCGATTTGTGAACGGGCTTTCTTACTAAGGCTTTGAGCGCGAGCTTTCCCACCTAATCGACCCAATGCAGCCGCCGCTTGGTTTTTCCCGTCAACCGGCGGCGTGCTTTCCTCAATCTGTCCCGTCGCGATCTGCATCACGCGAACGGCGTTGCTCGCTACGTCGGCGACGCGCTTCTGTCCTTTGGGTCCGGTTGGCATTTCGTGGCGATGCTTAGCGGCAAGCATGGTGTAAATCCAGCCTTTTCGTTTCCTCGCGCCATGTCGGCGAGGCCCACTTGTCGGCAATGCGCGTCAACGCAGAGATGCCCGTGCGATGCTTCGTGCGCGGAGCATTGGATTTCGCGGCATCCGGCTTTGCGACCCATTCCTTCCGCCGATCTGGCTCGTGTAGCGCGATGCCGTAAACGCTAGAGCGCCACGGCTGCGGGCTGGGTCTTGCGACACGCTTGTGCTTCGGACTTGGCGCGGGAGTGGAGGCTGGGAAAAGTGCTTTGAATCGCGCCTTCAAAAGCGCAGCCCGTTCCGTGGGGTTCATCGCCCGCGGGTTTCGCTTTATCCAGCGCACTGGACAACCGAAAATTCAAAATGAGACAGTGCCGTTGGTTGGTGCTCAAGTCCACGAGCAATCGTGAGCCATGCGCTCGAAACACAAATCCCAAATCATCGCAGCCTCTTCGCGTGAACCCTGGCCGATGGTATCACCGTTGTTGACCTCTCATCGGCCGCATAGCTGTCGTCTAACCAGCTAGCCTTCAACACATCTCACGCACGTATCGTGAGCAGGATGCAAACCATTACGCAGTTTCCGCAAACGATCTGCGGGGAATGCACGTTGTGCCAATCGGCACCATGCAGCAGCTTTGCACCAACGTTCCATGCTCACTCTAGCCCCACTTTTCCCGAGCCACATCAGGTTCTCCGCCTGCGTCCGCCGCGTCCTCCTGACGCACGTGCTGCCGACGCCGAAGGAACCGGAACGACCTGTCGAGCGGCGCCGAAAACGGCGCGACGATCATTCCCGCTAGGAGGCGGGACATTACGCCAAATGAGTATGGGCCGCCTTCCGTGTTGTGACGGAGGGCGGCCTTCTTGTCTGGACTGACACCGCTCGCCGCTACTTGCCCACCCCCGAGGCGCGGAAGCCGATCTGGCGGAGCTTGGCGAGGTCGAGAATGTTGCGGCCGTCGAAGATGCTGGCCGGCTGCTGCATCGAGGCGAAGAGCCGCGCGTAGTCGAGGTGCTTGAATTCATCCCACTCCGTGACGACGGCGATGGCGTGCGCGCCCTGCGCTGCCTCGTAGGCTGAGGTGGCAACCGTGAGCCGCGGCTCTTCACGGCCCTTGCCGAGCACATCCTCGCGAATCTCCGCCGCCGGCACCTTGGGGTCATAGACCACCACCCGCGCCTGCTCCGCCAGCAGATCACGGCAAACGGCAATCGCGGCCGATTCGCGCGTATCGTTGGTGTCCTTCTTGAATGCAAAACCGAGCACGGCGATTTTTTTGTCGGCGACCGTATTGAACAATGATCGCACAATCCGCCCGGCGAAGCGGTGTTTCTGCCAGTCGTTCATCTTCACGACACTCTCCCAATACGCCGCAACCTCGGGCAGGCCGTAGTGCTCGCACAGATAAACGAGATTCAGGATATCCTTCTGGAAACACGAGCCGCCGAAACCGACGGAAGCCTTCAGAAATTTGGGCCCGATGCGCGAATCGCGCCCGATGGCGTTGGCCACCTCGTCCACGTCAGCCCCGGTCACCTCGCACAGCGCCGATACGGAATTGATCGACGAAATGCGCTGGGCGAGAAAAGCGTTGGCCACGAGCTTCGAGAGTTCCGACGACCACAGGTTGGTCGTGATGATGCGATCACGCGGCACCCAGTGGGCATAGACGTCGACGAGCTTTTGCAGCGCCGCCTGCCCGCCCGGCGTCCGCTCGCCACCGATCAAGACGCGGTCGGGCGCCTGGAGATCGGCCATCGCGGTGCCCTCGGCCAGAAACTCAGGATTCGAGAGCACCTCGAAGGCATAGCCGCGCGAATTGGCCGCGAGGATGTCCTTAATCGTCTCGGCGGTGCGCACCGGGATCGTCGATTTCTCCACGATGATCTTCGGACCGTTGGCGTGCGCGGCGATCGTGCGGGCGACGGATTCGATGAAGCGCAGATCGGCGGCGCGACCCGCACCGACGCCGTAGGTCTTTGTGGGCGTGTTTACGGCCACGAAGATAATGTCGGCCGCCGCGATGGCGCCGTGCACATCCGTCGAGAAATGCAGGTTCTTGCCGCGCGTCTGCCGCACGATCTCATCAAGGCCGGGCTCGTAGATGGGCAGCGTGGCTGAGTTCCATGCGGCGATGCGCACGGCGTTCATGTCCACGACGCGCACCTCGATATCGGGCGCCTTCAGGGCGATCATGGCCATCGTGGGGCCGCCTACGTAACCAGCGCCGATGCAACAGATTTTCATAGTTAAATGCGTTAAGAGAGTTGCCACTACATCGTCCCGATCCAAGGCCGATTTGCACCGGGCAGGTGAAAACGCATAAAAAAGGGGCGACACTCGTCGCCCCGTCAATTTGGTGATGCCACCCAATGCGGATCAGGCCGGATTGGGCGCGGTCGCGAGTCCGGGCGGTGTCTCGGGCTTGTCGGCCGTCTTCTTGTCCGTGCCTTTGTCGACCAGTTTCGGGGGCAATTCACGCACCACAGGAGAGCGAATTTCGCCGTGCGCGAGAATCTCAAGCACATGTTTGCCCTCGATGGTCTCGTGCTCAAGCAGCGCTGCGGCGATCTTATCGAGCGCCTCGCGCTTGCCGGTGATGATCTCTTTAGCGCGGACGTATTGATCGTTGATGATGCGGGAGACCTCCGCGTCGATCCGGCGCGCGGTTTCCTCACTCACGTGCTGGGAGCGGGTGATGTCGCGGCCAAGGAAAACGGTGTCTTGGTTGTCGCCCATCGAGATCGGGCCGAGCGCACTCATGCCGTAGTCGCAGACCATGGCACGGGCGATTTTGGTCGCCTGCTTGATGTCGCCGTAGGCGCCATTGCTGAAATCACCGGTCACCAGTTCCTCCGCGATGCGACCGCCCATCGCCATGGCGATTTGATCGAGGAGTCTCTTCATCGGACGGGTGAGGATGTCTTTCGTCGGGATGTAGGTGGTGCTGCCGAGGCTCTGCCCGCGCGGAATGATGGTGACCTTATGGACGGGCACCGTGCCGTCATCGAGCACGGCCTGCACGATGGCGTGGCCGGCTTCGTGCCAGGCGACGAGTTTCTTCTCCTCGTCATCCATGACGCGGCGGCGTTCGCGGCCAAACAGCACCTTCTCACGTGCATCCTCCACATCGATCATCTCGACCTTCTTCTTGCCGCGACGGGCGGCGAGGAGCGCGGATTCGTTGAGTAAATTGGCCAGGTCAGCACCCGAGAGGCCTGGCGTGCCCCGCGCGACAACTTGCAGGTCCACCGCGTCGGCGAGGCTAATCTTTCGCGCATGCACGCGCAGGATTTGCTCGCGGCCCAGGATGTCGGGCAGATCCACGTAGATCTGGCGATCGAAACGGCCCGGACGCAGCAGCGCGCTGTCGAGCACATCCGGGCGATTGGTAGCCGCGATGATGATGACCCCCTCGGTGGTGTCGAAACCGTCCATCTCGACGAGCATGGAGTTGAGCGTCTGCTCGCGTTCGTCGTTACCGCCGCCGAGGCCGGCGCCGCGCTGGCGGCCCACCGCGTCGATCTCGTCGATGAAGATGAGGCAGGGCGCGCTCTTGCGGCCTTGCTCGAACATGTCGCGGACGCGGCTCGCGCCGACACCAACAAACATCTCCACGAAATCCGAGCCCGAGATGCTGAAGAACGGCACGTCCGCCTCACCCGCCACGGCTTTGGCGAGCAGGGTCTTGCCGGTGCCCGGAGGGCCCACCATCAGGATGCCCTTCGGGATCCGGCCGCCCATCTTCGTGAACTTCTTCGGCTCCTTGAGAAACTCGACGACCTCGGAGACTTCTTCCTTGGCCTCGTCGCAGCCCGCGACATCGGCGAACGTCAGCCGGTCGCGGTCGCGCGTGAGGAGCTTGGCCCGGCTCTTGCCGAAGCTAAGCGCGCCCCGCCCCGCCTGCCGCAGCTGGCGCACAAACAGGAAGTAGAGCAGGCCGATCACGAGGAGGATGGGGAGGATGCCCATCATGAAATTCGTCAGCGCCGTCTGCGCGGGTTGCTCGACGAAGGCCTTGGTCTGCTGCAGCCGCTCCATGCTCGCATCGGTAATCCGGCCTGAGGCGCGGAACGGTCTAAAAGGCGAATCAGCGTCTTTGCGGCTGTTACCCGTGATAGTATAGCCGTCGCGCCCCCCGCTGAGATCGGGCCGGATGATCGCCTGCACGCTTGCCCCCAGCTGGACGTTCTTCGCCTCGGCGCGCTCGACGACATCCCGAATCATCAACGTCTCGGGCTGGCTGTTCGTGCCGGTCGTGGTGAACAAAAGCGCCACCACCGCGCCCACCAGCAGCAGCCAGAAGAGCAGCATCTTCGGCTGGAATCGATCGGGGGGCAGGGTCTTGAGCGGCCGACGGGCCTTTTTTGATTCGGGTTCGGACATTTTTACGTGTGGGACTTGGGGCTAACCGTGGATGTTCCAGCTCCGGAAGTCAATTGGCGCGCCCGCGGAATCATGCGCTCTTTTTTCGGACTGATTGGAAACGCAACTCCCGCCCGTCGCTCACCGCGAAGCCGGCGCGGCCCGCGCTCTGCCGCGTCGGACCGCGCATAATCGCACCGAGCAAGGTCTCAAACGCCGCCCGCGAAAGTTCACCCGCGCGCGGCTCCGCCCGGAGCCAGCGGTGAAGCGCGCGGCGCCACAGCGCGCGCGGCCGGCCGGCGAGCGACGCCAACGGCAGCGGACCGCGACGGCGCAGCGGCGGCAGGATCTCGTCGAGCCACGCTTCCAAGGCCGCGTCGTCCTCCTCCAGCAGGGCGCGCGAGTTCGCGGCGCCCGCAGTGGCGTCGCGTTGCGCCGCCCGGATCCACGCGGGCACGACGGCGCGGCGCACCCGATTGCGGAAAAAATCATCGCCCGCATTCGTCGCATCCTCGCGCCACGCCACACCCGCGGCCCGCAGCGCCGCCGTGATCTCCGTTTTTTTGAGCGGGAGCAGCGGGCGCAGATGCACGCGGCCGCGCGGCTGCGGCTGCACCGGTCGCGGCGCGGCGAGGCCGCTCGTGCCGCTGCCCCGCGCGAGACGCATCAGCATCGATTCCGCGATGTCGTCCTGCTGATGGCCGAGCCACAGCACGCGCGCATGGCTTTCGAAAAACGCCATCCGTGCCGCCCGGGCCTCGGCTTCACTCGCGCCGCGTCTCCGGCCCTTCCACGTCCCGGTCACGCACGCCATGCCCAGCTCCTGGCACACGCGCTCGCAGAACCGCGCATCCGCCCGGGAGGCCGCCCCTCGGAGCCGATGATCAAAATGCAGCGCGCGGAGCGTGCGGCGACGCTCCGGCCAATGCGCCCAGATCAGCAGCAGCAGCGCCAGCGAGTCGGCGCCGCCGGAAAATGCCACCGCCCACCGCGTGCGAGGCGGCGCCGCATCGGCCCACGCCCGCACGGTCGCGTCCAGTCGCTCGCGCGGGATGATCGCTGCGAGCCTGGCCGCCGCCTCACGCAAAAGTCAGGAACTCCTTGCCGAAATACGGCACGAGCGCGGCGGGCAGTTTCACGCGCCCGTCGGGTTGCAGGTTGTTCTCCAGGAGCGCGGCGAGCACGCGCGGGACGGCGAGGCCGGAGCCGTTCAGCGTGTGGACGAGCTCCACCTTGCCAGTCTCCTTGCCGCGGAAACGGATCTGCGCGCGCCGCGCCTGGAAGGCCTCGAAGTTCGAGCAGCTCGACACCTCGAGCCAGCGCTGCTGCCCGGCCGCCCACACCTCGAGGTCGTATTTTTTGGTCTGCGAAAAACCAAGATCTCCGCCGCACATCAGCAGCACCCGGTAGGGCAGGCCGAGTTTCTGCAAGAGCCGCTCGGCGTCCTCGCGCAACAGGTCGAGCTCGGCATAGCTCGCGCTCGGGTGCACCCATTTCAGCAGCTCGACTTTGTCGAACTGGTGCAGGCGGTTGAGGCCACGCACATCCTTGCCGTAGCTGCCTGCCTCGCGCCGGAAGCAGGGCGTATAGGCGCAGCGCTTCACGGGGAGCACGGCCTCGTCCAGAATCTCGTCGCGGAAGAAATTCGTCAGCGGCACCTCCGCCGTCGGCACCGCGTAGAGCTGATCCGGCGTGGTCTCATACATCTGGCCTTCCTTGTCGGGAAGCTGGCCGGTCGCGGTCGCGCTCGCCGCGTTCACGAAGATCGGCGGGTTCACCTCCGTATAGCCGGCCTTCACATCCTCATCCAAAAAGAACTGGAGCAGCGCCCGCACAATCCGCGCGCCGTCGCCGACGTAGAACGGAAAACCCGCGCCCGTCACTTTCGCGCCCCGCCCAAAGTCGAAGAGTTTCTCGAACCCAGGAATCTCCCAGTGCGGCTTGGCAGCCGACGATACCGCGGCCACGTCGCCGTGCGTCGAAAACACCATGTTCTGCTCGGGCGTGCGGCCCTCGGGCACGCTCGCGTGCGGCAGGTTGGGAATCGAGAGCATCGCCTGTTTAAACTTGGCCTCGATTTCGTTGAGGGCGGCCTCGCGCTCCTTCGCCTGCGCCGAGACGGCCTTCATCTCGCCGACCTTGGCGATGAACTCCGGCGATCCCTTCGGCAGCGCGGCCATGGCGGTGTTGGCCGCCTTCTGCTTCGCGCGCAGGGCTTCGACCTCCTGCAATTGCGCTCGCCACGCCGCGTCGATCGCGAGCACGGCGTCGAGATCGACTTCGAGATGTTTCTTGGCAATCGCCGCCCGCACAAGGTCGGGCGATTCGCGGAGGAGCTTCGGATCAAGCATGGAACCGCCACGAAAGAGGTTCGGCGCGTAGGAATCAAACCCTCACTTGCACCTCACCATCGACCCGCCAGCGGGGCTAAATCACGCGTTCGTTGCCCCCGTCGATCGGAATCTGGGCGCCGGTGGTCTTCGCAAAGACCGGCCCGCAGAGCTCCGCCACGAGTTCGGCCACGTCCCGGCTCGTGATCTCCACGCGCAAGACATTGTTGCTTTTATAGTCCTCGATCGTGAGGCCGTAGTGCTGCGCGCGCTTGGCGAGCAGTTCGGGCGTCCAGAGGGCGGTGTCGAAGACCATGTTGGGGTGCACCGTGTTGAGCCGGATGCCGTCGCTCCCCCACTCCAGCGCCGCGACGCGTGCGAGCTGATTCACGGCAGCCTTGGAGGCCGAATACGCCGCGGCGCCCGGACCGGGCGCGGGCACGTTCTTGGAGCCGACGATCGCGACCCGGCCGCGGTTGGGCGCGAGGCGCAGCAACGGATGGCACTCGCGCAGCAGCGCGAGATTGGCGTCGAGATTCACGGCCATGACGCGGCGGAAAAAATCACCGGTCATCTCCGCAATCTTAACGGCGTCCGGAAAGATGCCGGCATTCAGCACCAGCATGTCCAACCCGCCGAACCGCCTCACCCCCGCCTCGATCGCGGCGACCACCTCGTCATCCCGCGTGAGGTCGGCGCGCACGCCGAGAAAGTCGGGCCGTGCATGCAAGGTCTCGATCGCAGGGTTGAGGTCGAAGCCGACGACGGCGGCTCCACGGCGCAGCAGCGCCTCGACACAAGCCCGCCCGATGCCGGAAGCCGCACCGGTCACCAGCGCCACCTCGCCGGCAAAGACCGCCGGTTTCCCGGCCTGCCGCAGCTTGGCCTGCTCGAGATCCCAATACTCCACGTCAAAGATGTCGCCCTCCGGCAGCGCCTGCCAGCGCCCCAGTGCCGTCGCGCGCTGTATGATATCGATGGTGCGCCGGTAGATGTCGGCGACGACGCCCGCCTCCCGCGCGCTCCGCCCCACCGTGCAAAGCCCGAACTCCGCATCGAGGATCACGCGCGGGGCGGCGTCGAGCATCGTGAGCCCGCCATCCGTGTGCCGCGCGAAATAGGCCCGGTAATCCGCCGCGTAGGCGGCCACATCCCGGCCGACGAGAGGCAGGCGTTTGGTGCGAATCACGTGATCCGGTGTCGCCGGACCCTGCTGGCTGATCGCGGCCACATCCAGGCGACGGGCAAACTGCTCCTCGGGCCGTGAGGACAGGATGACGGGCGCACCCGCCACGGCGGAAACTTCCCGCCGCAGCTCCGCCAGACCGACGCGCAGCGAACGTGCGGGGGCCAGCGGCACAGCCGCCGGGGGCAGATGCCACGCGTTTTTCTTCGCGAGGTAGTCCTCCGCCTGCGTGACCGACTCGATCATCCGCGTGTAGGAGGTGCGGGCATCGGGCCCAAAAGTGAAGAGCCCGTGGTTGAGCAGCGCGAGGCCGCACGTGCCCGCGTGCGCGTGCTGCGGAAACAGGGTCGCGCACAAGCGCGCGAGTTTGAAGCCCGGCATCACGTAGGGGATCACCACGATACTATCACCGTAAATTTCGCGGATGCGCGCCTCGCCCTCGGGTGTGTTCGAGATCGCGATGAAGGCGTCGGCGTGCGTGTGGTCCACGTAGGCGTGCGGCAGCAGCGCGTGCAGGATGGCCTCGACCGAGGGCGCGGGGGCGGCGGGGTTGGTCAGGCAGCCGCGCAGCTCGTCGGCCATGCGCGCATCGGAGAGCGTCTCAAGCTGGGCGAGCCGGAGCAGATGGGCCAGCCGGCACGGCGAAAATCCCGCCGGCTGGATCGACTCGAGGTCCCAGCCGCTGCCTTTGACGAAGAGAACATCCTCCTCCTCGCCGAAGACATTTTTCCGGCGGAGCTTCACCGAAGTGTTGCCGCCACCGTGCAGCACGAGCGCCGGTTCGCGGCCGAGCAGGCGCGAGGAATAGGCGCGCAGTTCGAGTTCGTCCGCGCAGCGGGCGGCGTCGGGGTCGTTCCAAAGGCTTTGCATCGCGCCCGGAGCTGAGACGTCCGGGCGCGCGCTGGCAACGGCCTTGCGCGCCTTATGCCCGCGACGCGGCAAGTCCCGCCCGGTGCCGCGCGCGATACTCGCGCGGTCCGACGCCACACTCGCGGCGAAACATCGCGCTCAGATACTCCGGGTGCTCGAAGCCCGTCGCCGCCGCGATTTCCCCCACGGGCAGGCTCGTGCTCACGAGCAATTGCTGCACGCGCTCGATACGGAGCTTGCGCAGGTGGGCGTGCGGCGTGGTGCCCAGCGCCGCCTTGAAGCGGCGCTCCAGCGCCGTGCGGGCCATCGGCACCGCGCGCAGCACATCGGCGACGTTGGCCCCGCGCGCCGCCTGTTCGCGCATCACGCGCACCGCGCTCGCGATCTTCGCGTCGCCCACGGCGGCAAGGTCCGTGGACTGGCGCGCCTCGACCCCGAGCGGCGCGATCTCATGAAGCGCCAGCGGCAGCCGCTTGCCCGCCATCGCGCGGGCCAGCAGCGCGGCCGCTTCGTAGCCGGCGCGCTGGGCATTGGGGATCACGCTTGAGAGGGGCGGATCACACAGCTCGCAGAGGAGTTCGTCGTTGTGCACCCCGATCACCGCGACCTCGTCAGGGACATGCAGGCCCGCGAGCCGGCAGGCGGCCAGCACCTGCTGCCCACGCAGATCAAGACAGGCCAGCACCCCGACGGGGCGTGGCAGTGTGCGCAGCCAGCGCGCGATTTCACCCACCTCATCGTCCACCGCGCCGGGCGTCGGCGAGAACAGCGGGCAGCGCCCGCCGACCTCCCGCGTCGCCCGGGCAAAGGCCTCGCCCCGCCGGCGCGCCCAGTGGAAACGCCGGTCGCCGCAGTAGGCAAAGCGCGTGAGGCCCCGCTCGATCAGATGCCGGGCCGCGAGCTGCGCGGCGCTCTCGGCATCGGTCGCCACGCGCGGAAACGCCAGCCGCGGCAGCGCCGCGCTTACATCGATGACCGGCAGCCCCGTGGCGCGCAGGCCGCGTGCGATGGCGGTGTTTTCCACCCGCGCGATCACGCCGTCGCCATCCCAGCCGTGCAGCCAGGCGGGCAGCGCCGCGCCCCGCCCCTGCTCCGTCAGCCGGATCGACCACGGCCCGTGCTCGCGCACCCAGGCGCGCACGCCCTGCAGCAGCGCGCGGGCGTAGCTGTTGGAGGTCTCGATGAGGAGCGCGACCTTGGGCGGATGCTTCACGACCCGCAGCGTGGTCGCGCGGAGCTGCGACGCAATTTCTCAGTTTTAATATGGAATAACTCATGCCCATCCGCGCCGCCACCTGCTAAGCTGCCGGGGCATGAGCCATACGTTCACCATCGCGATCCTCGGGGGCGACGGCATCGGGCCGGAAGTCGTCGCCGAGGGGCTGAAGGTCCTGCGCGCCGTCGAGGCCCTCCTCCCCGGCGTGCGCTACCGCTGCGTCGAGCATTCCGTCGGCGCCGGCGAATACCTGCGCGGCGGCGATCCCCTGCCGGCCGCCACGCTTGAGCGGCTCAAGGAGGCGGATGCGATCCTCCTCGGCGCCATGGGCCTGCCCGACGTGCGCTGGCCGAGCGGTGTCGAAATGACTCCTCAGATCGATCTCCGCGAGAAGCTCGATCTCTATAATGGCGTCCGGCCGATCCGGCTCTACCACGAGGCGCACTCGCCGCTGAAGGGCTTCGGCCCCGCGCTCCGCCCGATCGACTTCGTCATTGTCCGCGAGAATTGCGAAGGCCTCTTTTCCGAGCGGCTCACGCCCCGCCCCGCCGGGCGCGACTTCGAGACCGACACGATGAAGATCACGCGCCACGGCGCCGCGCGCATCTGCCGCGAGGCGTTCAAGCTCGCGCAGCAGCGCCGCAAGCTCTGCACCCTGGTGGACAAGGCCAACGTTCTCCCCTCGATGGCCTTTCTCCGGAAAATCTTCGATGAGGTCGCGCGTGATTTCCCCGATGTGAAGACCGAGCACGTCTATGTTGACGCGATGGCCCTCTTCCTCGTGCAGCGGCCGCACACGTTCGACGTGATGGTCACGGAAAACATGTTCGGCGACATCCTCTCCGACCTTGGCGCCGGCATCATCGGCGGCATGGGCATGGCGCCCTCGGCCGACATCGGCGACGAGTATGCGGTGTTCCAGCCCTCGCATGGCACCGCCCCCACCATCGCCGGCAAAGGCATCGCCAACCCCATCGCCACCATTCTTTCCGTCGCCCTGATGCTCCGGTGGCTCGACCACCCGGACGCGCAGCGCGGCGCCAAGCTCATCGAAGCCGCGGTCGAGAGCGTGCTCTCCGATCCCGCCAACCGCACCTCTGATCTCGGCGGCCAGATCTCGACCACCCAGATGGGCAACCTCGTCTGCCAGGCCCTCACATGAAACACCCGTTCGCCATGGCGCTCGCGCTGCTCTGCTCGCTCGCGGCCTCCGCCGCCGAGCCGGCGTGGCGGGACCTGTTCAACGGCCGCGATCTCACCGGCTGGAAGATCGTCGGGGCCGAGCCCAAGGCCAAAACCTGGGTCGAGGCTGGCGCGCTGACCGGACACATGGTGCGCGGCACGCCGGAGCATACGTTCTTCTGCACCGAGGAATCGTTCGGCGATTTTATCCTGGAACTGGAATGTTTCCAGACCGGCGGCTTCAACACCGGCATCCTCTTCCGCTGCGTCGACACCCCGCCTTCCGCCACCGTGCGGCTCCACGGCTACCAGGTTAAAATTGATCCGTCGCCCACGCGGCGCTGGACCGGCGGCCTCTTCGACGACTACGGCAAGAACTGGCTCTGGCTCCAGACCCTCAAGGACGATGATCGCGCGCGATCCGCCTACCGCTTTAACGAGTGGGCCCGCTTCCGGATCGAGGCCATCGGCCGCACGCTCAAGGTCTGGGTCAACGGCATCCCGACCGCGCACCTGCTCCACGACAAATACTCCCGCGGCCCCCTCGCCTTCAAAATCCATTCCTTCGCGGCCAACGGCGATCCGGCCCAGGAAAAAAACCTGATCCGCTACCGCCGCATCCGCATCCTCACGTCCGACCTCGCGCGCCATGCGCAACCGATGGACCTGCCCGCTCGCGAGGCCGACCCAACGCAGACGGTCCTGCCAAAACCCTAGCCCCCGCCATGCCCCGCCTCATCGATCTCACCCTCCCGCTCACGCCCGGCCAGCGCGGCGTCGCGATGGAGCCTAAGTTCACCGTCGCCCGCGAGGGCTGGAATGCCGCCACGTGGCATCTCTACTCCCACGCGGGCACGCACATGGATTCGCAGCTCCATTTCGGCGCCGGGCCCGAGACCATCGACACCAAGCCGCTTGATAAATGCCTCGGCCCCTCGACCGTCGTGAACCTCACACCGCTCGCCCCGCGCACGCTGCTCACGGTCGCGCACCTCGGCGCAGTCGCAAACACCTTCACCCCCGGCGAGAGCCTCCTGCTCCGCACCGACTGGCACAAGCACGCTGCCGAACCCGCGATCTACCGCGACGGCCTGCCGCGGATCTCTGAGGAACTCGCGCAGTGGTGCGTCGTCCAGCGTGTGAAGATCCTTGGCGTCGAGCCACCGTCGGTCGCCGACGTGAACAATCTCCCTGAAGTCACGCGCATCCACCACATCCTCCTCGGCGGCGGCGTCACCATCGTGGAGGGTCTCGCCCATCTCGATCAACTCACGCAGGCGCGCGTGTTCTTCGCCGCGCTCCCGCTGAAACTCGCGGGCGGCGACGGCTGCCCCGTCCGCGCTTTTGCCGCCGAGGGTATCGATCCCATCGCACTCACCGGCTGAGCCCAAGCCCGCCATCACCATGCCCCTTCCCCGTCGCGCCCTCGTCGTCACCGGCACGTTCCTGCTCTCGGTCCTCCTCTACGTGGACCGCGTCTGCATCTCGACCGCCAAGGGCCCGATCACCCAGGAACTCGGGCTCACCGACACGCAGTTCGGCTGGGTCATGTCGTCGTTCGCGATCGGCTACGCGCTCTTCCAGACGCCCTCCGGCATGCTGGCCGACAAGATCGGCGGTCGCAAAATCCTCGCCGCCATCGTCACCCTCTGGTCGCTCTTCACCGGACTCAGTGCGCTCGCGTGGAACTACACCTCGCTCCTCGTGATTCGCTTTCTGTTCGGCGCCGGCGAGGCGGGCGCGTTCCCCGGCATGGCGCGCGCGGTCTATTCATGGATCCCCACCCGTGAGCGCGGCCTCGTGAAAGGCATCAATTTTTCCGGCTCGCGGCTCGGCGCGGCGTTCGCGCTGCCCGTGCTGGCGACCGCGATCGATTCGCTCGGGTGGAAGCTCACGTTCGCCGTGCTCATGGGTATCGGCTGCCTTTGGTCGATTGCCTGGTGGCTCTGGTTTCGCGACGACCCGGCGGACCATCCCAACATTTCCAAGGAGGAACTCGCCTACATCATAGCCCACCGACAGGCCGGGGCCGACACCGCGCCGGCCGGCAAGCTGCCCCTCGGACGCATGTTTCGCTCCGCCGGACTCTGGCTGATGATGGTGCAATACCTCTTCGCCAACTTCACCACCTTCTTCTGCCTCACGTGGCTCTACCCGCACGTCAAGGCCACCTATAAGCTCACCTCCACCGACGCCGGTTTCTATAGCATGATCCCGCTGCTCTGCGGCGCGCTCGGCAACGTCGTCTCCGGCTGGCTCGTCGATCGCATCTACGCCTCCGGCCGCCACGCGCTCTCACGCAAGCTCCCCGCGATTGTCGGCTTCGGCCTCACGGCTGTGGGGATGGTGATGAGCGTGCAACAGACGAGCGTCGGCCCCGCGGTCTTCTGGCTTTCGCTCGCCGTCTTCGGCGTGGACATGGTGCTGAGCCCGTCGTGGTCCTTCTGCATCGACATCGGCGGCAAGCACGCCGGCCAGGTCTCCGGCACCATGAACATGGCCGGCAACATCGGCTCCGCGATCATCGGGCCGCTGTTTCCCACGCTGCTCCTCTGGACCGGCAGCGCCAACGTCTTCTTCTACATCGTCGCCGCCTGCAGCGTAGTCGGCGCCGGCTGCTGGGTGCTCGCCGACTCGACGAGGAAAATCTCCGACCTGCCCGCGTGATGTCTGCTCCCGTTTCCGTTTCCACTCCTGCCCGTCGCCTGCGCGGCGTCTGCCTCGGCGCCGGCTATTTCAGCCGCTTCCAATACGAAGCCTGGGCCCGACTCCCCGAGGTCGAGATCATCGCGGTCGTGAATCGCGACGTCGCCAAGGCGCACGCCGCCGCCGCGCAGCACCGCATCCCGCGCGCCGCCGCGTGGAGCGAACTCGCCGCCGTGCTCGACGCGGAGCGGCCCGATTTCGTCGACATCATCACCCCGCCCGAGACGCACCTCGAGGCCGTCCAGCTCGCCGCCGATCGCGGCATCGCGATCATCTGCCAGAAGCCGCTCGCGCCGACGTGGCACGATTCTGTCGCGGTCGTCGAGACCGCGCGCCGCGCCGGCGTGCGCTTCATGGTGCACGAGAATTTCCGCTGGCAGCCCTGGTATCGGGAGATGCGCCGGCTGCTCGACGCCGGCGTGCTCGGCGACCTCTTCTCGATCAACATCCGCATGCGCATGGGCGACGGCTGGCAGGAAGACGCCTACCTCGCGCGCCAGCCGTTTTTCCGGACCTACCCGCGCCTCTTCGTTTACGAGACCGGCGTCCACTTCCTCGACACCTTCCGCTACCTCGGCGGCGAGATCACTTCGGTTTACACGCGGCTGCAGAAACGCAACACCGCCATCAAGGGCGAGGACGCCGCGCAGATCGTGTGCGGTTTCGCCAGCGGCGCCACCGCGATCCTCGACGCGTCGCGCTACAACGAGGCCGACACCGACAACGCCCGCTACACCTTCGGCCTGGTGCGCCTCGACGGCAGCAAAGGCCACCTGGAGCTCGACCTCGAAGGCAACCTCACGCTCAAGCTCCTCGGCCAGCCTTCGCGCCGGCTCGACTATCCGCACACGCGCGAAGGCTTCGCCGGCGACTGTGTTTACACGCTCCAGCGCCACTTCGTGGACCGGATGCGCGACGGCGCGCCGTTCGAAAACACCGGCGACGACTACCTGAAATCCACCGCGCTGATGGAGGCATGCTACCGCTCGCACGCGAGCGGCCAGGTGGTCTCCCTCGTTTGAATTTACCCATGAAAACCCGCCATCTCGTCCACCTCGTCGCGACCGCCGCCGCCCTGCTGCTCACCTCGGCGTCCACCCTCGCGGCCACGCCCGCCGCCCCCAAGACCACCGTCTCCATCGACGGCGAACGCTTCCTCCTCAACGGCCGCCCGACCTTCGAAGGCCGCACCTGGAAAGGGAAAAAGATCGAGGGACTCATGACCAATTCCCGCATGGTGCAGGGCATCTTCGACGACCTGAACCCCGAGACGATCCCGCGCTGGGCCTACCCCGACACCGGCAAGTGGGACGCGGAGCGCAACACCCGCGAGTTTCTCGCCGCCATGCCCGTCTGGCGGGCGCACGGCCTGCTCTCGTTCACGATCAATCTCCAGGGCGGCTCGCCCGAGGGCTACTCCGCGAAACAGCCTTGGCGAAACTCCGCGATCAACGCCGACGGCAGCCTGCGTCCCGACTACATGGCGCGCCTGAAGCGCATCGTCGATTTCGCCGACGACCTCGGCATGGTCGTCGTGCTCGGCTACTTTTATTTCGGTCAGGACGAGCACATCAAGGACGAGGCCGCTGTCATCCGCGCGGTGGACAATGCCACCCGCTGGGTCCTCGACGGCGGCTGGCGCCACGTGATCATCGAGGTAAACAACGAGTGCAACGTCCGCTACGATCACCCGATTCTCCAGCCCGCCCGCGTGCATGAGCTGATCGAGCGCGTAAAGGCCACGAAGTCTCTCTCCGGCCATCGTCTCCTCGTTAGCACCTCCTACGGCGGCAACACTGTGCCGCTCGAGAATGTCGTTCGCGCCTCCGATTATCTCCTGCTCCACGGCAACGGCGTCAGTGATCCCAAACGCATCGCGGAGCTGGTGCAGCTCACCCGCAAGGTCGCCGGCTACACGCCCAAGCCGATCTTTTTCAACGAGGACGACCACTTCAACTTCGAGGTGCCCGTGAACAATTTCACGGCCGCCATCGGCGAATACGCCGGCTGGGGCTATTTCGATTTCCGCATGAAGGGCGAGGGCCACGCCGAAGGCTACCAGAGCATCCCCGCCGACTGGACGATCAGTTCTCCCCGCAAGGCCGGCTTCTTCCGCCTCCTCGCCGAAATCACCGGCCACAACCCCGCCTCAAGGTAATCACCCAGAAAACCCCTCTCATGAAAAACCCCACCCTGCTCCCCCTGCTCGTGGCCGCCGCCCTGCTGGCCGCCGCTCGTTCGCCGGCGCAAACCACCTCCACTCAATCCGCTCCGCCCGCCGCGGGCACACCGGGCGCCACGGCGGTGCAGATGTCCGCCTTTGAGGTCGAGGACGTGCGCACCCACGAATACCGCGCCACCAACTCCATGAGCGCGAGCCGCCTCCCGATGGCGCTCTCCGAGGTCCCGTTCAACATCGCGATCGTCACCGAGGATTTCCTGATCGACACCGCGTCGTTCGGCGGCGCGCTCTCCGAGGGCGATTTCTCCGGCGGCGCCAACCGCGAGGCCGTGAGCTGGAACGCCTCCGTCAACGGCAAGGCCGTGCGCGGCTTCAACACCCTCGAGTTCATGCGCAACGGTTTCCTGCGCTACTCCGACAACGGCTCCGCCACCATCGAGCGCATCGAGATCGTCAAGGGCCCGACCTCCGTGCTCGACGCCGTCACCGAGGCCGGCGGCGTGATCAACGTCATCACCAAGCAGCCGCAGCCGACCAAACCGTTCACCCGTATCCGCGGCTCCTACGGCAGCTTCAGCCGCTATGTGAACACGCTCGACATCAACGGCGCCCCCCTCCTCCGCCGCGCCGATGGCAAGTCCCTCCTCAGCTACCGTCTCGTCGGCTCGCTCGAAGGCTCCAAGGGACAGTCCAAATACCGCAAGCGCGTCGTCGAAAATATCATGCCGTCGCTCCTCTTCCAGCCCACGGCCAAGACCAACGTCCTCTTTCAATGGGAATATTATTACGTGGACGGCGAGCGCGGGAACAACATCGACGGTTTCGCCCGCACCGTCTCTGTCCCGCACGCCAACGGCCTCAATGGCGACGTGCCCATCGCCGTTCTCTTCGGCATCAATCCCACCATGTCGTGGGATGGCCCGGACCACAAGCAGCCGGAGTTTGTGAACGACGTGCTTTTCCAAGTGGAGCACCGCTTCACCAACAACTTCGTGGCGACGTTCGCCATGAACAACCACAACCGCAACCGCCGCTGGGGCCCCCAGGTCATCAACACCGGCATCTTCCAGGCGCCCGCCGCCGTGAACGGCAACCCCGCCGGCACCGCCTACAACCACGCCGCCGCCAACGCCAATCCCGCGATGCGCCGTTCGTGGCAAAAGAACGTCTTCGATCAGGAGGTCGCCGGCATCCGTGGCAATTTCGCCTACCGTCTCGACGCCCTCGGTGCCACGCACCGTTTCGTCGCCGGCTACCTCTCCCAGATCGAGGATCAATACACCCGCACCGACCCACTCCGCCGCCCCGGCTCGACGGCGGTCGCGTATGAGTTCTTCCCCGTCCGCGATCCGAATCCCGACCTGCGCCTCCCGTCCACGCTCGTGGTCTCGCCCGGCACCACCTTCGGCGAAAATCATTTCGAGGTCGTCTCGACCTACATCAACCACCACGCCCGCTGGCTCGACGGCCGCCTCAACACCCTCTGGGGCCTCTACCGCGCCGAGAACAACACGCGTAACGACACCAAGAACGTCGCCGACAGCACCTCCCGCCCCGGCGCGCTGCGCACCTACAAGACCAGCAAGGTCACGCCGCAGGTCGGCACGATCTTCGGCGTCACCCGCGGCCTCAACGTCTACGCCAACTACTCGAAATCCGTGAAGGGTAACCCTGGCTCGCTTGACGGTTTCGACCAGCCCTTCGGCCCCACCTCCGGCCAAATCTACGAGATTGGCAGCAAGGTTTCGCTCTTCCGCGACCGCGTGATCGGCACGCTCAGCCTCTACAAAATTGAGGAGAACGACCGCATCATCAACGACCCCGAGGCGCCCAACAAAGACAACCCCACGGCCAATCCCAATCTGCCGCGCGGCGCCAATGTGCAGGTCGGCCAGGTGGTCTCCAAGGGCTTCGATGCCGACATGCACCTCTACCCGATCCGGAATTTCACGACCGTCTTCAGCTACGCCTACAATCAGCGCGAGACCACCAAGGACCCCGTCGCCTCGCGCCGCGGCCCGCTCGCCGGCTACAAGCACAAGGCCACCATCGTGAACAAATACTCGTGGCGCGAAGGCTCGCTCAAAGGTCTCAGCGCCAATCTCAATGTCCGCTACGTCTGGGACCAGGTCCGCTCGACCAATCGCTTTGGCGCCCCCTCCTACCTTGAGACGACGCCCAACGCCTCGCTCGGCCTCAACTACTCGTGGCGCGCCCGCGGCGTCACCTACCGCGTCAGCGGCCACGCGCAAAACCTCCTCAACACTCAGCGCAGCAGCGGCTACATCCCCGGCACGCGCAACGCCTACTACCTCGACAACCCCAAGACCTACCTCGCCTCGATCGACCTCGAGTTCTGATCCGTTTTCCCGCGACGGATCGCGCCGTGAACGCGATCCGTCCCTCTCTCCGTCTCCTCTTCCCATGACCATGCATTCGCCCCTTCGCTTTTTCCGTATCGCTTGCTCCTTCATCGTCGGATCCGTTGCGGCCTCCGCTGCGACGGCGCCGCGGCCCGCCTACGAAACGGAATCGTGGCCGGCCGCTCGCACGCTCACCTGGGCCAAACCTGGCGTGAGTGGCGCGTTTGCCGAAGCGGCCAACTGGCTCGAACAAGGCCAGCCCGCCCCCGCGGCGCCCGATCGCGCCACCGATGTTGTCCTGCCCGCCGCGGCCCAGAACTACAGTGTCACCGCCCCGCCCAACGCCGAGGTCCGTCATCTCACCGTCGATAAAAACGCCTACATCGAGGCGAAGCACCGCAACGATCTCCAGGTCTGGGGCAACATCTGGGTGAAGGACGGCGGTCGCCTGCAGTTCGTCGCCTGCCGGGGACCGAAGCACACGTTCTTCCGCGTCGATGCCGCCGAGTTTCCCACCCCCGAAAACAACCAGACCTTTCTCGGTGGCGTCAAAGGCCGCTCCGACAAACCCCAGAGCCGCGCCCGCGTCTCCCACAAATTCGAAATCGCCAAATACGGCGACGCCTCCGTCGAGCTCATCGGCAACATCGGCGTCGGCGACGAGATCATGGTGCAGCACGGCCGCTGCATCGTGAGCGGCGATCTCCGCTGGAGTGGCGTCACCGACAAGGGCGCGCTCGAGGTCTTCGACGGTGCCATTCTCGAACTCCAATCCGGCGGCGCCGTCGGCCCGTTCATCAGCACCAACGCCAAGCACGTCTACAACATCAACCTCTACCGCGGCGCCACGCTCCGCGCCGGCTCACCCGAGCGCCCGCTCATCGCCGACGCATATGTGTTTCTCGGTTATGGGCCGAACAAGGCCGCCGGCGACACCGGCCTCTATGCCGCCGCGGGCTCCGTCATCCGTGTCCACAGCGCCAATCCCAAAACCGCCCGCCTCGTCTTTACCTCCCTCACGAGCCAGGCCAACCGCCACGATGGCAAAGGGGCCCCCGTCTCCGCGCCCGAACGTGCCGCGCAGGGCACCGATGGACTCGTGCTCCGTCTCGCGGGCGACGTCGATCTGCGCGGCGCGCACTTCGATTACGTCAGCGAAAACGGCGTGCGCCTCGCCCGCCCCGAGGCCCGCGCGCGCTGGACCGATGTGACGTTCGGCGCCCACAACGCCGGCCCGCCCGACCGGTTGTTCGGCGCGTTCGATGTCGACGCCAACGTTTACTATCACAACCGCGGCGACGGGGAGAGCGAGTTCGCGCTTACCACCAAGGCGACGAAGTCGATGGCGGACTACATGAAGAAGTCCGACCCCTATCAGCTCCAAGTCTCGCCCGAAGCCGTCACCACCGGTCGCGATGGCGCCAAGTTCGACAAGCCCCTCAGCATCGTATTCGAGCAGCCCATCGAGGTCACCCTCGCGACCAAGCACGCCGCCGCCGCCATCCACTACACGACCGATGGCTCCGACGTCACCGCTGCGTCCCCCCGCTACACCGCGCCCCTTCGCCTCGACCGGACGACGCGCCTCAACGTCCGCGCCTTCGCCCCCGGCATCGCCCCCAGCGCTCCGCTGACCGTCTCCTATGTCTTCGGAAAGAAATAAACCCTCCGCCGTGCGCGTTCTCGCTTTCCTTACGTTCAGCGTTCTCGCGCTGCTCCCGGTTTCCCTGTGGGCCGTGATCAACGTCGGCCTCCAGCCGTCCGATCTCTTCCAACGTCACGAGACCGTCCTCTCCGGCGAAATAGAACGCGTGGACCGCGACGCCGGGAAATTCTTCCTCCGCGTCACCGCCCTGCACAAGGGAGACTCCCCGAAAGTCGGCGACGTGATCGAAATCGCCGCCGTCGACGCGATGGCCGGCGTGCTGACGGCCGGCGCCTCCGCGCCCACCGACATCGCCGTGGGTCAGCCCGTCGCCGCCTTCGTCGGCAAACGCCAGCGCCGCCGCGAAAACGAACTCCTCTTTTACGCCGGTGCCTTTTACCTCGGCCTCCGCGAGTCCCCCACCCAATGGAAATGGAACGCCGGCGACACCCAGCTCATCGGCACCGATGGCAAACCGGTCCCCACGATGCTCGGCACGTGGAACGGCTCCACGCCCCAGCTCGTCCGCATGCTCGCGGATCTCGCGCGCGACCGCTCCTACTACCCGCGCCGTGGCTACGCCGCTTTCAAGCCGGACCTGCTCATTGAAAAGCTTCCCGGCCCCGTGAAGGGCGTCGCGCTCTACGATATCGACCGCAACGGCCTCCCCGACCTCTACGCCTGCTCCCCGGCCGGTGATCGCGTTTTCCTCCAAATGGAAAAACTCGAGTTTGTCGACGCCACCGAGTGGCTCGGCCTGAAGCAGGCCAGCGTCAGCGTCGCCTTCGCCGATTTCGATCTCGACGGTATTCCCGATCTCCTCGCCGGCGGCACTCTTCTCCGTGGTTTCGTCGAGGGCGAACAACGCGGCTTCAAACCCACCGCGCGGCTTCCGCTCTCCGCCGCCGATCTCGCCATGGTTCATGCCGCCGCGTTCATCGAGGCCAATGGCGACGGCTACCCCGATATCCTCGTCTCGCTCAACGGCGGCGGCCTCCGGCTGTTTCTCAATCCCGGCAAGGCGGGCGGCGCCTTCACCGATATCACCGCGCGTGCCGGACTCGATCGCGCCGAGACCGGCGCGAAGGGCACCGGCTACTTCACGCTCGGGGATTGGAACGGCGACGGCCTGACCGATCTCTACTACGCCGCCGGCTCCGGACTCTTGCTCATCCAAGACAAGGCCGGCCGCTTCACCCCGCAACCCGGCGCGCCCAAGCTGCGCTTCCTCTCCGGCGAAGACGAGAAACCCGGCTTCACGGGCGCGGGTGCCTTCACGCCCATCCTCGGCACCGGCCGCACCGATCTCATCGTCCCCGTCGAAAACGGCTGGCACGTGATCGAGAATCGTGCCGGCCAGCCCGTCGATGTCACCGAACACGGCAACGAGATCAGCGAAGGTTCTTTCCTGCACATCGCCACCGTCGCCGCCGACCTCAACCTCGATGGCCACGTCGATTTCTACACGGTCAGCCGCGCGAAAAACGGCCACAATCGTTTCATCATCAACCGCGGCTACGGCTCGTTCATGCTCGGCGACGTGCACCGCGCCTACGAGCACATGTTCCAGGGCCCGGCGCAGGAGCTCGGCGGCTGGGGCCTCGCTGCCGGCGATGCCAACGGCGACGGCCAGCCCGATCTGCTCATCGGCAACGAGCACGGCCATCTCGTTCTCATTCTGAACGACACGCTCGCCTTCCGGCAGCCCGTCGAAAATGCAACCGACGAGATCGCCCGCATGCTCAAGACCGGCGTCCTCGTCGTCACCGTCGATGGCCCGCTCGGCGTCGTCGGTGCCACCGTCCGGCTCGAAACCACCGCGGGGGAAGTGCGCGATGTCCGCTTCATCGGCGGCAACAACGCCTCCGGTTGCCGCAGCCCCGACGAAGCCATCTTCGCCGTGCGTGAACCCGGCTCCTACGTCGTGCGCGTCCGCCACGCCGACGGCCACGAACGCACCTGGCCGGTCGAAATCGGCGCCGCATCGTCGGCCATCGGCCGCCTGAAAGCCGTCCGATGATGTTCGATTTCTCGCCGCCGCTCGCCGTCGTCCCCATCCTCGTCAACGCCGGGGCCGCCGTCATGCCGGCCCTCATCGCCGGAGCCGCCAGCTTCGCGGCCCTCCTCTTCAAGCCGCGCGAACTGATCGGTGCCTGTCGCCGCTACCCGGGCCGGGCCGCGGGTGTGCTCGCGAGCATCGCCGGCCTGACGGCCCTCATCGTTTTCTGGCCCGCGACGGAAACGCCTTCGATCATCGCCACCCGCGCGCGCCCCACCGAATCGACGACCGACTGGACCAAGGTCGCGCTCGAACTCATCCGCGAAGAACAGCGGCAGAAATCATCGCCCGTAGCGACCAGTGTCACCCCCGCAGCCACCACGCCCGCACCTGTCGCGGCCACGACGACATCGGCTGCGACCAATTTCCGCGGCGGTTTCGACCGCACCGGCCACGCCGGTGGACCCGCCCCGCTGGAGCTGCGCGCGCTCTGGGAATACGAGGAGGAGTTCGCCATGTTCCTCTCCGCGCCGGTCGTGCACGGCGGCCGGGTCTTCGCCGCGTGGTGCCTTTTGGATCCGCCCAAGACGTTTGGCGCCATCGTCTGCCTCGACGCCACGACCGGCCGCAAGCTCTGGCAAGTCGAGGAGCGCAACGACAAGCAGCCGTTCAAAGGTATTTTCAGTTCGCCCGCCGTCAGTGCCGATGGTCGCTCGGTCGTCATCGGCCAGGGCCTGCATCCGGATTCCAACTGCGACCTCATCTGCCTCGACGCCCAGACCGGTCGCATCAAGTGGCTCGTGCCCACTCCCCTCCACCTCGAAAGCTCCCCGGCCATTGTCGGCAACCTCGTCGTGATCGGTGCCGGCGCGATCGAGGTCGGCAACGATTATCGGGTGAGCGGCCATCCCGGCTACGTCTTTGCCGTCGATCTCGAAACCGGCCGCGAGGTCTGGCGCCACGATGTCGCCGATCCCGAGAGCTCTCCCGCCATCGTCGGCGACGTCGCCTACATCGGCAGCGGCTTCAACGGCAGCGCCATCGTCGCGCTCCGCACCGGGTCCGACGACGCGCTGAAAGCCGCCGGCCAAAAACGCGAACTCTGGCGCCGCGCCACGCCACATCCCGCCACCGGTGCCATCACCGTCACCGGCGATCTGCTCCTCGCCGGCTGTGGCAACGGCGACTTCGTCAACGCGGCCAAGGTTCCCGCCGGCGCCGTGCTCGCGCTCGATCGCGCCACCGGCGCCGTGCGCTGGACCGTCGCGCTGCCCGACGCCGTGCTCGGCCCCATCGCAGTTCGCGGCTCGCTCGCGATCTGCCCCGTGCGCAACGGCGAGGTCGTCGCCCTCGACCTCACGAAAAACGGCGCGATCGTCTGGCGCCAGCGCATCGCCGGCACCTCCCCGATTCTCGGCGGCCCGGCCGTCACCGAGGAACTCGTCTACGCCGCGAGCGCCGACGGCTACCTCGGCGTGCTCTCGCTCGCCGACGGCGCCCTGCTCGAGAAACACTACCTCAACGCCAAGTCCCGCCCGGGCTCGCTCGGCATGTCGCTCAGCGCACCGTTCGTCAGCGGCGGCCTCGTTTTCGTCGGCAGCGAGACGGGCGGGCTGCGCGCCTACACCGGAGCCAAGTCGCGCCGATGAACGACCACCCGTGGATTCTTCCGCTCGCCGCGGCCCACGATGCGGCGCTCGTCGGCGGCAAAGCCGCCAGCCTCTCGCGCCTCATCAACGCCGGCCTGCCCGTGCCGCCCGGCTTCGCGCTCACCACGGCGGCGTTCGAAGCGTGGCGCGACGCCGGTCGCGACGCGATCCCGGCGGAGATCCTCGCGGCCCTGCTCGCCGCCTACCGCGCGCTCGGTGACGTGACCGTCGCCGTCCGTTCCTCCGCCACCGCGGAGGATGGCGCCGCCATGTCGATGGCCGGCCAATACGAGACGATCCTCGGCGTGCGCGGCGCGGCGGAGTTGCAGGACGCCGTGCGCCGTTGCTGGCATGCCTCCAACTCCGAGCGCGTCACCGGCTACCTCGCTGGCCACGCCGTCGCCGCCGAATCCGTTTCCCTGGCGCTCGTCGTGCAGCGTCTCGTGCCTGCCGATGCCGCCGGCGTCCTCTTCACGGCCAACCCGCGCAACGGCCGCCGCCGCGAGATGCTCCTCGAGGCCGCCTGGGGCCTCGGCGAAGCCGTCGTATCCGGGAAGGTCCAGCCCGACATCCTCGTGCTCGATCGCGACACCGGCGACGTGCGCGAAGCCGTCATCGCGGAAAAATCCGCCGTCTTCGACAGCTCCTCCGGTGCCTTGCGTCCGCTCGCCGGAGCCGCGCGCACCGCTCCGGTGCTCACCACGGGCGACGTCCACGTGCTCGCCGACCTCGGCCGCCGAATCGAGACTCTTTACGGCGCACCCCAGGACATCGAGTGGGCGTTGCACGAGGGCCGCGCGTTCATCCTCCAATCCCGCCCCATCACCACGCTCGCCGCCGTCGCAGCGCAAGATGCCGTGCTCGGCGATACCCGCGCCCGCCTGCTCGCCGCCCTCGACGCCGGCCGCGGCCCGTGGGTCGAGCACAACCTCGGCGAAACCGCCCCGCGCCCCACGCCACTCACCTGGAGCGTGCTCCAGCGCTTCATGTCCGGCTCCGGCGGCTATGGAAAACTTCTGCGCGAGATCGGTTTCACGCCGGGACCCGTCGTCGCGCACGACGGTTTCCTCGAGCTCATCGGCGGTCGGATCTACCTTGATGTGGCCCGCGCGCCCGAGATGTTCGGTGAAAAATTTCCGTTTCGCTACGACCTGGAAAAACTCCGCGCGGACCCCGCCGCCGCCGGCGGTCCGCCCACCATTCCACACGGCTCGATGCGCGCGCTGGGACGCGCCAGCCGGCTCGTCGCCGCGGTCGGCCGCCGCCTCGACACGCTCGCGGTCGATCTCGATCACCGGCTCGCCTCGGAGATCATTCCGGCCTTTGACGCGTGGGTCGCCGAAGAAAAAAAGCTCGATCTCAGCGCCCTCACCCCGGCCGGGTGGGGCGAACTCTGGCACGCCCGCGAACAGCGCACGATGGACCAGTTTGCGCCGCAGTCGCTGTTGCCGAGCATGCTCTGCGTGCTCGCGACCGATCGGTTGAGGCAGTTTCTCGCCGCGCATTTCTGGACGGAGGATTCCGACGCCCTGCTCGCCACGCTGTCCGTCCCGTCGCGCCCCGACGCCACCTTGCGTTCCAATTCCGGCCTCCGCGAAGTCGCCGAGGGCCGGCTGCCGCTTGAGCGCTGGCTCGCCGACTTCGGTCATCGCGCCCCCGAAGAGTTCGAACTCGCCACGCCCCGCTGGTCGGACCGTCCTGCCACCATAGCGACCCTCGCTGGCCATTGGCGCGGGCAAGAGGATCCTGCGGCCAAACACGCCGCCCGCGAGCACGCCGCGCAGGCGCACCTCGCACGCCTCACCGCGCGTCTCTCCGCCGCTGACGCCGCGGCCCTGCGCGCCCACGTCTCGCTGCTCGCTCGCTTTCTGCCCTACCGCGAGGACGGCAAGCATCACCTCATGCTCGGCTACGGCCTCCTGCGCGATCTCGCGCTGGAAGCGGGCCGCAGGCTTTGGCTCGGCGAGAAAATTTTTCTGCTCACGCAACCGGAAATCGCGCACGCGTTGCGCACCGGCTACGCGCCGCACGCCCTGCTCGCAGAGCGCCGACTGCGCCGCGCTGCGGAGGAAAAGCTCATCACACCTCCGCTGATCACACGGGCCGAGGCTGAAACGTTCGGCGCACCGCCGCCCATCGACGCCGCTGCCGAACAGTGGCCGGCGCTGCCGCTCGCCAGCGGCCGGGCATCCGGTCCCGTGCGCGTCCTCTCCGCCCCGGATCAGCTTCCCGCCGGCGAACGCGGCTTCGTCCTCGTCTGCACCACGACCGACACTGGCTGGACTCCCCTCTTCGCCAGCGCCGCCGCCGTCATCGTCGAGTGCGGCGGCAGTCTCTCGCACGGTGCCGTGGTCGCGCGCGAGATGGGCGTGCCCGCGGTCACGCTGCCCGGCGCCACCCGCCTTTTCCGCGACGGCGAGATCGTCACCGTCGACGGTCGCCAGGGCCAGGTCGCACGCGGCGCTGCTCATATCACCCCGAGTTCATCGTCCGATGCCGCGCCGCTCGCGCGCGAACAACTCCCGCCACCGCCCGGCCCCGGCGAGGCGCGCTCCGCCCGCTGGCGCCGGATCGGATTCATCGGCTGGGGGCTTTTCCTCGCTGCGTTTTTTCTGCTGCCGCCCGCGTGGCTGCACGACCCGGTTATCCAAGGGCTCGATCGGCTGCTCTGGCCGTTGGTCGCCGCGTGGGGCAAAGCCGCCACAGTCGCTTTTGTCGCGGCCGTCACCGCCACGCTCACACTCGTCGGCCAGCGCGTGCTCAACGACCACGCGCGCCTAGTCGCCGCGAAGCAACGCTGGCAGCGACTGCAGGCCGAGGCCGCGCCTCTTCCCCTTGATGCTCCGCGCCGGGCCCGCCTCTCAGCCGCGTCAGCCGGCGTGCAGGCGCGACTCACCCTCGCGTCCTTCACTCCGCTCGCGCTCCTCCTCGGCCCGATGGTGATTTCCTTCATGTGGCTCACCGAGCGCATCGATCCCGCGGTTTGGAATCCCGCGCCCGGCAGTCGCGCCGAGATCGTCGCGCTCATCGCCGGCGACCACACGCAACCCGTGTCGCTCGATCTGCCTGAGGGCCTGCGCTTCGCCAGCCACAGTTCACCGGCGCAGAAACTCCCACTCATCCGCCCGACGCTCGAAGGGCTGCTTCAGCGCTGGCAGGCCGCGCCGACGGATGACACCTTGCCGTGGGATGTGCGCGCCGCCGCGAAGCGCACGCGCTCGGACCTGCTCGCTGATCTCCAAGCCTATCTCGCGCGCCCGATTCCGCCGCAGCCGCTCGCGTGGACCGTCGAGCTTCCCGCGGATAAATCCGGCGCTTTCCCCATCACCCTGCGCACCGCCGGCGCCACGCCCGCCACGCTGACGCTCGTGGCGGGCGATTCCGCTCCGCCCGCGCCACGCGCGCTGGAGCCGAGTGACTCCGGCCTCGTGCGCGCCTTGAGCGTCGATTACCGCGAAGCCCGCGTGCGCGGTGATCGCATCTTCTGGGCGCCCTTCGCGTCCCTCGGCTGGTCGTGGGACGCCGGCTGGCTCGGCGTCTATCTCGCGGTGTATCTGCCCCTCATGTTTATCCTGCGGCTCGGGTTGCGCCTTCCCTGACTCCTTTTCCCACCATGAAACACCAAGGCCTCGACCATTTCGCGATCTGCGTGCCGTCCACCGAGGACGCGCTGAAAATCTGGCGTGACCAACTCGGCTTCCCGGTCGTGTGCAGCGAAGTCGTCAACGGCGGCGTGGTCCGCCTCACGCACCTCGACCTCGGCAACACGCACCTGCAACTCGTCGAGCCGCTCACGCCGGATCATCCGCTGCAGGCTTGGCTGGCGAAGAACGGTCCGGGGCTCCACCACTTTTGTTTCAAAGTGGATGACGTCGGCGTTTCTCAGGCCGAGCTGGTCGCCGCCGGTCTCGCACCCGCCACCCCGCCGCCCCACCAAGGCACGCAGGGCAAACGCGCCCTCTTCCTCGCCAAGGCCGCGACGCAAAACGTGCAGGTCGAGGTCACCGGCCCATGATTGCTCCCATGAACACTCATCCACTCCGTCTCCGCGCGCTCGCCTTATTCCGCACCATGCTGGGCCTGGGCCTGGCGATTATTTGCGGCGCTCCTAAACTGTCCGCCGCCGACCAACCCGCGCGCACGACCACCGTCGCGATCCGCGGTGGGGATTTCCTTCTCAATGGCCGGCCGACCTACGAAGGCCGCACCTGGCGCGGCCACCGGGTCGAAGGCCTGCTGATGAACAACCGCGTCGTCCAAGGCACCTTCGACGATCTCAATCCGGAGACCGTCAAACGCTGGGCCTATCCCGACACCGGCCGCTGGGACACCGAGCGCAACAATCGCGAGTTCCTCGCGGCCATGCCCGGATGGAAAGCCCACGGTGTGCTCGGCTTCACGGTGAATTTCCAGGGCGGCTCGCCCGAGGGCTACTCCAAGGACCAGCCTTGGGAGAATCATCCTTTCAACCCGGATGGCTCGCTCCGCCCCGCGTTCATGGACCGGATGAAACGGATCCTCGACGAGGCGGACCGCCTCGGGATGGTCCCGATCGTCGGCTATTTCTATTTCGGCCAGTCGGGCCGCCTGCAAACCGACGAAAATGCCATCCGCGCCACCGATACCCTCACGCAATGGCTCCTCGCCGGCGGCTGGAAGAACCTGCTCGTCGAGATCAACAACGAGTCGAATCCGAAATACAATCCGCCGATCCTGCGTCCTGATCGGGTGCACGAATTGATCGCGCGCGTGCGAGACACCCGCGCCGCCGACGGCCGCCGCCTCCTCGTCGGCACGTCATTCCCCGTGGCCGTGATGCCGACCTTCGAGGCGATGCGCGCCTCCGATTTCATGCTGCTGCACGGCAACGCGTTCAAGACCTCGGCGGAACTCGTCGCCAAAATCCGCGCCACCCGCGCGCTCGATCCCTCGCGCGTGATTCCGATCCTCGTCAACGAGGACGATCATTACGACTTTGAGGCCGACGACGGCCGCCTCGCCGCGTCCGTCGCCGAACACGTGTCGTGGGGTTGGTTCGACTGGCGCCGCCAAGGCGAGGCGTTCGACGAAGGCTACCAATCGCTGCCTACGAACTGGGGCCTGAGTTCGGCCCGCAAGCGGGCCTTCCACGCCAAGGTCGCCGAGATCACCGGCACCGCGCCCACGTGGCGGACCGTCGAGACGCGCGGCAAGCCCCACGCCCGCCACGAAGCCGCCTTCGTCGGCCTCGGCTCCAAGCTCTATCTCCTCGGCGGCCGGCGCATTCAGCCCGTGGACATCTACGATCCCGCCACCCACGCGTGGGCCGTGGGGAAGGCCCCGCCCGTCGAGACGCACCACTTTCAACCCGTCGTGTGGGAAAATAAAATCTGGCTGCCCGGCGCGATGACTGGCGCCTTCCCTCGTGAGCAGGCCCTCGCGCAAATTCCCATCTACGATCCCGCCGCCGACGCGTGGAGCCAGGGTCCGGCGCTGCCGGCCGATCGCCGCCGCGGCGGCTCCGGCGCGGTGATTCACGACAGCAAGCTCTACGTCGTCTGCGGCATCATCAACGGCCACTGGGACGGCCACGTCGCCTGGCTCGACGTGCTCGACCTCAAGACCCACCAATGGTCCCGCCTCCCCGACGCCCCGCGCGCCCGCGATCATTTCCAGGCCGCCATCATCGATGGCAGAATCTACGTGGCCGGCGGCCGGCGTTCCTCCGCCGCGACCAAGCAGGTCTTCGAGCTCACAATCCCGGAGGTCGATGTCTTCGACCTCGCCAGTCGGAAGTGGTCCACGTTACCGGCCCCTGCCGGAAATCTGCCGCATCTCCGCGCCGGCACGATGAGTCTCGGCGTCGGTCCGTTGCTCCTCGTCGCGGGAGGCGAGAGCGTCACGCAGCCCCACGCCTACACCGAGGTCGAGGCGCTCGACACCCGCACGGGCACGTGGAGCACCTTCGCCCGTTTCGCCCGCGGGCGTCACGGCAGCGGCCTCGTGCGCCTCGACGACACGCTCTACGTTGCCGCCGGCAGCGGCAGTCGTGGTGGTAAACCCGAACTCGATTCGCTAGAGTCCTTCACCCTGCCGAGCCGCTAGAGCCCGGCCCCACCATTCCCCAAAACAATCCAACTATTCCATGAAAACCAAACACCTCATGACTGTCGCCGCATGGGTGGCCTTCGTCGCGCTCACCCGCCTGGGCGCCGCCTCCGCTGCGGTGCCCACAAGTGGCGTCGTCACCGCCGCCTCGCTCAAGCTCGACGGCACCGGCTACTACCTCGACAAAGGCAAGTGGGCCGCGATCAACCCCAACAATCACAAGGAAGCCGCCGTCACCTTCACCGCCCCCGCCGCCAACGGCCGCTACCGCGTCACGCTCCACGTGGTCGGCGAGAACGACGGCAATTCCTCCTACGAGGTTCTCCTCGGCGGCCGCAGCCTCGGTCAGTTCACGAGTCCCCCGAGCAAGGAGATGTTCGAGGAAGGCCCGGCCTTTGCGAAGACTTGGAGCGACGTCGCCGTCAACGAAGGCGAGTCCGTCGAAGTCCGCGCCCGCATCGGCTCCAACGATGGGAAGGAATTCAGCCGCGCCCGCTGGTCGCAAATTGTCTTCGCCGCCGAACAGGCCGATCCCGGCAAGGAAGTCGCCCGCCTCGATCTCGCTGCGAAGCAAAAAACCGCCGCCCGCCGGCCCGTCGCCCGCCAGCCGCATGGCAACGGCACCGTCACGATCTCCGGCGAGCTGAAGGCCTGGCACAAGGTCACGCTCAATCTCGCCGGTCCGTTTGCCGCCGAGACCGACACCGGGCCCAATCCCTTCACCGACCTCGCGCTCAACGTCACCTTCACGCACGAGTCCGGCGCGCCCCGCTACACCGTGCCCGGCTACTTTGCCGCTGATGGCCGCGCCGCCGAGACCTCCGCCACCGCCGGCACCGTGTGGCGCGCCCACCTCTCGCCGGACAAGCCGGGCAAGTGGAACTACCGGGTCTCATTCACCCAAGGCCCGGCGGCGGCCACCGCCGCCGGCGGCCGCGCCCTCGCGCCCTTTGACGGCAAGACCGGCACCTTCACCGTCGCCGCCTCCGACAAGACCGGCCGCGACTTCCGCGCCCATGGCCGCCTCGTGCAGCGCGGCCACTACCTGCACCACGCCGGCACCGGCACGGTGTTTCTCAAGGCCGGGCCCGACGCCCCCGAGACGATGCTGGCGTATGCCGACATCGACGACACGATTGCCCTGAAGAAAAACGTCCCGCTGAAAACTTGGGCACCCCATGTCGGCGACTGGCGCGCGGGGGACCCGACGTGGCAGGGTGGCAAAGGCAAGGGCCTCATCGGAGGTCTCAACTACCTCGCCGCGAAAGGTCTGAACGCTTTTTCTTTCCTCACCTACAACGCCGCCGGCGACGGCGACAACATCTGGCCCTTCATCTCCCGCGACGAGAAATTTCACTACGACTGCTCCAAGCTCGACCAGTGGGGCATCATCTTCGACCACGCGACCAAGCTCGGCCTCTTCCTGCATTTCAAACTGCAGGAAAATGAAAACGACGACGAGCGCCTCGGCGCCCAGCGCACGCCCGGCAAACTCCCCGAGGCCCTCGACGGCGGCGCGACCGGCCCCGAGCGCAAACTCTACCTGCGCGAATTGATCGCGCGCTTCGGCCACGCCCTCGCGCTCAACTGGAATCTCGGCGAGGAAAACACCCAGAGCACCGAGGAGCAGGTCGCCATGGCCGGCTACATCCGCGCCACCGATCCCTACGCCCACCTCATCGTCGTCCACACCTTTCCCAACCAGCAAGATCGCGTCTACGTTGCGCTGCTCGCGGTGCCATCGGCCCTCTCGGGTGCCTCGGTGCAAAACTCCTGGAGCGCCGCGCACGCCCGCACTGTTAAGTGGGTGCGCGCCTCTGCCGCCGCCGGACGGCCATGGGTCGTCAACCAGGACGAGCAAGGCTCCGCCGCCCTCGGCGTGCCGCCCGATCCCGGCTACCAAGGCTATGCCGGAAAGTCGAAGGACGGAAAGGACGTCGGCTACGATCTCCACTCAATCCGCCAGAGCACACTCTGGGGCACGCTCCTGGCCGGCGGTGGCGGGGTGGAATACTACTTCGGCTACCAGCTCCCCGAAAACGACCTCATCTGCGAAGACTTCCGCAGCCGCGACCGCTCCTGGGATTACTGCAGTATCGCGCTCGAGTTTTTCCGGCGTGAGAAAATCCCGGTCGAGAAGATGGCCAATGCCGACGAACTCGTCGGCAATCTGAAACACGACAACTCCATCTACTGCCTCGCGCAGACCGGCGAGCTCTACCTCGTCTATCTGCCGAAAGGCGGCACCGCCTCCCTCGATCTCGCGGCGGCCCCGGGCAGCTTCAACGTCTCGTGGTTCAACCCCCGCGAAGGCGGCGCGCTGCAAACCGGCGGGAAAGTCACCGGCGGCGCCAAGGCCACCCTCACCGCCCCCGGCACCGACGACTGGCTCGCCGTCGTGCGGCGGTAGTTGATGGCATCCCGGCGCGAGCGACGAATTCCCCTTCTCGCCTGCGCTTAGAACCGTTAGGCAGTGCGGCATGACTTGCCGCCTGCCCCTGCTACTCTTCCTCTGCGTCACCGCCGCCTCGGCGGCCGCGCCCGTCACGCTGCGCGTGATGAGCTACAACATCCACCACGCCGAGGGCCTCGACGGGAAACTCGACCTTGAGCGCATCGCCCAGGTTATCACCGATGCCAAGGCTGACCTCGTCGGCCTCCAGGAAGTGGACCGCGGCGTCGCCCGCACGCAGCAACGCGACCTGCCGGCCGAGTTGGCCAGGCTCACCGGCCTCACGGTGCAGTTCGACAAAAACATCGCCCACCAAGGCGGCGACTACGGCAACGCCGTGCTCACGCGCTTCCCCATCAAACGCGCGAGCAACACCCACCTGAAATCTTTCGCCAACGGCGAGCAGCGCGGCGTCCAGCAAGTCGTCCTCGATGTGCACGGCCGCGAAGTCCTCTTCCTCAACACCCACCTCGACGCCCGCCGCGACCCCGCCGAGCGCGAGCACAGCGCCACCGAACTGCGCGCCATCGTCCAAGCCGCGGGTGCGATGCCCGTGATCCTCGTCGGCGATTTCAACGCCGCGCCCGATGCCAAAGCCATCGCCACCGTCCGCGAATTCCTCACCGATGCCTGGACGGTCGTGAGCAAGGAGCCCGGTTTCACGATCCCCGTGAAAAAGCCCAACAAGCGGATCGATTTCATCTGGATCACGCCCGCCTCGATCACACCCGTGCAGATGAACGTGCCCTACTCCGAGGCCTCCGATCACCTGCCGATTGTCGCGGAACTGCGGCTGAAGTGAAGAACGCGGCTCATATCAACGTCGCATGATTTGCGACTGTAGCAACAAGGGCCTCAGCTTACTGAGAGAGCGTCGAAAAGGTTCTCCTGATTGTCATTCTGAGCGCAGCGAAGAATCCAGCAGGGCATTCGCACCGCTGAAAACGCCGCGCCGATCGAAGTGGGTTCTTCACTGCGCTCAGAATCACAGGCCTTTTTCGACGCCCTCAGAGGCTTGAAGCGGCATTTCTCCATCGAAAAGGCCTGAGAGCGCGTCGAAAAAGGTTCTCGGCTGGAGGTGGTTTGCAGTCGATGGCGTAGCAACGGCGTCCCTGCCCGCCGAGATTTGAGCGGACGTCGTGAACCGGCGGGCCGGGACGCCCGCCGCTGCTACGCCATCGCCCGCCAACCCACTCCTGTCACGGACCTTTTTCGCGCACTCGCAGAAAATAATTCAAGCCACCGCGGCGGGCAACGGAGTGCCCGCCCTACCGCTTCTACTCAGCCTTGGCGGCCGGCGGAATGCCCCAGGGTCTCTTGCAGCTTCCGCGCGCACATCGTCGCCGCAATCGCGGTCCCGCTCGCCGCTAGGAAAATGAGGCCGCCCATGAAAACTCCCGCCGGCCGGTCTTCTTTGTCGCCAAACACCACGACAAAAACGAGTCCGCCCGCCACGAAACCGATGAAGACGAGCATGCAACGCCTGATGGCGCGCAACGCCTCCACGGTCACCGGCGAGAACGCCCCATGTCGTCCGGTGTGCCCGAACAGCCCAAACGCCCGGTAGAGCGCCACGAAAAACGGGATCGAGCCCACATAGACATACGCGAGGAAAGGATCCTTGAAGTAGATTTCAAAGACCGTGGCCTGGGCATTCCGGCCCTCGAGGTGCGGCTCCCAAAGCATGAGGGCAAGAATGCCGATGCCGGTGAGGACAAGGGCGGCCTGCAGAAACAATGCCGTGCTACGGTTCAGGGTTGGGCTCATGGCCGGTGAGGTTGGCGGAGCAGTGTGAAGCACCGATGATGCGGGGATGAAATCAGCGTGAATTCGGCCCGGAGGCTCGGGGCGGGGTTTGAGTGCGGCGGCTCTGCGTGTTGAGCGTCTGCCGGAAAATCTCCTTCAGCTTGTCGCACTCCGCGATGAACTCGATCTGGCGGACGAGGCGCTGCGCGGCGGAGGAGGGAGAGTCGGAGGTGGGGCCCACGAAAGACTCGAATCACACGAAAGGACGGCGGGCAACGAAGGAGAAAGCAGATAGACTACGAGATTGCTCGGTCTTCCTAGTTATTTGCTTTCTTTGAGCCCACTCTCGCGGCGACCTCTGGATGACGAAGTAGAAACGCATCGACCTGCGCGGATGTCGTTTCAAGCACGTCTTTGACCTGATGCATCTCTGGAGCGCCTAACGATGCCTCAACGTCCTTTTTGAAACGAGCAACAACATCGACCGCATACGCAATCCTGCGGTCGTCTGTTAGTCCCAAGTCATACACGGCGATCAAACTCGTTGCCTCTCCAATCCGGCTCGCAACAATCGGGTAGGACCCCGCGTCGTGAATTTCTTGAACATCGTGTTGATCTTCGTCTGCTCCTCGTCGGGAAGTGCCGCGAACGACCTCAGAAACGCCTCATTGCTGTCCAATGGGCAATCGGCATGCCTGTCGCGTAGTTGTTTTTGAAAAATAAACGCGACCAGCCCCACAAGGCAGCTCGCGACGAGAAACCCGGCGAGGAAGGATGTGAGCTTGGATTTCACTGTTTGGGAGGTGTTGTTCGTGGCTCCGTCTAGATTGATGGAGCTGGGTGTCGGCGGGCAAATGTTGTCTGTCGGGCTACAGGCTCTTGATGTAGAGCACGAGCGACGCGAGCTGTGACTCGCTCAGCATGCCGGCGTAGCTCGGCATCGCGAATTCGCCCTTCTCGAAACCGGCCGCAACCTTCGCGGGGGCGTCGAGGATCGATTCACGGAGATAGGCGTCGTCGGCGGTGATGGTCGCGGGCTTGCCCGCGATGAAGACCGCACGCTGCGAACCGGCGAGGCCCTTCCAGGTGGGGCCGGAGCGATCCGCCATGCGGTTGGCCGACTCGAAGTGGCACGCGACGCACGCGAAGAGCTGCGCGACGCGCTTGCCCTCGTCGATGCTCACCGGGCCCGCGACCTGCGCCACCGCCGCGCGGGGCGTGAGATCGATCGTGATGGCGTCGAAGCCCTCGGCGCGCGGATCGAATTTCGCGAGTTCGTAAGGCGTGGTGTAGGCGTTGTCGTCGAAGGCGAGGCCGGCGGCCGTCGCGAGCGACCAGCCTACGCGGAGCTGCTGCACGGGCTTCAGGCCCGGCACGCCGATGAAGACGCTGCGGCCGTCGCGCGAAAGATACGCGCTGCTCGGCACGAGCGAATCCTGGCCGGGCGTGCCGTCGGCCTTGAACTGCGGCGAGCCGTATTTGTAGGTGCGCTGGTAGCCCCACGTCTGGAGCGAATAGCTCGCGGGGTCGGCGGCCTTCTTCGGATCGAGCGCGACGTCGAACGTGACCAGCACTCCCTGCTCCATCGGCACGACCGCGCGGGGGATCGTGACCGGCGCGCCGGTGTAGCGCACGCGGCCGAGGCCGGCGGGGACATCAAGGATGTTGCCCCAGCCGAGCACCTGGAAACCGGCGACGTAGAACTGGCCGTCGCGCGGATTCACGGCGCCGTTGAGCGGCGTGAACTCAAACGCGCGCGTCACACTCACCACCGCGGCCTGGAGACGCGGCGTGCGCTCGTTGAGCAGCACACGGAAGAGCTCCGGCTTGTTGAAGCCGATGTGGACGAGCGCGTCGTTGAGCGGGCCCATCTTGGCCCCAAAGAGCCACGCCTGCGACATCGCGGAAGTATTGATCGGGTGCGGAATCCACGTGAGCGGTTCGGCGGGCGGCGACGGATAGATTTCCTTCGGCTGGAACGGCGCGAGAAACCCATAGAACTGCCGGTCGCGCACGACGTGCAGCGGCGTCGAGGGGATGTAGTGGCCCTGCTGGTCACTCGAGGTGACGAGGCCGGTGCGCGGATTGACGCCGATGTTGGGCTGGCGGAAGCCGTAGCCGAGCACGGTCGAGCTGCGGCCGTCGGCGGAGAGGCGCAGCACGCTGCCGTTGTGCTTGCCGAGCGTCGTGGCCTGCTGGCCGCCCTTGGCGATCACGAATTCGCCGCCGGGCGCGAGGCGGATCTGCGCGGGAAACTCGCGCATGTCGGCCGTCTGGCCGAAGCAGTTCGAGAACATCTCATGCACGTCGGCCTCGCCGTCGCCATCCGTGTCGCGCAGGCGCCAGACGCCGTTCTTGTCGAAGGCGAAAATCTCGTCGTTGCGGATCGCGACCGTCATCGGCTCGTGCAGGCCGGAGGCAAAGCGCCGCCACGTGACGCGGCCCGCCGGATCGCCCAAGCCGCGCACGAACCACACATCGCCGTCGAGCGTGGGCATCACGCCGGTGCCGTCGGTGAGAAACTGGATGTCGGCCGGGCGCAGGCCGCGCCGCCACGGATTCTTTTCCGGCAACGCAACGTGATCGACTACGTAGGCCTCCTGGGCGGTCGAAAGCTTAATCGTAGTCGCGACCTCCTGCGGCCAGCGCGGGGCGCGGGGCGCGGTGGGGATCGCGCGCGGTTGCAGCGCCGCGACCGTGCCGCCGGTGGAAAACGCCACCGCCAGCGCGATCGGCTGCGCACGGGGCGCGACACGCACGGTCCACACCGCCTGCTCCTCGCCGAGGGCGGCCGCACCAGCGCCGCCCGCCAGGGTGATCGCAGTGCCGGGGGTCTTGCGGCCGAGCACGAGCCGCAGCGGCTCGCGCGCCGCGCCGATCTCGAGGTGCCGCTCGATCACGGGCTGGCCGTTTTGCTCCGACGTTGTGAACCATTCGCGGATCGCCGCGCCGCCGGCGGAATATTCGAGGACGACGCCGTCGCGCACGAGGCGCAGGGCGTTGAAGCGGCCCAGCGCCGCCGACAGCGGGCCGCGGCCGACCTCCTCCGGGCTCGGCGCCGGCTCTCGCGGATCGTCGAGCGAGAGGCGGTCGCCGGCCTGCCAGCCGGGATAAATCCCCGCGGCGAGCCACACTGCGCCCACCGGCGTGGGCAGGTCGGTCTGGCCGCCGGGCGTCTTGCGGCTCACGTCGTGATACGAGCCGGGCGCGAGGGCCGAGGGCTTCACGCCCGCGCCGCGCCACACCGCGGCGACGCGCAGCAGATCGGGATCGAAGCACGCCCAGCTGTCGCGCCCGAGGTTCAGGATGATCCCGCGCGGCGTGAGGTTGTCGGCCGGCAGATCGGCGCCGGCCTTGCGGGCATCGAGCACGCTGGAGAAGAAAGGAAAGTCCGGCTCGACCCACGCGGCGAGCGGGGAGTCCGCGGCCGGGGCGGCCTTGCGGACGTTTTTCTTGGCCGCCTTGGCCTCGGCGGCCGCAACCGGCAGCGCAAGGGCACAGGCGAGAACAACGAGGACGGGACGAAGCATAGTGGAAAGAAAAGCGCTGTGGGCCGCGATGGCCAGCCTTCGCCTACGGGGCTGCGGCGACCGCTGTGCCCTGGGGCGAGAGCACGCCCGCGATCGGGCTCGCCGGCATGGCCTTCAGCCCGGCGACCACCCGCGCCGCGTGCAGGTCCGCCCCCACCGCGCCAAAGTGCGTGTGGTCCTGCGGATAAAGCGCCTTGGTTTGCGCTTCGCCCAGCGCGTCAAACGCGTCCGCCATGGCGTTGCTCAAGTCGAAGAACGCCACGCCCGCCGCGCGCGCGACCTCCGCCGACCAGCGGCTGTGGCGCGTGCCGCGCTCGACCTTGCCGTCTTTCCAGACGCTGCGGATCGTGAGCGAGAGCACGATGGGCGTCGCGCCCTTGGCCTTCGTGTCGGCGATCATCTTGCGCAGATACCAGCCAAAGGTATGCACGACCTCGGCTTTCTTGGTGATGATGTTGTCCACCGCGCGCGTCTCCTCGCCGAGGCCGGGGATCGAGCCGCGGGCGCGACGCGCCGCCACGGGCACGGAGTCGTCCTCGTTCACCGGACTCGCATCGTTGTGCCCGAACTGAATCAGGACGATGTCGCCCGCCTTGAGGTCGGTCAGGAGCTGGGCCCACAGGCCCTCGGTGATGAAGGTGCGGCTGCTGCGCCCGCCGCGCGCCCGGTTGGCGACGTTGACCTTGGCCAAATCAAAATAGTCCGCGAAGGGCACCGCCCAGCCCTGCTGCGTCTCGCCCCGCCCGCGCGCCGCAGTGGAATCACCGGCCACGAAGAGGGTGGGCAGCGCGGGATTGAGCGGCGCGCGCGCCGCGGCGGGGTTTTGTTTCAGGTCGGGCGCAGGGGTCTGGGCGGCAAGCGTGGCAGCCATCAGGAGAGGAAACAGGGCGGGACGGAGGAAGCGCATCACCCGCGCGAGACGGACGCCCGTCGCGGTGGGTGCGGGAAATTCGGGCGCGGGCGGTGCTCTGCTTGAAGTAGGGCGGGTCTGTGACCCGCCCTTTCACGCGATGAGTGTTCGAGAACCAAGGGCGGGTCACAGACCCGCCCTACGGACAAACCCTCTCACGGCGGAAATTCGGCGTGCAGCCCCGCGGGCGGCGGCGCAAGGTCGGCCCTCCTCCCCGCCCCATGAAATTCCTCCGCCTTCTCGCCTCCGCCCTCCTACTTGCCTCCGCCGCCAGTGCAGCCGAGGCCCGCGCGCTGCCCCGCGCCACGCCCGAGTCGCAAGGCGTGTCGTCCGCGGCGCTGCTCGCCCTGATCGACGAGGCGGAGGCGAAAATCAACGCGCTGCACAGCGTGATGATCGTGCGCCATGGCCGCGTGATCGCGGAGGGCTGGTGGGCGCCGTATGCGGAGGCGGAGCCGCACCAGATGTTTTCGCTCAGCAAGAGCTTCACCTCGACGGCCGTCGGCCTCGCGATTGCCGACGGGAAATTTTCCACGGATGATCCCGTGCTGAAGTTTTTCCCGGACGAGGCGCCGGAAAAGCCCAGCGCCAACCTGCGCGCGATGCGCGTGCGCGACCTGCTCACGATGTCCACCGGCCACCACAGCGAGGACATCGCGGGTTTCCCCTACAACGACGACACGAGCGCGGTGAAAAAATTCCTCGCGCTGCCCGTCGCGCACAAGCCGGGAACCTTCTTCGTCTATAACACGCCGGCGACGTTCATGCTCTCGGCCATCGTGCAGAAGACCACGGGCCAGAGCGTGCTCGCCTACCTGCGCCCGCGGCTGTTTGAGCCGCTCGGCATCGCGGACCCGGCGTGGGAGGCGAACAAGCAGGGCATCTCGATGGGCGGCTTCGGCCTCAGCCTCCGCACCGAGGACATCGCGAAGTTCGGCCAGCTCTACCTGCAAAAAGGGAAATGGAACGGACAGCAACTCGTGCCCGCCGCGTGGACCGAGACGGCGACCGCGCGCTGGATGTCCAACGGCAGCAACCCAGCGAGCGACTGGGAGCAGGGCTACGGTTTCCAGTTCTGGCGCTGTCGCCACGGCGCCATCCGCGGCGACGGGGCGCACGGGCAGTTCTGCGTGGTGCTGGCCGAGCAGGACACCGTGATCGCGATCACGGCGGGCACGCGAGATTTGCAGGGCGTGCTGAACGTCGTGTGGGCGAAGCTGCTGCCGGCGTTGCAAAACAAGTCCCCACTCCCGGCCGACCCCGACGCCCACGCGAAGCTGAAGAGCAGGCTCGCGGGCCTCTCGCTGAAGCATCCCGTGGCGATCGCGACGCCCGCACTCGCCCAGGAAATCGCGGGGCGGCGCTATGTGTTTCCCAAGGAAGCCTTCGGGATCGAAAGCGTCACTCTCACGCCTTCGTCGGGCGATCCCCGCGCGACCCAACTCACCACGGTGGTCGCCGGCCGGCGTGAGCGCGTCGTTCTCGTCCCGGGGGCGTGGGAGCGCGGCGAAGTCGCGAGCGGGCCCATTGCGGGGGTCGTGGCGCTCGGCGGTGCTTGGACCGCGGCCGATACGTTCACCCTTGATGTGGTGCGCTACCGCACACCGTTTGTGCTGCGCCATCGCCTGAAATTTAACGGCGACGAAGTCGCCCTCACCGTCGAGCCCAACGTCGGTGGTCCGCCCGGGCAACCGGTCGTCGGCCGCCGCGAGTAAACGAATAAAATTTTCCCATGCGCTCCACCCTGCTCATCGCGCCGCTCGCGTTGCTTTTCACTGTCACGCTGGGCTCCGCTGCGGCGGTGAAGGACCGCGAGGGCGCGGTGCGCGGAGACAAGGCCAAGATGGAGAGCGACGCGCGCTGGCTCTACAACGACGTGGACCGCGGCTTCGCCGAAGCCAAGGCGACGGGCAAGCCGCTGCTCGTCGTGTTGCGCTGCATCCCCTGCCTCTCGTGCGTGGGCCTCGACGCCGCCGTGCTGCAGGAGCCCGAGCTCGCCCCGCTCCTCGATGAATTCGTGTGCGTGCGCCTGATCAACGCCAACGCGATCGACCTCGCGCGCTTCCAGTTCGACTACGACCTCTCGTTCTCGACGCTCTTCTTCAACGCCGACGGCACACTCTACGGCCGCTACGGCTCCTGGGTCCACCAGGTCGATCCCGACGCCAAGGAAACGATCGGCTACCGGCGCGCGCTCGAGGGCGCGCTCGCGCTGCACCGCGGCTACCCGGCGAACCGCGCCGCCCTCGCGGGCAAGCAGGGCGAGCCGGTGCCATTTCGCACGCCCGTCGAAATCCCCGAGCTCGCGAAAAAATACGGCCGCGAACTCAACTGGGGCGGCAACGTCGTGCAGAGCTGCGTGCATTGCCACCAGGTCGGCGAGGCGTTTCGCGGCCACTACCGCGAGCAAGGCGAGCCGGTGCCGCCCGCGCGCATCTATCCGATGCCCGCCGCCGAAACCATCGGCCTCAGCCTCGCGCCCGATCAGGCGGCGACGGTGACGGCCGTCGCGCCGGGGAGCATCGCGGCGCGCGCGGGCTTCCGGGCGGGCGATGCCTTCGCAAGTTTCGCGGGCCAGCCGCTGATCTCGGTCGCGGATTTTTCCTGGGTGCTGCACGGCGCGCCGGAGGCCGGCACGATCGCCGCCGTCGTGCGACGCGATGGAAAAGAATGGCCCCTCACGCTCGCGCTGCCCGCCGGCTGGCGTTCACAAAGCGACATTTCGCGCCGCGTCGGCACATGGTCCATGCGCGCGATGGCGTTTGGCGGCCTGACGCTCACCGACCTCGACGCGGGCACGCGTCAAGCGCGCGGCCTCGGGGCCGAGGGCCTCGCGCTGCTCGTGAAGGGCATGGGCAATTTCAACAAGCATGGCCTCGCGAAAAAATCCGGCTTCCTGAAGGACGACGTGATCGTGAGTTTCGCCGGCGAGACAGCGCGCCTTAGCGAGGGCGAACTCATCGGCCGCGTGCTGGCAAAGACCACGATCGGCGAGACCGTCGAGGTGACCGTGCTGCGCGGGACCGAGCGCGTCGCGCTGACGCTGCCGATGCAGTGAGAAAGGTGGGGGCGGCTCTCCGCGCCGCCCTGAGTTTCAGCGGCGAATCACCCTTGAATCCAGGCCGGCTCAGAGAGCCGGCCTCACCTTTCCATGACCGACGCCGCACCCCTCACTGCAGCTTGAGCGGCATCGCGCGGAGGCGCCCGATCAGCGAGTCGAAGAGCTGCCCGGTGCCCTGGGCCTTGAGGTCGGCCGCCGGCGTGATTGATTTTTGCGGCGCGAAATTTTTCAGCAGCGCGCAGTAATCGCTGTTGACCATGATGCCGAGGATCTCGCCGGACTTGGCGAAGACGAGGTCGCCGCGCTTGGGCGAGAAGTCGCCAAAGAGACGGTTGAAAAACCGGTTGTCCACGCGCACGAAGCCGGGCTCGGTCGGGTCGAGCTTGAAGCCCACCTCGCCGTAGCCACGGCCGCCGCCGTCGATGAGCACAGCCTCGGGGAACCTCACCGGATCGGTCGCCAGCGGATAGACCTTGGCTCCGAGCGCGGCGACCTGCGCGGCCTCGAGCGGCAGCGCGACGATGCGCGGATCGTGGGCGAGGAAATCGACACTGCCCGCGGCGTTGCGGCCCTGGCCGGCCTTGGCCAGCTCGACGGAGAGGCTGTCCCACTCGACCCCGGTCTCGCCGAGGGCAAACGGAGTGTCGGCGATGTGGAGGACGGCATAGACGCGCGCGCCATCGGTCACGAGGACGGTGTTGCTCTCCTTGGTGGCATCGGTGCGGCCGAGAAAGCCTTTGCGGCTCGCGGCGAATTTGGCGGTCACGCGGTTGGCTGTGAACTCGCTAAAGAGGACGTTGGCATTGATCGGCCGATGGTCGCGGATCTCCTTGGTCAGCTCGCCGGATTTTTCTGCCAGCTGGCCGACGCCTTGCGCGAGGGTCGTGGTGGTCTCCTGGACCTTGCGGCGCTCGATGCGCTCGGCCTCGACCTGGGTCTCGAGCGTCTTCGCCTGCGTGCTGAGGGTGACGACTTCCTTCTCGAGGTTTTTCTTTTCGGTCTCGGACTGGAAGAAGGCGATGCGCGCCAGCTCCTTCTCGCCGCGGACTTTTTCGAGCTCGGCCTCGCGCTTCGCCAGATCGTTCTTCACGCGGGCGGCCTCGGCCTGCTTCTCGGCCAGCTCGCGTTGCAACGCCATGAGCTGCTCCTTGGTGAGATCGGCCTCGCGGGTGGCGGTGGAAACCTTTTGGGCCAGCTCGGCGGCGCTGCGCTGCGTCTCGGCGAGCGAGGCCGCAGTGGCGGCGCGCTCGGCGGCGAGCCGGGTGTTGGCGGCCTGGGCCTGGTTGAGGCTCTGCTCGCGGGCGGCCAGCGCGGTGTCGGCGGCCGCGAGCTTCTGCGCGAACTCATCGCGGATGTTCTTCTCGTCCACGAGCGACTGGCGCATCTCGCTGACCAGATCCTGATCCTTGGTGACGGCGTTGGCGGCCAGCTCGGGCACGGGCGGCTGTTTGGCGCGGGGCGCCGGCTCCGCGGCCTCCCAGCGCGTGAGCGCGAGGAGCGTGAGCAGCAGGAAGTCGCAGAGGACGAGGAGGAGAGTCTTGTTCATGGCGCCTTGGGTGCGGGACGGCCGGCGGCGAAGCCTTCCTCGATGATCAGCTGCCGCACAAAGGGCCGCACGTGGCGGATTTTCACGAGCGCCACGCAGGTGATGCCGAAGAGATTCGAGGAGAACGCGGCGACGAGGTTGGCCTGGGCCAGGCCGAGCGTGATGAGGACCATGGCGGCGGCGGTGCCGCCGATGCCCACGTAGAGACCGAGGTCGAAGAGGTTCTCCTCGTTCTTCATCAGCTGTTGCTTCACGGCGGGCGAAATATCCTGCGCGGCGATCTCGCGGATCTTGGAGAGGCAGAGCAGATACACGCCGATCTGCAGCGCGGCGAACACGGCAATCGAGATGAGGCTATTGGTTTCCATAGGTGAGGCGGGTTGGGGATCGGAGGCGGGAGCGACCGTGGCGAGGACCAGCACCGGGCGGCGCAGCTGAAATTCAGACGCGGGCGCGGACTGGATGAGAAAAGGCTCGGTGACCGCGAGCACGATCACGGCAAAGAGAAAGGAGAGCGCGCCGGACTTGAGGCCGCCGAGCGCAAACGCCGGCGAGCCCGCGGGAGCCGAGCCCACCACCCAGCGATCGAGGCCGCGCAGCACGAGCCACACACCGGCAATCACGGCGAGGTATTTGAGCGCGAGGAAGAGCTGCGGGTTGGTGAGCGTGAGCGCCGCGGCGACGCCGAGCGTGGGATTGTCCGAGCGGTTGATCGGCACCCGGCGGAGGAGGAGTTGCTTCACCGCGCCCTGCCCGTGGGTAAGCGCGGTGCGGAGATCCTCCATGCCCGGCTTGCCAAACTCGATCAGGTAGCCGGCGACGCGATCGGCGGAGTCGGAGAACAGCGCCGCCGCATAGATGAGCGGCAGGTGATCGGGCGCGACGCGGGCGAGATGCGCAAACTCGCCGAGGGTGCGCGTGCTGTCGGTGCGCCGCGTCAGCTCCGCGAGCTGCGCCCAGTCGAGCCGGCGGCCGAGCGAGAGCAGATTGATGAAGACACTCTCCAGCTCACCGAGATCCTTTTGCATCAGGGCCAGCTCGCCGAGCGCGCGCAGTTCGCGCTGGAGCGAAGGCGTGAGGTGGCCGCCTTGGTAGAGCAGGCCCGTGAGCAGAATCAGCGCGTCGAGCGGCTGGCCGCCGGGCCGCGTCGCCGGCACGAAACGCCCCGTGCCCGTCAGATCACGAAGCCGAAGAAACGACTGCACGACCTCCGAGCCCGACTGGGCGAGATAGGTGCGCAGGAGGCCGCGAGCGCGCTGGGTGTTGAAGAAGGTGAGGACCGGCGTGCTCCCGCGGCGGCCCGAGTCGGCGCGCAGGTTGAAGAGCGGATCGAGAAACGGATCCCAGCCGCCCCACGCCATCAGGCCGGGCTGCCGCGCCGCGAACTGATCGAGCGCAGCGGCCAGCGCCGGGGCCTTGGGATCCTCGGTCGCGCGCGCGGCGGCGAGGACGAGTGCGGCGGGGCCGATCTTTTCCACATCCACCAGATCGCGGCCGTAGGCGGCGAGCGTCGGCGTGCCGGCACCGGCGGCCCGGAGCAGCGAGGGACTCAGCGATTTCACATTCACCGGCAGGAGCCAGCCGCCGACCGCAACCACGAGGCCGAGCAGCACCAGCACCGGCGCCGGAAAGGCGCGCGAACGATGCGGGCTCGGGGAAGTGTCAGTCATCGTGTCGAAGTTTTTGTTGCCGGCCGGAATGCCCAAACCCACGCTGCGCCTTTTCTGACCAATGTCGCTGCGAATTGTTCACTACAACGATCCCCTTTTGCGCCGGAAGGGCGAGAAAGTTATCGCGTTCAACGCGGCCCTGTCCGCCCTCGCCGAGGACATGGTCGACACCATGCACCGGGCCGAGGGCATCGGCCTCGCCGCCCACCAGATCGGCCGCGCCATTCAGCTCTGCGTGGTGGATCTGCGCGAGTCGGAGGCGGATTTCTCGTGGGAATTCGACGGACGGAAGCTGCCCCTCGATCTCATCATGCCGCTCGTCCTCGTGAATCCGCAGATCACGGTCGTCGCCGACACCGAGGAGCTCGTCTATGAGGAGGGCTGCCTGTCGTTTCCCAAAATCCGCGGCGATGTGATCCGCCCCGATGCCATCGTCGCCAAGTTCCAGGATGAGCGCGGCGCGGCGCACACCCTGAAGTGCGACGGCCTGCTCTCGCGCTGCATCCAGCACGAAGTCGATCATCTCAATGGCGTGCTGTTCATCGAGCGCATGGGGAAAAAAGTGCGCGCCAGCCTCGACGAAGCCGTGAAGACCCTCGCCCTCGAAACCAAAGCCGCCGCCGTCAAAAAGTAACCTTCCATGAGCCAAGTCCAAAAAGCCGACGGCATGAACTACGCCCCCCAGGGCAAACCGCGTCCGGTCGTGAAGGCCGGCGAATTCACCTTCGCCGCCGCGCACCTCGACCACGGCCACATTTACGGCCAGTGCAACGGCCTGATCGAGGCCGGCGCGGACCTGAAGTGGGTCTTCGATCCCGATCCGAAGAAGGTCGAGGCCTTCGTCGCGAAATACCCGCAGGCCAAGGTCGCGCGCGCGCTCGACGAGATCCTCGCCGACGACGCCGTGAAGCTCGTGACCGCCGCCGCCGTGCCCTGCGACCGCGGTCCGATCGGCTGCCGCGTGATGGAGGCCGGCAAGGACTACTTCACCGACAAGACGCCCTTCACCTCGCTCGCCCAACTCGATCAGGCCAAGGCCGTGGTCGCGCGCACCGGCCGCAAATACATGGTGTATTTCTCCGAGCGCCTGCACGTGGAGGCCGCGATGTGGGCCACCGATTTCATCGCCGGCGGAGGCATCGGCAAGGTCGTCCAGGTGCTCGGCCTCGGGCCGCACCGCCTCAGCAAGGCCAACCGCCCCGCGTGGTTTTTTGAGAAGGCGAAATACGGCGGCATCCTCACGGACATCGGCAGCCACCAGTTCGAGCAGTTCCTCACCTATTCCGGCGCGACCGACGCCACCGTCACCCAGGCCGCCGTGGGCAACATGGCCAACCCCGACAAGCCCGAGCTCGAGGACTTCGGCGAGGCCTCGCTCCTCGGCGACAACGGCGCCTCGAACTACATCCGCGTCGATTGGCTCAACCCCGCGGGCCTCGGCACGTGGGGCGACGGCCGCACCTTCATCCTCGGCACCAAGGGCTACATCGAGCTGCGTAAATACATCGACGTCGCCCGCGACAAGGCCGGCGACCAGGTTTACGTCGTGGACGACAGCGGCGAACGCCACCTGAGCGTCGCGGGCCAGGTCGGCTTCCGGTTTTTCGGCGAGCTGATCCTCGACTGCCTCGGCCGCACCGAGAAGGCGATGACGCAGGCCCACGCCTTCAAGGCCGCCGAGCTGTGCCTCCGCGCCCAGCTCGCCGCACGGAAGATCGGGTGACCCGTAGGGGCGCAGTCTCGCTGCGCCCCTACCATCATGAATCGCTCCATCGCCACGCGCACCGGGGACGACGGCACCACCGGCCTGCTCTACGGCCAGCGTGTGCCCAAGGACCACCCGCAGATCGAGGCGGTGGGCGCGCTCGACGAACTCAACGTCGCGCTCGGCGCGATCAAGCCGCTGCTTGCCGGCGGCGCCCGCGACGCCGAGCTGCGCGCGCTGCTCACGGGTGTGCAGAAAAACCTCGTCGCCCTCATGGGCGAGGTCGCCTGCGCCGAGGCCGACGCGGTGCGCTACGCCACCTCTAAGTTCGAGAAACTCACCGAGGCCGACGTGCGCACGCTCGACGACGCCGTCGCGGCGATCGAGGCCCGCGGTTTGAAATTCGACGGCTGGGCCACGCCCGGGGCCAACGCCCGCGCCGCCGCCTGCGATCTGGCGCGCACCACGGCGCGGCGCGCCGAGCGCCGCCTCTCCAGCCTGCCCGCGCACGGCCGCACCCTGCGGCCCGAGCTGCGGCAATTCGTCAACCGCCTCTCCGATTTGCTGTGGCTGCTCGCGCGCGAGGCGGAGCAGTAGTGCGTAGCGGCGGGCGTCCCGGCCCGCCGTGGTTTGAAGACTGCCATGCACCGGCGAGCTGAGACGCCCGCCGCTGCTACGCGGATCACTTCGCCTGCTTGGACGCCAGCTCCGCTTGGGAGCCGGACTTCGTCGCCGGCGTGAGCCGTTTGGTGTGCGTGATGACCTCGCGCGCGGTGAGCGCGGATTTCTCGGCGTCGGGATACACCACTTTCGGCTGCGCGCGCTCCCACTCGGCGGGACTCACGGCCCGCGCTTCGTTCACAAAGACAAATGAGCCTTTCTTGTTGCCGATGATCAGGTCGGGGCGGCCATCGCCGTTCACATCGCCGATCCCGATTTGCCGGCCCACCCCAGAGTCGTTGTCGATCAGGTGAGGCACCCAATCCACGCCGCCGTCGGGCAGGCGCACGAGTTTGAACCAGTAGAGCACCGCCGGGGCGTTCGCATCGGGCGCCGCGATTGCGGTGCCGGCCGGTCCGTGGGCCCAGAAACACTTGCCCGTCACGATGTCCTTCAGCCCGTCGCCATCGACATCGACCAACTCGACCGCATGGATTTCGGAGAAGGTCACCCCGTAGCGATTTTCCCGCGTCTCCTTGTTCAGAAAAATGTGCGGTTTGAACTGCGGTGTGCCCGCGGCGTCCTTCTCCTTCAACTGTTCATACCACGCGAAGCCCCAGCCGTGCGCCGCGAGCGAAGTGATCACATCGGCGAGACCGTCCCCATTCACGTCGTAGGCAAACATCTGCGCGCCGCCGGGCGCGAAGAAATATTTGTGCAGCCGCCACGGCGCGCCGGGCTCCGACTTGGCGGGCTGCTCGAACCAGCCGTCTTTGAACAGCACGTCGGGCCGCCCGTCGCCATTCATGTCGCCGACGCCGAGGCCGTGCGTGTAGCGCTGCCAAGTGCCACCGGCCGAGATGGGGGTGAATTTCCACTTGGCCGTCGGATTCGACCAGTCGGGCGAGGCGTAGCCGAAATTCCCGCCGTTCACGCACACGATCTCCGGTTTCCCGTCGCCGTCGAGATCAGTGAAGGTCGGCGACTCGTTGTCCACCTCGGCGAGCACGGTGTGCCGCGCCCAGTGCCCGCCGCGCGGGCCTGGGTTGATGTAGAGATACGCCGGCGTGTGGGGCAGTCCGTAGGTGAGCACGTCGTTCCAACCGTCGCCGTCAAAGTCGTGCACGAAGGCGAAGAAGTTGTCGTTGGAATAGCCGTTGGCGTTGCCCATGCCGCCATGCCAGCCGGCAAACGTGCGCGTCGTGCCATCGGCCAGCTTCACGGTCGTCGTCTTCGCGGGCGCGTAGATTTCGTGGCGCTGGGTGAAGTCAGGCCCTTCGAACCAATACGGCCCGTAGATGGCATCCGGGTGGCCGTCGCGGTTGAGATCCCCGAATGCCGCGCCTTCGCTCCAGTAGAATGGTTCGAGGTGCTGTTTCCGAAACGTGTGCAACGTGGGATTGGCGGCGCAAAGACCGCCGGCCACGGCCATCCAACCGACGACTGCGAGGGGGAGCAGCTTGGGGCGCATAGGGCACCTTGATCCGCCGTCCCGCCCACGGTCAAGCCGTGCCCTGCTACCGCGTCCCAGCCCGCAGAGAAGGTCTGGAGTCTCGACTAACATCGGCCGCATCCTCGACTCCATGCCCGGCCGCCACAAGGGCGTGCGGCTCGCCCCTCCCAACCTCCTATTCATCTACGCCACCAGCACCGGCGGCGCCTCGCGCCAGTTCGTCAATGGCCTTCATTTGCCGGCCGCAAGTCGCTTACAGATGGCGAATGGGAAATTCGTGGCACCGCGACGATGGCCCCGAGCAGGGCGCCGGCGAGCGCGTCGAGCGCAACATGCTGCCCGACGGCGAGCGTGGAATAGACGATGCCGCAACCCCAAGCCCAGTTGCCTGCTCGGATGCCCACGTGGGCGTGCATCTCACGCAACAAGCGGTCCAAGTGGACCGCGGTGAACACGGCAAAAGCCACATGCAGCGACGGGCAGGCGTTGCCCGAGGCATCGACCGCTTCCAGAAATGAGAACCATGGATGCGCCTCCCCCTTGTTCCCAAGGTTTGGAACCGCGGTCGGCCAGCGGAAAAATATACCCAACCCGATCACACTAAGCACCACCGCCGCCACGCCCCACGACAGCAGCTCGCGAAGATTTTTCAGGAGCGCTACAGCGAGCGAGACATAAATCCAGAGCGAAAGGTAAAGCGGCAACGCCCCGGGCCAAAACCCGACGAATCGGTCAACTGCCGTGATCGGCATGATCGCAACCGGGAACATCGGGTGATTCAGGAGCCGAAAATAGATGAGGAAGAACACGGTCATGCCGAGACCCACGCCGAGCATCTTGGCCAACCAGAGCGTGCGCAAGCGGCCGCAGAACCGGCGGCTAAAGCCGGCGTTGGGTGAGCGCTCCGCCGAATCCATGACCTCATGCGATACTGGCTGTGCGCACCACAAGCGAGAGAGTAGCACGTCGGGACGCGATGTCCTCGATTACAATCATACACCGGCATCGTGGCGTTCGGTCCGGCGCCGCTGGCCGGACGACGGGGAAGGCTCGAACCGGCAGGATAGGTGACAGGTTGTCTCGGGGAGGTGGGTTACACCTCGGACGCATGCCCTGGATCCACCCACCCCTTTGGAAGCGATCAACCGATTTGTGCAATCCGACCGCAGCAGGCTCTCCAGCGTGACCGAACGTGCGAGCAGTTCGGCATCAGCCGCAAGATCGGCCAACAGCACCTGAAGCGCTAGGCCGCGTTCGGACCGGCGGAACTGCGGCCGCGCGCCAGCCCGGCGCTTGACTCATCCCGCCCCCTCTGAAACATGACCGCCAATTCTCTTCACACATCATGGGCCAACAACTGAACAAGTATATCAAACGCAAACGCCGCGCCGCCTATCTTAAGCGCAAGAAGGCCAAGGCGAAGCTCGCCACCAAGAAGAAGTAACCGCGCCTCAGCCTCCCCCTCCGCGTCGCGGCCCCGAATTCTCGGGGCCGTTTTGTTTTCCCGATGATCAAAGTCAGCCTCATCTCGCTCGGTTGCGCCAAGAACCTCGTCGATTCCGAGATCATGATCGGCCACCTCCACGCGGCCGGCATGACGGTCGTGCCCGAAGCGGACCAGGCCGACGTCGTCATCGTCAACACTTGCTCCTTCATCGACTCTTCGAAGGAGGAGTCCATCGGCCATATCCTCGAGGTGCATCAGGACCGGGGCATGAAGAAGCGCCGGCAGCATCAAAAGCTGATTGTCGCCGGCTGCATGTCTCAGCGCTTTTCGAAGGACCTGAAGTCGGAGCTGCACGACGAGGTCGATGCCTTCATCGGCCTCGATCAAGTGACGAAGGTGGCACCCATCATCCGCGAAATCCTCGCCAAGGATCGCGCCGCGGACGACGCGCCCCCGGTCTTCATCGAGGGCCGCTCGACCTACATCCCCGACTACGACACGCCGCGTTTCCGGCTCACCCCGCGGCATTTCGCCTACATCAAAATCGCCGAGGGCTGCAACCATCCCTGCACCTTCTGCATCATCCCGCAGATCCGTGGCCGGCACCGCAGCCGCACGGTCGAGAGCGTGGTCGCCGAGGCGCGGCAGCTCGTGCGCGAAGGCGTGAAGGAGATTAACCTGATTTCGCAGGACACGACATTCTTCGGCATGGACACCTGGGACCAGCGCCCCAACCCGCGCACCCCGGTGGATTCCTCGCGCGGCACGGCGCTCACCACCCTGCTCCGCCAGCTCAACGCCATCGAGGGTGATTTCTGGATTCGCCTGCTCTACACGCATCCCGCGCATTGGAGCGACGAACTCATCCGCACGATCGCCGAGTGCCCCAAGGTCGCGCGCTACATCGACATTCCGCTCCAGCACATCAGCGATCACATGCTCGGCCTGATGCAGCGGGAGACCTCCTCCGCCTACATCCGCGATCTCATGCAGCGCATCCGCGCGGGCATCCCCGGCATCGCGATCCGCACGACGTTCATCGTCGGCTTCCCCGGCGAGACCGAGGCCGATGTCGATGAACTCTGCGACTTCATCCGCGAGACGAAGTTCGAGCGCCTCGGCGTCTTTCGCTATTCGCAGGAGGAAGGCACGCGTGCCGCCAAGATGGACGGCCAGATTCCGAAGAAAACCAAGGAAGCTCGCTGGCACCGCGTGATGAAACTCCAGAAGGAAATCGCCGCCCAAGTCAGCGCAACCTTCACCGGCCGCACCATCAAGGTCCTCGTCGAGGAGCCGGGCGTTGCTCGTGGCGAGGCCGACGCGCCGGACATCGACGGCCGTGTTTACCTCCCGATCACCGTGCCCATCGGCGAATTCGCCCACGTGCGCATCACCGGCCACGAGGACTACGATCTCCTGGCCCTCCCTGCCGGCGATGCTCCCGCGACCCGCAAGGTCGCGAAGCAGGCGCAGTGACGCGGGGCGCCTCGCGGTAACTACGCAGCCTCGTCTGCGTAGCACCACCTTTTGCGGTCCCGGACCCGTCGGGCAGGGTCAGTGCGATGGCCGCGCTCGCCGAATTTTACGCCTCCGTGGCGCGTCTCCACTTGGATGCGCTACTGGTCGTTGCCGCCGCCACCACCGGGTGGCTGGTCTCCCGTCGCAGCGTGGCACGACAGGGCACAACCCACGATCTCTCCGGCCTGCTGTGCGGGCTCGCCCTCGCCGCCGCGCTGGCCGGCGCCCTCCTCGCCAGCCTGGCCGAGCCGGCGCTCGCACGCCTGGCGATTCTCGGCCTCGCGGCCGCGCTGAGCGCCGCGTTGCTGGCCTCGGCCCAGCATATCGCCGCACTGCGCACGCAACTCCGCGGCCGCGACCAGGCCGAGCGCCAGCTCCTGCAGGCCCGGGCCAGCGCCGACGAGGCCAACCAAGCCAAGAGCGATTTCCTCGCCGTGATGGGCCACGAGATCCGCACCCCGCTGAACGCGGTCATGGGTTTTGCCAATCTCCTCCGCGAATCGCGGCTCGACGACACTCAGCGCAGCTACGTCACCACCATCCTCGGGGAAGGTGCGCGGCTCGGTTCGCTCATGAACGACATCCTCGATCTCACGAAGATCGAGCGCGGCCGGCTCACTCTGGAGCACGTGCCGTTTGGTCCGGCCGAAACGGCACAGGATGTCGTGCGTCTCTTCGCGCCTCGCGCGGCCCAGCGCCAGCTCGAACTACGGTTCGTGCCCGAACTCTCCGACCCACTCATCGTCGAGGGCGATCCGATGCGTTTCCGCCAGATCCTCGTCAACCTCGTGGACAACGCCCTCAAGTTCACACCGCACGGTTCCGTCACGGTCGGGATGGCATGGACCCCTCCCGTCGCAGGCGCGACGCAAGGCTGCCTCACCGTGCGCGTCACCGACACCGGCATCGGCATCCCTCGGAATAAAATTGGAGGGCTCTTCCAGATGTTCACTCAGGGCGACACCTCCACTGCGCGCCGGTATGGCGGCAGTGGGCTCGGCTTGGCGATTTGCCAGCGCCTCGCGCACTTGATGGAAGGCGAGATCACAGTGAGCAGTGAGTCCGGCATCGGCACCGAATTCACCGTCACCGTGCTGTTGGGAGCCTTCGTCCTGCCGGAAACTCCAGCGCGCCATACCGACACAGCGCGGAACCCGCGGTCTGCACCGCAACACGCTTAGTTGGCGGGCTTCGGTGCCGCCTGCGCCGCGGCGGCCTGTTTCGCCATCTCGGCGATGTCCGCCGCGGGCAGCACTACAATGCCACTCGGGCGGCCGCTCGCGAAATGCTGTAGATAGATGCCCAGCGTGCGCCCGGCGGGGTCAAACACGGGGCTGCCCACCGATTGGTCTGCGATGAGGAAAAACTTCCGCGGCTTCTCGACAATGCCCACGAGTTCAGTCGAGCGGATGAGCGGCACGCGTTGCAGGGCCTTCGAAGCCCGCGCCACGAAGAAATACGGCCCCAGCACCGTGCCTTCCGCAGTCGCAGCCAAGTCCACATAAGTAAACACGCGGCCCGGCTCGTCCGTCTCGGGCGCCATGAACGCCAAATCAAGGTCGGCATCCTTCAGCACAAATTTCGCCGGCACCTCTTTGCCGTCGGCCAGGCGCAGCTTCACTTCCTTGAAATCGGCGCTCACCAGCTCCGGTCCGCGCTGACCACCGCCCTGCATCGCGCGCGCCGCCTCAAACATCACACGCGGGTCCACCCCGGCGAGCGATGTCACCGTGAGGCCGTTCGCCGCGATGACCGTGCCGTTCACCTCCACCGGCTGATCGCGCGGTGGCATTTCCTGCCCGTTCATCTTCATCTTCACCGTGACTACGAGCTCGACGCCGATGATCGCATCGGCGTGCCGCTTCACCAGCGCGCGGCCGGCTTCGGCTTCGGCCGCGGGCGCAGCAAATACGGCGGTCGCGCCCAGCGCGAAGCATGGAAGGAGAAGGCGTTTCATGGGGAGTTGGCGGGCTTCAGATTGATTTCGACAAAAAGAGTCTGGCCGCGGCGGCGCACGAGGAGCACCCACCACGGTTTTCCGTCCGCCGCCGCCCGGGCCTGTTTCAGGTCCTCGAGCCCGGCGACCAGCGTGTCGCCCGCGCGCTCGATCACATCGTCGGCGCGCAGCCCGGCGAGCGCAGCCCAGCCGGCCGGAATCGCACTCTCCACGATCGCGCCCTTGGCGTCGGGCCCGATTTGCAGGCGCACGCGATCTTCAAAGGCCAGCTCGCGTGCGGAAAACTCCAGCGCCACATCCTGCCACCAGGGCATCTCGGCCGCGGGGACGGGCTGCTCTTCAAGTCCAACCTCAAGTTCCTGGGTCGCGCCTTCGCGCCACAGGGACAACTTGGCCGTCGTGCCCGCGCGATACTGCCGGATCTGGCGCGCGAGCACATCGGTGTCCTCCTGCCGGCGCGCCGTCACCGGGTTGCCGTCAACCGCGAGAATGATGTCACCGACTTGCAGGCCGGCGCTCGCCGCCTTGGTGCCGGCGTAGAGCCGCGTCACCCGCGCGCCTCCCTCGGCCTTGATGCCAAGGCGCTGGGCGAGCTTCGGCGTCAGCGGCTGCGAGGCGATTCCGAGCCAGGCCTTGCGCGCGAGCGGCGTGATGTTGCGCTCGTCCTGCGCGCGCAGCTCGACGACGGAGCTGAGCACCGCGCCCTCGCGCCGCACGCTGGCGATCACGGGCCGCACGCCCTTGGGCGCGTCAACCATCAGCCTCGCGGTCATCTCGCGCAGCTCCGCGACGGTGCCCACAGGTTTGCCATCGACCGCGATCAGCACGTCGCCGCGGCGCAGCACGGGCTCGGCCTGGCCGCCCGGCCCGGCGGGCCGGATATTCTCGAGCCACACGCCGCGCGCGTCCGGCAGGCGTTCGCTCCGCGCCACCTTCGCGGTAAGATCGCGGACGACCGCACCCCAGGTGCGCAGCTCCACATCGTCGGCGCGCGCCGGTTCCCGGCCGGCGAGCTTTACGCGCACCGTCTGTTTTTTCCCTCCCCGCAAAAAATCCACGACGAGATCGCTGCCCGGCAGCTGCCCGGCCTCGAGCCGGTTGAAATGCGCCACCGCCTTTTCCTCCGCCCCCTCGATGGCATGGCCATCGCACGCGAGGATCACGTCGCCCGGCTTCAGTCCCGCCTGCTCCGCCGGCGAGCCCACGACCACATCCGCCACCGTCACGCCCACGCTGGCGCCGTCAGCCTCGAGCCGGGGCTGCACGGTCGCGCCGGACCAGCCGCGCGTCACGCGACCCGACGTGATGATTTGCTCCGCAACACTCTTCGCGAGGTTGCTCGGAATCGCGCCGCTCAGGCTCACGACGCCGATTTCATTGATGCCGACAATCTCACCCCGCGTGTTGACGAGCGGCCCGCCGCTGTTGCCCCCGAAAATCCGCGCATCATGCAGCACCCAGCGCACAAAGAGCCCCACGTCTTCACCGCGCAGCATCATGCGGCCGACTGTTTGTTCCGGCAGCACGAGCGAGGGATTTGATACAACGCCCCGCGTCACCGACTGCGAGAGGAAGCCCGGGCTCCCGAGCGCAAAGACTTCCTCGCCCGCGACGAGTTTGGCGGAATCGCCAAATTTAGCGACGACCAGCGGAGCCGCGCCCTTCGCCCGCTGCGTGAGATCGAGTTGCAGGACCGCCAGGTCCGTCAGCGCGTCCTGCCCCACGAGCTTCGCTTCGACGTGCGTGCCATCGTAGAGATAGCAGCGGAAAAAATCACCGTCCTCGGTCACGTGGCAGTTTGTCACGAGGTGGCCCTGCGTAGAGATGAGCACACCGCTGCCGCCCGTCCACTGCTTGGTGAGCCGCCCGTCGCTCGGCCGCAACCGGATGGCCTCGATGCGCACGATCGACGGGAAGATTCGCGCGAGCATCGGATTCTCCACCGGTGCCGCCGCGTGGATCACACCGCCACCCGTCAACAGGGCCAGCAAAACGAGGAACCGGGCAACGAGGGCGCGGGGGGGCACATTCATGGGGCGGAGATTCTCGCGAGACAGCCACACCGCGCCCGTGACGCAAGCGGCATCTCTACCCACTCACGCCTGCGCCGCCGCGACGAACTTCCCGATGATGCCGTCGAAGCTCCCGTTGCTGAAAAACGCCACCACGCGGGGCCGCATCGCTTGAGCCCCCGTCGTGTGCGCGACGAGCTGATCAAGCACCGCCGCGTTGGTCCCGGCGCAATGCGCGTCGAGGCCCTGCGCCCGCAGTTCGCGCACCACAGCCTCCGGATCGAAACGCTCGTCGGCGCTGAGTTTCTCCGGGCGGTTGACGGGCCCAAGATAGACGCTGTCGGCCAGGGCGAGCGCGCGGGTGAAATCGTCCTGCAGCGTCTTCTGCCGCGCCGTGTTGCTCCGCGGCTCAAAGACCGCGGTCAGCACCGCGCCCGGATGCCGCGCGCGAAACGACCGCAGCGTCTCCGCCAGCGCCGTCGGATGGTGGCCGAAATCCTCGATCACGGTGAAGCGCGCATCGCTCAACCGCACTTCCTGCCGGCGCTTCACGCCGCGGAAGCGCGCCAGTGCCGCCAGCGGCAGCGCCGTCGGATTAGCGGGATGCAGCGCGAGGGCCGCGGCCGTGGCGGCCATCGCGGCGTTGCGGGCATTGTAGATGCCGGGCAGCGCCCAGGTGATGCGGGCCCACGGTGCGCCGCGCCAGAGCAGCGCAAACTCCGCGCCCGCCGCGCCCTCCTTGAAATCGACGATGCGCGTATCGTGGGCCTCGCCGAGGCCCACGCGCACCACCCGCGTCCAGGACATCGGCCCGAGCGCGCGGAGATTTTCGTCGTCGCCGTTGGCGACGATCCAGCCGTTGCGCGGCACAATGCGCGCGAGGTGCGTGAATGTCCGCTTGATGTCCTGCAAATCCCGGAAGATGTCCGCGTGGTCGAACTCAAGGTTGTTCAGCACCGCCACGTGCGGCGCGTAGTGGATGAACTTGCTGCGCTTGTCGAAGAACGCGCTGTCATACTCGTCGCCCTCGATCACGAACGACTCCGCCGCCGCGCCGAGGTGCGCGCCCACCGGCGGATCCTGCGGCACGCCGCCGATCAGGAAACCGGGATCACGGCCCGCCGCCCGCAGCAGAAACGCCGCGAGCGCGGTCGTGGTGGTCTTGCCGTGCGTGCCGCAGATGACGAGGTTCCGCCGGCCCTTCAGCACCAGGTCGTGCAGCATCGCCGGCAGCGAGGTGAACGGGATCGCGCGCGTGTCGAGCAGCCACTCGACCTCCTCGTTGCCGCGCGACATCGCGTTGCCCACGATCACGAGGTCGGGCGCGAGTTTTTCGAGGCGCGCGGCGTCGTAGCCCTCGTGCAGGGTGATGCCGGCGGCGGCGAGCACGTCGCTCATCGGCGGATAGACCCCGGTGTCGGCGCCGAGCACGTCGTGCCCGGCCGCCCGCGCGAGAAGCGCGGCGTTGCCCATCGCGGTCCCGCAGATGCCCATGAAGTAGAGTTTCATCGTTTCGCCAGCGTGCGCCCGGACGTTGCACACTTGGCCCCGCGCGAAAAGGCGTTTCTGCGGCATCGCGCGTTAAGCCGCGCCGCGCGCTCGCCAGCGGGCCGCCGCGGCCTTTGCTTTTTCGTCCGATGAACCTCGTTGTCCTCGACGGCCATACCCTCAACCCCGGCGATCTTTCCTGGGACGCGCTGCGCGCCCTCGGCCCCTGCACCCTCCACGACCGCACCGCGGCGGCCGACATCGTCGCCCGCGCCCGCGAGGCCACGATCGTGCTCACCAACAAATGCCCGCTCCGCGCCGAGACGATCGCGCAGCTGCCGGCCCTGCGCTACATCGGCGTGCTCGCCACCGGGCACAACGTCGTCGATTCCGCCGCCGCCCGCGCGCGTGGCATCCCGGTCTGCAATGTCCCCACCTACGGCACGCGCGCCGTCGCGCAGCACGCCTTCGCCCTCCTGCTCGAGCTCGTCAACGGCGCCGGTCACCACGGCGCCACCGTCCGCGCCGGCCGCTGGGCTACGAGCGCCGACTGGTGCTACTGGGACCGCCCGCTCGTCGAGCTCGATGGGCTCACGCTCGGGATCGTGGGCTGGGGCCGCATCGGCCGCGCCGTCGCCGACCTCGGGCGCGCCTTCGGCATGAAGATTCTGGCGCATTCGCGCGGCGACACGCCCGGCGCCGAGCGCGTGGCGCTCGACGATCTTTTCCGCCGCGCCGATGTCGTCTCGCTGCACTGCCCGCTCACGCCCGAGACGCAGGGCCTCGTCCACGCCGCCCGTCTCGCCCTCATGAAGCCCACCGCGATCCTGCTCAACACGAGCCGCGGCCCGCTCGTCGTCGATGCCGACCTCGCCGCCGCGCTGGCCGCCGGCACGATCGCGGCCGCGGGCGTCGATGTGCTTTCCGCCGAGCCCCCGCCGGCGACGAACCCGCTGCTCACCGCAAAAAATTGCCTCGTCACGCCCCACATCGCCTGGGCTGCCGGCGCCGCGCGCCGCCGCCTCCTCGACACCGCCGTCGCCAACGTCCGCGCCTTCCTCGCCGGCGCTCCCGTCAACGTCGTCAACTGATCCTCCCGCCGCGCCATGCTCTCCCGCTCCGCCCTCCTCGCCTCGCTCCCGCCCGAGCCGGCGATCGCGCCCCGCGCCGCCGCCGCGAAGATCATCGTCCTCGACGACGATCCCACGGGCACCCAGACGGTCCACGGCATTCCCGTGCTGACGACGTGGGGCGTCGAGGAGCTCACCGCCGAACTCCGCGCTCCCGAGCCCTGCTGCTACATCCTGACCAACACGCGCGCCTTCCCCGTCGCCCGTGCCTGCGCGATCAACCGCGAGATTGGCGCCCACCTCGCGCGCGCCGCCGCCGCGACCGGCCGGGCCTTCACCGTCGTGAGCCGCGGCGATTCCACGCTGCGCGGCCATTACCCCGCGGAGACCGACGCCCTCGCCGAGGCGCTGGGCGGCGGCTTCGACGGCACGCTCATTATCCCGGCCTTTTTCGCCGGCGGTCGAGTGACGATCGGCGACACCCACTACGTCGCCGACGGCGACCGACTGGTGCCGGCCGGCGAAACCGAATTCGCCCGCGATGCCTCCTTCGGCTACCGTTCCTCCGATCTGCGCGCCTGGGTCGAGGAAAAGACCGCCGGCCGCATCCGCGCCGCCGACGTCCTCTCCATCTCCCTCGACGATCTGCGCACGCGCGAGGCGGAGACCGTGGCCGCCAAGCTCGCCACGCTGCCTCGCGGTGGCGTCGCGATTGTCAACGCCGCCGGGCGCGGCGATCTCGCCGCGCTCACCCATGTGCTCGCCCACGCCGAGCGCGCGGGCCGCCGCTACCTGTTTCGCACCGCGGCGGATTTCGTCGCCGCTTACGCCGGCATCTCACCGCGTCCGCTGCTTACCGCCGCCGAGCTGACCGATACGGACACACGCCATGGCGGTCTCCTCGTGGCCGGCTCCTACGTGGGCAAGACCTCCGCGCAGCTTGAGGCGCTCTTCGCCGCCTGCCCGACGTTGGTGCGCGTGGAGCTTTCCGTCGAACAGCTCCTCCTCGATGATCGCCGGGCCGCCGAGATTGCGCGCTGCGCCGCGGCTTTGGCGGAAGCCATCGCGGCCGGCCGCAGCGCCGCGCTGGTCACAAGCCGCCGCCTCATCACCGGCCGCGACGCCGCGCACAGCCTGGCCATCGGTGAAACCGTCTCCGCGAGTCTCGTTGGGATCGTGCGCGACCTCGCCGTGCGCCCGCGCTGGCTCATCGCCAAGGGCGGCATCACGTCCAGTGACACCGCGACGCGCGCCCTCGGCCTCCGCCGCGCGCTGGTGCTCGGCCAGGCGCTGCCGGGCGTGCCCGTCTGGCGCGCCGGCCCGGAGAGCAAGTGGCCCGGCCTCGCCTACGTCGTGTTTCCCGGCAACGTGGGCGGTCCTGATGCGCTCGCGACGCTCGTTGGTTCGCTACTCACCATTAAGGCTTCTCCAATAGCCTGAAGCTAACAAGCGAGCGTGCTGGTGTCTGGGGTAGGGCGGGTCTGTGACCCGCCCTCGAGCGTCAGTGGATGTTCGCTGGGCGGGTCACAGACCCGCCCTACTTCCGACCGCGCGGTCAGTCGATGGCGTGAGACTCAGTAGGACGGGGCGCGCAGGCTACGCCAAAATCGGTTTCACGACGTGCCCGTGCACGTCGGTGAGACGGTAGCGGCGGCCCTGGAATTTGTAGGTGAGCCGCTCATGATCCACGCCGAAGAGGTGCAGGATCGTCGCGTGCAGGTCGTGGATATGCACGGGATCGCGCGCGATGTTGTAGCCGAACTCGTCGGTCTCGCCGTGGACGTAGCCGGGCTTCACACCACCGCCCGCCATCCAAATCGTGAAGCACCGCGGGTGATGATCGCGGCCAAAGTTGTTCGCGGTCATCAGGCCTTGGCAGTAGTTGGTGCGGCCGAATTCGCCGCCCCAGACGACGAGGGTGTCGTCGAGCAGCCCGCGCTGCTTGAGATCGGCGATCAGCGCGGCCGAGGCGCGATCGGTCTGCCCGCACTCGCGCTTGATGCCGCCCGGTAGGCCGCCGTGGTGATCCCAATCCTGGTGGTAGAGCTGGATGAAGCGCACGCCGCGTTCGGCGAGCCGGCGCGCCAGCAGGCAGTTGGCCGCGAAGCTGCCGGGCGTGCGCGCGTCGGGCCCGTAGGCATCGACGACGTGCGCGGGCTCATCCTTGAGGTCCGTGACCTCGGGCACGCTCGTCTGGAGCTTGAACGCCATCTCGTAATTCGCGATGCGCGCGTTGATGAGGCCGTCGGGGGTGCCGGCAAACTGCTCCTCGTGCAGGTCGCGCAAGCGGTCGAGCGCGAGGCGGCGGTTCTCCGGCGAGACGCCCTCGGGGTTGCGGAGATAGAGCACCGGATCAGGCCCGGAGCGGAAACGCACGGCCTGGTGCTTCGCCGGGAGAAACCCCGAGCCCCAGAGGTGCGACATGAGCGGCTGGCCCTTTTTGTCCTTCGTGATGAGGACGACGAAGGCCGGGAGATTCTCGCGCTCGCTGCCGAGTCCGTAGTCGAGCCACGCGCCGAAGCTGGGCCGCCCCGGAATCTGCGATCCCGTCTGCATGAACGTCACGCCCGGCCCGTGGTTGATCGACTCGGTATGCATCGAGCGCACGAAGCACAGCTCATCGGCGATCTTGGCGGTGTGCGGCAGCAGATCACTCACCCAGGCGCCGCTGCGGCCGTGGCGCTCGAATTTGAATGGCGAACCCGCGATCGGGATCGAGCTTTGGTTGCCGGACATGCCGGTGAGACGCTGGCCGCCGCGCACGGCATCAGGCAGCTGCTCGCCGTGCCGCTGGTTGAGCACGGGCTTGTAGTCGAAGAGGTCGAGCTGCGAGGGACCGCCCGACTGGAACAGATAAATGATACGCTTGGCCTTCGGAGCGAAGTGCGGCCGGCCCAGCACGGGCGCATCGGCGGTGGCGGCCTGGGCCCGGCCGCCCATGAGCTCGCCGAGGGCGATGCCGCCGAGGCCGAGCGCGAAGCGATTGAGGCACTCGCGGCGGCTCATCAGATGCCACGGATCGCCGCCGGTGCAGAGGGGCTGCCCCGAGGTGGGCGGGCACGTCCCGGTGCCCGCATTACTCACTTTGGTCGTGGCTGTCCCATGCGGGCGCAGGGACGCGCCCGCCCACCGTTCTGAGGCATCTTGATTCGAGTTCATCGTTTCACCGAAAACAGATCATGGTTCATGAGCGTGATCGCGAGCGTCGCTACGGCGGCAATCTCGGGCGCGGGCAGCGCCGGGTCCGCGGGTTTCTCGCCGATCTTGAGGTAGGCCGCGGCGTCGGCGGGATGCTGCGTGAACCATGTGCGCTGTTCGCCGAGCAGACGGGTGAGAATGCGCAGCTCGGCGGCAGAGGGCCCGCGGCCGGTGAGCCGGAGAAAGGCCGCGGCCGCCAGCGCGTCGTCGCGGCCGGCGTGCGCCCGGTGGAGCTCCTCGGCGAGCACGCGCGCGGCCTCGACGAACTGCGGGCCGTTGAGGAGCACGAGCGCATGAAGCGCGGTGGTGGTGGTGTCGCGCCGGGCGACGCACACGACGCGGTTGGGCACATCAAACGACTCGAGCACGGGCGCGGGCCCATTGCGGCGCCAGAAGGTATAGACGCTGCGCCGGTAGAGCGCCTCGCCCTTGCCGGCCGGTTCAGGTTTGAACGACTCGGGATGGTCGTAGAGGAAAACCGGCACGCCGCCGATTTTTTCCACCAGTAGCCCGCTCGCCGCCAGCGCCTGATCGCGGATCATTTCCGCGGAGAGGCGGTGGCTCGGGCCGCGCGCGAGGCGGATGTTCTCCGGATCGTCGGCGGCGTTTGCCGGCGAGGCGAAGCTGCGCTGCCGGTAGGTCTGCGAGGTCACGATGGTCTTGAGCAACGCCTTAACGTCCCAGCCTGAGCGCACAAATTCGCTGGCGAGCCAGTCGAGCAGCGCGGCGTATTCCGGGCGCTCGCCCTGTGTGCCGAAATCGTCGGCCGTCTTCACGAGGCCGCGGCCGAAGAGCGACTGCCAGAAGCGATTCACGGTGACGCGCGCGAGCAGCGGATGGCGCGGGTCGGTCAACCAGCGCGCGAGCCCGAGGCGGTTGCGCGGCAGATCAGCGGGGAACGGCGGCAGGGCCGAGGGCGTATCGGCCGTCACGCGGGCGCCGCGTTGATCATACTCGCCACGCTTGAGCACGAAGGCCGGCTTGGGCTGCGGCAGCTCGCGCATGACCATGATCTCCTTGGCCTCGTCGGCGATCTTCGTCTGCTCGGCGCGCGCCGCGGCGACGGCGGCGAGTTGGGTCCGATAAGGTTCGTCGTGGCTGGCGAGGTAGTAGGCAAACAGGGCCTCGCGTTCGCCGCGTTCGCCACCGCCGGGTGAAAACACCTCGCGTGCTTCGAGGGCCGTGAGCGCACGATCGAAAACGCGCAGCTCATCAACCAGCCCATCCTTGAAGCCACGGTCGCGGAAGCGCTCGCCAACCGCGATGAAGTCGCCGCCGCCGCCGGTGATGTCCTTCGTCAGGTGATCGCGGATGACATCGGTGGCGACCGGCTGGCCGTTGACGTAGAGGCGCAAGCCGGCGGCGAGGCTTGAGCCGTCGTTCGTCACGGTGACATGGACCCACTCGCCGACCGCGAGCGGTGCGCTGGCGCGAATCGAGAGGGCGTCGCCGGGCCAGAAATGAATCAGCGACCACTTGAGCCGGCCTTCCTCAATCAGCAGCTCGTAGCCGCGGCTCGCCGCATCGGTCCACGCACGCGAGCGGTGCAGGATGACGGCGCGTTCCTTGACGTCGGGCGTGCGCACCCAAATCGAGATGGTGAAGGGATCGTGGCGGTGAAAATTGCCGAGGCGCGTGTTGATCGGGTGATCGCCGGTGAGCTTGATCGCCTGGCCGGCGCGGCCGGGGACGGATTCATTTTCCTTCGGCGTCGAGGCGTAGTCGCCCGCCTTGATCGCGCTGGCGAAGCGACTCGCGCCGGGGAGCTTCTCGGTGGCGGCGGCGGGGACTTCCTCGGGAGGGGCCGGCTCAGCGGCGGCTTTGCCCTTGGCCTTCGCCGGCGCGGGCGCGGGCACCGCCTCGCGTTGATCGAAACTGAAGCGCGCGATTTCGCCGCTCAGCGCCATGGGGGCCGTCGCGTTGTTCTTCAGCCACACGTCAAAAGCGGCGCGGCGTTCATCGCGCACGGCGGCGAGTTTCGCCTCGGCCGTTTTCACCGTGGCGACGGCGGTGGAATACTTGGCCTTGTGCGCGGCGTCGGGCACCCACATCGCGGGCGTGGGGGCGGATTGTGTGAAGAAGGAGTAGAGCCCCGCCTCGTCGATGTTCTGGAAAAACGCCCCGAGTGAGTAGAAATCCTTCTGCGGAATCGGGTCGAACTTGTGGTCGTGGCAGCGCGCGCACTCGAGCGTGAGGGCGAGAAACGCCGTGCCGAAGGTCGTCACGCGATCGTTCACGTAGTTGATCCGATATTCCTCCTCGATCGAGCCACCCTCGGCCTCCATCGGGTGCAGCCGGTTGAAGGCGGTGGCCAGCACTTGCTCCTCCGTGGCGTTGGGCAGGAGGTCGCCGGCCACCTGCCAGGTCACAAACTGATCCCAGCGCAGGTTCTGGTTGAACGCCTTGATCACCCAGTCGCGCCACGGCCACATGTCGCGCGGCCGGTCGACTTGGAAACCGTAGCTGTCGGCGTAGCGCGCGAGGTCCAGCCAATCCACCGCCATGCGCTCGCCGTAGCGCGGCGAAGCGAGCAGACGATCGACAAGCCGCGCGTAGGCGTCAGGCGACGCGTCGGAGGTGAATGCCGCGATCTCCGCGGGCGTGGGCGGCAGGCCGGTCAGATCGAGCGACACGCGGCGAATGAGCGTCGCGCGATCCGCCTCGGGTTGCAGGGCAAGCTTGCGCGCACCGAGCCCGGTCGAAACCAGCTGATCGATCGGATGCGCGGCCTGGGTTGCCGCCGGCAAGGCCACGGGCCCCAGTTTCTCAAAGGCCCAGTGGCCGCGATATTCTCCGCCCTCGTCGATCCAGCGGCGCAGCGTGTCGATCTCGGCCGGGGTGAGGCGGGCGAGCTTCGACTCGGGCGGCGGCATCACTTCGTCGGACTCCGCACTCGACACGCGAAAGATCAGTTCGCTCTCGGCGCTCCGGCCGGGGACGACCGGGCGGGTGCCGTTGCGCTCACGGCGCGAGCCCTCGGCGGTGTCGAGTCGGAGCTTGCCCTTGCGGCCGGACTCGTCGGGCCCGTGGCAGTGAAAACATTTGTCCGACAAGATGGGCCGAACCTCGCGGTCGAAATCGACGGCCCCGCGCACCGCCGTCGATGCGGCGAAACCGGGGAGCAGAAACAGCAGGAACAAACGGGGGGGCACGACACCTCACCTTGCTGCCGCCATCAGCGGCGGCAAGACTCCGTCGCGGAAAACGAAGTTAACTAGTTTAGTTTCCTGTCCGCACGTTTTCCTCGCCAGTGCAGTCCGACCGGCTGAGATCGTCTGCTCCCATGCGCTCCGCCATCACCGTCTCTCTCGTGCCCGAGGCCAAGGCCGGGCCGTTTGTTTTCCAAGGCGGGCTCGCCGACGGCTGCGCGCAGGCCGCCGCGCTCGGCTACGATGCCGTGGAGATTTTCCCGCCTTCCGCCGCCGCGCTCGATGCGGAGGTGCTCACCGCCCTGCTGGCGCAGCACCGGCTGCGGGTCGCCGCCATCGGCACCGGGGCCGGTTGGGTCGTCCGCAAACTCTCGCTGACCTCCGCGGATGCCACCGTGCGCCGCGACGCGCGGGCCTTCATCGCCGAGATCGTGGACTTCGCGGGGCGCTTCGGCGCGCCGGCCATCATCGGCTCGATGCAAGGCCGCTGGGAGGGCGCCGTGTCGCGCGAGCAGGCCCTGGCGTGGCTCGCCGAGGCGCTCGCCGATCTCGGCACTCGCGCCGCAGGCCATGGCACGACGCTGCTCTACGAGCCGCTCAACCGCTACGAGACGAATCTGTTCAACCGCCTCGGCGACACCGCCGCCTGGTTGCGGACGCAGCAGCTCGGGCCCGTCCGCATCCTCGCGGACTTGTTTCACATGAACATCGAGGAGGCCGACTCCGCCGCGGCGTTGCGCGAAGCCGGCGACCGGGTGGGCCACGTGCATTTCGCCGACTCCAACCGCCGCGCCATCGGTTTGGGGCAGACCCACGTCGCACCGATCATGGCCGCGCTGCGTGCCATCGGCTACGGCGGCTACCTTTCGGCGGAAATTTTCCCGCTGCCTGACGCCGCGGCCGCCGCCCGCCAGACGATCGCGGCGTTTCGCCAACACACGGCGGCACGCTAAACTTTTCCCCGATGCTCAAGACCACCCTCATCCACCCCGAAATTCTGCGCGTCGTCGCCCGGGCCGGCCACCACGCAAAAATCCTGATCGCCGACGGCCACTATCCCGCCTCGACCAAGCGCGGCCCCAACGCCGAGCTCATCTCGCTCAATCTCGCCCCCGGCGTCGTCACCTGCGCCCAGGTGCTGCGTGCGCTGCTCAGCGCCGTGCCCGTCGATCACGTCAACACCATGGGCATCCCGCCCGACGATCCCTACGCGAAGTTCGGCGAGCCGCCGGTCTGGAAAGACTACCGCACGATCCTCGACGAGGCGGGCAACAGCGCGCTGAAGCTCGAGCCGATCCTGAAGTGGGATTTCTACAAACACGTCGAGAGCCCCGATCACGTGCTCACGATCCAGACCGCCGACACGGCCCTCTGGGCCAACGTCCTCCTCTCGATCGGCGTGCGCACCAACTGATTTTCTCCCCTACCCGCCATGCAAACCCGCCGCCTCGGCCAGACTGATCTGCACGTTCCCATCCTCTCCTTCGGCGCCAGCTCGCTCGGCGCGGAGTTTCGCAGCGTCACGCTCGACGAGGCGCTCGGCAGTGTGCGCGTCGCACTCGACTGCGGCCTCAATCTCATCGACACGTCGCCGTTCTACGGCCGCGGGATGAGCGAGGTCCTGCTCGGCATCGCGCTCAAGGGCGTGCCGCGCGACAGCTACACGCTCTGCACCAAACTCGGCCGCTACGACCTCCCGCATTTCGATTTTACCGCGAAGCGCGTCGCGGAGAGCGTGGACGTCTCCCTCCACCGCCTCGGCACCGACCACCTCGACATCATCCTCTGCCACGACATCGAGTTCGTCCCGATGCAGCAAATTGTCGACGAGACGATCCCCGCGCTGCGGAAAATCCAAAAGGCCGGCAAGGTCCGCTACATCGGCTTCAGCGGCTACCCGATGAAGATTTTTAAGTTCATCCTCGAGCAGACGAGCGTGGACTGCGTGCTCAGCTACAACCAATACACGCTGCAAAACACGCGCTTTGCCGACGAGATGGTGCCCTACCTCAAGGCCAAGGGCGTCGGCGCGATGAACGCCGGCCCGTTCAGCGCGCGCCTGCTCACCAACGCCCCGCTGCCCGCGTGGCTCAAGGAGCCCGAGGCCGTGAAGGCCGCCGCCCGCGCCGCCGCCGCCCACTGCGCGAGCCGGGGCGTGGACATCGCGCAACTCGCGCTCCAGTTCTCCCTCGCGAATCCCGATATCGCCACGACGGTCTCCGGCAGCGCCAACCCGAACAACATCCGCAACTGGGCCAAGTGGGCCGCCGCGCCGCTCGACCAACAACTCCTCGCCGAGGTGCAGGCCATTTTCGCCCCGGTGAAAAACCTCGGGCACAAGGAAGGCCTGCCGGAGAACAACTGAACCAGCCGTTCACGCCGTTCCGAGCGAATCACTGAGCAAGGCATGGGTCACAGAGCACACCGAGCACCGACACAGAGGGCACAGAGAAACCGGATTTCCGACTCCGTGTCCTCTGTGTCGGTGCTCTGTGCTCTCAGTGGCAAAATATCTTCCGAGAAATCAGTGCAGCATAACGTCCATCCCTCTCTCCGCCGTAAATGAAAGCTCTCCTCCTCGAAAAGCCCCAGACCTTCCGCGCGCTCGATCTGCCCGAGCCAGCTGCGCCCGCGCCGGGCGAGGCGTTGGTGCGCGTGCACCGCATCGGGATCTGCGGGACCGACTACGGCGGGTTTCTCGGTAAGATGCCGTTTTACTCTTACCCGCGCATCCCCGGCCATGAACTCGGCGTCGAGGTGCTCGCCGTCGGCGCGGGCGTGACCAACGTGAAGCCGGGCGACCGTTGCTCCGTCGAGCCCTACATCAATTGCCAGCAATGCTACTCGTGCCGCCGTGGCCTCACCAACTGCTGCGAGGCCCACCAGACGCTCGGCGTGATGTGCGACGGCGGGATGCGCGAGCGCGTGCTCCTCCCGGCGCGCAAGCTCCACGTCTCGCAGAAACTCAGCTACGAGCAGCTCGCCCTCGTGGAGACGCTCGCCATCGGCTGCCACGCCGTGGACCGCGCCGGCGTGAAGGCCGGGGAAAACGTGCTCATCATCGGCGCCGGGCCCATCGGCCTGAGCGCGGTCGAGTTCGTCAAGGTCGCCGGCGCCACCTGCATCGTCATGGACATGAACGAGGCCCGCCTCGCCTTCTGCCGCGAGCGCATGGGCGTGCCGCACACCATCACCGCGCGCGGGGACGGCTCCGAACAGCCCGCGCTCACCGCCCTCACGCACGGCCAGCTCGCCGATGTCGTGATCGATGCGACGGGCAGCGCGAAGTCGATGGCGCAGGCGCTCAACTATGCGGCCTACGGCGGACGCATCGCGTTTGTCGGCATCACGCAGCAAGAGATTTCGTTTCCGCAGGCGCCCGCGATGCACCGGCGCGAACTTACACTCCTCGGCTCGCGCAACGCCCTCACGCGCGACTTTGCCCGCATCATCGCCCTGATTGAGGATGGCACGATCGACACCGGCCCGTGGATCACGCATCGCGCCAAATTCGACGACATGATCGCGGAGTTTCCGACCTGGCTGAAGCCCGAGTCCGGCGTGATCAAGGCGATGGTTGCGCTCACGTAGCGCGGGGCGTTGGCTCGGCGGCATGCCCCGCCTCGCCGGCCTTTTTCTCGCCACCGCCCTCGCGCTGCACGCCGCCACGCCCAACGCCGCGCCGCAGGGCGAAGAGCTGCTGCTGCTCGACAACGGCACCGTGCGCGTCGGCATCGACCGCGCCAAGGGCGGCGCGATCACGTGGCTCTCGTCGGCCGCTTATCCGCGGAATCTCGTCAACTACGCCGACCCCGGCCGGCTCATCCAGCAGTCGTATTACGCGGGCCAAGTCCTCGACCGCCGCGCCGACGGCCAGAGCAAGTCGTGGAGCCCGTGGGCTTGGAATCCCATCCAGGGCGGCGGCGTCGGCTCGTGGGCGCGCGTGACGGAGTTTCGCCGCCTCGACGAGCACACACTCTTCGCCGAGACGATTCCCAACCTCTGGGACATGCCGAGCGAGCCGGCCGCGGCGGTGATGCGGCAGTGGACCGCGTTTGAGCCGGGCCAGCCCGACGTCGTGGTCGTGCGCTGTGAATTTGTGGCCCGGCGCGAGGCCGACGACCGCTGGGGTCCGGCGCTGCCGCGGCACCAGGAAGTGCCCGCGTGCTATTTCACGCGCAATTTTTCCACGGTAAAAAGCTACCTCGGCGACGGCGCATGGCGCACCGAAACGCAGCCGCCGGGCCCGCCGTGGGGCAAAGCCCGCCCGCCGCGCGCCGCGATGGCCTTTTTCGCCGCGGGCGGCGCGGGTGTGGCCGTCTTCAGCCCGGCGGCGACGCAACACTGGAATTTCGGCCCGCACGGCGGCGGCGCGACCGACCAGCCCGCCGCCGGTCCGTGCATGCACGTCGCCCCCATCGATCGCGTGGCGCTCGGGCCGCGCTCGACCTACCGGTTCCGCTACTGGATCGTGCTCGGCACCGAACCGCAGATTGCGGCCCGGCTCGACGAGCTGTGGAAGAAATACTCCGGCGAGCGCGCGCAACTCAGCGAAGCGGGCGAGGCGCGCTGAAGGCGCGCCTTTGCAGGCTCGCGCCATCAATGGTCGGCCGCCGGCAGCCCGTAGGGCGGGTCTGTGACCACAGCCATCCCATAAGCGGCGGAGGCGGGCGCGGAAGCGCCGCCGCCCCGAGCGGGGCGCGCGGGAAAGGCGCGGGAGGCCAATGCAGGATTTTGGTGCTGGGTCCGTGAAGCGGCGAGAAA